>NZ_JBFUDD010000002.1:0-1040678 GCF_056404915.1 Asticcacaulis sp. P2_B1 | reverse complement strand
CTTGATCCTCCCCGCTTGCCGGGGAGGGGGACCGCGCCCGAAGGGCGTGGTGGTGGGGCCCTTGTCGTCAAGTAAACGCTCAAAGGATGGTTTGAAATCCTAACACACCCCCGCCGCCAAAGGAAAGACCAGCTCAGCTCAGATTGGCCTTGGTCAGGCCGAAGGCCGCGTCCTGGGAGCCCGGTACGGCCTGGAAGGCGATGCTGAGGCGGTTCCAGCCATTGATCACAATGACGGAGAAGGTCAGGTCGGCAATTTCCTTGTCGCTGAGATGAACGCGGACCGCATCGTAAATGGAATCCGGCACACCATGTTCTGGCAGCCTGGTCAGGACTTCGGTCCATTCCAGAGCGGCGCGTTCGCGATCGCTGAACAGAGGCGATTCGCGCCAAATCGGCAGGTGATAGAGACGCAGTTCGCGTTCGCCGGCGATCTTGGCCTGCTTGGAATGCATATCGACACAGAAGGCGCAGCCATTGATTTGCGAGGCGCGGATCTCGATAAGATGCTGCAACGCGGCTTCGATCGTGCTGGTCTTCAGCGCCATGCTGAACTCGGAATATTTGCGCACGAACTCGGGCGACAAAGCGTAGGGATTGGGACGTTGGAACATGACAGGCTCCTGTGAAATTTATTGAGGATATTTAATATCCTTAAGGATATTAAATATCCTCAATAAGGCGGCCTGTCAATCGGCTCGCGCAAAAATCTCGTTGCCTTGACAGGGCCGTATTTTCCGGCTGATGTCGCCTTGGTTGGCTAAGGATGATGCTGGCCAGGATGGGCCGACTTGGCCCGGGGGAGTGGCTTATCGATGGACGCCTTGTCCGTGCTGCGCGTGTTGACGCGTTACAAAATCCTGTCGTGCCTGTTCGTGGCGTTTTGCCTCTATCCGGTGATCGCCGGCCTCTATTACATGTTCACGCACCATAGCTGGATGCTGATGGACATCGACGCCGTCCTGTGCGGCGCGCGCACCCTGGGCTCAGGACATTCGCCCTACGCCATCCACCCGCCGGTGTGCGCCGGCGTCCGCCCGGCCGCCTATGTCTACGCGCCCCAGATCGCCCGGCTCTTCTACCCGCTCGTCAAGGCCATGGGCGTGCCCGGCGCGCGCGCCCTGTTCATCTGGCTGCTGTTGGCGCCGGCGACCCTGTTCCTGCTATGGTTTGCCCTGATCAAGAAGTTCCCCGGCATTCCCTTTCAATATCGTTTCCTGGCCTTCGCCGCCCTGACCGCGATGACCTTTGTCTGCGCCAATGTCGGCATCGTCATGCACGCCCTGGTCCTGGCAAGCCTGTTGCTGTTCCCCAAGACGCGCTGGCCCTTCACCGCCGTGGTGTTGATGTGCGCCTGCGTCAAGCCGACCTTTATCGCCTATTTCGTCATCTTCCTCCTGGCTGATGAAGCCCTGTGGCGCCGGGCCTTTGCCTTCAGCTGGCGTGTGGCCGCCGGTGCCGGCGTCGCCTATCTGATGGTGCTGACCGACGGCCATTACGGCAAGGCGTGGCAGAAGACCCTGCACTCCGTCACCATGGCGCGCCAGGTCGGCATGGGTTGGTTCGAACTGACCAATTTCGTCTTCCATGTCCCCGGGCCGTCGCATCTCAATGTCGAGCTGGCGATCGGCTTCATGGCGGTCATGGTATTGGCCGGCATGGCCATCGCCCAGTGGTGCGACCTCGACCGCGACGAGCGCCTGGTCCTGGGTATGGGCTTGGTGCCGCTGATGACGCCACGTCTGCTCGATTACGACATGATCCTGATCGTGCCCTATGCGGCCCTCCTGATGGCCTGCGTCCATCGCAAGGGCGGCAAGGCCCTGACGGTCATCCTGTCGTGGATTTTCGTCGCCTGGCTGGCCTATGGCGTCGTCACCAATATGATGGGCTACAAGGCGTGGCACCGCACGCCGATGGACATGCTGCTGTTCGGCTGCCTGACCGCCATCACCGGCCTGATCGCGCTGGCAAGCCGCCTGAACGGCAAGGCGCCGAAGGATGGCGCTGCGGCGGACGCGCCGGCAAGCTCGGCGGTATAAGGCGTTCAGTCGCGGCGATACCCGGCTACCTCCATTTTCTTTGGCAACCTTAACCGGATGTTGGCAAATATGCGGAAGCTTACTGCCAGGCTTGCCCTAGCGGGGGCTTATGGCGGCCTAAAAGAACAACGGGACGGTATCTTCGGATGCCGTCCCGTTGTCGTTGGCTTGCCTGGTTGTTTGGGGCGCCCGCTTTCGAAGATATCGGCGCCTGGCGGCGGGCATGAGTCTTTGTAAATATTCCGAATCTGTAATAATATATCATGTATGTTTTGGACGGCCCGAAAATTGACATCATATTTGAAATAATGTAATTAATTTGAATTTCCAGCTCGTATCTTGCCTCATATTTCGACGTTGAAATAAGTAATTTCTAATAGCGAAATGTATAAAATAGATATTTTTAATTGCAAACATTGCTTCAAGATTTTTACATACCACAATCATCGATCATCAATTGTATCTTTACTGCATCACGTATCTTTTGAAATTACATTAACTCAATGTAACCATTTGACGCTTTCGTGACGCAGGCGGCTTATTTGCCCCAGACCGCTCGGACCGCAGATGCGCCGAACCGGATAACGGAGCGAAGAGATGACAAAATTGAACACGAAATATTGGCGGACAGGCCTGTTGGCGACGACAACCCTGTGCGTCGCCGGCGGTGCCCTGCCGGTCCTGATCGCCACCGCCCTGCTACCGACGGCCGTTGCGGCGCAGGACTATACCTCCGGCGCCCTGGCCGGGTCGGTAAAGGCGGACGGCGCGCCGGTTGCCGGCGCCACGATCACCCTGACGTCCAAGGCCCAGGGGCAGACGCGGACCCTGACCAGCAACGGTAGCGGCTCCTTCTCGGCCACCGGCATGGCGCCGGGCGACTACGACATCACGGTCTCGGCTGAGGGCTACAGCGATTACAAGGCGACAGTTTCGATCGTCATTTCGCAGGAAGTCCGCTTCGACGCCGCGCTGCAATCGATCAACGCCACCCAGACCGTGGTCGTCAAGGGGCACCGCGTTCGTCAGGACTTCACCAAGACGACGACCGGCCTGACCGTTGATCTCGACACACTGGTGGCGCAGCAGCCGATCGCCCGCAACCTGACGGCGGTCACCATGCTGGCGCCGACGGTGAACATGGGCAATCCGGGCTTCGGCACCGGCGATCGCGCCGTGGCTTCGTTCGGTGGCGGTTCGGTGGCGGAAAACGCCTACTATATCGACGGCTTGAACATCACCAATCCGGACACCTATATCAGCAGCGCCCGCGTGCCCTTCGACTTCTACAAGACGGTCGAAATCAAGACCGGCGGTTACCAGGCCGAGTTCGGCCGCGCCACCGGCGGCGTCGTCAATGCCACGACCAAGTCGGGCAGCAACGACTTTACCTTTGCCGTCCATGGCAATTACCAGCCGATGGACCTGAGCGAAGACCAGCTCAACACCAATGACTATGTCGGCAAGTTCACCAAGACCAAGAACAATTCGCTGAGCGTCGAGGCTGGCGGACCGATCATCAAGGATCACCTGTTCTTCTATGGCCTGTATCAGGTGAACGATTACGAAAAACAGACCGCGAACAAGACCACCGGCGTCTATACGGACACAAAAAACACAGATCCGTTCCTCGGCCTGAAGCTGGACGGCTATATTACGCCGACCCAGCACCTGTCCCTGACCTATTTCGACACCAGCAACACCGACAAGTCGAACCTGTACGACTTCGACGGCACCACGGTCGGCGACGCCAACGGCAAGTCGAACGAAGAACTGGGCGGGCAGAACTGGGTCGCCAACTATAACGGCAAGGTCACCGATTGGTTCTCCGTCTCGGCCGCCGTGGGCGACATGAAGGACCGCGACAATGTCCTGCCGACCGATACGACGTCCTACTATGTCCGCGAATACGCCGTAGACGGCACCTACGGTGTCATCTCCGGCCAGAAATCAGCCAGCTATCAGACCGATGAAATGGAGCGTCAGTTCTGGCGCGCCGACGGCGATGTCCGCTTCGATTGGCAGGGCCATCACCATATCCGCTTCGGCATCGATCACGAAAAGAACGCCGAAGAAAAGACGACCAAGCTGACCGGAACCGAGCCCGTACAATACCGTATCCGCAACTATGACAGCAGCGGAGACGGCGTCGCCGATTACCAGCGTCTGCAGGTCATTTACGAAAACCTGGGCGGTCACGTCAGCTCCGAGAACCAGGCCATCTATATCCAGGACAACTGGGACATTACCCAGGACCTCAACCTGCAAATCGGTCTGCGCAGCGACAACTTCAAGCAGTTCAACCTGTCCGGCGAACAATATATGGACCTGAAGAACAATGTCGCGCCGCGCCTCGGCTTCAGCTGGGATCCGACCGGCGAAGGCCGCTGGAAGGTCTTCGGCTCCTATGGCTCAAACTACATCCCGCCGGCGATGAATCTCGGCTTCCGCGGCAAGGACCTCTATTACACCGAATATTTCGCCCCGTCCTCGGGCAGCTTCTTCACCCTCGATTCGAGCACGGGCCTGCCGAGCAACGTCGGCGATGCCATCACCACCAAGGCCGGTTATTCGACGCCGTGTCCGGCGTCGTCCCTGGCCTCGGCGCCCGGTTTCAACAGCACCAATGCCGCCGCCGGCACGGCCGCCTGCGTCGTCTACGGCAACGGCACCCAGGAAGGCGCCACGTCCAAGACTTCGGTCGGCCTGAAAGCCACCGAATCCGACGAAACCATCCTGGGCGGCCGCTACAATATCAACGACCTGTGGAGCGTCGGGCTGACGGCGACCTATCGCAATATCAAGAATGTTTCGGAAGATTCCGACTTCAACGACGCGATCATCTCCTATCTCGATGCCGCCGGCCTCGACAGCTCGCAATGGGTCGGGGGCTCCAGCTATTATGTCTGGAACGTCGGCAATCATGACGTGACGATCAAGCTGAAGAACGTCCTGCCGGGCGAAACCGACGCACGGACCATCACCCTGACCGCCGATCAGCTGGGGCATTACAAGGACGCCAAGCGCGAATACAAGGCCTTGAGTTTCGACTTCAAGCGTGCCTTCGACGGCAAGTGGGGCCTGCAAGGCTCATATGTCTGGTCGCGCCTCAACGGCAATTATAACGGCACGGTGACCGAATACGGCAATACGGTGCAGACCGACGCCGGCGCCACCTATGCCTGGGATTCCCCCGGCATGGAAAACTACGGCTCCGGTATCCTGCCCGGCAACCGCGACCATACGTTCAAGCTGTGGGGCTCCTATGCCATTACGCCGTCCTTCCTGGTCGGCGCCAATGTCCTGGTGCAATCGCCGGAACGCTTCTCCTGCCTCGGTCTCAATGCCGACGACAGCTATGCCTATGGTTATGGCGACGTGTCGCACTATTGCGGCGGCGAGCCGGCCAAGCTGGGCGAGGGCCTCGAATCCGACTGGACGAAGACGATCGACGTTTCCTTCCGCTACACCTTGCCGGAGAAGTATTCGGTGGGCGGCAAGCTGGTCTTGCGCGCCGATATCTTCAATCTGTTCGACCAGCACGCCGTCCTGACGCGCTATGTCACCTATGACGGCGACGAGATCGGCCTGATCGACTCCAGCTACGGTAACGTCACCAACTACAGCACACCGCGTTACATGCGGCTGGGCTTCGATTTGAGCTACTAAGCGCAATCCAAAAAGTGGCGTGAAACGTCAATTGCACTTTTTGGATAAATTGCGCGTCAAACATGACAGCTTTTGTCTGGAGAGGCTTCCTCTCCGGGTTGCCGCAGGCCAGACAAAAACAAGGGGGAGGACGTAGGCGCGTCCTCCCCCGACCTTTTTCGCCATCTTGCCAAACCTTCCGTCCGGTCACATAGTGTGCCGGGCGGGTTTGGGGAGGATGGCGTGACGAGCGGAACAGCGCGCGAATTAAGCCGTTACGACATGGCGGTGTTCGCGCTGAAATCGACCCTGTTGAAGGTAAAACGACTGGCTTCGGACGGCATGGGCCGGCGTACGCGACGCTGGCCGGCGAGGCCTGGGACCGGTCAGGTTCTGGCCCAGGTCGCAACCCCACTCTACAGTGATCGCGATGATCGCGAACAGGCCCTGCAACTGGGCAAGGTGCAGAATTTACGGGTGGCGGCGCGCGCTTTCGACGGTGTTGTCGTACCTGCCGGCCAGACCTTCAGCTTTTGGGCGCAACTAGGCCGGCCGACGCGCCGGCGCGGTTTCGTGGTCGGACGCGAACTGCGCCAGGGCTGCCTGATCCCGACCCTGGCCGGTGGCATATGCCAGCTCAGCAACAGCCTTTACCGCGCCGCCCGCGAAGCCGGCTGCCGCATCGTCGAACGCCATGGCCATAGCGCCGCCGTCCCCAATGCCGCCTTTCCGCCGGGCGAGGACGCCACGGTCTATTGGAACTATGTCGACCTGCGTTTCGAGGCGCCGCGACCCTTGCGCATTATATGCCGGCTGACGGAAAACGAGCTGATCGTCCGCTTCGAGGCTGTGTCGTGACCGCACATGGGCCAGAGAGCTGCGCTACCTGCAATCAAAAGGATTGCCACCTCAACTTCGCCGCCGTGCCGGTCAATCCGGGCCAGACCAGCTTCGTGCTCGACCAGCCGTGGCCGGAGTTTTCGGCCTATGTCGCGGCTCAGGCCGGGGAAAGGGACCAGGTCATAGCGCCAGGGTTTCCCGGCCTCAGGCGTTATGATTGGCCGCGTGTCCGCCCCTTGGCGCCGCTGGCCACCTTGCGGCGTCATGTCGACATGCACCGGGTGGCCAAGGCGCCGGGTTCGGTGCGCCAGGACGCCTATCTGCGCAACGACGCCGCCCTGGCCCTGAAATTGGGCCGGCGCATCGACTATCTCAGCCGCCATGTGGTGGTGCACCAGACCTTCCTGCCCTTCCTGTGGCGTGACGGGTCGCTGGGCGGGCGGAGCTTCGACGTGCTGATGACGCGGTATCCTTTGGCCGATCTGCAGAGCCGGCTGGACGCCGTCCATGCCCGCCATCCGTCCAGCCGCACCATCGCCGATTTTCGCGCCCCCGCGACGATCGTCGCGGCGGAAGCCGAGGCCCTGACAGCGGCCCGGCGGCTGATCGCGCCGCACCACGATATCGCCTTCGGGTTCGGGGCGCGCGGCCATTGGCTGGACTGGCAAAGGCCGTCGGCGCGCGAGCGCAAACCCGGTAACCGCATAGCGTTTCTGGGCCCGACGATCGCGCGTCAGGGGGCCTATGAGGTGCGCGACATCGCGGCGCGTTTGGCGGAACCGCTGATCGTTTTCGGAGGCGATCTGGAGGGCGCGGATTTCTGGCAGGGCGTGGCCATCGAGCGCCGCGGTTTCGGTCCCGGCTGGCTCGACGGCATCGCGGCAATCGTGCATCCGGCGGCCGTCACACACCAGCCGTATCGCCTGCTTCAGGCCGTCGCCTCCGGGGTCAGGCTGTATGCCGATGCCGGCTGTGGCCTGGCGCCCGGCGAATTCGAACCCTTGGCCGCTTTCACGCCTTAAGACAGGACCTGCCCATGACCGCTCCACTTTCCGCCACCCTGCCCGGCACGTGGCAGCTTTTGTCGCGCATCGACCTTACCGAAACCGGCGAACGCCGTCCCGAAACCTCTTTGGGCGAGGATCCGTTCGGCCTCCTGATCTATGACAGGGGTGGCAATTTCGCCGCCCAGTTCATGCGCCGCGACCGGTCCGGCATCATCCCGGAAGGCCCGGCGGCGGCCAGGAACAACAGCCGGGCCCAGGGCGGCTATGACGCCTATTTCGGCACCTATACGATCGACGATGCCGCCGGTACGGTCACCCAGCACCTGACCGCCGCCCTGTCGCCGGAAAACGTCGGCGGCACCTTGACGCGCGCCATGGATGTGCAGGGCGACAGTCTGATCATTACCATCGCGACCACGGCGGCCGACGGTACGCCGACCACGCGCACCCTGACCTGGCGGCGGGTGGGTTGAGTGGCGTTTTTCGCCGCCTTATGCAGTAGTCACAGCGCGGCATAAGGAAGGTCATGTAGTTGAAAATATTAAGATTTTCATGTCCTTATGCAGTGGGTTCGAAAAGGTAATAGCGCACCGTAAAGCCGGCGAATCCGACGAACATACTGGCCGACGCATCGAAATCAGACTATGCGCTCTTAAAACCATAACGAGGAGACACCCATGGCCGAAGGCCTGGCACTGATCATCGAGGACAGCTTCACCCAGTCGCAGATCATCGGCCGTATGCTGACCGACGAGGACTGGCGGTATGTGCACGCCAAAACGATGGAGGAGGGGCGCCGGCTTCTGGTGCAGCAGCATCCGACCCTGGTCTTTGTCGACATCTTCCTGGGCGACGACAACAGCCTGCCTTACCTGCCGCAGCTCCGCGACATGGCGCCCAATGCCACGATTTGCGTCATGACGGCGGGCAGCCGCGATGAGGCGATCGAGGAAACGCTGGACGTGGCCCGCAAGGCCAATGCCGACTATGTGCTGCGCAAACCGTTCTCACGCAAGCAGGTCACGGCGATCGTCGAGACCGCGGAACAGGATATCGCCGAAGGCCGGCGGCGCCACCATGCCCTGGTCATCGACGACAGCCATGTCGTGGCCAATCTGACGGCGCAGATGCTCAGCGACCACGGTTTCCGCGTCAGCACGGCGGCCTCGATGGAAGAGGCCCTGGCCAATGTCGATATCGGCCATATCGACCTTGCCGTCTGCGATATTTTCATGCCGGGGATGGGCGGGCTGGAAGGGATCAAGCTGATCAAGTCGAGCTGGCCCACGGTCAAGATCCTGGCTATGTCGGCGGGGTTGGAGACGCGGGTGACGCCCGAACGCGCCACCTCAGCGGCCGTACGCGCCGGGGCGGACGGGGAGATCCAAAAGCCGTTCAAACCGTTGGATTTCATCAATACCGTGATCAATGTCATGGCGGCATAGGTTAGCCGCCAAACTCACGGCCGGATGCGCACGCCATCGGTCAGGCCGAAGGCCTGGCCTGACCTGGTCGCGAAAATCAGGCTCAGCCAATGCTTGCCCTCACCGGCGGGGAAGGGAGCGCTGAGCTGCCCCGCGCCGGCATCGGTCTTTTCGGCGACTTTCCGGCCGTCGATATAGAGACTGCACTTGCCCAGCAGACCCCGGCATTCCACGGTCCCGCCGTGGTGGCGAACCTTGGCAAAGGCTTCGACTTCAACCGCGCACAGGGTATAACCATCCGTGGCCGGTGCCGCAAACGCAGCGCCTGTCCGGAACCAGCCCCATGAGTTCATGTCGTTATCCGCCGGGCGCAGGCTGGGGTCCATGGCTGTCGCCTGGTCCGGCGCCCGCCGCCAATTATCCAGGGTCTGGACGCTTTGCGCCACCACCTGGTACGGCCAGGGCTCGGCGCCTGCGACCTCGATATCGGCGACCGCGCTTTTCAGCCCGGGCGCCGCCGCCGTCAGCCGCAACCGGCCGGCATGGCCTTCGCGGGTCTGGACAATGACCTGGGCCAGACCGTTGAACAGGGCGCGGGTATTGCCTTTTTCGCTGGTGACATCGTTGGGATTGCCGTTGCCAAGGCCGATGATGTCGCCGCCTTCGATCGTGAAGGTGATCTGGTGTTGAGCGACCGGGACCTGGCGGCCCTTGGCGTCCAGAGCCTCGACCGTGAAGGGCTGGGCATCGATGCCGTCGCCGCGCATGGCGGTGCGGTAAGGTGTCAGTTTCAGGCTGACCGGCGCAGCCGTCGTTTCGACTTCGCAGGTCTTGACCGCCTTGCCGCCGCGATAGCCGACCGCTTTCAGTTTACCGGGGGCATAGACGGCCTTCCACCGGTTCATCTCATAGATGTCGCCCTTTTGCCGGCCGAGCGAACGACCGTTCAGGAACACCTCGACCTCGTCCATATTGTGGAAGGCCATGATCAGCAGCTCTTCGCCTTCGCGGCCGGGCCAGGTCCAGTGCGGGGCCAGTTGCAGGACGGGTTCGTCGCGCCATTGGGCCTGGCGCAGCCAGAAGGCGTTCTTGGCGAAACCGCACAGGTCCATGATGCCGAAGAAGGACGAGTTGGACGGCCATTGGTGCGGGGTCGGTTCGCCGTGGTAATCGAAACCGGTCCAGACAAAGGCGCCGGCGACGAAGGGCCGTTCGGCAATGGCCTTCCAGCCGGCGCGATGGGTGGTCCCCCATGAGGAGGGATCGTCGTCATAGGAGGCGATGATGTTTTTCTCGGGGATCGTTTTGTATTCGCCGCGGGTCATATAGGCGGAGCAGTCTTCGGACGAGGTGATGGGCACGTCCGGATGCGCCTTGTGGAAATCGTCATAGGACAGATACTGGTAATTGAAGCCGACGACATCGACGGCCTGGGCGGCATTCCTGGGCGTGAACAGGCCGTCGTTCATAGCCGCCGTGACCGGTCGCGTCGTGTCGAGCGATTTGACCAGGGCGGCCATGCGGCGCACCATTTGGTAGGCTTGCTCCGTGCCCTGCATCGGTTCTTCGTTGAACACCGACCACAGGATGACCGAGGGGTGGTTGCGGTCGCGGCGCACCAGCCATTCCAGTTCGGCCATGTGGATCGGCGACGGGTTGAAGACGCGGTTTTCGTCCATGACCAGGAAGCCCAGCCGGTCGCACAGGGCGTAGAAGGACCGGTCCTGGGCGTTGTGGGAACACCGTATGGCGTTGCAGCCCAGCTCTTTCAGGCGGTTGAGGCGGTATTCCAGAAGGCCATCCGGCATGGCCACGCCAACGCCGGCATGGTCCTGGTGGATACAGACGCCCTTTAATTTCACCGGGCGTCCGTTGAGGTGGAAACCGGTGTTGGGGTCGAATTTTTGGCTGCGGAAGCCGGCCGGCGTCGTGACCTCATCCGCGACCCGGCCGGAATAAATGACCTGGGTGCGGACGCTGTACAGGTTCGGTGTTTCGATGCTCCACAGTTTTGGGTTCGCGACGTTCATGCTGCCGGTGGCGACCGCGGTCTGCAAGGCGTCGACATCGGCGGTCATGTGCGTTTCGGTGACGACGGCGCCGTCTGCGTCCAGGAGGGTAGAGACGATATCGACGCTTTGTTGCGCCTCGCCTGAATTGTTGAGCGTGACTTCGAGGGGAATACGCCATTGTCCGCCTTCCTCGACCGGGTGGGCGAAGACCCCGTCGGTGACGATATGAACGGGATCGCGCTTGACGATCCAGGTGTTGCGATAGATGCCGGCGCCTTCGTACCACCAACCCTGCATGGCGTCGGCGTCGACGCGAACGACCAGCGAATTGAGGGCATCGCCGTAGGTGACGAAGGGTGTGATGTCGATATAGATGGCGTTGTAGCCAGACCAGTTGCGGTTGACGAGGGTACCGTTCAGCCACACCGTGGCAAAGGTCGAAATGCCGTCCAGTTGCAGTTCGAAGTGTTTGCCGCGGTCCGCCTCCTCGAATCTCAGCAGGTTGCGGTACCAGCCTATCCCGCGCTTGCGGTAGCCCTGGGCCAGATTCTCGTTGCGGTCAGGCACCTGGAAACTGGCGAAGTCATGCGGCAGGGTCACCGGCATCCATTCGGTGTCGTCATAGGTCGCCGATGCCGCGCCCCAGGCCGAGCCGGCTTTTGCATTGGCGTAGGACCAACCTTGACCCATGACTTTCGGGAAGGGCACATCGCCTTCCAGGAAGCGCCAGCCTTTGTTGAGGGACAGGACTTCCCGCGCCGACGGTTTGTCGCCGGTTACGGGCATGGGCGCGCGGCGCGCCGGCGCCGGTTCCGCACCGGCCGCCGTGGCGGACAGCCCCAAGGGTAAGGTGCCCAACAGGCTTACGGTTTTCAATAGATTGCGTCTGTCCAGCATGTCCTGCTCCTGAAAGTCTTTCTCGTGTGATAGCGGGCTTTAATTTATATGCAAAACGAATTTTTACGTATAATCCACGTCGGGGCGGCGAATTGGCCCAGGCTCTGGCGGGTATGGACATCGATCGCCGCGGCTGTCATCAATCATTCTTTCACGGCGCGTCCCGGCCGCCCTGTCACCCATTGAAGAGGTAGATGCCGATGACCACAGCTATTAACCGGCGGCATATGTTGATCGGCGCCGGCCAAGCCGGGCTAGGCATGATGCTGGCCGGCGCTGTGGCGGCGAAACCCGCGGGCCGGCGTCTCAAAATCCTGATCGTCGATGGCGTCAGCAATCACGATTGGCAGATGACGACCCGATGCCTGCGGGCCATTCTGGAGCCGACGGGCCTGTTCGATGTGACGGTCTCGACCTCGCCGCCGACCGCCGCGGCCGAAGGGTGGGATCAATGGCGGCCGCGCTTCGGCGATTATGACGCGGTCATCCAGACCTATAACGATTTAGGTGGCGGGCCGACCTGGCCGGATGCCGTCAAGAGCGACTTCGAAACGTTCGTGCGCAAGGGCGGCGGCGTCTTTGTCCTGCACGCCGGCAATAATGCCTTTGCCGACTGGCCGGCCTATAATGAGATCATCGGCCTGGGCTGGCGTCCGAAGGAGTACGGCACCGCCGTCTATATCGACGACCGCGAAAAGCCCGTATCGATCCCCCCGGGTGAAGGCGACGGCACCGGCCACGGCCCGCGCTTCAACGCCCTGGTCCACCGGATCGGCGACCATTCGGTGCATAAAGGCCTGCCCAGGATGTGGATGACGGCGGATGTCGAGCTTTACCGTTACGCGCGCGGCCCGGCGCATCATCTGAGCGTTTTGTCCTATGCCTTGGAACCGGCGACGCAGAAGAACTGGCCGATGGAATGGGCGGTCAAATATGGTCGCGGCCGGGTCTATATCGCCAATTACGGCCATGTCTGGAAGGGCGACGTCCAGCCTGTCACCCTGCGCAGCGCCGACGTTCAGACCCTGCTGCCGCGTGTCTTGCAATGGCTGGCGCGTGTGCCGGTCAGCTATCCGGTCCCGGCCGATTTCCCGACGGCGACGGCGACCTCCATTCGCCCGGAACTTACGCTGGGCGCCTGAGGAGGGCGAGCGGCCAAAAGGGCGGTTACGCGGCTCCACAGTGGGAGGACAGTCTTCCGATGGCCATTCGCCCTAAATACCGAGGGCCTGTTCCAGCAAGCAGACGATTTCCGCCTGCTGGGCCCTGGCGGGCGGTGTCCCCGTGCCGCCGCGCCCCGTTGTGTGCGTAGCCAGGGCCATGGCCGTCGAGCCGTTGCCGTTGGGGAGCCTCACATCGGCCCCGCCCTCGAGCAGAGCCTTCACGGCAGCGGCGCAGCGGTTGCGGATGGCGCGGTGCAACGGCGTCACGCCGTTCTTGTCGACGGCATTGGGATCGGCGCCCTTGGCTATCAGGAAGGCAATGGTTTCGGCCTGGGCGCCGGGGTTCCAGTGATCCGAACCCGGTGCGCCGACGGTGGCGCTGTGCAGGGGCCCGGCGCCGCGGCGATTTCGCCCGCGGATATCGGCGCCCAGGGCGATCAATCTACCCGCCACATCCGGTCTGTAGGCCGCCGCTGCAACATGCAGCGCGGTATCGCCGGCATAGATTTGCAGATGGATATCGGGAAGGAAGTATTCCCGCGCTCCGGCATGGCCCGCCTGGCCGATAACGGACCTGGCCAACTGCGGCTCATCTTGCAACAGCCTGTCGACCGTCGGGTCGTCCCGCGACGCGATGGCCTGCAACAGCCTGTCCAATAGCGATGCGTCCTGGGTCATTCCACGCCGTCCTGCGGTGACAAGAGTGCCCAGCTTGCGGCCAAAGCGCCGTGGATTCAAGACCGGCGTGTTGACGTCATAGCCTCGAAATCCCCGCGCTCTTCCGTGGGTCGTAGCGAGCCCCTCCTGTAAGTCATCCTCTGTCACCGTCATAGGTAATATTCTACGCATGGATGGCCACGATATCGTGATCGCCCTGGTGGCGGAATTGCTTCCGCCGTGCGTTTTTTTGGTTATGTTGCAAGTGCGAACGACGTCGACCCGACGCGCTCCCGCTACCCGATAGATTGGCCTGATAGATTATCCCCAGTAAGCATCCCGCGTTCATCAATGCAACCTATGGAGATAAATATGTCGAATACATTCAAACACATCCTTGCCTCCGCCGCCGCCGTGGGCATCACCCTGGCCGGCGCCGCGGCAAGCCAGGCTTCGGCCGATCCGACCGCCAGTCCGGCGCCCATCCCGGAAACGAGCGTCGTGCTGGTTCACGGCGCCTTCGCCCAGTCGAGCAGCTGGGACAAGGTCGCCACCCTTCTCAGGGACAAGGGGATAAAGGTCACCGAGGTCGACAATCCGCTGACCTCGCTTGCCGACGATGTCAGCGCCACCAAGGCGGTTCTGGCCGCGCAGACCGGGCCCGTGGTTCTGGTCGGGCATTCCTGGGGCGGCGTCGTGATCGGCGAAGCCGGCGACGACCCCAAGATCAAGGCCCTGGTTTATATCGCCGCCTTCGGCCTGGACAAGGGCGAGAGCATCCAGGCCATATCCGCCGGCGCGCCGCCACCGGTCGGCATCCAGGCTCTGCGTCCCGACGCGAACGGTAACCTGGTGATCGATCCGGCACAATTCCCTGCGGTGTTTGCTGCCGACGTGCCGGCCGCCGAAGCCGCGACCATGGCGGCGGCGCAAATACCCACCAGCCCGTCCATCTTCGAGGCCCCGTCGGTGGTTGCGGCCTGGCACGGCAAGCCGACCTATTACGCCATCTCGTCCAACGACCTGATGATTCCGCCCGAAGCGGAGGCCTTTTTCGCCAAGCGCATGAACGCGACGACGATCACCCTGGCGGCCAGCCATGCGTCCATGGTTTCGGAACCGGATCAGATCGCCGGGCTTATCCTGCAGGCCGTCGACGCAAAGTAGATGGAGTCCTGTGTCGACGGCGGATGGGCATGGACGCATCCGCCGTCGGCCGCTCGACATAATCGGTGGACGGCGCGCTTCGGGCTTGCCATGAAAGGCGGATGAGCCAATTTCACGAGACAGAGCCGAGTTGAACGTGCGTCACGCCGGCCAAACGGTTGTCCTTCTGCACGGTATCGGCCGCACGCCGCGCAGTCTCGATGGTATGGAAAAGCGGTTGAAGGCAGCAGGCTTCCGGACCGTCAATCTCGCCTATCCGTGGCGCAGCATGGACGTTCCCCAACTGGCGGCTTTCGTTGCCGAAACCCTCATCGCAAAAGGCCTGAGCGACGGCAACACCAAACTGCACTTCGTCACGCATTCGATGGGCGGGGTGGTGGCGGCCTATATGTTGGGCAGGTTGCGGGCGCGTTTTGCCGTCGGACGTATCGGGCGCGTGGTCATGCTGGGGCCGCCGCTTCAGGGCAGCGAGGTCGCCGATGCCCTGGCGCCGTTGGCACCTTACCGCTGGCTTTACGGACCTGCCGGGCAGGATCTGACGACACATTCAGGGGTGCTCAAAGGTATCACGCCCGATTATCCGCTTGGCATTATCGCCGGCACAAAGGGCTGGCCCTATCCGACAGGTCTGCTGATCCGGGGCAAGCATGACGGCCGCGTTTCGGTCGCGCGCACCTGCTGGCCGGGCATGAGCGATCATCTGGTTCTGCCGGTCATGCACAGCCTGATGCCGAACGATCGCGAGGTGCAGAAACAGGTGGTGCGTTTTCTGGAAACGGGTGTGTTTAGGAGGGCGTAATGCCCCCAATTCCCTTAGTAGAGTGCCTGGACAAGGGCGTCTTTGAGCTGCTGCAACATGGCGCCGGCGCGCTGGCGCAATTCGGCGATGGCCTCGGGCGCATGCGGAGCCGGGAAGGGCGTGAACAGGTCAACAAGGTCGGCGTCGAACCGGCTCACCAGCTCCTCGCGGCCTAGTCTTCTCATAAAGCTGACATTTTTCATGGTCGGGACCAGCACCACGGACGGCACATTGTACATGGTCGCTGATCCATGAAGGCTATCGGATGACTTTTGCGCGCTCCGACTATTCGAGACCAAGCACCGTCACCGATGCCGGTGCGACGGTGATGGTCAGCTTACCGCCCGCGACCTTGGCCGATATGGCCTTGGGGGTGACGGTATTGGGTGCGTCGAAGGTATTGACGCTGTCGACCTTCGGCGCCGAAAGGGTTTGGCCCGAAGCGCTCGTGGCCTTCACACCGGCAAGTGAAATGCTGAAGGTCGCAGGCGCCTTCGCGTCGATATTGGTGACGGCGATCCATACCTTGCCGGCCTTGTCCCTGGCGGCGACGGCGTCGACGCGCGGCAGGGTGATGCCGCCCGCCGTATAGGTGCCGGCGTCGAAGGTCAGCGGCAGGAAGGTCGCGTCCTGGAAGGGCACATACATGTGGAAGACATAATAGGTCGGCGTCAGCACCATCTTGTCCTTGTCGGTCAGGATCATGGCCTGCAGGACGTTGATCATCTGCGCGATATTGGCCATACGGACGCGGTCGGCGTGGCGAGCGAATACATCGAGGGTGAGCGCGGCCAGCACGGCGTCGCGTTGGCTGTTCTGCTGCGCCAGGGCGCCTGGGTTCGACCCCGGCGCCGGCGCCAGCCAGGCGCCCCATTCGTCGACCACCAGGGCGACCTTCTTTTCGGGATCATACTTGTCCATGATCGCCGACTGCACCTTAAGCGTGTCGTCCATGGCGACCGAGTCCTTCAGCAGGATGGCATAATCCTTTTCGTCAAAGCCGGTGTCCACCATATGCGGCGGCCAGCCCCCCACACTGTACGAGTGCAGCGACAAACCTTCGATGCTCCAGGAATAGGAACGGCTCTTCCACGCTTTCATGACAGCGTCGGTATAGTTGGGGTCGGTGTCGCTCGGCCCGACGGCTACACGCAACATCGGCTGGGCAGGGTTGTAACTGTGCAAGAAGTGCGAAAAGCGCTTCATTTCGTTGACGTAAAAGTCCGCCGACATCGACCCGCCGCAGTCCCAGGATTCGTTGCCGAGACCAAGGATCGCCACCTTGTATGGCTCGGGATGACCGTTTTTAGCGCGCTCGGCGCCCAGGGCGCTGTCGGTCGAAGACGAGGTCATGTACTCAAGCCATTCGTCCGCTTCCTGCGCGGTGCCCGAGCCAAGATTGACCGATATATAGGCTTCGGTTCCGATCTGCTGGGCGAAGTCCATGAATTCGTCGGTTCCGAAGGTGTTGGGCTCGCCGGGGGCCGGTTTGCGCTCAGGGCCTATTCCGCGGCGCCAGTTGTATTGATCGGCGAAGCAGCCGCCCGGCCAGCGGACGTCGGGGACCTTCAACGCCTTCAAGGCCGCCACGACATCGTTGCGGATACCGCGCGTATTCGGGATCGTCGACTCCTTGCCGACCCAGATACCGCCATAGATACCGCTGCCCAGGTGCTCGGCGAACTGGCCGAAGATATGGCGATCGATCACGGCGCCGGGCTTGGACGCGTCGAGCGTTATCTGAACCGGGGCATCGGAGGCATGGGCCGCGACAGGCAGGATCAGAGCAGCAGCAATTGCGGCCGCGGCCGCAGAGGTCAGAAGACGCATTGAAAGTATCCTAATTAGATAGTCGCGCCCATGTCAGGCGCAGTTATTATGTCCGTTAATTGGCCGGCGGAGGCGGTACGGACACGCCGGCGTCGGTTTGGACGACGGGCTTCATGGTGCCATCCAGGTTGTATTGCAGGTATTCGACTGTCACGGCGCGGCGGCCTCCGGAACCGGTCTGGTCGCCGATCGTCAGCGTCGCATTGTGCAGGAAGATGTACCACTGGCCCTTGAACTCGGCGATGCCGGGATGGATGGTGAAGCTGTTCCTGGCCGATGTGGTCAGCTCACCGCGATAGGTCCACGGCCCGTCCAGAGAAGTCGCCGTGGCGTAGGACACGTGTTCGGCGCTCTGAGTCGCATGGTCCAGCGACGCATAGGTCAGGTAATAGAGATTGCCGCGTTTGTGCAACCAGGGGCCTTCCTCGTAGAGCGGCGGGGTGATCTTGCGGATCGGGCCGTCGAGTTCCGTCATGTTGGCCTTGAGTTTGGCCATATAGCAGTCGCGATTGCCCCATGCGATCCAGGTCGTGCCGTCATCGTCGGTAAAGACGGTGGGGTCGATATCCTCCCAGGTATGTGTGCCTTCGGGCGTCATCTGGTTGGTGATCAGGGCTGATCCGCGCGCATCGGTGAAAGGACCGGTCGGACTGTCCGAAACAGCGACGCCGATGGCCATGCCAGGGTGACTCTCGTCGTGGGCGACGGAGGCATAGAAGTAAAACTTGCCGTTCTTCTGGATGGCCTGTGACGCCCAGGCGTCATGCAGGGCCCACTTGAAGTCCGTGGCGTTCATGATAGGCGGATGCGGTGTCCAGGTCTTCATGTCCTTGGTTGAAAAGACCAGCCAGTCGCGCATGGTGAACATCTCGTCGCCCCGGGCCTCATCGTGGCCGGTGTAGAGATACAGGGTGTCGCCGACGACCAACGGTGCGGGATCGGCTGTGAAGCGGTCGCGAATGATCGGGTTGGCGCCGGGTTTATCCGACGTCTCCTGCGCGGCCAGCGGCCCGGCCGCTGTCATTACGCATAACGCAGCCCAGCTAATCAGGTGCTTAAGTGTCATATCCATCCTTCTGTGCCGGCGTCATGCCGGCTGTATGTCCAGGCGCGTCAATTCCGGACTGGCTACAATAATACCAAGGCCTACTTTTTGCCGGCGCCCTCGCGTACGGCATCCAGCGAGGCCTGGTCTGCGGCCGCGAGGGTGCGCCTGTCGATAATGCTTCCGGTGTCCCATAAAAACGCCATGATGCCGTTGGCGACCCCCTGTTGGGTGACATATTTCATCCAGTACGCGGAGCATCTTGTTCGAGTGGGATGGCGCGGCAATACTGGCCGGGATTTACTGGCCGGGATCTACTGGGCCGGGCGTGGCCAGGGGATCCTCAGGCAGGACTCCTTGCGCGCCGCCCGGCCCGGCGTGGGCCTAGGGTTTCGCAGGGCCGGTCAGGCGTATCATCAGCACGCTGTGCGGCGCGAGGCGCGCTTGCAGTGTGGTGCTGGTGTCGCCGGTCTTCTTGCTCCACAGGTCGGACCAGGTATAGACGGTCTGCTTGAAATCGACCGACCGCTTGCTCAGGTCATCGCCCAGGACTTGCGCCTTCCAGTCATGGCGAACGTCAAGCGGCTGGGTGGAACGGTTCAGGAACATCACTGCCCAATCGCCGCCATCGAGCGGCCTGGCATACATCTCCAGCTGACCGTCGACCCGGACGCGCAGTGCCTGCACACCCAGCTTGTCCTGGCTCACCGCGATCACGCCGGGGTTGGTCAGGATGCGGCGGGTCGACTCGGACATGGTACGCAGGTCGGTGCCCAGGATGAGGGGCGAGGCCATCATGGCCCAGATCGACAGATGGGCGCGGTCTTCGTCCTCGGTCATGCCGTTGCCCACTTCCAGCATGTCCATATCGTTCCAGTGGCCGGGCCCTGCGAAATTGCGCAGACCTGCCTGCTTGTCGAGGATGCGCAACACGCCCAGACCCGTCGAGAATCCGGGATTAAATTCGCAGTCGAAGCAATTATAGATATCGGCCGTGGTGCGCCACGAATGGGCAACCTTGCCGGCCCACTCCCACGGCTTGCTCATGCCCCATTCGCACGCGCTGAACAGCATCGGACGGCCCGACTTGGCGATCGCGTCGCGCATCGTGGTGTAGGCGGGTTCGGTGTTCATGCCGGGGGTGTTGCACCAGTCGTACTTGACGTAATCGATGCCCCAGTGCGCATAGGTGAGCGCATCCTGATACTCGTGGCCGCGGCTGCCGGGACGGCCGTCGCAGGTGGTGTCGCCGCCGTCCGAGTAGATGCCTAGCTTCAGGCCCTTGGCATGCACATAGTCCGCCAGCGCCTTTATGCCGGATGGGAAGTGCGTGGGGTCGGCCTGGATGTTGCCGTCGGCGTCGCGCTGGCCCTGCCAGCAATCGTCAATGTTCACATATTGGTAGCCGGCATCCTTCAAGCCCGACGCAACCATGGCATCGGCGGTCTCGCGGATCAGGCGCTCGTCGATATTGCAGGCAAATTTGTTCCAGCTGTTCCAGCCCATTTGCGGGGTCATAGCCAGGCCTTCAGCCTTTTGCGCCCAGCAACTGCCGCAGGCGGCGGCCCCCAGAAAAATGCCTAACACGAGCAGCATTATACGTTTGATGTTCATTTCAATCCCTTCAACATGTGGATGGTGGCGGTCCCGCCTGATTTGGAAGTTTCCGCGAAAGCCGCGGCTCCTGTCAGAAATCTGCAGAGCACTTCACCCGGGCATGCCGGCGTCATGCCGGCTGTATGTCCAGGTTCGCCAATTGCGGACTGGCTACAAACAGGCCATTCCTACGTTTTGCCGGCGCCCTCGAGGACAGCATCCAGCGAGGCCTGGTCCACGGCCCCCAGGGTGCGCCGGTCGATAATGTTTCCGATGTCCCACACAAATGGCATGATGCCGTTGGCAACCGCCCGTTGCGTGACATATTTCATCCAGTAGGTCACGGCCGCGTTGTGCGTCGCCAGGTCCATCGGCGTGGTGCGGCGCATGCATCCATATTCGCCTAAAATGACGGGAATGCCGTTGTCGACAAACTTTTGTTTCATCGCCAGCATCTGCTGATCGACAAAAGTCTCGTCGCTGTGTGTCGCATTGCGGTCGGGCTCGATCGTGGACTGAGTATCCTTACCCCAATAATAGAACATCTTGCCCCAGGACTGGTCGGATTCGAGGAGCGCGAACTGGAACGGCGAGTAAAAATGCACTTCGAACATGAGGCGGTCTGCCACTGTATCTGTCGGCATCGTTGTCCAGAATGAAACCGTCTTTTCCGTGTCGGTGCTCGGTCCCTGGACGATCAGCACACGATTGGCGTTCTTGCCGCCGGTCGAGCGGACGGCGTCAATGAAGGTCTGGTGATAGGCAAGCAGGGCGTCCATTTGCGCGGCTGCATCGACCGAGGGCTCGTTCGCGCTGGCGAACATGAGGCGTTCGTCAAAGTCGCGCAATTTTGTGGCGATCTGCTCCCAGAACGCTTTTTGCTTGGGGATGACGGCATCCTCGCTGGCCGTATCGATGTGACGTTCCAGCCAGCCGCCGTCCCAATGGATGTTGAGCATGACGTAGAGGTTGGCGTTCATACAGTACTGCACGACGTCCTTGACGCGACTGAGCCAGGCGTCGGAAATCTTGGCGGTCGTCGGGTCCGCATTCTGATCCCAGGAGCAGGGCAGGCGTACTGCATCAAAGCCGAGAGCCTTGACTTTGTCCATCAGCGCCTGGGTGATGAGGGGATTTCCCCAGGCGGTTTCGCCGCCAATGGCTTCCAGCGTGTTGCCGGCGTTCCAGCCAAGCGCGATGTGCCCGGAAAGATCCACCGCGGTGCTGGTCATACCCGTGGAGTCCGCCGGGATCGGGCTCAGATTGTAGCTTGGGTACAGACCCGAGGCGGACGATGACGAAGAAGATGAGGATGACGAAGAGGACGTTGAAGAGGAAGAGGATGATGATGACGAAGACCCACCACCCGACGACCCCCCGCTTCCGCCGCCGCCACAGGCTGTGCAGACCGCAGCCGTCGCTACCGACGACAGCATGAAATGTCGCCTACCAACTTTCATACGCATTCCTTCACTGAATTATGTTCTTACGACTATATGAGCTGGGCGCCACGCTTCTTGGCAAATGTCCGACAAAAATAGCTTTGCGCCATGGATATTTGTCTTTATGATAATTTGCAAGTAAAATTTAAACTCGCCAATAAAACGCACCGTGTGCGCGCCGCTTGATATGGTGTGCCAAATTTATAGGGCTTCGCTAGGGACATTCGCCATTCAGCCCCCAGATGCAAAAGTCAACTTCGCTAATAAAATTATTCTTGTGGCCGCCGTTTCTGGTTTGATAGCCAGGTCGAAAAAGCGAAACGTCATGCAACATGGATCGAAATCGCCCGGATTTGTCATTTCCGGACTGGCGTCATGCGTGGCCTTGATGCTGATTTCAGGTGCCTCAGGACGATCCGGTGGCCGCGGCGGCGCAGGGCCAAATATTTTCGCTCGTCATTTTCGGCCTGGCCTTCGGTATCGCCATCGCTCGTCTGCCGCGCAAGGAAGATGCCGAGTCACCGATCCTCGGTTTGCTGGCTCATATTTCCCAGGCCATGATGACAATCGTCGACTGGGTGCTTGTGGTGGTGCCTGTCGGTATTTTTCTTCTGGCCCTTGGGCTTGGATTATCGTCCGGGCTGGGCATCGCGCAGGTGCTTGGCGCCTTCGTCGCCCTTTGCTTCGCCACCACCTTGCTGATGACCGCCCTGTGCTACGAAGCTAGTTGTGCGACTCATCAGGCGTTGTCGAAATCTCGCACCTGGAGCATTTCCCGCCAAAATGGACGCCGGTTTGGCGTAAGGAAATGCGACAAAGCAAAAACTTAGAGTGTTTGCCCGGCCCATCTTAGCCGGGCAACGCTCCAGGCTTGCGCATAGCTGCCGACCGATCCCTTCAGCATAAAGCCTCAATAAGGGCGCCTTTGAGCTGCTGCAACATGGCGCCGGCGCGCTGGCGCAGTTCGGCAATCGTCTCGGGTGCATGCGGAGCCGGGAAGGGCGTGAAAAGGTCGACAAGGTTGGCATCGAACCGGCTCACCAGCTCCTCGCGGCCTAGTCTTTTCATAAAGCTGACATTTTTCATGGTCGGGACCAGCACCACGGACGGCACATTGTACATGGTCGCCACCACGGAGCCGTGGAACTTCATGCTGGCCAGCGCCGAGCACTCGCCGATCGCCCGGCTCATGTCGTCGAGGCTTTCCGAATAGACGGTTTCCTTGCCCGGGATGTTCAGCCGCAGCGAATTTTCCATGTCGCGCCGGCCGGTTACGCCATTACCCAGGATGATGTGGCGGATTTTCCAGCCTTCCTTCATGGCATGGGCCGCCAGCGCCTCCAGCTGCGAATAGTCGTCCACATGACCGGGCCGGTCGCGTGTCGCCAGGCCCAAGATCTTCGGCCCGGCCGGACGGGTGACCGGCGGCAGGTCGAGGGCGCAGACCAGGTCCGGTGACTCGATAACATTCAGATCCGGATCGATTTTTTCCAGCATCCACGTCCGTGATGCCGGGTCGCGGACATTGAGGAACTTGACATTGGGATGGCGGAAAAATTCCCGGTACTTGTTGATGGAATGCGGCGTTTCCTGTTCGCTGCCGTCCGGCCGTATGGTGACCGGAACACCGACGCCGGCGATAAACACCGGCTTGGTCAGGTACAAGCGATGGAAGTAGCGAACGTCTACGCCCCACGGCCGAACCAGGTCCCCGCCGCCGATGAGAATGGCATCGACGCCGGCGACAAGCTCGGCCAGCGGCCGCTCGAAATACGGCTTCTCCAGCAGGCTGGGGATAATTTTGAGGTCGAAATCGGCGCTCAGGGTCTGCTTGTGGACGTCGAGAAACAGCTCGTCACCGTAATTTCCGTGACCGTAAAAACCGCAAAGACCGATGACGGGCTTGCGTTTGGGAGACTGAGTCTGCGGCATGGGTTCCTGCGAAGATAAGGCGTGTCAGGGTCTAAAGGGCGCCCGATGTCCGGTCAAGGCGAGGGTTGTTTTTCTTGGCCTCAGTCGCCTGCCGGTCGCTTCGTGGCCTTGGCTACGCGCCAAACGTGGCGCGGGCGCTCAATGCGCCAGGCGGCAGTATGCCGCCGCCTATACCGCGGCGGCGCTTTGCGCCTGCAAGGTCAGCTCGCGGTCCAACTGCTCCGCCGGCATGGTCGCGTAAAAGGCATAGAAGGCCGCGATCATCTCCTGTTCGTCCATGCTCGTCTTCTTCATGATGAAGCGCTGCTTCGGCTCGAACGTCATGCCCAGGGCTTCACGCACATAGTGTTGCAGCGGGTAGGCCGGCAGCACCAGGGGATCGCGGCGTTTCAGCCGTTCCATGTCGTCGGCGGTGATCGTCAGGTCGAGAAGCCGCGCCAGTTGATCTATCACGTGCATCAGCACCGGGTTTCTCGGATGGCGGGGCGTGTTGAACAAGGCCTCCGACTGATAATTGTCGCCAATATATTGCGCCGCTGTGATGTCCAGGGCATGCTGGCCTTCCGCGCTGATCACCTTTTCCAGGCTGCGCCTGGCGAATTTGACGGCGAAGGCGCCGTCCCCGGCATAGCCGTCGTGGAACCGCTTCAGAGCTTCCACTTGTGAACGGCCCTTCAAGAAGGCGCGAACGACCTGGGTAAAGTGGAAGGTGTCGCCGGACGCCGCGGTGAATATGCGCATGTGCGCCTCACGCTGGGGCAGGGTCAGCGTCCTGAAGACGAAGCCCGACGGCTGATAGCCATAGAATTGCAAGGAGGGAAACGCGAATTTCGGCACGCCGTCCGGGACGTAGGACCGCAGTCTCTCCGAGCCGAAGGCCTCGCCGCGGAAGCCGTCCCTGACCGGTTGATGCAGGAAGGCGCCGAGGGAGGGAAAAACTTCGCCCTTCAGTTGTGTTATTTCCGGTTCCGAAATGCGGTGCACGGGGCGTATGCGGACGAATTTATAGGTCTGGTTGAAGGATTCTATGAGTTGCAGCATCGATCCCAACGCAACGGCCTGGCAATTGGCGTAAATCAGGAAAGACTTCATTCGGTTCCAATCCTTGTCATCACCCTGTCCGCGTCGTTGCGATGGTGAAGCGCCGCCAGCATCCCGACAGGCCGTGTGCGCTGCGATATTACGCAGCAGATTTTTTCATTGCAACCTTCGCCGGCAAAAGAATGCGGATATGTGCGGTGCGGCAGAAGGGTGAGCGGCATTATTGGCCGTCTGGGCCTGGCGCAACAGCCTTCCAGGGGCCGCAAATACCGGCTGCGAGGTGAAAGTCAGTTGCGTTATCCGCACTTTGCGATACAAAAGCATTACGGCCAGCATAGCGAGGCTGTTTTCAGAAGGGGTTTCAATGATCAGTAACAGCGCACAACCAAAGGCAGTCACCGGCAAAAAGCCTGTGGTCGGTATTGGCGGGTTCTTCGGCTACGGCAACTATGGCGACGAACTTTTTCTAAAGGTGTTTGAGGAGTATCTTGGTGACGAGTTCACCCTCCGCCCGCTTCCGGACCTGGCGGCAAAGCCCTATTTTTCCCGACCGCCCGAAGAGTTGATCGCGGAAGTCGACGCCGTCCTGATCGGCGGGGGCGACCTGGTTCAGCCCTGGTCGATCGATCCGCGTTATTTCCATCGCGAATATCTTCGCAAGCCGGTCTTCATCGCCGGCGTCGGCGTGCCGATCCGGGCTGCCGGCAACGTGCAAAATGTTGAGCGCCCCGACATCATCGAACGCTACAAGACATTTTTCAACAACCCGAACGTCCACTTCATCAATGCGCGCGACATGCAGTCGGTGAACTGGATCAACGCGAAAACCTCACCGAAGGTCGACGTGATCGAAGCGCCCGACATCGTCTGCGCCCTGACATTTCCGCCGGTCAAACGCGATATCAATAATCCTATCCTTGGCATCGTGACCCGTCACCGCCCCGGCAAGGAAAACGACGACGACTACAGCCAGATCGAGGCCCTGGGCCGCAAGGCCATTTCCGACGGCTACCGGGTTCACCATCTCATCCTGGGTACGGACGAGGTCGGCAAGCGCGACGTCATCAATGCCGAACGTGTGCGTATCCCCGGCAAGGTCGTTATCCATAGCGAGGATCTCGACGAAATCAGCCGCAACATCGGCGCCTGTACGGCCATGGCGTCCATGAAATTCCACGGCAGCGTGGCGGCCACGATGTACGGCGTGCCGTCGGTTGTTCTGGTCCCGACCAGCAAGAACCGCAATTTCATGCGCCGTATGGGCCGTGAAGACCTCCTGTGCGTTTTTGACTCGCCGGATCTGGTGTCGCGTTTTGACCCGTTCCCGGAACCTATCGATCCCTATTGGGTCAAAACCCTGAGAAGCAATGCCATCGAACTGTTCGGGAAACTGAAAGCCAGTATCCGCGCCAACATCTAGGCGGCACAACAGATTTTTTGCATTTGCGATAGAGCGTATGCAATAAAGTCCTGACAATACCCGCGGTCATTAAAAATGACCGCGGGTATTTTTTTGCCGCCGGCCCTTGCGCCTCCCAATTCTGAAAAAGCGGAATAGACTATTGATAAAGCCCCATCTTTTCGGTTAGCTTCAAGACAGGGGCGTTTTCAAAGCCGGAAGGGTGCTCAAACCACCTTCATCAGGCGCGGAAATGTTGCGTGTGCGCAGGCGAGGGGGAAGATATATGCAGATATATATTGTGACTTCCCCTCCATCTCGCACGTGCGGTATAAAATTTGCTAAGTCTGCCCTGACATGATAATTCTTAATAGATATTTACAGAGGGGTTTCTCCTGGTGATGTTCGAACAGCAAAAAGCCATTGCCGCCACCGACGGGCCGCAAAACCTGATTAAAAATCCGAATTTTGAAAATTTCGCGTCCGCTGAAACCTATCCGATATTTGCCCGCACCGAGGGTTGGGGGCTCCACATTGCGACGGTCAATACCAGCCGGACGACGTTCAAGAATATGATCCTGCCGGGAGATGGCGGCGGCCAGCGTGCCCTGCGTGTCTCGACCAGGGGCTACACCAAGGAGTGGGTGCGGCTGCTGCACAAGATTGATGACAGTCTCATTCAGGCCGGCGACCGCATTGAGATATCGTTCGACATGCAATCGGCGAAGTCGGTCGCTCCCATCCAGTGGATCGGGCTGGTCCGGACCAGCAATGTCAAGAAGTACGAAAGCGTCTGCTGGTTCAAGGTCGACGATCTGGCCGACGCGCGTGGGAAGACGGTCGTGCGCCGCGGGGTTCTTCCGGAAAAGGTCGAAGGCTGCGAGTACTACGGCGTGATTTCCATAAAGCCGGATGTCGACGCGATTTTCCTGTCGAATTTCCAGTTGACGGTRCATTCGGTGGCTGAAAACGCCCCCGTGCTTGAAGATGACACGGTCGAGGTCGCGCCCCCCAGCCGTCCGGCAACCGTCCTTCGCCCCACCGGCAACATCCGGACGGGCAAGGCGGCGGGGCAAGATCTGCCGGCGGCCCAGCCCGTTATCGGTGCCAAATTTGTCAAGTCTGAATTGCCCAAGCCGGAAGTGGTAAAGCCTGAACCGGCCAAGCTTGAACTGGCCAAGCCTGAGCTGACCACGCCTGAGCTGGCCATCCCCGAGCTGGCCATTCCTGAGCTGGAAAGCGATCTGGAGGCTTTTCAAGCGGCCCAATCCCCCCTTCAGCCAGAGTCTGTTCCGTCGGAGTTCGGCCCCGCCATCAGGTCGGGGGGCACCGCGACGCCCCTGCAGCCGAGTGATGCGCAGGACCTGGCGCGCATTTTGTGCCCTTTCAAAACGGATGAAGAACGCGCGGCGTTCTTGAATGCCGACCTGGAAACCGCTGCCATCCAGATGATTCTGGACCGGGATTTCGAAATCGACGTTGTCAGCGGTTTGCAAAGCGACGGCGGCAGCGGCTTTGGCGTCGATCGCGTGCCGGCCGATATGCTGAAGTTCGCCGGCGGTTTCCTGTTTATGGAGCCCTTCAGCTTCAACGACTACAAGCGCAACAGCTGGGCCAGTTTCTATGCGCGCCTGTTTTTGCACAAAAGCTCCAGGATCAGTCTGAAGGCCTTGTCCGCCTATGCCGAAGACAATGAGATCACCCAGGTCAAGCCCGGTCTGAAGAAGATCGAAAAGGCCATTAGAAAGGCGCTGAACTGGAACAAGGCGCTGTTTTTGCATCCCGCCTTTAACGCTCCGAACAGTATCGACCACGCCGAAGCTTTGTTTTGCTTCATCCTGGGTCGGAAACCGACGCAACGGGATGATATCGCCAAGATCGCCAAGCGCGGGCATGATGCCAACGTGCTGCGCTTCCTGACAAGCGCCGAATTCAATCGCATCGTGCTGGTGCCGCTCTTGTCGGGCCAACCCGTGAAGTTCGACATTCAGGAAGACCTGTCGGCACGCGAGATCGAATGTCTTCGCGATATCCTGGGGGACTTTCCCGCCGAAGGTCAATCAAGGCTCCAGACCTTACTCGAACGGGTCAGCGATCCCGCCTTTGCCGCCATGGCGGAATTGGCGGCCTGGAACGAGGTGCGGGAACGCCTGCGTTACGTCTTCGCCATCCTGTCGGCCTATCGCAGCCTGATCGGCCGCACCGACGATCTGCGCTTCACGACCATACGATCCGAGACGCCGCGCGAGTGGGTCGTCGCCTTGCCGGAAACCTGCCGCCACGGCCGAACCCTGACCTTGCAGCTCGACGTCGATTCCCCCACGACCTGGACCGGCCAATGGAAGTTTTCACCAGGCCAGGCCGGCATGATCGAAGGCCGGGTGACGATCCCCATGTTCGGACCGCCTTCCGGGCGGGCGGGCGGAGAAACCCATGTTCGCGGCCTGATCAGCGTCGTCGCGCAACAGCCGGACGCGGAGCCCGAACATTTGGTGTCGTTCCCGGTGACGACCTCCATGTCCGCGGCGGATGTCACGGCCGCCATGGAACGCGCGACGCGGGAGTGCGGCAAAGCCTATTTCCAGCTTAATTCGGGACGCTTCCGCGAAGCGGAGACCCTGTTGCGCGACGCGACCATGTCGTGCCCGCTCATGGTGGACCCGCGTTTGGGTCTGGCGGAAGTGCGTACCTTGTTGCAGGGCGCCGAAGCCGGGCTGGCCAAGATAACGGATATCGAGCCGGAAACAGCCGAGAGCATGGCCAAGCTGCAGGCTCTGCGCGCCCGTCTCCTCATTGCCGCCGGCAAGAACGCCGAAGCGCTGGAGATCTTTCAAGGCGCCGACATTGCGCCCGCGACAACCGTTCATGACGCCATCATGCGCTACGGCGCGGGATCGCGCGACGAGACGGTCGTTTCGCTGCTGTCGGGCGTGCCGCAATGGGTCCGGGACCGCCTGGAACATGTCTTTCAAATCTCGAACAGTTCGTTGCGGGACTTTGTCTTTGCCCTGCGTTCCGACAACATCGTATCCGGCTTCGCCAACGACCTTATCGTTGCGCTCGGCCGGGTTTTTTCACCCGTCGGCAGCTTGCGGGACCTGATCACGGTCGGCCAGGATCTCGGCATCGTCGATTGCAAACTCATCGTCAAAAGCTTCCGCGAAACCAACGAGTTGTTTCTCATCCTGCCCGCCCTGGTCGACGTGTTGCCGGAGAACCTGGGCGATACCGGCGCCGTACTGGCCGTCGCGCAGATACTGGAGCGCAGCCAAAAAATCGACGACTCGATGCGCTATGTCGATTTCGCCATTTCCCGGGCGCCCAAGGACTACCGCGCCCTGAACCTGAAGGCCAACCTGCTCCGCCGCAAGGGCGATACGGTCACGGCCATCGAGTGCCTGAAACTTGTCCGCGAAGGCCAGGGCGACGACGAGAAATTGCGTGAACGTATGTTGGCGATGGAAATCGATGCGGTCAAAAAGAACCCCCTCAGGCCGCGCCATCTCCTGCATGAACTGAACCGGTTGAACCTGGACGCCAAGCAGAAGGCTCTCTTTTACAGCCCGAACGATGCCAAGACACGCTTCGATTTCGCCCGCGCCAAGCTGCTGAGCGGCAGTCCCGAGGAAGCCACATCCGTCTTCGAACGCCTTCTGGAGGAACAAGCGGGCTGGGATCAGCCGCGGCTTGAGCTGCTCAGACTGGCGCGCGACGAAGAGGACGCGGCCGCTGCCTTCGACTATTTCCAACAGCTGGATGCGGGCAGCCGCAACGAACGCCTGGTCATATCCGTCGCCCGCTGCCTGCGCACGGTCGGCAGATTCGACGACGCCCAGGGCCTGTTACTGGAAAATGCGGCCCTGGACACCGGGCTGATCTTCAGCGAGATCGTCAGGGGTCACTTCTTCGTCGCCGATTTCGTCAAGGCGGCCAACGAGGTCGAGCGCGGCCTGCTGCTCCACGGTGAAAACCTGGAGCTGCGCCTGCTGGCGGCGGCGGCCTATCTCGAATTGGGCGAATACGAAAAGGCGTTTTTCCACACCACGCTTGCCGACATGGCGGGCGGCAGCGAGCTGCTGCCGGCGGAAATGCCCCTGTTCCTGTACGCGACGGCCCACAAGATCGGCAAAACCGATCTCGCCCTGCAATGCCTCGACCCGATGTTCACGCGGTTGTCCACCCAAACCGTCGAGCGCGACACGCGCCTGGGCGGCGACGTGTTCGACCAGTTGCGCGGAACCGGCAAATATAGCGGCCGCGACTTCGACTATGCCCCGCTTTTCGACGGTCCCCTGGTTTCCGTGGTCATGACGACCTTCAATGTCGAAGGTTATGTCTGGACCGCGGTGCGCTCCATACTCGAGCAATCTTACCGCAATATAGAACTCATTATCGTCGACGACGCCTCGACCGACTCCACGCCGGCCCTCTTGACCGAGATGGAGCGCATGGATCCGCGCGTCCGGATCGTGCTGAAAACGACGAACGACGGCACCTATGTCAGCAAGAATATCGGCCTCCTGACCGCGCGCGGCAAATATATCGCCCTGCAGGATTCCGACGACTGGTCGCACCCCGACCGGCTCGGCTCCTGTATTTCGGTGCTCGAAAAGAATGCCGGTATCGTCGGCGTTACCACCGACTGGCTGCGCATGACCAGTGACGGCAGCATCGTCATCAAGGCCGGCGGACAGATTTCCCACCTGTGCTGTATCTCGCTTGTCTTCCGCCGGGCCGAGATCATGGAAAAGATCGGCTTCTTCGACAGCGTTCGGATCGCGGCGGACCTGGAACTGGTGCAACGTATCGGCCTGGCGTTCGGCGACGACGCCATTCTTCGCCTGCGCTGGCCGTTGCTGTTCGGGCGTTCGCGCTCCGACTCCCTGACCGCCAGCGAAGAGTTCGGCATGTCGCGCTTTGGCTTCACCGAGCCGCGTCAACGTTACCACGACGCGTCGGTGGACTTCCACGCCCGGATTTCCGAAGGCGCCCCGGCCTATATTCCTTTCCCGCTCGAACAACGACTCTTCGACGCGCCCACCATCATCTTGCCGAGGAACAGCTGATGCAGGTCACCAACTGTACGCTTTATGCCGACAACCCGTATCAAAAGCTGCTGTATAAGCCGTTGACGGGCCGCTATGAGCCCAAGCGCGGCACGGTCGACGATGCGGTGGCGGCCCTCGCCGACGGCAAGGGATCGGTTCTCCATATCCACTGGGAAGAACATATCATCCGCGCCTCCCGCACGGCGGCCGAAGCCCGCGGCAATGTCCAGTATTTCCTGAAACGCCTGGCGGAATACGCCGCGGCCGGAGGCAGGATATTATGGACGATCCACAACGAGCTGCCGCACGAATTGCAGCATCCGGAAATCTTCCTCTATTTGCGCTCGCAATTGTGCGCCGTCGCGGACGTGATCATCGTCCACAACACGACGGCCATCAATGTGCTGGCGCGTCAGGCCGCGTTCGACCGGCGCAAAGTTTACCTGCTCGCCCATCCGTCCTATCTGGGCCACTATGAGGATGCGGAGGTCACCATGGCCGCGCCGCTCGCGCCCCATGCCCGCACGGTCCTGGCGTTCGGCATGATGCGCCGTTACAAGGGCTTCAACGACCTGGCCGAACTTCTGCCGGCCGAGTTCATGGCGGAACAATCCGCCCGGCTGAAATTCGCCGGCGCGCCGGTGACCGGCGATCCCTATCCCGAAGAACTGCGCGGCTTTTTCGCCGGCCGCGACGATGTCGACTTCGATTTCCGCAATATTCCGGAAGCCGAAGTGCCGGATATGTTCCGCAGCTGCGCCGCCATCGTCCTGCCCTATAACCGCTTCCTGACCTCCGGCGTCGCCTTGCTGGCCGTCAGTTTCGGCGTACCCGTCGTCGCCCCGGCCACCGATCCCTTGCGCGAAGTGGTTCCGATATCGTCCCAGGCGCTGCTCTTCGACCCCAGTTCCAAGGCGGATTTCCAACGCGCCATCGACCTGGCCCTGAACATGGAAGACGACCAGCGCCAGGCCATGCGCAAGGACCTGCTGGCGCGCGCCTATTATCTTCGGCCGGAGCGCATCGGCAAGGAATTCGGCAAGCTGGTCGACCACATCACGCAAGCGGCCGAAAAATACGGGACATAGCCGCCTGAGTGCATAAGGCCGTCTCGGCAACATTGCCGATTTGTAAGTTGACTACGATCGTGATGAGGCCCGTCTTGATGTGCAATCATCATCATCGGAGCCAAAGCGATGAGCGAACGACCGACACGCAGACTGTTCCTGGCGCAAGCCACCGCCATGGGCGCGGCCCTCGCCTACGGAACGCGCGCCAACGCGACGACGGCCCCGCGCATCGAGCGACGCGAGCTCTACCCGCAAGGCGTCGCCTCCGGCGATCCGGCGCCCGACAGCGTAATCCTGTGGACGCGCCGCCAACCGGAAGCGGGCGCCAGCGCGCACCGCCTGACCGTCGAAGTCGCCAAGGACGACGCCTTCGCCCACATCGTCGCGCGTGGCGCCGTCGACGTCAGCCCGGCCACCGACTGGACGTGCCGTTTTCTGGCGGCGGGCCTCAAACCCGCCCGTGAATACTGGTATCACTTTGTCGACGAGGCCGGCAATATGAGCCGCGTCGGCCGCACCCTGACCGCGCCGCGGCCGGGCGACGACCGCCCCGTGCGCTTCGCCTTCGTCAGCTGCCAGGACGTCACCAACAGCGCGCTCAACGCCTATCGCCGCATGATCTACGAAGACGTGCGCCGCCCGCCCGCCGAACGCCTGAGCTTCGTGCTCCATCTCGGCGACTTCATCTACGAGATCATCAAATATCCCGAAGACTCGCCGGACGGCCTCGACCGCGGCCGCCGTCTGCGCGAGGTTTTCCGTTACCCGCACGGCGAAAAACTGCACAAGTTCAACTTCCCCACCGATCTCGACGATTACCGCTCCGCCTATCGTGGCGTTCTCAGCGACCCCGACCTGCAGGATGCCCGCGCCCGCTTCCCCTTCGTGCCCGTTTGGGACAATCACGAATTTTCGTGGAAGGGTTACCAGAGCCAGCAGAAATTGTTCAACGATCCGCCGCGCCCGGCCCAGACCCTGAAACTGGCCGCCAGCCAGGCCTGGTACGAGTACCAGCCGGCCCGCGTCATCAAACAAAGCCCGGGCGATCCCTTCATACCACCGGCCGTCGTCAACACGCCGCTCACTAACCTGGATGCGCGCGGCGTGGGTCAGGAGGCCAATAACCTCACCGCGATTCACGCCCTGCGCATCCATCGCGCCTTCCGTTTCGGCAAGAATGTCGACATGATCCTGACCGACAACCGGTCCTATATGGGACCGCCGATCAGCGACGCCGACATCCCCATCTTCGACTTCGGCGCCTATTTGCTGGAGGTCAACGATATCCTGGATCAGGGACGCGAATATGCCGGCGGCTCCCCGCCCGCCAAGATTCGCGTCGGCGACAAGGAGGTCGACAACCCGCAACGCGATGCGCCGCCCCAGGCCTATCTCGGCCTTGAGCAAATGGCGTGGCTCAAGGAACGCCTGCGCGCCGCAAAAGCACCGTGGAAGATCTGGGGCCATTCCTTCGGCACCCTGAACCAGCGCTCGGATCCACAAAATCTCCCGCCCGAGTTCGCGGCCCTGTGGCCCAGCACCGAACATGGCTATTTCGGGCGCAACTATACGACGGAAAACGCCGAAATCTTTTCCATGGTGCGCGCCGAAGGCATCACCGGTCTGACCATCGTCGCCGGCGACGCCCACTCGTTCTGGGCCGGCTACCCCAGCGCGGACTTGCCGCCGCACGCCTTCGAGCCCGCCGGCGTCGAGTTCATCGTCGGTTCGGTCTCCCAGTCGGGACTGGCGGAGGTTCAGGAGTTCACCATGAAGCACGACGACCCGCTTCGTCCCTTCTATGTCCATGACCGGCCCGATGGCTCGATGCAGTGCGCCTTCAACACGACTATTCTGCACGGCGTGCGCGCGGCCCTGGCGCTTAAGGCGACTGACGACCCGGCGGCCGCCCGCGCCGCCCATAACCCGGATTGCTCGCCGCACCTCACCTTCACCGATTGGGGCGGGCACGGCTATATGACGGTGCGCGCCACGCCCGACGCATTGGAAGCCGAATTCGTCTGCATTCCGCGCCCGTTGGAGCGCGCCGGCACCGAAGACGGCGGGCCGTTACGCTACCGCGTCGTCCACCGCGTCGCCCGCTGGGCCCCCGGCGAGCGCCCCCACATGAAGCCCGAGGTTCTCGAAGGCGACGCCGGCCTCTCCATCTGAAGCCACCGCGGACATTGGGGAAGCGCGTGCGCGCTTCGCCCTCACTTCTCCTCCCTTGCAAGGCGCGCTTGCGCCGCCGCGGGGGAGGTGGCGCGGCGCTCGCGCTTCTTCAGCGCGAAGTCCGTGACGGAGGGGGCCTGCCGACGGTAGACATGCCTTCCGACGGCAATCGATACCCTTCACTCAAACCCTATCGTAAACCCCACCGGGGCGACGAAGTTGAGATAGCCGAGAGGTTTGCAACCGGCAACGACCAGCGAGATCGTCGCAAGTGTGGTGCTTTCAATCGGCGTTTCCTCGCCATCGCGCGCAAGAGTTGCTATAAAGATCCACCTTACGTCGCGTTCCGCCCTTGCGGTTCCATCAGTATCCGTCTTGAACCGCGTAAAGTCGTGCAATTCGACGTCCGGTTCATCCGACCAAAGATGCATGCCGTTGCTATTGGCGGCTATCAAGCCGGCGCCGTTGACGACCAACCCGATGTTCTTGGCCGGATCAGGACTTTCGCCGAATCGCTTGCCGGCATTCGTCGAGGCCCTCAGAACGGCCAGCGGGGCCTTGCCGGCGACATCGGCCGGATCCTCGCAGGCCAGCACGAGGTAGCTTATGCTGACATCTATCTCGACACAATGAAGCTTGTGATCGACCAAATTCGCATATCGGGCTTTCTATACGATCAGTTCGCTATGAAGCGTGCGGCTTAGGTTCACGGTCGCACTGCGTTTAATTAGATCGTTAGACCGGCTTCATGCCGGTCTTCTCATATCTAGTACATGTTGGTCGTACTGTTTCATGTTTCATTGGTCCTACGGTGATGTTTCATCGGCAGGACGGTTACGGCACATTGGCTTATGTCGGTTATGATGTTCCTTTGTGTTAGTTGTTCCTATTAGTCCGCTATGATGATGGTTTCATCGTTAGCTTCGGTGATGTACGTTTAATGTTGTTATGTTCGTGTTAGTTCCCTTGTTGACCACAACATATGGTTCTAACGGTCTTTCATACGCAACATTAATGATGCGTTAAGAAGTTCATCAACACCTTTCGTGTCTACCATGTGTGAATATTTTTTAAGCCGGACGCGCGAAATGGCCGCTATTTAGTGTCCGTTAGGTCCATAATTTCAATAGGTTGTGTGCGATTCTTACTGGCGCAGATGACGCGTTTTTGAAACACGCCTGACAACCGCGCGGTTGTGGACAGTGTGAAATTTAACATTTTTTATATCACAAGGCTTGCGCCCTCTGAAAAAGGGCGTATGAGTCCTCGCAGGAGATATTAAGCATAATGCCCGCCGACCAGACTACGCCGTATTACGCCACGACCGCTGACATGGATCAGTTAGCGAAGACGCGCGCGGCACTGGTTGAGCAGAACAAGGCCAATGACGTTATCATCGCCGCGATTGACGAAACTTTCGCCAAGGCCGCTGAAATGATGGAACGCCTTAAGCTCTTGGGGTTGGGCGCACCAGACGCCAAGACTAAGGTGTTCGGCATGGTGACGGTGAACAAGCCGAATGAAGCCATGGCAACCGCTATCAAGGCGACGGTGGAACCAAAGGCCAAGCCGAAGCCGGGTAAGAAGGCCAAGCACAAGCTTCCGCGCCTGACGCGTGGCGCCAACGGCAAACTGATTTCGTTCCCGGTTGTCATTAAAGAGGTCGTGGACGCCGCCGAAGCCGGTGTCAGCTATAGCGATATCCGAGACTACATCTTGAAAGGCCCGCTGGCTGAAAAGATGAAGCAGCAGCCCAAGGGCTTCTATGCCGCCACGTCGCGCCTTATCGGTGACGAAGGCTACGTGAAGTACAAGGGCCACCTGTTCACCAATCAGGCCAAGCTTGACGCATTCATGGTCAAGGTCGCCGCTGGTGACGCGGAAGACCTGCCTGACGAAGAGGTCGTCACCACGCGCAAGTCGCCCATAGGCGAAGCGATCTTGGAATTGCTGGCGGCTAATACGAACGGCATGTTGCCAAAGGACATTATCGACGGCTTGATGACTAAGCCCGAACTGAACATCAATCCAGCGAACAAGAACATGGCTTACAACATGATTAAGCGTTTGGTGGATCGTAGGCAGATCGTGAAGCAGGGTGCTTCATACTACCTACAGAACGAGAATGACCGGCCTGTCAGGGCCGGTCAGACTGCCGAAGTCGGGAGCTTGCTCTAAACTTCGATTGACTAAGTGACGTAGCACAAACTGGATAGTGCGCTTGCCAATGCCACCGCTAAGGTGGCTCTATAGCCGTTCGTAGATGTTCGGTGTTATAGTAGGGAAGAGATGGAAGTTCAAGTCTTCCCGTCACCGCCAATCCCTGCACGGTTAAGGGACGGCGATTTGAAAGGTGGATGCGCAATCCCTTTCGGCTAATTAGATATCGCTTTATCAAATGCTATTGCGATATTTTGCGCAATTAATTGCGCAGATCACCGAAATTATTTCGACGATATTTAATTGCATATTTGATCGCATATTTAATCGCACATATCGGCTTCTAAATTAGCTCTCAAATCTCGTTATAATTAGCGATATAATTAGCGATATAATTAGCTTCGTAATTCAATTTATAATTAGCGATATAATTGCGTTCAATATGCGATTTAAAACACGTACAAACTGTTAGAAAGTTTGCGATATAAACAAGCAAAGTTTTGTAGATGTTTATATCAATGACATGTTGAGTTATTAGACGCATATCTGCGTCAGAAATAGGGGAAATTTCCCTCACTATTGAGGTGGTACAGGGTTTGTACAACAAAATGTCATATTTCTGACCGATTTGTCATTTTTTACTTGAAAACGCCCGCACCCTTAACTACGGTTCAGGCGTGCCCGGAGTCGCCCCGCCGGCCTCTTCGGCACAAAAAAAGAGCGCCTACCCCGCGAAGAGAAGCGCTCTTTTGATGTTTTAACCTCATGCCCGTTGGTGGACGGGGGAAAGGCTGATGCGATGTGGAAACCCGCTGTTAGGAGGGTCTAAGCCTTCATCATCATCTGGCAAGGGCGTCATATCCGAAAGGGTGTGGCGCTCTTGTTCGTTTTAGATATACGCATCATGCGTAGTCGTCAACAAATAACTATAACACGAAAGACCAGCGAACTTCAAAAGTAAGGTGATTATCTTGTTTGAAGATTAATCAAGTTGCCATTTATAGCTATTGTGTTAAGTAGCAATCATCAACTTGTAAATAGTTGAAAATGATTTTGATAAATGAATGCCGAACTAAATATATTGTCAATATGGCCTGTAACACGGCCAGCATACGATCAGATGTGCTTACGTCCGTGAAGGTATGTGCGTTGGACGATGATTGAAGCATCGCCGTTTTGGTTCCCGAAGATGACGAAGAAGAGATGTGATTTAGAATTAAGGACATCGGCCATGGAATTACGGTGACAGCATACCAATTGCATTATTATCGGTGAATGGTGATGCGCCTGAGTGCGATCTCCACAAAGAACCGTCGCTTCGCCTTGTCCGCCAACCGGAACTCAAACTCCACGCTCTCCATCACCTCCGCCAACCGGCCGACAGTGTTCGGCCCAAGATCGGCGATCAGCAAAAGATGCACCTCGTCATAGGCCTTTCGCGTGCGGCGGTTGAAGTCTCTTTGCTGAGCCCGGAAATCGTCGTCGTGAGTGATGAGGATCAAGCCGCCATTAAGCGCTGTTTGGGCGACCAGAATGTCCTCGGTGTCCGCCGCCATGATATCGCGAAGGCGCGTAACTTCATGACCATAGCCTTCGAGCGCTCTCGCAACATGCTCATTCAAACAATGATCGGCGAGGAACTTCAATCTTTATACGCCCTACGCCGCCGCGTTCCGTAGTAAATAGTCACGCACGGCGTCGACATCCTGCCGCGACAGGTCGGGATAGGCAGCGATAACATCCTCCGTACTGCAACCGGCGTCGAGATAGGCCTTCACGGCCGTCACGGGGATCCTTGTCCCCGCTACCCTGGCCGCATTATGCAGCACGAATTTACGTTTCTCGATCTTGCCCACAGTCCCGGCAGGGCGCTTACGCAAGGCGTCGGCGTCGCGCCGCACATCCTCGATGATCGAGCGCAATGGGATCAGCACGATTTGACCGTCGCTGGCGCCGACACCCACGCCGTCGTCATCGAGCACAACGACGTCTTTCTTCAGAACGGAAAGCTTGAGTTCGGACCACGGCCGCTTTGTCATATGCTCCAGGCGCGAGGCGACCTCTTTAAGCTTTGCCGTCGGAATGCGATGTTCCTTCCGGAGAATAGCGAGGGTTTTCAGACCGACGATGTCGCGGAAGGAGTAGACGCGGCTAAACGGCAACCGCCGGTTCGTCTCCGCATGTTCGGGCTGAAAAAAGCCGACCTTGTCCCATGCCGAAAGCTGGCCGGTCGACAGTCCTGTGAGCCGTGACGCCTGGTCGACGTTGAAGGCCGTGATGACATTGGAGAATTCGGCCATTGTGCGACCTCCATTCGCCCGTTTGCCCAAAGAGCGTAAGCCTACCATGGGTGGATTTCGAGGTAAACAGCCGCTTGCCCTGTGACGCGACGACTAAAGGTCCGGTGACATTTTATCCGATCGAATTCAGGTCGTTCCAATGCAAGAGCAGAACAGGTTTGCCGTAAGCGCTAGGGATGAGCGACGCACGACGATCGACTATTTTCGCGCATAAGCGCTGGTAGAATCGTATAGCCGGCGTATTGCCTTCAAACACCCACGGGTGCATTTCCTTCAAATAGAAATGTCTTTGAACCAAAGCGGCACCTGCTTGAAGGAGGCGTTGACCACTTTGAAATCCTGACATCGGGCAAAAAAATAATCCGTAGAACTCAAGCTAAGGCGGCTCCAATGATTTATGATCCTGTCCGACATTCGTCCCAAATTCACGATGCTCATCTCGTCGGCATGAATCTTGAGAACATGAATGTGCTGGTTTTGAATCTGACAGCCTTTGACGGTCAAAAGTTCGTAATTCGCCTGGATGGTTTGATTGACTTGGGAGTTCGCGGTTTTTGGTTACAGAACATTGTGGATCAAATAGAAGTAAAAGCGGTCAATGATACGGAATGTCGAGATATTTTATTTGAACTTGAAAAGTTGTCGTGTCGGCCGACTGTTAAGCAAAACGAAGCAATCATTCGAGACGCATTACGGGAAGGTGGCCTTGTCTATTTCTATTTAACACCCTTTAATGGATGTGAAATTGCTGCAATATGTAGATTGGTCTCGCTAGACGAATAGCAGAGCCTCCTGGCCGGACTAATCTTTCGTCCGGCGACCATGACGGCAATTTGCCAGAACCGAGGTCAAGTGCAACCCGGCATGTCGCGGTAAAATTTTGCCGATAACTGGCCAAATAATTGGCCAAATAATTGGACAGAATTGGATGAACTTTGGGCGACTATGAGCGATAATCCCGTCCGTTTCGGGCATGGGCCCCGTCCGTCGCCTTCGCACAACAGGCCGAAATGCCCCGTCACACCACCGGAATCCGGCCGATAGGCCCACAACATGGCCCAGATAATGCCCGGAAAGGCACGATCTGGGCCATGTTGGACGACTATATCCGTCACGTCAGCTTGAAGAGCGGCCCCATTTGGTTCGCACCGGATCGCCGGATCGCCGGATCGCCGGGTTGCCGGATCGCCGGATCGCCGCGTTCCGGGTTTTGTTGGGCCGACCCGTGCGCCTGTCCCTTCATTCCGCTTACGCCTCTGGACATGGTCCTGCGCCTCACATGAGGGTTTGCCGTCATCGCCGCTTGTGCCACTATGGCTTCCGCTGTCGGTCAGCGATTGAAAGGATACCCAATATGATCCGCTCGGTATGTGTCGCTGTTTGCCTGATGATGTCGAGCCCTGCTTGGGCTCAGGATGTCGTTGACCAGACGGCCCTGGCAAGCCCTGAGGACATAAAGGCACAGGTGGCCTCCATGCTGGCTTCCATGACCCCTGGACAAACCTTCATGTGGCGCCCCCTGCTAAAGGCCGGGCCCCAGACCGCTGCGCTGGAGGTCTGGAAAGCGCCTGGACGTCCGGCCATTCACACCGGGGAGGCCGAATATGTCATGGTGGTTCAGGGGAGCGGAACCTTGGTCACGGGAGGGGTTTTGAAAAATCCACGCCTGGTGAGCCCCGGCTTCATCGACGGTGACGTCATTGAGGGTGGTACGACGCGGCCGCTCGAACAGGGTGATTTCGTCCTGATACCCGCGGGCGTGCCGCACTGGTTTGGTATCCCGGGCGAACCCCTCGTTCTTCTGGGCACTAAAATTCCAAACCCAACAGTACCTGCTGGGTGAAGTGGCGGTTACGGTGGCAGCATACCAAATACATGGCTTTCGGAGCGTTGCGACACAATAAGTCCCTCTCCTGATCGCCGCGACTACGGCTGCCGAGCGACCATTGTCGGCCGCACACCGGCACTCCGAATGGCTGTTCGCCGGAATTCGCGGATAACAAAACCCAATAAACATGGGCCATAACGGCATTTTATAAGGTAAAATGATGCCGCATTAAAATTGCCCATTTTCCATTCGGAGTGTGGGTTTCCGCCCAAAAGGGCCACATCTACTCCGAATGGCCGGCTCAGGCCCCTTGCGCCCATGTGCGGCAGTTGGCGGCGGCATCGCCCTGCTTGGCGCAGACACCGGCCATGGCGGTATCCAGCCGGGCCAGGACGGCGGCGCCATTATGGGCGGTGCTCCAATCGCGTAAAGTATCGCCCAGGGCATCGACCTTGATGCGGGTGCGTTGGTAATAACCGCCTGAATTCTTGGCCAATTCGTCGATCACCGCCTGGGCGCTGGCCTCGACCGCCGCCTTGTCGCCGGGGGCCTGGCGCACCACCGTCTTGGCGTATTCGATGGCCCATTGGACGCGAGTCGCCTGGCCTTCGGAAGTGTCATAGGCCTTGCGCGCCCAGGAAATCGCGGCCGGGCCGTCGTGTTCGTCCTCGGCGAGGCTCGCCAGGTCCAGCATGTAATAATAGGGCTCGGCGGAGCGCTTGAGCTCGGCCTGCAGCAGTTTCTTGGCGCCGGTATCGTCGCCGGCTTCGTGGAGCAGGTCGGCGGCGTTCGAGATGACCGATTGGCGCACCATGGCGTCCTTGGCGGCGCCATCGGCCCAGGCAGCGCGGTCGCGAACCTTTGTGAGCACAGCCTTTGAGACATGTCCGTTGGCGGCCTTATCCAGGGTCAGGTCGGCATTGACCGTGCCAAGACGGTCGGGGAGGGGCAGGCTGTCGTCGCCATAGACCTTGTCGAGCGCCGCGATCAGGGAGCCGCCGATCGCCGTGCGTTGGCCGGCATCGGGTAGGGCCGCGACCAGGGACGGGAGCCAGTAGCTGAGCTCCAGGCGGTTAGCGGTGACTTCGGCGGGATTGGCGAGGACCGCCGGCACGACCTGCGCGATCTGGGTTTGTTGCGCCGGAGTCAGGGCATATTTGCCGTCCGGCCCAGCTTGGACGCCAACGCTAAGCGCCAGCAGGGTAAAGCGGCGTTTGACGGCGCCCTCCGGTGCTGCGCCGGCCAGGCGATCGAGGACCGCCGCCGCCTTGGCGTGGTCATGCCTGGGGTCGTTCTGCCAGTCGAAGGCAGCCAGAATCTGCCATTCGTCGGGGCTCAGGGACGACGGGTCCTTCTCCGCCTTGGCGAACAGGTCGTCGATCGAGGTCGTGCGGCCGGCGGCGGCGCGCAGCACTTCGGGCAGGCGCGAGCCCGTCGACAGGCGGGTGATTTCGGAGCCGTCAGCGCGCAGGACGATGACCGTGGGATAGCCGCGGATGCCGAAGCGCTCGCCCCATTTCTGGGCGCCAGTCGTGTCGCCGTCGAGATAGACGGGCACGAACTGTTGCGTCTCGGCGATAAAGGCCGGGTCCTTGAACAGGGTGGATTTGAGCTGGTTGCACGGCGGGCACCACTTGGCCCCCCAATAGAGCAGGACCGGCTTGCCGCTCTCCTTGGCCTCAGTCAGCGCGTCGGCGACATCGCCTTCGCGCCAGGCAATGGCTTGGGCCTGGGCGGCTTGCGGCGCGGATGGCGTGCGGTGGCAGGCCGCGACGGTTGTTGAAAGTCCGATCGCCAGTAAAATCCATGTCCAACGCATCGAGGCACTCCTTTGACCGTAGCGGGCTTTGGCGGACTATAGGCGCAAGGATGTTTTATTGTCTACTGATTTGGTGGGGTATCGGCTGTGTGGCAGCTGAGCCACGGTTGCGTGGCAAATGGGTGGGACGGGTTGCGTGTGGTTGCAGAATTAACTATAGGGTCCGCCGTGCCGCCCAATGCGGCCCATGGAGAGTATGGATTGTTGGGATCGAAAAACAGCCGGGGCCTTAAGCCCGCCGCGATCCTGCCCTTCGTCTAGGCGCCTTTTCGGCGTTGCGGCGGGGCGGGAACGCCCGGGCCGCGCCTTTGGTTTCACAAAAACTGAATGAAACATCGTGAGATGCGCGGGATCGCGCGTCCGCCTGGACACATGACAATGAACGAACATTTTATCGTCCGCAGCCTGGTGCTGCGGATTGCGCGCGACATCGTGCCGAAGTCGCCGCCTGCACTGCAACTGATGGCCTGGGCTACGGTCAATTCCGCCTGGCTGATGGGCGCTGAGTGGACCGTGCCGGCCAAGGCGGGTTGGAAGGCCTTCCTGGCAGCGCTTGAAAGCGCGCCGGCGGCCAAAGAGTCGCGTCCGCGCGTGCTCGATCTGGCTGACGAATTGGGGCGGTTGCTGCAGTTTGAGCCCTTCGACGCCAAGCTGCTGACCCTGATGATCGCCTGCGACCGCCTGCCACGTTTGGCCGGCTTGCTGGGCAGCATGGCCAACTCGATCCACGACCTGCCGGCCGTGCTTGGCGAACTGGCCGGCGCCGAGGCCATCGATGCCGGCCCGCAGGTTCGGCGCAGCGAGGTGCTGAAGCTGGACCTGGTGTCGTTCGGCATCAAGGCGCGTCACGATGCGCCGGTGGAAATCCAGTGGCCGCTGTGCCGCATTCTCGACCGTGAACCGGCGATCGAAGACCTGGCTGAAGCCCTGGCCGGCAAGCGTCAGGGCGCGATCCTGGACCTCGCGGACTTCGCCCATGTCGGCGACACCAACTTTCTGGTGCGGCTGCTCGAAGGGGCCGCGCGCGAGCGGGCGCACGGGGTCAATATCCTGATCCATGGGCCGCCTGGCACCGGCAAGACCGAACTGGCGCGTACCGTCGCCGCGGCGGCCGGATGTCCGCTGCACGGCATCGCCGAGGTCGATGAGGACGGCGAAGAGCCGACGCGGCGCGACCGTGTCATGGCGCTTTTGCTGGCGCAACGGGTGCTGGGCGACCGCAGCGGCGCTGTGCTGCTGTTCGATGAGATGGAGGACCTGATCGGGGGCGCCCAGCGTTCCGGTGGCGACTGGTTTTCGAAGCGCGAAGGCAGCAAGGTCTTCGTCAACCGGCTGCTGGAAAGCAATGCGGCGCCGGTCATCTGGGTCACCAATGCCATCGGCAATATCGACGACGCCATCCTGCGGCGGATGAGCTTTATCCTCAAACTCGACCTGGCGCCGCGTCGGGCGACGCACCGGATGTTGGATCGCATTGCGAAGGATGAAGGCGGCCAGCCGGGCGGGGCTATCGACAAGCTGATCGACCAGGCGCCGGAAACGGCCAGTGTGCTGCGGGTCGCGGTACGGGCGGCGCGTCTGGCGGGGGAAGCAGACTGCGGGGCGCGGGCGGCCACATCCCTGGTGCGGGCGCTGCGCGGCGGAGACTTACCGGTGGACGGGTTTGGCGAGCTCGATTTCGAGCTCTATGAAGGCGACCGGCCGCTTGGCGCGTTGTTCGATTCCATCCGCGACGTCGGCGCATTGGATGTGTCGCTGCTGCTGACCGGTCCGCCGGGAACCGGCAAGACGGCTTTGGCGCACCATCTGGCGCGCTATCTCGACCGGCCGCTCTTGGTGCGGCGGGCGTCGGATCTGCTGTCGAAATGGGTGGGCGGCACCGAAAAGAACATCGCCGAGGCGTTCGAAGAGGCGCGGCGCCAGGAAGGTGTCCTGCTGTTCGACGAGGCGGATTCGTTGCTGTTCGATCGCACGCGGGCACGGGCTTCGTGGGAGGTCGGGCAGGTCAACGAGATGCTGACCTGGCTGGACCGGCACCCGTTTCCGGTCGTGGCCGCCACCAACCACCCGGGACAGCTGGATCCGGCCACCTTGCGGCGGTTTGTCTTCAAGCTCGATCTGCGCCCGCTCGAGCCGGAACGACTTCAGCGTGCTTTTGAGCGGTTCTTCGCCATGAAGGCGCCGGCGGGTCTGCTGGCCTTGCGCAACCTGACGCCGGGCGATTTCGCCGTGGTGGCGCGGCAATTGCGTCACGCGCCGGCAGGAGATGCGCAAGCCGTCCTCGAGCGCTTACGCGACGAGAGCCGGGTCAAGCCGGAAAGTGGGATGAAGATCGGGTTTTGACGCCCGGGCGGGCTAGGTCCGCCTAGATCTCCTCCTCGATCTCGCGTTCGGCGCCGCGGAAGTTTTCCATCGCCGCCAGCATCTTCTTTCTGAGCGGCGGTGTGGCGTTGACGATCCGCAGCAGGGTGCGTTGAAAGGCCAATACAAGGCGGCCGACGACCGGCCTGTGGATCGCGGCGCGGCCGTCCATCTGGCGGCGCGATTTCAGTACGGCGTCATAGCCGTAGACGCGCATCCTGGCTTCATAGGCGGCGATCGACTCGACCAGGTCGCGACGGCCGTCGCGGGCGGCGACCAGGTGGCGGGTCAGCAGGACGGCGTCGCGCAGAGCGGTATTGGCGCCGACGCCGCGGCCGGGCGTCATAGTGTGGATCGCGTCGCCGAGCAGGGTGATGTTGGACGGCTCCCACGCCTCCATCGGCACCGAGGTGCGAATGACGACCGGAAACACCGAAGCCGGATCCGACAGGGTCAAAAGCCGACGCCAGTCGCGATGCCATTTGGCGGTCTGGGTCTGGACCAGGGCCAGAAGCTCAGGCCCGTCCATGGCGCGCAGCTCCGCCGGAAATTTGTCGGCCGCGGCCCAGATGCCCCAGCTGATATAGTCGCGGGTATTGTCGAACATCAAGCCGGGCCAGTGGGCGATGAGGTCGTTGTCGCTGGCACCGATGCCGGCCTTGGGCGCGCCGCTCTTGTCCCACGGGAATTCCGTGACGTGCAGGATGCCGCCGAAACCGCGCGGCGCCATGATCAGGGTTACGCCGCGGTGGATTTTCGCGTTGATAAGGGCCAGGGATTCCGCCGTCAGAGGCACCTTGCCGCCGATCGAGCGGATGCCGGTATCTTCCAGCCGGGCCTTGGGCAGGTATTGCTGGCGCACCCGCGACCCGGCGCCGTCCGCCGCGACCAGGACATCGCCGGTCGCCGAGGTGCCGTCTTCGAAAAAGGCTTCGACCGTGCCGTCGCGGCGCCGTTCGTAATGCGAAAACACCTTGTCGAAGTGGACGATGTCTTCCAGGCCGGTCAGGAGGACCTGGCGCAGGGTCATGCGGCTGACCGAGCGTTCGCGGTGGCGGAGGTCCTTCGGCGGGCTGGCCGGCAGGCTCAGCAGTTCGGCGTAAGTTTCGCTTATCATGTTGAACCAGGCCGGCGCGGTGGCCGAGGTGGCGGCGAAGGTGTCGAACAGCTCCGGCGGCAGGTTGGCCGCCAGGGCGCGGCTGCCGTCCGGATCGATGCCGACACGGTAGCCTTGTAGACCGTCGCGGCGTGTGCGGTCGCGTTCATAGACCTGGACGGCGATACCGGCGCGCTTGAGGCCGTGGGCCAGGCACAGGCCGCCGGTGCCGGCGCCGATGATGACGACCCGGAGGCCGGATACGGGATGGGATTGGGACATGGGATCTCCTGTTCCGCGCCGGCGTCGCCGGGCGGATGGTTGCGGTTGGGGCGAACGCCGCCATTGACCGGTTAGGGACCGGCCAGGGCGTTTTGTTCAGGGAAGGAGGGGGAGGTGGTGACGCTATCCGGGCGGGGGCGGCTGGCCGTCTTCCAGCCTGGCGGCGATTTGGCGGAGCATGGCGTCGTTCCAGTCCAGCGTGCCGGCGTGGATGTCGGCGATGACCTGTTCGATCCATTGCCGTTCGGCGCGCAATACGGCGAGCATATATTCGTTTTCCAGTAGAAGCACGCGCGGCAGGCTGGGACCATAGGTCGCCAGTTCGTCCGCCAGTTTCGTTTCGCGCCCGATCAGGACGCCGAGGCGCGCCGTCAGCATTGCGGCGGTCTCCTGCGGCGTCATCAGGGCCAGGAAGGCGATGGCCACGGGAAATTCCGGAAATTCGTTGTCGGCTTCCGCCAGCATGGCGCGCAGCCAGTCCATGCCGACGGTGCGGCCGAGCGCCGTAATCTCATAAACCGTGCGGTCCGGCTTGCCGTCGCCTTTTTCGGGCGCACCGGCGGCGATGAGGCCGTCGCGTTGCAAGCGCTCGATCGTCTGGTAGAGCGTGCCGCGCAGGCGGACATTGATGACCTGGTCCTTGCCGCGCGACTTGATCAGTTGCTGCATATGATAAGGATGCATGGGCGCTTCGATGAGGAGCGCCAGGACGGCAAAGGCCAGGGGGGAGCGTTTGTAGGTTTTCATAGTCATTTACATACTAGTCATAAAATGACTAGTCAAGCGGGATGTGCGCTGTGCTTCGTCTTCCGTTATGACGGTACCGCTGCGTGTGACCCAGTCGGTTGCAGCCAAATCGGTTGTCGTCGTCAAATTGGACTGACGACCGGGCATGTGACAAGATCGGTACCAGCTTTCAAAGGATGCAACATGCTTGGCTTTTCTCGTCTGTCCGCTCTCAGCCTTGTGCTGGCGTCATGCCTGGCCGGCGGGTTCGGCAATCCGGTTGCGGCGGCGCCGGCCGACAAGCCGCGCGTCTTCGTCCTGACCGACATCGCCAACGAGCCCGACGACGAGGAATCCTTCGTCCGGTTTTTGTTGTATGCCGATGATTTCGATATCGAAGGGATCGCGGCGACGACATCGGTGTGGCAGAAGGACCAGGTCCATCCCGAACGGCTGCGGGCGACCGTTGCCGCCTATGGCGAGGTCCTGCCCAATCTGCGCGTCCACGATCCTGCCTATCCCGATGCCGCCGTGCTGTTGTCGCGCGTCACGGCCGGCCCAGCCCTGTACGGCCGAAATGCCGTCGGCCAAGGTCACGACAGCGCGGCGTCGGAAGCCTTGATACGGGCCGTCGACAGCGCGGACAAGCGGCCTTTGTGGGTCACGGTGTGGGGCGGCGCCAATGTGTTGGCCCAGGCAATGTGGAAGGTTGAGCACAGCCGGTCGCCCAAGGCCGTCGCGCAATTTGTGGCGCGCTTGCGGGTCTATTCGATCTCCGACCAGGACGATAGCGGCGCCTGGCTGCGCAACCGCTATCCGAAGCTGTTCTGGATCGCCAGCATCCATGCCTTCAGCCACTATTCGACGGCGACCTGGATCGGTATTTCGGGCGAGGAATTTTATCATTTCAGCGGCCCGGATCCGCTGACCGTGTCACACGATTGGCTGAGCAGTCATATTCGCAAAGGGCCCCTAGGCAGCCTCTATCCCGATTACATGTTCATCATGGAAGGCGATACGCCGTCCTTCCTCTACCTCATTTCCAACGGCCTGGGCGATCCGGAGCACCCCGATTACGGCAGTTGGGGTGGACGCTATGGCCGGGTCAATGACGGCATGGGCCTGTATTCGGACGTGGTCGACAATGTCACCGGCAGCGACGGCCGGCCTTACCGCAGCAACCAAGCGACTATCTGGCGCTGGCGCGAGGCCTACCAGAACGACTTCGCCGCGCGGATGGCTTGGACATTGACCGGCGACTATGGCGCCGCCAATCATGCGCCGGTGGTGGACGTCAATGGCGACACGGCGGAGACTCCGCTGGAGCTGACGGCGCGACCGGGCGATACCCTGACTTTGGATGCGTCCGGCACCACCGACCCCGACGGAAACGACTTGCGCTACAGCTGGTGGCAATACAAGGAACCCGAGGTCGGCCAGGATGCCATGCAAGTGGTGCCGGAGCTGGCTATCGAAAATGCCACGGCGGCCAGGGTGCAGGTTCATGTTCCGTTGGACGTACCGTCCTATGCCGCGCTCAGGCTGCACCTGATCCTGCAGGTCACTGACAACGGCACGCCGGCCCTGACGCGCTATCGCCGGGTTATCGCGACGGTAAAGCGGTAGGCTGACCGTACTCTTTAAGCTGGCAGGAAGCTTCCAACAGGTCCATGATGGAGGAAATCTCCAGGAGCTCCGCCATGACCACCACCATCCGTACTACTTCCGGCCGCGGCCGGCTGTTTGATAGCATCCTCGATACGGTCGGTGACACGCCGGTCATTCGCATCAACAACCTGGCGCCCGCCCACGTTACGCTTTACGTCAAGGCCGAGTTCTTCAATCCGGCGGCCTCGGTCAAGGACCGTCTGGCACTCAACATCATCGAGGCGGCCGAACGGAGCGGGGTGCTGAAGCCCGGCCAGACGGTGGTCGAGGCAACCAGCGGCAATACCGGCATCGGCCTGGCCATGGTGTGCGCGCAAAAGGGCTATCCGCTGGTCATCACCATGGCCGACAGCTTCTCGATCGAACGGCGTAAGCTGATGCGCATGTTGGGCGCCAAGGTGGTGCTGACGCCGCGGGCGCAAAAGGGCATCGGTATGTACAATAAGGCGGTCGAGTTGGCGGAGGCCAATGGCTGGTTCCTGGCGTCGCAGTTCGAGACCGCGGCCAATGCCGATATCCACGAGGCGACGACGGGGCGCGAAATCATCAACGATTTTGCCGGCGGGAGGCTGGACTATTTCGTCACCGGCTACGGCACGGGCGGGACGGTGACGGGCGTCGGGCGTGTGCTGCGGCGCGAGCGGCCGGACACGAAGATCGTCCTGGCGGAACCGGCCAATGCCGCCCTGGTGACCAGCGGTGTGGCGCAGGAACGTGGCCCGGGCGGCGCGCCGGCGGCCAGCCATCCGGCGTGGCAGCCGCACCCGATCCAGGGCTGGACGCCGGACTTTATTCCGAAGGTATTGCAGGAGGCGATCGACGACAGTCTCTACGACGCGATCGTGCCGGTGCCTGGGCCAGAAGGCATCAAGTGGGCGACCGCTTTGGCGCAAAAGGAAGGCATATTGACGGGGATTTCCGGCGGCTCGACCTTCGCCGTGGCGTTACAGGTGGCGGAGGCGGCGCCGGAAGGTTCGGTCATCCTGTGCATGCTGCCCGACACCGGAGAACGCTATCTGTCGACGCCGTTGTTCGAAGGCATCGAGGCTGAGATGACGCCTGAGGAAATCGCCCTGTCGAAGTCGACGCCCGGCGCGCAGTTCGAGGCCTGACGGCCGTCAGCCGAGATCGCTGAACAGGGTGCTGAGGCCGACCATTTCGGGCTCGTGCACCTTGACCAGATAGACCGAGATATCTTCGAGATATTTCTCCAGCCGGCCCTTGGCGCAAAAGCGGCGGGCGAACAGTGCCGGATCGAACATGTCGCCCAGCACGTCGAAAAAGGAGCCGGCGAGGAAGATGCCGCCTCGGGCGCCATTGATGAGGGCCGTGTCGGATGCCGTGGCCGCCAGCCAGCCCGTGACCATGTCGACGGCTTCGCCGGCATAGGGATCGGCATTGCGCGCCAGTTCGACCACGCTGTGGGCGTCGATAATGCGCACCGGGCGGCCGTCGATCGTATTCAGCGCGTTATAGACCGCGGCCAGGCCGGCGGTGGAGACGGCGCGCACGCGTGACACATGGCCGTATGTGTCCGCCATGATCTTGTAGACCTTAAATTCGCGTTCTGTCGTCGAGGGCAGGTCGCTGTGGCCGCCGGCGCTGGGCAAGGCCGTGACGGCGCCCAGTTCGTCGGTGACGATGCAGGTAGTGCCCAGGCTGCGGCCGATGGCGATCATCGCCTTGATCTGGGTCGGATCATCGTGGCCCTCGCAGATGATCGAACGCTCGGGCGCCTCCAGCCGTTCGATGGCCAGCGCGGAGGCGACACAGTCATTGACCAGGTGCAGGCGGCTGATGTTCAGGCGTTGCTTGAGCCAGGCGCGATCCATGGTGTAGCTGTGGTCGGGCATTTCGAAGCCGCCTTCGCGCTCCCAACCGCACACCGACAGGGCCGCGCCTATCAGGCCGGGGTTTTGCACCCGGTCGAGATAATCGTGCAGGGAATGATCGAGTTCGTCGAGCGAGGCGCAATGATAGAGACTGGCGTGTGGCGGCCTCACGCCTGGCGCGGCGCTGGTGATGCGGACGCTCTTGTCGGCGCTGAAATCGACGTACAGAACCTGCGTGGTCATGACACAACCCTCAAAGCTTACTCACTATACTGGACGGCGGCGGGCCATCCGATAGTTTCAATCGTCGTGCAAATTGGTTTATGAAGTGTTGCGCTGCAGCATGGAACATACGATCGCCCGGGATTTCTTATGGCTGGTCGTCCTTGATCCTTTCCAGGTGCGGCGCCAGCAGGTGGATGACCGCGGTCGCCAGCCAATAGGCTAGGCCGCAGACGATAAACACCGGCACATAGCTGTCGCCATTGTCGAGGACATAGCCGGTATATTTCGACATCAGGATGCCGGCGCCGGCGCCGAACAGCCCGCCGATCCCGACCACCGAACCTGTGCTGGAGCGCGGGATCATGTCACCGGGCAGGGCGTAAAGGGTTGCCGAAAAGCCTTGATGCGCCGCTGCTGCGACGCCGACCGCCAGGACGGTCAACCACAGGTGACCGGTCAGGGGCGCCATCACCACCGGCAGGGCGCAGGTGGCGCAGACGGCAAGGGTGATCTTGCGCGCCGCGTTGGCGCCCATGCCGCGCTGCATCAGGTTCGACGACAACCAGCCGCCGGCCACGCTGCCGGCATCGGCGATCAAATAGATGGCGACCAGGGGCCAGCCGACCGATTTGAGATCGAGATGATAGCGCTTGGACAAGAAGTCCGGTAGCCAGACCAGGTACATGCCGAAGACCGGATCGGTCAGAGCCTTGCCCAGGCCGTAGGCCCAGGTCTGGCGATAGCCGAGCAGGGCGCTCCAGGTCATTTTCGGCGCCTCTGCGGCCTCGGTCCGGTCGAGACCGGCGGGGGGACTGCGATAGACGAGATACCAGACCGGCAAGCATAACAGCCCGAGCACGCCCGTGGCGACGAAGGCCATGTGCCAGCCCCAGGCCAGGGCGATCATCGGGATCAGGATCGGTGTGACGATGGCGCCGATATTCGAGCCGCTGTTGAAAATGCCGTTGGCCAGGGCGCGTTCCTTTTGCGGGAACCATTCGGTGATGGCCTTGATGGCCGACGGGAAGGCGCCGCTTTCGCCGGCGCCGAGTGTCGCGCGTCCGATCATGAATTGGCCGATCTGGGTGGCGCCGGCTGTCGCTATCTGCGCTACCGACCAGATGCCCAAGGCAATGGTCAGGCCCAGGCGGGCGCCGATGCGGTCGACGACGCGCCCCCAGATCAGGTAAAAGATGGCATAGGCCGCCTGGAAGCACATGTGGATATTGGCGAAATCGCTGTTGCTCCAGCCCATGTCTTTTGACATCGGGCCTTTGAGCAAACCGATGGATTGGCGATCGGCATAGGACAGGACGATGGCGACGAACAGCATGGCGACCACCACCCAGCGATAGCGGTTGCGTCCTTCATAGGCCGCGTTTCTGGCATAGGCGGCGTTCATGGCTGTTTTCCCCGTAAATTATCGCCGGTTTTTACGGATAGGACGGTCTTAAGGCTCGCGAGTCAACAAAAATGACACCGGTGGCATTGCCCGGAATGTCATTAAACGGCGGTCCGTTCTAATCGTCGCCGTCGGGCGTGGGGGTGGCGAGGCGCACACCGCGCCGGGCCAGGGCCTCGCGCAGCAGCATCTCCAGCTGGGCATTGGTCGAGCGCAGCTCGGCGGCGGCCAAACGTTCGACCGCCGCCAAGACTTCGGGCCGGACCCGAAGCGGATAGGAGCGCTTGCCAGGCGACGCCATGGGCCTATACCGACCCTTGATGAGCTTGGCTCGTCAAGGGTTGGCAGCGGGCAAGCGCCCGCCGCCGCTGATGTGGCGAGCGATGCGGCGCTTGAGCTGAGAAAATGCGGATGCCAACGGACATTCTATATGGCCGTTGCATCAGTAGAGGGTGCCGGTATTGATCACCGGCTGCGCCTCGCGGTCGGCGCACAGGACCACCAGCAGGTTCGACACCATGGCCGCTTTGCGCTCTTCGTCCAGCGTGACGATGCCCCGCTTGGACAACTGTTCCAGGGCCTGTTCGACCATGCCGACGGCGCCGGCGACGATCTTTTGACGGGCGGCGATGACGGCTTCGGCCTGCTGGCGCTTCAGCATCGAGCCGGCGATTTCCGGCGCATAGGCCAAGTGCATCAGATGGGTTTCGTCGACCGCGATGCCGGCGACCTCGACCCGGGCAGCGAGGTCGTCCTTCAGCCGCTGACCGACGATCTCGGCGTCGTCGCGCAGGGTGGGTTCGCCGTCATCGGCGTGGTCGTAGGCATATTGCCGCGCCGTTTCGCGCAGGGCTGTCTCGATCTGGATATTGACGAAGGCGACATAGTCGTCGACGTCGAAGAGGGCCTGGGCCGAGTCGGCGACGTGCCAGACGACATTGGCGGCGATTTCGACCGGATTGCCGCGTTGGTCGTTGACCTTGAGCGTTTCGCTGGTGACATTGCGGACGCGCATGGAGACTTTCTTGCGGCCGTACCAGAATGGAACCCAGCGCAGGCCGGTGGTGCGTTCGGTGCCCTTGTAATTGCCGAACAGGGTGATCGCCACCGCCTGGTTTGGCTGGATGGCGTAGAAACCGCACAGGACGAAGAGGGTGGCAATAAAGAGAGGGATAGAGATGGGGATTCCGCGTACCCCCAGGAGGATGGGCGCGATAATGACCCCGGCCAGCATAGCGAAAAAAATCAGCAACCACAGACCGCCGGGCTGGCCGCCGCCAGGGACCTCGCGCGTGCTGTTGATCTTGTCGTTCATTGTATCATTCATTGGACAGCCCTCCCAGGCTTGCTCAGACCTATTGGCTCAGACGTCGAATTCCTTAACGACATAACCCTTGCCGAAGGTTTTTTGGCGGACGCGGAGAATCTTGTGTTGTTTCTGACGGCGCAGCAGGAAGCACTCCGTGAAGCCGCCGGATTCGGCGGAAACGGTATAGCCGACGACCTCCCATCCCTGGGACACCCTCTGGCTTAGCGGTTTGTTGTCATCGTTCATGAATTGCCCCTCCTGAACATATCAAAGTGATATCACTTTTGGCGCGATGAGTCAAACGACCGGAACACGTCCGCGTCCGTGTCAGGCCGTCAGATCCGGTTACCAAACCATATGGGCTGTGACGTTGGCGACCGTCGCGGCAGATACGGTGATGACATTGCCGCTGCCGAAATCGATATGGACATCGCCGCCGACCTGCGTGATCAGAGAGTTATTGGCCGTGCCATTGGTATAGGCGTGGACATTGATCGAGTCGGCCTGGGCGGCGTTGAAATCGGCGATAGTGTCGGCGCCGCTGCCAGGAAAGAACACGAAGGTGTCGGCCCCGCCGCCACCGGTCAGGACGTTGTGGCCGTTATTGCTGATCAAGGTGTTGACCTTGCTGTTGCCGGTAGCGTTGATCGCGGCGGCGCCGGTAAGCCAAAGGGTTTCGACGAAGCGACCAGATAGGGTGTAGGTCACAGTGGCGTAAATGGTGTCCGTGCCTTCCGTATCCGCCTCGACCACCACGTCGCCGGAGTCGTCAACATAGTAAACGTCGTCGCCCTTGCCGCCTGTCATGGTGTCGGCGCCGGCCAGGCCGTTCAATGTATTGTTTCCGGCGTTCCCGGTGATGAGATTGACGGAGGCATTGCCCGTACCAACAAAATTGCCGGTTCCTGTCAGAACCAGGTTTTCGACGTATTGTCCCAGGATGTAATCGATGCCGGCGCGCACCGTGTCGGTGCCTTCCGCGGCGGCTTCGACGACCGCGTCGCCGGCATCATCCACCCAATAGGTGTCGTCGCCCGCAGCGCCTGTCATGACATCCGCGCCGCCCTTGCCGTCGATCAGGTTGATGCCGCTGGTGCCGATGATGGTATTGTCGAGGGTGTTGCCGTTGCCGTTAATGTCGCCGGTACCGGACAATATAAGGTCCTCGATGTACCCGCCCAGCGTAAACGATATGGATGAGATCACAGTGTCATCACCTCCCGATGTCGCATTCGACGATTCCGTCACCGTATCGCCGGCATCGTCGACATAATAGGTGTCGTCCCCCAGACTGCCGGCCATGGAGTCTGCTCCTAGGCCCCCGGCCAGGACATTGTCGCCGCTATTGCCCAGAAGCATATCGCCGTAGCCCGAACCAGTGGCATTCTCGATGCCGTCCAGGAAGGTTTTGTCCATGCCGTGGATCGCCTTGCCTGTCGCCAGATTGATCGTAACGGCACTGCCGAATAGCGCCGCGCTATAGGTGTCCGAGCCATTTCCGCCATACAGGTAGTCGATTCCGCCGCTGCCATACAGGATGTTGCTGCCGTTATTGCCGATGATGACATTGTCCAGGCCATTTCCCCCGCCGGTCGTTGGCGACGATCCAGTAAGGGTCAGGTTTTCGACATTGGCGCCCAGGGTATAGCTGATGGCACTGATCACGGTGTCATTGCCCTGGCCGAGTTGTTCGGAAACGATATCGCCGGCCGATCCCACGACGTAACTGTCGTCGCCCACGCCACCGTACATGGTGTCGCTGCCCGACCCGCCGTCCAGCATATCCGCGCCCGAGGTCCCGAACAGGAGCTGGTTACCGCTGTCGCTGGCGGCATTGGTAAAAGCCTTCTGATAGACGCCGTACTGGTCGCCATCTTCATCCGCGCTCAGCCAGGTGACGACAAAACCGCCGTTATCAAGTGCGGCGACCTGGGGCGTTATCTGATAGCCGGCGTGGTAAGTATTGACGGTGATTTGCGGTCCAATGGGGTTACCTGCGTCGTCGTAACGTTGCAGCATGACCTCGGCAAACGGGGCCGCCGGGTTATAAACCGTCCACGTCGTCACGAAGCCGCCGTCGCTCAGGGCGGTAATGCCCGGCGCATAAGTATAGGTCGTGTTCGTCTGAAAGACGGGGGTCTCTGAGCCTACGGGCTGGTCGTTGGAGTCGTAGCGTTGGAAGGCCTGACCGACATGGGCGCCTCCGTCTACAAAGCCCAGCCAGGCAATCAAGTAACCGCCGTCGGCCATGGCGATGACCTGGGGCGCGGTTTGCGTGTTGTAGGTTGTCGCATTGACCTGAGTCTCGGCGCTCAGGGCGACACCCGTCTCCGAAAAATGCCGCGCATAGACGCCATAGCTGGAACCATCCTGAAGATAACTGGTCCAGGTGGCGACATAGCTGCCGTCGGCCAGGGTAGCGATGTCGGCCGTCGCTTGGGTGTCAGCCGTGACGGCGTTGACCAGAACCTCTCCGCCCACCTTCACACCGGCCGCATTGATGATCTGTGTGTAGACATCGTAGCCGCTGCTGACGTCGGCCTGGTTGACGCTGTTCCAGCCGACTACGAAACCGCCGCCAGCCAGGGCCGACACCGTCGGCGTCGATTGCAGGTTGGTCGTCGTCGTGTTGACCATACCGCTGAGTTGCGCCGTGCCTGTCGAGTCGTAGGTTTGGTAATAGATGCCGTCGGCGTCGCCCGAGCCGTTGCCCCACCATACAACAGCATAGCCGCCGTCATCCAGCCCTACCACGTCGGGCTGGGCCTGGCCGCCGCTTGCATAGGGGGCGGTGACCGATATCTGGCCGCCGACCTTGTGGCCCAGCGTATCATAGCGCTGCAGATAGACCCCGTCCGGGTCAGCGGGACCATTGCCGGCCCACACAATGACATAGCCGCCATCCTGCAAGGCGCCGACCTTGACGTCGTACTGGCTGCCGGCGGCGGTTGTATTGACGCGGCCCTCGGGGCCGACATTAAGTCCTGACATGAAATCTCTCCCAGCAATAAATAGCGGCGTTATATCTCACATACGCGCTGCAATGAGACATATTGCAAGAGCTTTTGAATGGGCCGCGGCGGCCTTCTGCTACCCACAGAGCGGAGGTCAGCGCTTTTATTCAGGAACGACTTGGGCCCGCCGGCACTTACGGCATCGTCGTCCCGATGAAGACCAACGTGCTTGAGACGGAACAGCCGACGCACAACTTCCTCAGGAGCTTGCCCCTGACCGCGAAAGAGTTTATCCATGCCAAATTTCTGGTCAACCTGCCTCTGTTCGGCCTATTCCGAACGCTCATCAGCGCGGCAGGCTTCTACTTCGGCTTCGGCGGCGGCCTGTTTCCGCTGGGCGCCGTGCCGTTCGTCACCATGGTCCTCCTTGGAGGCTTTGTCGCCTATTGCAGTATCCTGGCCGTTAGCCTGTTGACCCAGTCGCTAGGCATAACTGTGCTGTGCATAAAACGTTTTGGAATCGGCACTCCGGCCTGTTTGTGGGTGGAAGTTTTCTTCGCGCCCGTAGCGCAACAGATCTGGGGGCAACAGCCCGTCTCGAACACGGCGGCCATCGCCATCGTAGCGGCGAAGATGGCTTCCTGTTCCGTGGTCATGGCAACTCTGCATATCCAAAACCAGAAGCCGGATTTCATGTGACGAGGATGTTTTTGAGGGTGGCCTCCGCACTCCCGCCAAACGGCCTCCATTTTATAGTCACGCGTCCTTAGACCGGCMTGCCAACCGCCTTAGCGGGCGGGCGTGGCCTTTCAGCATTTCCAACACCTCCTGCAACGGCTTGGGGCGGCTGAAATAAAAGCCCTGCAGGTGGTGGCAACCGGCCAGGCGCAGCAGCGCGGCCTGTTCGGCGGTTTCGACCCCTTCGGCGGTCACTTCGATATCCAAGGCATTGGCGATGCCGACCGTGCCGGCGACCAGGGCGGCCGCCTGAGGATCGTGATCGACCCCGCCGGCCAGCGACTTGTCGATCTTGATGCGGTCAAAATCGAAGCGGCGCAGATAGCCGATACTGGAATAACCGGTGCCGAAATCGTCGAGCGCCATGGACACGCCCAGGGCTTTCAGGTTGGCGACGGCGGCGATGGCGCGCTCCGGGCTTTCGATCAGATAGCCCTCGGTGACCTCCAGTTCGATGCGGTCGACCGGGAAGCCGGTATCTTTCAATACATCGGCGACCTTGCGTTCGAAATCGGGGTCGCGGAACTGGGCCGGCGAGATGTTGACGCTGAGGCGGATGCCGGGCACGGGCTTGAGGTCGGCGCAGGCCTTGCGCAGGACGAACTGACCCAGCTGGTGGATCAGGCCGCTGGCTTCGGCCACGTCGATGAAATCGTCGGGCGGCAAGGGGCCTTCGGGACGACGCGGCCACCGCACCAGGGCTTCGACCATGACGATGGCTTGCGTGCGGGCATGGACGATCGGCTGGTAGGCGACGTCGAATTCGCCGCGCGCCAGGCCATCGCGAATGCCTTTTTCAATGGCCTGTTTGCGCAGGCGGACGGTATCCAGCTCGGCATCGTAATGGGTGATGCGGCCCTTGCCCGTAGCCTTGGAGTGGTACATAGCCATGTCGGCACGACGGAACAGTTCCTGGGTGGCGCAGGTTTTCAGATTGGCCGTGGCGATGCCGATACTGGCGCCGATCTGGACGGGACGGTCTCCGATACGGATGGGCGCCGTCAGGAAGGCGAGGGCCGCATTGGCAAAAATCCGGGCCTGAGCCGGGCCGGTCTCGCCGCCGATCAGCATGGCGAACTCGTCGCCGCCCATGCGCGCCAGCATGGCGCCTTTCGGCAGTTCGCCTTTCAAAGCCGCGGCGACGATCATGATCAGCTTGTCGCCGGTGGCGTGGCCGTAGATGTCGTTGACGTCCTTGAAGCCGTCGAGATCGATGAAGACGACGGTATTGCGAACGTCGCCGCGCGCCTTGGCGACCTGTTGCAGCCGTTCGAACAGGGCGCGGCGGTTGGGCAGGCCGCTCAGCCCGTCGGTCAGGGCAAAGCTGCGGGCGTCCTTTTCGCTGATCGCCAGTTTTTGCAGGCTAAAGCCGCAGGCGATGACGAACATCAGGACCAGCAAGCCGACCAGCCAGGTAATCTGGCGGATCTTCGGCGCGGCGGCCGCGGCGGCAACCTTGCCGTCGACCTGCGGCGTCCAGGTCAGATGGCCGACCGTGCGGCCGTCGGCGCCGTTCAGATGCAGATAAGGGTGACGGGTGTCGCCCGGCGGCGTCAGGCTGAGATGGTCCAGTCGGAACATCTCGCCCATGCCTTGTACCAGGGCGGGTGTGAAGTGGCGGGTCAGCACCAGATATCGCCGCATGCCGTTGCGTTCGCCCAGGGCTTCCCGCGTCGGCTGGACCAGGCCCAGGGTGACCACCGCCGGTCCGTAGCGGGTCAGGCTCAGGCCGGACACGACCTTATTGTCGGTGTCGACCGCCGTCTTGTGGAGTTTTACTAGTGCGGCGAACCCGCTGCCGAACAGGGCGGTATCGCGGTCGTCGGTGACGCGGTGGCGGAAATAGCCCCATAGGATACGGCCGTGTTCGTCGACGACATAGGCGCCGTCGTAGGAATTGGCATCATCCGACACCACGCCCCAGCTTTCATAGGTCCATGATGTGTCGATCTTCGCCCGGTAAAGGTGATCGACAGCATCGTCCCACTGGGCATTGTCGGTCCCTATGGCCGTCATGCGATTGAGCGTCGACTCGACGGACGCTTCGACCAGGTCATTGGAGCGGACGATGTCCATCTGATCGGCCTTGGCGGCGATCGTGGTGAGCGACGCCTGCAACAGCATGACAATGGCCACCATGGTCGCAATACCGCCGGCAGCCACGACGGCGATCAGGACGCGGGCCTTCGGACTTATGTTCCAGCGCCACAGACGCCAATCGATCAGGCTACGCAAACTCATAATGACGGTAATCGGTCCTCATACACGCCGCACCTCGCTATCGAGGGCGGTGACGACCTTAAACTTACGGCAAAAAGGTGAATCCTCCCTTAGAATGTCGGGAATGTCTTGTCGAAAGCGAGCGGTTGAATCACTCGGTCAGGTTTGGCCAGTCGGTTCAGTGTGTCGGTACCGGAAGACTGGAGACAGGGGATTGGGGGCTATTTCACGGCGACCAGAACGACGCTGACCATGATGGCGGCGTAGTGTGTCGCTGCCCCGGCCAGGACGTGGCCATGCCAGATGGCGCGGCGAAATTTGAGGCGCTTCATGATGAACAGGACGGCGCCGATCGAATATACGATTCCGCCGGCTGCCAGGAGGATGATCGCCGGCAGGGGCGTATCGTGGGTCAGCGGTTTGATCGCCACCACCACCACCCACCCCAGCGCCAGGTAGAAGACAACCGTCACCATTTCGCCCAGGCGCGGCAAAAATAACTTACTCAGGATTCCGATCGTCGCCAGGCCCCAGACGGTGCTGGTCATGGCCCAACTCCACGTGCCGTGCAGCAACTGCGTTGTAAACGGCGTGTAACTGGCGGCGATCATCAGGAAGATGCCGGCATGATCGACCCGGTACAGAAAGGGCTGCCATTTCGGGTGGGCGAAATTATAAGCCGTCGAAAAAGCCAGCATGGCCACCATGCCCAGAGCGTAGACACCGATAGCGGCAACGCGGCCGATCTGGCCGTGGCTGACTGCGATAGCCAGCGCCACGGCGCCGCCGACCACGGCAAGCGTCAGGCCGACGATATGAATGACAAGGTCGGCCAGGTGTTCGGCACGCGTGGGATAATGCGGAGGGGAGGTAACGGGGAACATATTCATTGTCGCTAGCATATAGTGATATCGAACCCGATTTTCAGCGGGCGCGTTGCTCGATTATAATGCCTGTGCCGGATGAAAAAAATCGATGCTGAAAGGCGAATGACGGGCCGAAAAAAATCCCCATAGTGTCGGTGCGAGGCCGATTTTACTCGGCGGCCCCGTCCGTGATATAGGTATAATATTACCTTTAACACGTGCAGCCTCGCCATTCGGAGTGCGGGTTTCCTTGGAAAAGCGCCACATCTACTCCGAATCTCGTCGCGGCCGCGTCGCGATCCGTCGGCGGATATGTCAAACTCAAGCGCCGTCAGGGTAAGAAGATTCCGCGAAAGAATTCAGGTGCTTTGCGTCACATGGCATGCCATGACAGGCGATGACCTATCCTTCCCGACTTCCCACCCCGTTGGCCGCCTTGTTGGCCGCCTGTGCCGTCGCGCTGGCCGCCACGGCCGCACACTCCGAAGCGCCCACCGCTATTGCCGGCCCCATCAGCTGCGCCTCTCCGGCGCAGGCCATCAACGAAGAGGGCTTCGTCACCATAGGCGGTATCGAGCAGTGGGTGACCATCAAAGGCGACAGTTGCGCCAACCCGGTGCTCCTGATGGTGCACGGCGGTCCGGGCAATCCGATGAGCCCCTATGCCGACAACCTCTACGGTGCCTGGAAAAAGAACTTCACCCTGGTGCAATGGGACCAGCGCGGGGCCGGCAAGACTTACGGTAAAAACCGGCCGTCGGAAGACACGCCCCTGACCTTCGGCCAGATCAGCGATGACGGTATCGAAGTGGCCGAGTACCTGACGCATCATCTGGGCAAGCCGAAGGTCATCTTGATGGGCGGTTCGTGGAGCTCGATCCTGGCCATATACATGATCAAGACCCGGCCCGACCTGTTCTATGCCTATCTCGGTTCGGCGCAGATCGTCTCTTACAAGGTCAATCAGCCCGAGACCTATACCCACCTTCTTACCCTGGCGCGCGCCGCCGGCGACGCCGACAGCGTGAAAATTCTCGAAGGCCTGGATGCGCCACCGTGGACCGATCCGCGCAGCTCGGGCGCCATGCGCCGCATCGACCGCAAATACGAGGCCATGGTCACCGACCCTGCACCGAAGGCATGGTGGCAGCCGGAAGCGCAATACACCACGCCCGAATACGAGGCCGATTACGAGGCCGGCGAGGATTATTCCTACATCCAGTTCGTCGGCCTGCACGGCGACGGCATGTATTCCGGCGTCGACCTGCCGGCACTGGGCACGCATTTCGACGTGCCGGTCTTTATCACCCAGGGCGCCGAAGACCTGCTGACCTCACCTACCATTGCGCGCGCCTATTTCGATAGTATCACGGCGCCGCAAAAGGCTTTTGTTCTGGTGCCGCGTGTCGGTCACGACCCCAACCAGCCTCTTGTCGATGCCCAGTTCAAGATGCTGACGGAGACGATCGCGCCCCTGACGCACTAAATGCAGATGTTCACGGAGTTTTGACGTCGAGACCGTTTGAATAGACTGAAAAAGACTGGCGGCAGGCGCGACAGGCTATCACAATCTCTCGTTAAGCTTCGCAGGGTACTTTACCCGGCGTAGCCTACAGGTTGGATAAAGTCATATGAGCGAGGAAGCTTTACTTATCGATGCTAGCGGTAACAACGAGGTCAAGCTGGCCATGGCGAAGTCGCGCCAGCGGCCCGAACACTCGGTGTCCTATCCCTGCCGGACTTTCGACGACTTCAGTCAGGCCATCGACGACTTTCTGAACAAGAAGAGCGATCGCGCCCTGATCGGCGCCGCGGTCGCTGCCTGCGGCTGGGAACAGGATGGCGGCCTGGCCATGCCGAATGATCCGTTTCGTATCCAGAGGGACTGGTTGCGCGACCTGCTGAAGATCCGGCGCCTGAACCTGGTCAATGACTGCGTCTGCAAGGCGATGGCCGTGCCGCTGCTGCGGCCGGACGAAACCCTGCGGATTTGCGGCGGCGACGGTGATCCCAGCCAGCCGCGGATGCTGATCGGCGCCAGTTTCGGCCTCGGTTCGGCGCTGATCGTCACTGACGATCTCAATGAGGCGACGATTCTGCCCAGCGAAGGCGGCCATACCGACCTGCCGGCCGTCACCGCACGCGAAAAAGCCGTTCTGGACGTCATGGAAGCGAAATTCGGCCGGGTGTCGCGCGAACGCGCCGTCTCTTTGCAGGGGCTGCGGGAAATTTGGCGCTGTCTTGGCGTTATCGACGCGCTGCCGGTGGAGGATATCCTGCCCGAGGCGATTGTCGCCCGCGCCGTAGCCGGCGATGCCCGCGCGATGGAGACCGTGTCTTTGTGCATCGGCTGGCTGGCGGCGACGGCGTCGGACGCGGCCCTGATGACGGGCGCACGCGGCGGTATCTATCTGTCCGGCAGCTTGATCGAGCTGACCAGCAGCCTGTGGAACCGGGAGGCCTTCAGCGAACGTTTCCATGCCAAGGGCCGTCTGTCCAACTATGTGTCGGATATCCCGGTCCATATCATCCTGGCGCCCGAGCCTGAAATGATCGGCCTCAGTACCTTATTTTCCTGACGGATTTCAGGCCGAAACAGTGAAGCGGTAGGTGCCAGAGCCGATTTCGACCACCGTGCGACCGCCGTCGGGGCCAACAAGTTTCACATCGGGATGATCGGTCAAAGGCTTGCCGCCTTCGCGGATCTTGTCCGGCGCGGTCGTGGGGAGATGGACCAATGCGCGGGCATTGGGCGCCACGGTGACGCTGAGGGCAAAGCTGCCGCCCGGCCCGTGCGACCAATCGGTCGACAAGCGCCCCAGCATGGAGTCGAAGTCGCCGCCGCCGGTTTTAACGCGCGGATCGGTGACCGGGTTGACGGCGAAGGTCTTGAAGCCCGGCTCTATGGGGTCGATGCCGGCGATGCGGCGGAAAACGAAACCGGTGACGGCGCCCAGCGAGTAGTGGTTGTACGAGTTCATCGACACATCGCCGGTGTCGCCGTTCCAGCGTTCCCAGATGGTCGTCGCGCCCTTGGCCACCATATAGCCCCACGACGGATAGGCGGTGCGCAGCAACAGGTCGTAGACGGTCTGGCTGTAGCCGGCATCGGCCAGGGCATCGAGGCTGAACGGCGTGCCGAGAAAGCCGGTCGTCAGCATGTCGCCGCGCCGGAGGATGTTGGCCTGTAGTTTGGCCGCCGCGGCGGCACGCAGTTCTGCCGGCAACAGATCATAGCGCAGGGCCAGGATATAGCCGGTCTGGGAGTCGTTGCTGACCGTGCCGTCGGGTTGGACGAAGGTCTTGATGAAGGCGGCTTTAATATCGGCGGCCAAGGCGCGGTAGGTCGCGGCCGCCTCCGTACGGCCGGTGGCCGCGGCCATGTCGGCCATGGCGTCGGTCGAGTGCTTCGACATGGCGGTGGCCAGCAGTTCCTTGGGGGTGGTGGCGTCGCCGGGATATTTGGAATCGAAGGACAGCCAGTCGCCGAAATCGGCGCCGCGTCCCTTTGTCCAGATATGATCGTCGCTATGGGCTGAAATGAAGTCGATATAGCGCGTCATCGAGTCCCAGTGCTGATCGATGACCGCGGTGTCACCGAAGCGTTTCCACACCGTCCACGGCAGGATAACGCCGGCGTCGGCCCAGCCGGGCGAAGCGCCGCCCTTACCCCAGTCATGGATCGTATTGGGCGAGACATTGGTGTAGGCGCCGTTGTCCTCCTGGGCGTCGCGGACGTCGCCCATCCAGCGTTCGGTGAAGGCGGCGACATTCATGTTGAACGAGGCCGCGTCCCAAAAGACATGGGCGTCGCCCATCCAGCCCAGGCGTTCGTCGCGCTGCGGGCAGTCGGTCGGAATGCCCATGAAGTTGGAGCGTTGGCTCCACAAGGTATTTTGCCACATCTGGCTGATCAGCGGATTGCCGATGCGCAGGTGGCCGGTTTCGCTCAGGTCGCTGTGGACGACAATGCCCTGGATATCGCCGGCCGCCGGCGCGGCTTTCAGGCCCGAGACCTCGACATAGCGGAAGCCGTGATAGGTGAAGTGCGGCTCATAGGTTTCGCCCTTGGGATCGCCGCTCAGAATATAGGTGTCGGCGGCGCGGGCGGCACGCAGGTTGGATTGGTCGATACCACCGTCGCTTTTCAGAACCTCGGCGAAACGCAGGGTGATCTTGTCGCCGGCCTGGCCCTTGACCTTGAGTTTGACCCAGCCGGCGAAATTCTGGCCGAAATCGAGCACGTAGGCGCCGTTGACGGCCTTGATCGACTTGGCGGTCAGGGTCTTCGTGCGGCGGATCGGCGGGCTGATCATGCCTTCCAGCCGGCCCATGGCCCTGGGCGCGATGGTCACCGGACTCCAGCGCGCGTCACCGGTGAAGCCGGCGGTCGTCCAGCCGGGCTGCTCCAGGCGGGCGTCGTAGTCCTCGCCGTCATAGATCTCGCTCATGGTGACGGGGGCGGGGCTGACCGACCACCGGTTGTCAGTGACGATGGTGTCGCGGCTGCCGTCATCATAGGTCAGTTCGAGCTGGGCCAGGTAGCGCAAGGGCGCGCCGCCGAACGGGAAGCGACCGACGGGCGCCAGGTAGCTGCCGTACCAGCCGTCGCCGACCATGGCGCCGATGGCGTTGGCGCCGGCCTTCACCAGGGCGGTGACATCGTGGACGCGATAGAGGATGCGTTTACTGAAATCGGTGCTTTCAGGCGCCAGCAAGCCGTCGCCGACCCTTTGACCGTTGATATGGGTCTCATAGGCGCCGAGCGCTGTGACATAGAGACGGGCCGAGGCGACCGCTCTCTTGGCGGCAAAATCACGGCGCAGCAGGAAGGCGCCCTTGCCCGGCAGGGGGAGGGGCGCTTCGGGTAAGGGTGTGGCGGCGGTCCATGAACTGTCGTCGAAGGCGGGCGCGGCCCAGCCGTCGGGCATGTCGGTCGAGGTCCGTGCCGAGTTACCGGTGAAGTGCACGATACGGCCGTCGGCCAGCCTGGCACGCACCAGCATGGCGCATTTGACGTCGCCGCCGGCCGCGACGCTGAGCGCCAGGGTATGACGGCCGGCTTTCAGCGCGGTCGCCGAGGCGACGGTGCTCTGGCCGCCGAAGGCCAGCCTCGAAAAGGGCGGCAGGTCGACGGGCGCGGCGTCGATGAAGGCGCTGTAGGTGGCGTTGGCGACGGTCATCAGGGTGACTTCGGCGTCGCCGTCCAGGGTAAAGTCGAGACGGAACTGCCAGGTCTGGTCCTTGCCGGGAGGCGGCGCGGTGACCCAGACGGCCCCGGCTTCGCGGTCGCCGCGCATCTCGGCATCCTCGGCCGCCAGCCATTGCCCGGTCCAGTCGGCCGGTGACAGCAAGCCCATTTCCCAGAAGGCGGGGTCGCTGACGGCGCTGCGGCCGTGGTTGTCCCAAACCCGGACTTGCCAGCAGGCGCGTTGGCGGCTGGCGAGCGGCTTCCCGTCGTAGGTGACGTCGAAGGATCGGTCGCCGTCGATCCGCCCGGAGTCCCACAGATCGACATCGCCGGCTTTCAGCTTGGCGGGCGAAGACGCGACCTGGACCTGCCAGGCGGTTTGCATTGTGCCGCGCTTGGCCGATGCGAGCTGCCATGACAGGCGCACCTGAGACAGCTGCACGCCGATGGGATTGGCCACGGTCTCGGTCATCAGGCCCAAGACGCGCAAACCCTTGCTTGCGGCGGCAAGGGTGGGGGCTGAAGCGGCCAGGCCGGCGCCGGCCATCAGACCGCGGCGGGAAGGGGTAAAAGACATGGACGTCTCCTGTTTTCGACGCCGACCGAAGGCGGCGCGTCGATCTTCTGGTTGACTGAAACCTAAAGAAAAAACGTCACGTGCGTCAATGAATTTTCACAAAATGAATGATTGTTGCAATTAATGGGAAAATATTTGCGCCAAATCCGCAGCCAAACTGCCGCGCGGCTCGATCCGGACCGTATCTAGGCCCAGCCAGCCAGCGAAGAGGCGCAGTTCCGCCGCCAGGCGTTCGGCGGTCGTCTTCGTCGCGGCCGGTTCGCGATGGCTGGCCTGAACGATCAGGACCGAGGCCTTGCGGTCGGCTTTCAGGTCGACGCGGGCGGTGATGGCCTCGCCTTCGAGAAAGGGCAGGACATAATAGCCGTAAACGCGTTTCGGCGCCGGCGTGTAGATTTCGAGCACGACTCTGATGCCGAACAGACGTTCGGTGCGCTCGCGGAACCAGATGGCATTGTCGAAGGGCGAGAGCWGGGCGTGAGCCTTGATCGGGGCGGGGGTGGGCGCGTCCCTGTGGAGATAGGCCTGGTCCTTCCAGCCTTCGATTTGCACCGGCAGCAGGTCTCCGGCCTCGACCAGGGCGGCGATGGCGGCGGCGGTGTCGGCGAGACCCAGACGGTAATAGTCCCTGAGGTCGCGCGCGGTTGCCAAGCCCATCGCCCTGGCCGACAGGCGGATCAGTTCGCGGTGGGCTTCGGCGCGGGACGGCGTCGGCCGGTTGAGAATGTCGGCAGGAAAGACCGTTTCGGGCAGGGCGTAGATGCGCTCGAAAGAACTGCGCCGGCTGGAGGTGGTGACCTCGCCGGCCCAAAACAGGCATTCCATGGCGTGCTTGGCGTCGCTCCACCCCCACCAACCTGCTGTTTTGCCATTGCCGATCTTGATCTCAGAGGCCGCCAGAGGGCCGCGTTCGCGGATCTGCGTTAGAGCATATTCAACGGTGTCGCGCTGCTCGTGGAGGAATTTGGCGACGCCTTTCCATACGCCGACTCCGTTGCGCGCGTCTTCCATGCGCCAGCGCAGGAGAGGTTGCAGGTCGCGTGGCAGGAGGCTGGCCTCGTGGGCCCAATATTCGAACAGTCCGGGCTTCTTGCCCCAGGCCAGGTCTTCGAGATCGGCGCGCGGATAGGCGCCGAGGCGCGAGAACAGGGGCAGGTAATGGGTGCGCGACACGACATTGACGGAATCGATCTGGACGACGCCCAGGTCTTCGATGGCCTTGAGAAGCCTGGCGCGTGAAGGCGGCCGCGCCGGCCGGCGGCCGAAACCCTGCGCCGCGAGAGCTATGCGCCGGGCGTCTTTTGCCGAGAGTGTTTGCGTCGTCATGTGCCGCCTTCAACCTGCATGTTCTCAATAGGATAAAGGCGGCCAGGTCGTCAAATGTCAGTAGATCACCCTATTGCAGCGGCAGGAAGATATCCGTCACAGCGGCATTCTCGGGTGCCTCGGGGAAGAAGACGACGCGCTGAACGAACAAGGGGGCGTCGCGCGTGTCGTGGCCGTTGCGCGGCAGCCAGTCGCGGTAGAGCCAGCTTATCGCAGGGCGCAGATTGTCGCTGGATCCCGTCAGGCGCAGGACGGCGCAACGGCCGCCGGCAATAACACCTGAGATAATACCGGCATCGTTGCCCGCCAGAGGCTTTGCGGTGGCTGCGCAGATGTCGAGCCGATAGTCCTCCGGCGCTGTGGTTTCCGGGTCGTTATAGAGGATGTTGAAGGTCGCGCTCAGTTTCGGCGGCAGGCCGGCCTGTTTGCGCCAGGCGATGAAGCGGCGGATCGAGTCGCCGATCAGGGCGGGATCGCCGCGGTGTTCGAGAACGGCCACGGGCGTGGCGGGGAAGTCGGTGAGGGTCACCTGGTCGTCGCTGAAAGTCATGGTCTGCCGGCTCCTGGCTGCGTGGAACGGCCCGTAGGCCTCGTGCCAGGAAAACCACTGCGGCAGCTTGCGAAAAGCGCTCGGGCTTTGGCCGATGCGCTTCTTGAAGCTGCGCGCGAAGGCCTCGGGCGCCGCGTAACCGCTGTCCAACGCGATATCGAAGACCGAGTTGTCCTGACAAAAGGCCAGCCGGTAAGAGGCGCGCTTCAGGCGGGCAAGCTGCACATATCTGTAGACGCTGATGCCGAACAGTTCGGAGAACTGGCGGTGGAAATGGTGTTTCGAGAAGGCGGCGACGCCGCTCAAAACCGCCACGTCCAGGTCGTCGTCGAGATGGCCGTCGATATAGTCCAACACCCGCTGCATGCGGCTGTGATACTGTTGGACGGCGGTTGCGGTCACATAAGTCTCCCTGGTATTATCCCACATAGCAGCGGCGGCGGGCTGAGGCCTGACCGATCTTGCTGTTATGCGGGAAGCGGGCGGTTTGCGCCAGTTGGGATCAGGCGATTGTCGCGGCCTGGAAGTGCATGCCGTCGGGGCGCTCCCAGGTGCCGCCCCAGGCCCAGCCGGCCGTGCGGAAGTCTTCGACGACGTAGCGGTTTTCCGGGCGCGAGAAGTTGGGTGCGTCGTCGCCCATGGCGTTGCGGTCGGGATCGAAGTCGACGGCGCAACCATAGGCGTGGGCCGATAGGCCAGAGCCGTCGCGGACCGGGCGCCAGTTGAAGCCACCACCGATGGCCGAAAGACCGACGCGGTCGATCTCGGCCTGGCTGTGGCCGGTTTGCTCCCAGATCAGGTTGAGCGCGGCCTGAAGCGATGGCGCGGCCAGGCGGTGGACCTGAAGGCCTTTCATCGGCAGTTTCGGATTCCAGGCCGCGTGGGCTTTCCACGGCAGGTCGACCGTGACGAGGTTGTCGGCTTCCCATTTCCGGTTGGCGGCATCGACGCCGGCAACGGTGACGGTCGGATTGCCCAGGCTTTTGCGGCAGTCGGTCCAGGGCAGGGCGGCGGGAGCGGCGAGGACGGTTTCGGCCTTTTTGACGACGGCCTGATTGGGGAAGGGGGGCTTGACGACGGCGTAGTCACCACAAGCGGCAAGCGACAGAGCGACCCCGAGGAACGCCAGGGTCTTGGCTATGGATACAGATATTTTTAGAACTCCGGCAGTTGCACGATCATCGATCGGATGCGTGGGGAACAGGGCCGCGGCGCCGGACACGCGGGTGCAATCCGGGCTCTCTACCGAGCTATTATGTTATTTTTGTGAGCCAAATGGGGCGATGGCTAGCCAGGTCTCGTCGCGGCACAATGCCCGGCGATGAAGGCTTCGTGAGTCGGCATATGGTCGCAACAGGCGGAGACGGTGTCGCGTGTTTCGTTCAGCCAACGTTTCAGTTGATCGTCCGTCATGGCCATGGCCATGGGATCGGGGGCGCGCGGTCGCAGGCCCTGACCCCACATCACGGCCAGCCAGCTTGACAAGCCGAACTGTTCACCCTTCTCCTCGAAAATGCGGCCGCGGCTCCGGAAGAGCGCCATGCGCTGTTCCAGGCGCTCGGGTACCGGCATCTCCCGACAGTAGGTCCAGAAGTCTGAATCCGTCCTCTGGCTCAGCTTGTAATGCAGGATGATGAAGTCGCGGACATCCTCATATTCCTTGACGGATTCACGATTGAAAAAGGCGATGTCCTCATTGTCGAATCCGCTGTCGGGAAACAGCACATGCAGGCGCGCAATGGCGTTCTGGATCAGGAAAATGGAGGTCGATTCCAGAGGCTCGAGGAACCCGCCCGACAAGCCGATGGCGACGCAGTTTTTCACCCAGAACGCCTTGCGGCGTCCGGCACGGAACTTCAACAGGCGCGGTTCGGCCAGAGCTGCGCCGTCCAGGTTCTGCATCAGCACGTCGCGCGCCGCGTCTTCGCTCATGAAGCTGCTGGCGAAAACGTGACCGTTACCGTTCCGGTGCTGTAACGGTATCCGCCACTGCCATCCGGCGGTATGGGCAATGGAGCGCGTATAGGGTACGATCGGTCCCGATTTTTCCGTCGGCACGGCCCAGGCCCGGTCGCACGGCAGCCAGAGGGACCAATCGACCCAGCCGGCCTGAAGCGCTTCTTCGATCAGCAAGCCGCGAAAGCCGGAGCAATCGATGAACAGGTCGGCTTCGACCCGTGCCCCGCTTTCCAGCGTTACGGCCTCGATGAAACCGTCGTCGGGGCGCAGGTTGACAGCGACGATCTTACCTTCGATGCGCCGGACGCCATTGGCCTGCGACAGGCGCCGGAGATGCTGCGCGTACAGGGCGGCGTCGAACTGAAAGGCATAGGCGATGGTGGCCAGCGGCGAATTGGCGCCGGTCGGGCGCATGAAGCGGCCACGAAGGCAGGCCTGGGTCTGCAGGTTGTAGTCGGCCAAAGTGTCGTTGGTCTGGGTATTATTACCGCTGTCGTTCAGATGCTGACGTAGCCACAGGGCATGAAACGGCAGGCCGTTCAGTTCACGGCCATTGGGCCCGAAAGAATGATGGTAGCGGTTGCCGACATGGCCCCAATCGACAAACTCGATCCCCAGCTTGAACGTGCCCTGACTGGTCTTGAGCAACTCGTCTTCGTCCAGGCCCAGCCAATGGTTATATTTGCGGATCGACGGAATGGTCGCTTCTCCGACCCCGACCGTGCCGATGTCGTCGGACTCGACCAGGACGATGTCCTCGATATTGCGCCGCATGACCTTGGCCATCCAGGCGGCGGTCATCCATCCGGCCGTCCCGCCGCCGATGATGGCGACGCGTTTAATGGGCGACGGCATGACCGGCCTCCGGATTAAGCAAAGCCTGCAGAAACGCGTCGTGGCTCGGCAGGCGTGACGCCATGGCCTCCAGCGCTGACTTGACCTGCGCCACCTGGGCCGTGACCTGGGTGTCCGGCATGGGACGCAGCAACGGGTCGTAGCCGTGGGGCAGCCCGCCCTGGCCCAGCAGCACGGCCAGCCAGCTTTCCGTGCCGAACAGGTGTTCCGGCCGCAGCGACAGCCGGCCCTTGGCGGCGAACAGGTCGATGATTTGTGTCACCCGCTCCGGTACGGCCATATCGCGGCATTGGCGCCAGAACGCCGTATCGTCGCGCCGGCCGATCTTGTAGTGGGCGATCAGGAAGTCGCGGACATTCTCGTATTCCTCATCGGTCTGGCGATTGAATTCAGCGATCTCGGCCGGATCGAAGCTCTTGTCGGGAAACAGGCTGAGCAGGCGGAACAGGCTGGTCTGGATCAGGTGGATGCTGGTCGATTCCAGCGGCTCCAGGAACCCGGCCGCCAGCCCCAGGGCCAGGCAGTTGCGGTTCCATACCTGTTTGCGCTTGCCCGTGACAAAGCGCAGGCGGCGTGGCGCGGCCAAAACTTGGCCGTCTAGTTGCGCCATCAGCCGGTCTTCGGCCGCGTCATCGTCGAGGTGAGCGCTGGCATAGACATAGCCGTTGCCGACGCGGTGCTGCAACGGAATGCGCCACATCCAGCCGGCCTCGGCGGCCGTCGAGCGCGTATAGGGAAGGACCGGCCCTTCCGAGTGGGACGGCACGGCGATGGCCCGGTCGCACGGCAGCCAGTGGCCCCACGGCTCATAACCGGTCTTCAGCGTGGCTTCGATTAGTCGCCCCCCGAAGCCGCTGCAATCGATGAAGAAATCACCGGCGACCGTTTCGCCCGACTGCAGGACCAGGTGTTCGATAAAGCCCGTCTCCGCGTGTTGGGCCGCCTCGACGACGCGCCCTTCGATGCGTGTGACACCGCGGGCCTGGGCATAGTCACGCAGATACTGGCCGTACAGGGCCGCGTCGAAATGATAGGCATAGTTCATCGCCACGTCGGCCGGCGCGCCCGGCTTTGGCAAGGCGAAGCGTCCGGCGTAACCGGCGACGCTGCTGATATTGTAGTCGTCTATGTTCGGCGTTTCTCTGTGTGCTGCGATTTGGGCATATTTCAGCCACAGGCGGTGGAACTGGCCCGCCGCGGGCCCGGCGCCATAGGGCGAGAAACCGTGCATGTAACGCTTGCCAAGCTCGCCCCAGTCGACAAAGGCGATACCGAGTTTGATCGTCGCCTGACAGCGCTGCATGAACTCCGCCTGAGGCAGGCCCAGCATGCGGTTCATGGCGTGGATGGTCGGGACGGTGGCTTCGCCAACCCCGACAATGCCGATCTCTTCCGATTCAACGACGGTGATCCGCGTCGCATGGCCCGTCAAAGCCCTGGACAAGGCCGCCGCCGCCATCCAGCCGGCCGTACCGCCGCCCAGTATGACGATATTTTCCAGACTGGCGCCGGAAACCGTCTTTTGCATGGATTACATTCCTGTTCAGCCCACGTGTACAAAAAAGGGCCTGACAAAAAAAGCCTGACACAAAAAAGGTGGGGCGTTCTGTTTGAGCGCCCCACCAGTGCGCGTGGAGAAAGAATAAACCTGAATTTTCGGCTCGCGCCTTAGTATTTCAGAGTCAGGTCGACCAGGATGCGGCGGCCGTAGTAGTCGGTGCGCTGGATCTGGCTCGGATTGTTGTTTTCGTAGGTACGCAAGGGCGTATCCAGCAGGTTGCCGGCTTGCAGACGTGCCGTGACGTGGTCGTTGACGCGGTAGCTGGCGCTGAAGTCCAGAGTCGTCTCAGACCGCACGCGCGACAGGGCGCCTGAAGACCAGGTGTACAGGATGGTGAACGGCGTATGGTATTTCATGCCCAGACGCGCTTCCAGCTTGTCATCGGCATACCACAGGTCGACCGTGGACGTCGTATTGGCGACGCCGTTCATGGGGAACGGATTGCCGACGGGGGTCGTTTCCTTGATATTGGAACTGACGAAGGCCGCGTTGGAATAGATGCCGAAATGGTCCAGACCCGGGATGAAGTAGAACGGTGTCTGGAAGGTCAGTTCGACACCTTTCAGCACACCCGACTTCTCGGCATTCACCATCGAGGTGAACTTTACCGGCTTGCCGCTGACGACCAGATCGTAGGTGCCCGCGCCGATGTAGTTGTCGATGTTCTTGTAGTAGGCTGCCACGGCGAACAAACCGTCCTTATGGAAGTAGTTCTCGTAGGCGACATCAAGTTGCGTCGACTTGTAGGGCTTCAGGTACGGGTTGCCCGCGCCGCCGTAATATTGCGGACCGGCGCCCGACAGGTCGACATAGCCGTCAACCCGCATGTCGTTGAGCGGCGGACGCGACAGGGCCTGGGCCAGACCGATCTTGATGTAGGCGCCGTCGCCCACTTCGAGACGGGCATTGGCGCTGGGCAGGACCTCGGTATAGTCGTTCTTGGCCGTGGTCAGGCCGGTGCCGTAACCGCTGAGCGGCCCGGTGCTTTCACTCTTCACGCTGATGAAGCGCACGCCGACATTGCCGTCGGTCGGCAGGCCCATGAAGGTCGTTTGGTAATTGCCCTGAACATAGGCTTCGGCGACGTCTTCAGTCACTTTGGAGACGAACGGCGTGTTCTTGAAGTCGGGGTTCAGCCTGGCCGCGCCGGCTGCGCCGTAAACGATCGGCGCCAGCGTGTCGAACGAGGCGTAGATCATGGTCGGCACGCTGAAGTTTTTGTAGGTCCACGGCTGGAACAGGTTGCCGCTGAGCGCTGAGCCACTGAGGGGCGCGACCGCCGAGGTCAGGGCGCTGCCGGGTTCGGCATCTTCCTTGACGCGTGTCGACAGACGGGCGCCGAACTGCAGCGACGTCCAGAAGCCGCTTTGGAAATTCCGGGTGGCGTCGAGATTGGCCGTGGTCAGGGTATCGCGCAGACGGCTGACGTCGGCGTGGCCGTTGGCGGCGTACAGGCTGCCGTTTTGGGCGGCCTCATAGGGGCTGATCTCGGTATAGACCATCGGATGGCTGCCGCGATAATCGAAGCGGTTCTGGCCCGATGCCGCCGACATTTCAACCGCCTGCCACAGGCCGTAACGCTCCGCCTGGCTGTAGGCCAGGTCGGCGACGACGGTCCAATCGTCGAACCGCCACTTGCCGTTCACGCCGGTGGCGAACAGCTTCATGTCCTGCTGATAGTGGCTGGAATACGGGTGCGAGGCATTCCACGGCACATTGACGGTCGCTGCAACGAGCGAACCATTTTCGACCACGGTATTGGTGAACATGCCGCCCGAGCCGTCGCCGGCCCAGTTGCCCCAGTCGGAGAACCAGCCGCCATTGCCTTCTTCGTCGATCTTGACCGTATTGGCCAGGACATCAAAGCGGCCTTCGAACGTATCCGAGGGCTTCCATTGCAGCGAGGACGAGACGCTATAGCGCTTCGAGTCGATCGCCTTTTCCTCGAACGAAGCGCCCCATGGATTTTGCACCAGAGGACCGCCCGGCGTGACAGCGCCCGGCGCGGCATTGTTCCAACCGCCGCCCATGACGTTCTCATAGCCGTTCTTCTGGTCTTGCGCGGCGAAGCTGACGACCAGACCCAGTTGCGGGGTGATCTTGGTGACATAGGCGCCCGAAGCACGCCAGCCCAGGCCGTCATAATTGGGCAGGCTCGAGCCGCCGTCATACGAGACCAGGCCGCCGCGCAGGGTCAGGGCCGGGCCCCGGTAGTCGAGCGGGCGAAGGGTCTGGATATCGACCGTGCCGGAGATGCCGCCCGAAACCAGCTTGGCCTGCGAGGTCTTGTAGACCTCGACGCCCGATACGGTTTCCGAAGGGAAGATTTCCCAGCGCACATTGCGGTCCGGTTCGGACGACGCCACTTCACGGCCATTGACCAAGCCCAGGACCATGCGGGGCCCGAGGCCGCGGATGGCCGCCTGGCTGTCATTGCCACGGTCGCGGGTGGTGTTGAGGCCGGGCAGGCGGGCCAGGGTTTCGGCGATGGTCACGTCCGGCAGCACGCCGATATCCTTCGACGAGATGACTTCGACAATGCCCGACTCGGCGCGCTTGGTGGCCAGAGCGTCGCGCATGCTCTTGCGCATGCCGACAACGACGACTTCCTGAGGGGCGGGATCGGTCGCTTCATCGGCGGCGTTGTTGCCGGCGGCTTCGGCCGTGGCGACGTGGCCGATGACGGCGGAATTGCCTTCGCGGGTCTTGACGATCAGGCCGGTATTGCTGATCAGGGCGTTCAGCGCCGCGTCGGCGCTCATCGTGCCCTGGACGGCATTGGTGCGCACGCCTTGCAGGTCTTTCGAGGTGGCCAGCAATTGCAGGCCGGATTGCTGGACGAAGGACGGCACGGCGGTGGCGGCGTCCTGGGCCGGAATATTGAAGGCCTTGTCTTGGGCGGCGGCGGGGTGCGCCATCACGACGACAGCGGCGACGGACCCCATCAAGGCATTACGGAAGCTGGCATTATTCATCAGTGACATTAGGTTCTCCCTGGAGTTTCGGGGACGCTCACGGTCCCTTCGAATAACCAGATGATCCGTGCGCGAACTTTCCGCCGGAATTGTAGGATAATTTTATTCAGCGCTGCCGACTGTGCCAATAATGATACGGTCATCGCCGATGCGGACGGGGGCGTCGAGCGCGGCGTGGACGGCGCGGGCAAAGGTTTCCGGTTGATCGACGGCAAAGCCGCCGACCAGGCTCATCCGGGCCAGGGCGGGATCGGCGACGACGATCTGACGCGTATTGTAGCGGTTGAATTCGGCGACCGCGTCGGCCAGGGTTTCATGGCGCAGAATGATTTCGCGGTCGCGCCAGGCCAGTTTGCGCGTCACTTCGTCGGGTTGAAAGGCGACGGCGACCGGGGCTTGTTGGTCGGTGACGAAGGCTTCGTTGCCCTCGGTCAGGCGGGTGCGTTGCTCCGGGGTATGGATATTCCAGGTCTCGACCGTGCCTTCGGTCACCATGACGTCGGCGCCGCGGTCACGGCGGCGGACGCTGAAGGCCGTGCCGACGGCGCGCACGCGGATATCGCCGGCGGAGACGACAAAGGGGGCGTCGGGATTCTTGGTGACTTCGAACCAGGCTTCGCCGCGCACCAGCTGAATGTGGCGGAGATGGTCGGTCATAGCGACATCGACCTGGCTGTCGGTATTGATGGCCACCACCGACCGGTCGGCCAGGGGGACATTGCGCAGTTCGCCACGCGTGGTGGTGAAGGTGACGCGTTGGCTCAAGACATAGGCGGCGCCCGCGGAGACGGTGAGCGTGGCGGCCAGAGCGCCGGTCAGCAGGGCGCGGCGGGAGGGGGGTGCCCACAGGTGTGCGGGCTGGGGTTTTACGCCCGAGGGGCCGTGGCTCATGACCTGGGCGCGGTCGAGCAGGGTCCAGGCGGCTTCGGCGCGGAGATAGGCGCCGCGATGGCGATCGTCCTTGTCGTACCAGGCCTGGAAGGCGGCATCTTCGGCAGGGTCGTTGCGGCCGGCGTGGCGGTAGGCCACCCACCGGGCCGCCTCGGTATCAATCGGCGACATGATGCGTTCTTGCCCGTATTTTGGGGTAGGCCGGGCTGGCGGCGGCGCGGGTGGGCGTGCCGGCCATGGTGCGCAGGATCAACGTCAATCCGCGGGCGGTTTCCTTTTCGACGACATTTTCGCTGAGGCGCAGGCGGCTGGCGGTTTCGGCCTGGGACAGGCCGTGAACCTTGCGCAGTTCGAAGACGTCGCGGCAGCGGGCGGGCAGGGTCTTGATCAGGGCCAGGACCCTGGTCAGCTCGGCACGCGCCGAGGTGGCGCTTTCGGGGCTGGGCCCCTGGTCGGCTATGCCGAGGTCGTCGATATTCTGCACGGTCATGATCGACACAATTCGGCTCTTGCGGACCTGTTCAAGCACGACATTGCGCGCCGAGCGAAAGAGGTAGGCGCGCGGATCGAGAATATGGTCGGTGCGTTCGAGCCGGAGCAGCCGGCAATAGACATCCTGTATGACATCGTCACATTCATGCGCCTTCACGCCCAGTCGCGCCAGCCATTGGCGCAGGTCCGCCTCATGCGGCAGGATCTGCGTGCCGACAAAGGCGAGGAGTGCCGCCCGGCCGGTGTCCGATACACCGGTCACAGTTTACACGTCCTGTTGAATAAGACGATCGCCCCGAGATTTTCCGCCATGTTTTCCCGCTTTTTCAAAAAGAATCGGCGGGTATCTGACGTCCCGCTCGTCTTCTAAATGGACTTGTACCATAATCCGGGATAACGGCCAGAAATTATCATACAATAGAATTATTGTCGGACTATTGTGGCGTTGCGGGCACAGGTCAGGGAGTTGGTTTAAAGGCGCGGGTCGACGGGCTCGCTTTCCAGGGCGAGGACGGCGAAGACGGCTTCGTGGACGCGGTGAAGCGGTTCGCTGGCGACGAAGCGTTTCAGGGCCTCGTAGCCGAGGGCGAATTCGCGTTGCGCCAGGGCGCGCTTGGCGCCGACGGAGCGGGCGCGCAGGCGGGCCAGATGTTCGGGCGCGGTATATTCGGCGCCGTAGATGATGCGCAGATATTCGCGGCCGCGGCATTTGATGCCAGGCTGGATCAGGCCCTTGGCGCCCTTGACGGTGAAGCCGAGCGGTTTGACGACCATGCCTTCCATGCCGGTGGCGGTGCTGGTTTCCCACCATTGGGTGGCGTCGGCGACCTGGGCCGCATCGCTGAGATCGATGATGCGGCGTTCAGTGCGGGTGAACAGCGCCGAGTCGGCTGCGTGCAGGCGATCGATCAAGCCAAGGTGCCAGGTGTGGTCCTTGTCCATGTTGAACGCGCCTTCGTGGGCCAGGACATGGAAGGGCGCGATTCGGTAACCATCCATGCCGTCAACGGTCCAGCAATAGCGGCGATAGGCGTCGCGGTAGGCATGGACCATGCCGGCGCGGGCTGTCATTTTGGCTGCGAGGTCGGGTTGGCCGGCCTGGGCCAGGAACTTAGCGGCCAGGGGCAGAATGTGGTTGGAGCTGGCGCCGACCGGGGCATATTGCTGCTCAAGCAGGGCCAGGGCCTTGGCCGACCACGGCATGATCTCGGCATCGAGGCAGAGCCAATCCGTGTTGAGTTCGTCCCACAGGCCGGCGGTCGCGACGGCGTGGGCCATGCGGGTCAGGAAGGTCTGTTCCAGGGCCTTGTCGTTGAAGAAGGCGCGGCCGGTGCGGGTATAGACGGCACCCAGGGTGTCGCCTACGCCAAAGCGGCGTTGGATGACGGCGGCGTCGCGGCCGAGAACGACGATGGCGCGCGAGCCCATGTGCTTTTCCTGGGCAATGACAGAGGTGACGCCGGCTTTTTGGAAATAGCCGAAAGCTTCGGTGGGGTGTTCCAGCCAGTCATCGAGTTTGGAGGTCTCGCACGGCGCCATGGTGGGGGGCAGGTAGATCAGCAGGCGCGGATCGATGGCGAAGCGGCTCATGACTTCGAGCGCCGCCATGGCGTTTTCCTCGCGGATGACGATGTTGTTGAACAGCTCGGTCGAGACGATGCGTTTGCCGGTGACGTCTTCGAGATCGAGCAGGTCGTCCGGGCGCTGGTCGGCCGGGCGGGCAATCGGACGCACAGGTTCGCAATAGGTCCGCAGGGCGTCGACCGCGACCAGCTGGTTTTCGGGATAGCGCAGGGCGGTCAGCTTGCCGCCGAAGACGCAGCCGGTATCGATGTTGATGGTGCGGTTCAGCCATTCGGGTTCGGGGACCGGGGTGTGGCCGTAAACGAGGGTGGTGGCGCCGCGATAGTCGCGGGCCCATTCGTGACGGACGGGCAGGCCGAATTCGTCGATTTCTCCGGTGGTTTCGCCGAACATGCAGAAGCTGCGGACGCGCGGGGAACCGCGGCCGATATAGTGTTCTTTCAGGCCGGCGTGGGAGACGGCGAGCTTGCCGCCATCGAAGACATAGTGGCTGACCAGGCTTTCGAGGAAGGCGATGACGTCGCGTTTGAACTCGCCGCTTTCCTCGGCCAATTGGGCGAGGGATTCGGCGAGGCCATGGGCCACCTTGACGTCGCGGCCCTGGAGGGCTTTGCGCAGTTTATAGTCATGGTTTCCGGTGACGCAGAAGGCGATGCCGGCAGCACACATGTCCATGACGATGCGCAGGACTTCGGGGGTTTTGGGCCCGCGGTCGACCAGGTCACCCACGAAGATCAGGCGGCGGCCTTGCGGGTGGGAAACGCGGTAGGGGCGGGTGCCGTCGATGACGTAGCCGAGCTTGTGCATCAGCAGTTCGAGTTCGTCGAAGCAGCCGTGGATATCGCCGATCAGGTCGAACGGGCCGGTGATGTCCTTCTTGTTGTTCCACAGTTTTTGGCGCTCGATGCGGACGCTGTCGATGGCTTCAGGGGTGTCGAGGACGGTGACCTGGCTGAACTCCTTGCGCAGCAGTTTCAGCGAGCGGCGCAGGGAATCGGATTGGCCCCAGACGACGTTCTTGCCGAACTGGCGGTCGAGGCGCGACGCATTGCGGGCCAGGCAGGTTTCGCGCGGCAGGTTGAGGACGATGGCGACCGGGATGACGTGGTGCTGACGCGCCAGGGCGATCAGGGACTTGCGCGATTCCGGCTGGACATTGGTGGCGTCGATGACGGTGAGACGGCCCGCGGCGAGCCGCTTGGCGGCGATGAAGTGCAGGACTTCGAAGGCGTCCTTGGTGGCCGACTGGTCGTTGTCGTCGTCGGAGACGAGGCCGCGGCAATAGTCGGAGGACAGGACCTCGGTCGCCAGGAAATGGCGGCGGGCGAAGGACGACTTGCCGCTGCCCGACGCGCCGATGAGGAGGACGAGGGAGAGCTCGGGGAGGGTGATGAGGGTTTCGGTCATGAGGTCAGGATTTCGATAGTGAGAAGATGGCGGCCTGGGTCGGGGCGCCGAGGGCGGGGTCGAGCTGGCCGATCGGGGCAAAGTCGACCGTGTAGCCGAAGGCGGCCGCGGTCGTGGTGGCCCAGGCGTGGAAGTCGGCGCGCGACCATTCGAAGCGGTGGTCGGGATGGCGGAACTTGCCCGGGGGCAGGTTTTCGAACAGGACGTTATAGTCGGCGTTCGGCGTCGTCACGATGACCAAGCCGGGCTTGGCGTGTTCGAAGATGACGCGGGCCAGGGCGTCCAGGCGTTCGGGTTCGAGGTGCTCGATGACCTCGATAAGAGTCGCGGCGTCGTAGCCGGCAAGACGTTTGTCGCGATAGGTCAGGGCCGACTGCATCAGGGTGATGCGTTGTTGCTGGAATTCGGGCAGGCGGTCGAAGTTGAGGCGTTCGCGAGCGATTTCGAGGGCGCGCACGGAGACATCCGCGCCGGTGATCTGGTCAAAGGCGACGTCCTGGCTGAGGAGGGAGATGAGCTTGCCTTCGCCGCAGCCGAGATCGACCACCCGCTTGGCGCCGCGGGCCTTCAGGGTGGCGACGACCCAGTCGAGGCGTTGCTGGTTGAGGTTGATCCGGCGTTCGAGCTGGTCTTCGCGTTGGGGCGTGGTTTCGGCTTCGGATTCGGGCGTGGGGACGTCGGACAGGCGGGCCATGACCAGGTCGGCCAGACTTTTGAAGTTTTTGAGGTAACGACGGGCGATCATTTCGCGCTCGGGGTGGCCGTCGAGCCAGCCGTCGCCGTGGCGCAGCAGCTTTTCGACTTCGTCGTCGCCGACCCAGTAGTGCTTGTCCTGGTCGAGGACGGGGATGAGGACGTAGAGGTGTTTGAGCACCTGGGCGAGGCGCGCCGTGACGGCCAGGGTGACGTCGAGATAGACGCTGTCGCCCCACTGCGGGAAGGCGTCGTCGAGCGGCAGGCGGGCGGCGGTAATCGTGTATCCGAGCGGTTCGAACAGGCGGCGCAGGACGGTTTCACCACCGCGGCAGGGCAGGACGGGCAGGTGGAGGGTGAAGGGCAGGTCCTGGTCGGCCAGGTCCTGACGGTCCTTGGAGCGGCCGGTCATGGCCGTGCGGAAGACCTGGCCCAGGGCGACGCTAAGGAAGCTGGAGGCGACATAGGGGCGGTCGTTGACATAGGGTTGCAGGCCGAAAGCGTCCTGGGCGTTTTTGCGCACCAGACCGATGGGGTCGACGTCGATGAGCAGGGCGGCCGTGCACAGGTCGTCGCCGGCTTCAGGATAGAAGACGTGGGCGTCGCCGAATTTGAGTTCGGTCGTGTGCAGTTTGCCCGGGTTCTTGTGCAGCAGGAAGCCAAGGTCGGTCGCGGGTTTATGGGTGGTGGAAATGGTCAGCAACATGAGGGAATCTCAAAAGAAAAAGCCCTTTTGATCGGGTCAAAAGGGCTGGGCAAACGGTAAGATGCGGGAATGATCCTAGGGTTCGAACTCAGCCGGGAAAACGGGCGGCAACGGATTGCGGCCACGCGCAACCTCGCCGCGCTCATTGACGAGCGGGTTGGAGAGGGCGGTAATGGCGACGTGGTTCGAGGTCATGGGCTTATCATTCAGCATTGTGGGGGACGCGTCAAGGGTGTGTCTGGTCGGTAGGGTTTGGCGAGATTCGGAGTGGCTGTGTCCGGATTGGCGGAAAACCGACGCTCCGAATCTCAATATGGCGATTTTTGACGGGTATTATGTTGCCGCATGATTACGATATGTGAAATTAATTATTATAGTTCGTAATTTTCCCGTTGACATGGCAGGGCAAGCTTGGTAGGTTTTTCTCAGCATCCAGTGTTGCGAACGAAATCAACCCCACGGTCTTTGACCGGTGGGGCTTTTTTATGCCTGAGGAGGGCCTTCCATGACCACGGAGACAAAAACAGCGCGGCGTCCGCGCAGCACCTATTCGGAAAAACTGGCCGAGCGGGTTTGCCAGCTGATTGCGGTGAGCACGATCGGATTGAAGCGCATGGTGGCCGCCGACATGACGCTGCCGAGCGAAAGCACCATCTATCTGTGGGTCCAGCTCTATCCCGACTTCCGCGACAAGTATCATGCGGCGCGGGAAGCCCAGGCCGAGGCGCGATGGGCGGCCTGTCAGGTGATCGCCGAAGACTACCAAAAGGATGTCAAGGTCCTGGTCGATGCGAGCGATCCGCAGTTGGCGGCCAAGACCAAGGCGCTGAATGAAGCCGCCAAATTGGTGATCGATGTGCAGTGCCGGATGATTGCGTGGCTGTCGCCGAAGAAAGCGAGCGAAATTGTCAGCAAGCCGCCTAAGCGCAAGAGCAAGCCCTTTATGTACAAGACCCTCGACGACCTGATCTGTTAAGGCGCAGGGGCGGCCGGATTCGAACGGGCACCAAGTCCTTAAGCGTCGAAAAGGCCGACGGCAATTCCGGCAGCAGCCCCAACCGGCCGCATATGCGCCCGGAAGGGGGAAAGCCGCCGATACCGGGAAGCCTAGCTTTCAAGCCTATTGCAGAAAGGTCTTTAGTTCGGCCTGGAACGCCTCGGGCTGGTCATACATGATGAAGTGGTAGCTGTCGGTGATTTGCCGGATCGTCACGGTGGGTGCGTTCGCGTAAGACATGCGATAATAGCCCTCCATCTGCTCAGCGGTCATGGGCGCACCTGGCGGCAGGGCCCACAGCACCCGCAGCGGTATCTGGATTTTAGCGAGTTCAGGGCGCAGGTCCGTCGTGATGAGGTCATACATGGCTTGACCCGATGTGCCTGGGTCGCTGTCGAGGGAGTGCTTGATGGCGATCGGACGAAAGGACTCCGTCTTGATCATGCCGGCAATCGTTTGCTCGGCCATGGTTTTGCGCGAAGCCTCGGGTGCATTGATGATGCCATCACGAAATTGGCTGGCAACAGGGACGACCGATTCCGCGGTCGCGTCCGGAGCGAACATGGCCCCCATAAAGGGCCACATATCGACCACCATTAATTTTGATACCAGGCCCGGATGGCGGGCGGCGACCATCATGCCCAAGGTGCCGCCCATGGAATGACCCACCAAGGCAGGTTTCTCCAATTTCTCGGCGCCAATATACCGGGCGATTTCTTCCGCGACCGGCGCCACAACGGGACCGCTGGCGTTCGCCTCCGGCTGAGTGCCTGCGAACCCCTTCACCTGGACGACGTGATAGCGATAGCCGGGGAGGGCCGCGATCGTTGGGTCCCAAACGTCGGCCGAGGACGACAGGCCTGGAATCAGGACAACGTCACGCCCCTCGCCGTGTACCGTGACAGTGATGCGGTCGCTTTTGAAATCGCCGGCAAACGCAGGCAAAGCAAGAGCGAGGCTGACCACGGCCGCGGCCAGCCAGGAGATTTGATGTTTCATCGTGTTAGTCTTTCGAATAGGGGTTGGGAAATACTTGCTCGACAGGCACGGAGAACGCAGCTGCAATGCGATAGGCAAGGTCGAGTGACGGATCATGCCGCTCGGTCTCAAGCGCGTTGATGGCATAGCGCGAGACATTGATAAGGACAGCGAGCTGCTCTTGGGTAAGGTCGCGCTCGGCCCGCAGAACCTTCAGCCGGCTCTTCATGCGCGTCCGCCATTTCGGATAAACAGGCATACCAAACCGAACAGGCCCCAAAACAGCGGGTAGATGAGCCAGGCTGGAAGGTATGGCGCGCCCAAGAGTTGCTGAAAAGGCGCGTAGGCGACGACAACGGTAATTGTCGCCCCGATGGCACCCAACATACGTTTCGCCGTGAGTGCGCGGACGAACTCATCCTGTTTCGAAATAAGCCGGTAAGCCATGAAGGTCTGAATAACGACCGTGACGGCAGGCACGGCTGCCAGAGCCCACAGCGCGACATCAGGCCAGCCGTTGTACTTGCCCCAGGTAACGCCGAAAATGGCAGCGAGGAAAATCAGCCAAAGACATAGCGAGGTGACGAGGTAAGCAGGAGATCTTGGCCAGCCATACATATTGTTGTGCCCTTCTAACATAATGTTGTGTGTACCTTACATCACCGCGCACGGCCGTCAATGAAAATGTTGTGAGTACACAACATTTATGACGGGCAGGGGGTGGTCTATGGCCAAACGTCCGCTTTTGGCAAAAGGCGACGTTTAACGTCCGGTCATCGCGCCGGGGCGTAGCGGTTGACCACCATGCCGCAGCCATAGGCTTTCGAGCCGAGCAGACGCAGGTTTCGGAAGCCGCCCTGGTCGAAAATGCGCCGGCCGGCGCCCAGCACGGCCGGATTGATGAACAACTGGAATTCATCGACCAGGCCGGCGGCGATCAAGGCGGAGGCGAAGCCGGCGCCGCCGAAGACGGCGATATCACCCCCCTCGCCCGCCTTCAGCGTCCCGACTTCACGCGGCAGGTCGCCGCTCACCACCGTCGTGCGCTCCCAGCGCGAAGCCGCGAGCCTGTCGCTCGGCACCACTTTCCGGGCGTCCACGACGCGCTGGGCGAAGGCGTAGAACGGATCGCGTGGAAACTTCTTCGCCGCGTTGCCCCAATGGGTGAGATAGCCCTCCTCGGCCATCTTGCGGCTGAGCAGGATGGTGTCGACGCCGGCAAAGACGGCGTTGAAATCCGCTTTTAACGCCTCATCCCAGGCGATGTCGTCGCCCCATTCCCAGAGCTGCCAGCGATGGTCGTCATTGGCGCCGACAAAACCATCGACCGAAATCTGCATCTGAAGGATCAAGTTTTTCATATCAAGTTTTTCATGGGGGGTTCGCCTCGTTTTCGGATGGGTCCTGAGCGTTTGGGGGTACGTGTCGTCCGCCTCGGCGAAACAGAGCCGTTACCGAGAATGCTTTACTTTTGGAACCATTTGACGCAGGCGGACAATGGTGTCAATAGTAAAGTGCTTTACAAATGGAAGCATATGCATGGCGACGCGCGAAAAGTCCGGCTGCCCGATCAACCTGTCGCTCGAACTGCTCGGCGACCGCTGGACGCTGCTCATCATTCGCGACCTGGTGTTTGCCGGGAAAAAGCATTTTCGCGAATTCCTGCAATCCGGCGAAGGCATCTCCTCGCGCACGCTGGCCGAGCGGCTGCAGACATTGCAGGACGAAGGCATCCTCACCCGCAGCGACGACCCGAGCCACGGGCTGAAGGCAATCTACCGGTTGACGGAGGCCGGCATCGACCTTTTGCCGGTGCTGGTCACGCTCGGCGCCTGGGGCAGCCAGCACCGCAAGGCCGATGACAGGTTGGCGCGGATTGCCGACGCGCTGGCGGCCGGCGGCGATGCGGCGCTCGAACAGATGAAGGCGGCGCTACGGGCCGAGCATCTATGATCACCGAAGGTCGTCGGCGATCGTCATGTTCAGCGTGAAGGCGGACCCCATCGCTCAGAGTATGTGATGACTCGATTTCATTGCGACCGACGGGAGTCAGGTCGGGATAGCTGCTCGCCGAAGCGCGTATAATCCTCCGGGGACACCAACATGTTGACCTATGATACAGTCTACGACGCGTCCGATTTTCATCTGGGAAACTGGGCCTTCATTGCGCTCGGTGCGGCCCTCATGCTGGCCGGCGTGATCCTTATCCGCCTCAGCCGTCATCACAAGCCTGCCAAAGTCGACTGGACCAAGCGCCAGAAATGGCCCCCTCACCCTATTTTCGCCTGGAGCATCTTTGTGTTTGGCATCGCCTGGACCTTGCTGACAGGCACGTCCATCATCGGCGACGAACTGGCCGTCCGCAAGGCCATGGCCGACAAGACCTATCACGTCGTTTCCGGTCCGGTGACCGATTTCAAACCCATGCCGAAAGAAGCGCATACGAGTTGGGGCTTCACCGTCCAGGACGTCCGCTTTGACGCTCCGGACTTCCAGGCCCATGACGGCCCTGTCCTAGCCAACAGCTATGTCAAGGTGAGCTATATCTGCCGCCCCTCGGAGCTGGATTGCCGGCCGCTGATCGTAAAGCTGGAGGTCGAGAGATAGATTGGCGTTACCGCGGCTATAGTATGTGATTTATGTCAGTCGCTTTCGAAAACGCCTCTGACCCCTTTTATATGTCTAACCGTCACGCCGAACCGGAGTGTCCGCGGCGGGTTGCCATTTTGCTAAGGGTTCCGCAGGTCTCCATGGCGCACCATCGTCTCAGGCCGTTTTTGCTGGTGTCGGCGAACAACCAGCCGCAGGAGGTGTGATTGGCGCAGCACTTAAGCTTGAGCTTACCTGCGCGCGCGTCAGCCAGCGTATCCACGACGTCGAGGGCGATACATTTGAGGGGCATTCGCAGGTCGCCCGGTTCAACGCGCCAGGTGAGAAGACCGTTTTCGTCCAGAATCTGGCTTTGGCGCGCCCGCGCGAGCCAGTGATTTTCGACGGATAGCGGACCTTCCGGAAGCGGGGTCTGATCCACCCGGGCCGACAGGAGGCGGTAGACGGCATCCCGCAGCACGCGAACGTCCGTCATGAGGCGGTCGCTCTCTTCGCCCGGATCGGCCTCTTCGCCGGGAGCCAGCGCGCCAGCGCGCCTGGCCCACTGCACATAACGTTCGGGGGTAGAGATATAGTCCTCGACGGTGGCAGCGTAGCGGTCGTGGATTGTGTTGACGAAATCGAGGCACAGCCGGCCGCCATCCAGCCGAATCGCGGATATGGGCCGGGGCGCAGACAGAGGCAGGGTTGCAGTCATTCAATAGGCACTCTCATGACGTACCAGTAAAAGGCGTTTAATCGGTACAGTCAAGTGCTATCCTGTTTCATGGAGAAGAAACGTGTCACGGCGGCTGTACGTTTGGTTCTGCTTCTTGAGTTTGGTGATGGTGGTAGCGGTCGTCGCAGTGCTGGCGATCGGCGGCCGGCCGGACCCGACCGGTCCCGCTGCGGTTTTGGACGGATCCTGGCGCTTCCATGCCGGCGACGACGCAAGATGGGCCGATCCGGCCACCGATGATCGCAATTGGGACCCAATCGAGCTGATCTCGAAGCCGGAAAATACCGATGGCGACGTGGGTCTGCCAGGATATCTGGCCGGGTGGCACGCCCGCGGTCATCCTGACCTGGACGGCTATGGCTGGTATCGCCGCCGCGTCGCCTTGCCGCCGCAGGGCGACCTGGTGCTGCTTGGGCCGACCATGGTCGACGATGGTTACGAGATGTTCTGGAACGGCAAACCCGTCGGCGGCATCGGCCGGCTCGGGGCCAACCCCAAGGTGATCGGCGCCCGGCCTTATCTGGCGCGGCTTCCGCGAACGGCGGGCGAGCCTGACGGGGTGTTGGCGATCCGGGCGTTCATGCAGCCAGGTATTGGGCGAGACCATCAGAGCGGTGGCTTGAGGAGCGCGCCTATCCTGGCGGAGGCGTCGTTCGGTGAGACCTTGTACCGTGCCGAATGGCTTCGGACAATTGCCGGCTATATCGTCGAAATCGCCCTGCCGGTGATGATGTTCCTGCTGGCCGGGATCGCGCTCATATCGGCGCGCGCGACTGCCCGGCCAGGCTTTGCCCGGTGGCTGGCAGTCGCCCTGGTGGCCACGGCCTGCCTGAGGTTGGGTAATGCGATTGCCGCCTGGACTGACCTGGAGGGCGTGTCCATGCTGGACGCGCAGAATACTTTTCTGTTGTCGCCGCTGGCGATGCTGGCCTGGACGGCGGCGTGGAATAACTGGACGGACGGGCGAGAGCGAAAGATTGTCTTGTTCGCCGCCCTGGGTGCCTGGGCGATCAGGGTTGCCGGCGCCGTCGCCCACAATGATGCCCTGGTCGCTACGGGCCGTATCGTTTTCATGGTCTTGTTCGCGGCGATTGCGGCGCGGATCGTGATGCGCGGCGAGCGCAAGTGGCTGGCACTGGCGACAATGGCAGTGGTCGCGATCGCTTTGTTTATCAATGAGATTTCCCGCCTGGGTGTGCCCACAATCTGGTTCCCGTTCCATATCGGGGTCACCCTGACGCAATATTGCTACGCGCTCGTGCTTCCGCTGCTCGCCTTTGCGCTCGGCAAGGTGGAAGAGGTGGCAAAGCAGACCGTTATCGACGCGGAGCGAGCGACCTGAGGCAGCGGCCGGAGTGATCACCCTTAGGCGCCGGCATAGATGATATGCAGGACGTCCAGACTATTGACGTCCAGACTATTGGAGATGGCGGCCATGATCAGCCGGCTCATCCCGGCCTGGGGGGTGTTGTCGTCGATCTCACCCTCAATTGTACCCCGCCTTTTCTCGCCGACTTTAGATCCGCAGCACCTAACCTCACAGGAGAGTCCATCATATGCAAATTACCCATCTCAATCCTCCTGAACTCCATGCCAACCCCGCCTTTTCACAAGCTGTCATGGCCACTCAGGTTAGCACCATCCTCTCAATCGGTGGGCAGGATGGCGTAACGTCCGACGGAAAGGTGGTAGAGGGCGGCATCGGCCCGCAAACCAAGCAGGCCTTGGAGAATCTATTGGCAGTCCTCAAGGCGTCCGGAGCCACCCAGGAAAATGTGATCAAGATGAACGTTTACGTTGTTAAAAATAACGACATGAGGGCTGTATTTGCGGCGGCGCAAGCCGTGTGGGGTGCACACCCGACAGCGATGACGGTTGTGATCGTGGACGAACTGGCCAATCCCGCCTTCCTTATAGAGGTCGATGCATTGGCGGTGAAATAACACGAGGAGCAAGTGCTGCGATTGAGATGATGCACGAATGAAAGCGGCGGCGTGAAGGGCTCAGAGTCACTTATTGACTCGATTATGCGCCCTTCAACCGCCGCTGCCATAGGGCCGGGTCAGCACTTCCAAAAAATGGTCGTCCGGATCGGGAAAATAAACGCCGCGTCCCCCGTCGCCGTGGTTGATGGCGCCGGGCCGCTGACGCGCGGGGTCCGCCCAATGGGGTAATCCCCGCGCCCGGATGCGCTCGAGCACGCCGTCGAACTCCGCCTCGGTGATCAGAAACGCGTAGTGCTGCGACTGGATGGGCGTTGCTGCGTGGGCAAAGTCCAGGGACACGCCATTGTCCACCTCTACCACATGGAAGTGGGCAAAGCGTCGCGGCGCCGGCAAGGCGAGAATCTCGGCGAGGAAACGGGCGGACGTTGCCGGATCGCTGGACCAGACGATGGTGTGATTAAGCTGAACCGACATGGCGTGACCGCCTATCCTCAGCCCGCGGCGGCGGTCAGATGGGCGGAATCGATATGCCAGCGCAGCTGGGACGGGGTTGCGCCATCGACACCGTTGACGCGGCGGACGACATATTCGCCGGTAAAGCGCTGGTGCTTGCCGTCATCGAGGGTGGCGTCGACGACGACCGGAACCGATTGATAGATCGAGCCGGCGGCGCCTTCCGCCGGTTCCAGCTTGCCGATCGTCACGTGGGTCGCGCGGGTATGGGCAAAGCCGGCTGTGAACTTGGTCAGGTTTTGGTTGGGCGGGCCGTCCTCGCCCCACTGCTGCCAGGCCGTCGCATAGTCATGGGCGTTGAGCGCCGAATAGTACAGCGTCACCACGGCCACGGCCGCCGCCTGGCTCTTGGGCGCCGTCGTGCATTCCGGCATCGCCGGGCCCTGGCCGTCGAACAGGGCGCAGCTGCGGGCGATTTCGTCCTCGATCATGGCGCAGCTGTTGGCGACATTACACGGCGGGTGCGTCGCCGGCGAAACGGCGCGGCAGATCTGGGCGCGTTTGTCCGCCGCGGTGGCGCCGATCTCGTCAGTGCAGGATAATGGCTCGCTGGTCAGGACGGGCGACAAGGAGGATGTCACTTCACCGGCGGCCGACGGTGCCGTTGCGCTGATCACCTCGCTCACCGACGTGCTGGTACTTGTGACCTCGGTCGTGCTTTTGTCCGGGGCGTGGCAGGCGGCGAGTCCGAAAAAGGACAGGGCGAGGAGCGCCGGCACAGCCGTGGTAAGACGCAAGTTCATGATCATGTTCCCGAATTGCCAGAGCCGCCACACAAACGGAGTCGGCCGTAAAATGTCAATGCCTTGGAGACCTGGCCGCTTGGAGCCCTGGCGAAGGCCGTTGTCAGCGCCAATAGCGCCCTCTGAATAACCTTACAAACCCTTCCGAATTCGTATTCATGAATATTTCATTAGCCGTGAATACGTATGCAGCGCGACTCGCCCGTCTTTTTTGCATAGTGTCGCAAAAAATGGCGGGGGCCTGATGTCGACACCTCCGCCCAATCAGACAAAGTCCCATGGCGTACACGGCCCGGGTACAGGAGAGGCGTATGATGTTCGCGGGTTCTAAGACCTTATTGAGATCGGCCGTGAGCCTAATCGCCGTCGCCTGTCTGGGCTTCGGCGCCACAGCTTTCGCCGACGATGCCGTTACCCCCGCCGATCACAATCCCACCCTCAATTCCGGCGGCAAGGCCAGCGACGGTCCGGGCATGTCTTCGCCGTGGGCCTATGCCGGCAAGCAAGGCATCGGCGCCTCCTACGAAGCTTACAAGAACCTGCAATATAGCGATCAGGCCGTGACCGGCACGGTGTCCAAGGTGTGGTTCTCGCTGGCCCAGGGCATCGTTACCGAGACCATGTACGGCCGCATCCACGAAGCCCAGATCCGCGAATTGCAGATCGCCGTTTCCGGAGGTGATACGTCAAAGGGGGGCTGGACGGCTTTTGAGAACACCGACACCGACAGCCATGTCGACTATATCGACAAGGACAGCGCCGGCCGGCCTTTGTCGCCCGCCTACCGCTTGACCAATACGGATAAACAAGGCCGCTTCGTCATCATCAAGGACGTCTTTACCGACCCCGATCACCAGAGCCTGATGATGCGCGTCACGGTCAAGGCGTTGAACGGGCCTGTCACCGCCTTTGTGGTGCTGGATCCGTCCATGGCCAATACCTCCGGCGACGATCAGGGCACGGCCAGCAACAGCGCGCTGTCGGCCTTCCAGGGCGATGTGGCGTTGAGCCTGAAGGCCAGCGTGCCGTTCAAGGCGCATAATGTCGGCTTTAGCGGTGTTACCGACGGGTTGGATGACGTCCGCGGCCATCAGCAGCTGATCGCGGAACACGATACGACCGGCGGCACGGCCGGCAATGTCGTCCTGGTCGGGCAGTTGCCCACGGTCACGACATCCTCGACATTCGATATAGCCATAGGGTTCGGAGCCGACGCCAAGGCCGCCGATGCCCAGGCCAGCGCAACCTTGAAATCTGGTTATTTCGGTACGCTGGCCAAGTTTAACGGCACCGGCAAGGCTGTCGGCTGGGAGGACTATCTCGCCTCGCTGACCGAGCTGAAGAGCCTGGTTCCGGTGACCGAAGACGACGGCAAGCTGCTCTACGCCTCGGCCCTGACGTTGAAGGTGCAGGAAGACCGTACGGCGGCCGGCGCCCTGATCGCTTCGCTGAGCAATCCCTGGGGCGACGAGCTGATCACGGACGTGTCGGCTACGGGTTACAAGGCCGTGTGGCCGCGCGATTTTTATCAGGTCGCGATGGCGCTGGCCGCCTTGGGCGACAAGGAAACGCCCGTCGCCGCCTTCCGTTATTTGCCGACCGTGCAGGTCATGCCGACCACCGCCGGCAATACCGGGGTTTCCGGCTGGTTCCAGCAGAAGTCGCACGTCGACGGCACGGTCGAATGGGCGGGCGTGCAGCTCGATCAGACCGCCATGCCGATCCTGCTGGGCTGGAAACTGGAATCCATGGGCCTGATCTCGCATGACGACCTGATGACGTCGTATACGGCTTCGTTGAAGCCGGCGGCCGATTTTCTGTCGAAGGGCGGCCAGGTCGGTCTCGACTGGAACCATGCTGTCATTACTCCGCCCTATAGCCAGCAAGAGCGCTGGGAAGAGCAGGAAGGCTATTCACCCTCGACCACGGCTGCCGTCATTGCAGGCCTGACCGCCGCCAGCGATATCGCGACGCAAGCCGGCGATGCTGACGGCGCCAAGCTGTACCAGACCAAGGCGGATGAATATTCGTCCCTGCTGGAAAAGCGTCTGGTCACCACGACGGGCAAGGTGATAGGCGACGACAAGCCAGTGACCTATTATCTGCGCATTTCGCGTTCGGAAGACGCCAATAATCCAGGTGTTCAGGACGAGCGCAACGGCCATCCCGGCCTGCGTTCGGACCTGATGATCGATGCCGGATTCCTGGAGTTGGTGCGTTATGGCGTGCGGCCGGCCGATGACAAGAATATCGAGTCGTCGGTGAAGGTGATCGACGACCAGGATTTGCCGGACAATCTGCGTGTCCGTTACGACTTCCATTTCGGCGACACGACGGTGCCGGGTTTCCGCCGTTACGGCAATGACGGTTACGGCGATCGCCTGTCGGGTGGCGACTATGCCGTCCATGGCGCCATGCAGCCGGATCAGCGCGGCCGGGTATGGCCGATCTTTACGGGTGAACGCGGCCATTACGAGCTGGCCTTGGATAATCTGAAGGCCGGCGGGGCTACGGCGGCCGATATCGACGCCATTCGTTCGGTTTACGTCAAGGGGATGGAGGACTTCGCCAATGAGGGTCTGATGATCCCCGAGCAGGTGTTCGACGGCGTCGGTTCGGCCGATCCGCATGGTTATGTGGTCGGCGAGGGCACGGATTCGGCGACGCCTCTGGCGTGGAGTCATGCGGAATATATCAAGCTTTTGCGGTCGTTGCGCGACAAGGCGGTCTGGGACCGCAATGCGCCGACGGCTCAGCATTTCGGTTCGGTCAAAGACTAAGTCTCAACCCTTTGACCCAAACTCGCCCCCGCCGTGTCCCTACGGTGGGGGTTTTTTATTGGCTTGGTTTTGGTTCCAAGGGGCTTGCCCCTTGGTCCCCGAAGGGCCTATCCGCCGCATGACTCCCTGATCACCAATTGGGTAGGGATTCTGGTCATCTCGACCGGTTCGCCATCGATGAGTTTGGCGAGCGTGTCGACCAGCACCCTCGCCGACGTCGTTGTGTCTTGTCTGACCGTACTGAGCGTCGGATTGATGCAGGTGCAGGCCCACAGATCATCAAAACCCATGACCGAGACGTCTTTCGGCACATCGAGACCGCGCTTTTGCAGGGTCTGGATGGCGCCGATGGCCAGCAGGTCGGTGACGGCGAAGACCGAGTCGAACTGGATACCTTCGTCGAGCAGGCGTTCGATGGCGGCGGCGCCTTCTTCGCGCGAGATGAAGCAGTCGATGGCCAGGGCCGGATCGGGGGTCAGGCCGGCCTCGGCATGGGCGCGTTGGTAGCCGCGGAAGCGTTCGAAGAACTCGGAGTGGTCTTTGGAGGCTTCGCCCAGGAAAACCGTGCGGCGGCGGCCGAGTTTGATCAGGTGTTCGACGGCGGAGTGGGCGCCTTCTTCGTTTTGGCTGCCAACGAAGAGGTGGGGTGTTTGCGGCATGACCGGGCCGAAGACGACCCACGGTTCGCCGACTTCTTTGAGGACCTCGATCTTGCGCAAGTACGAGTCGAAATCGCGATAGCCGAGGAAGATGATTCCGTCGGCCCGGCGCGAAAAGCCGTAGTCGGCGCCCCAGTCGGCGCCAGGCTTTTGCAGCGACATCAGGACGTCGACGCCTTTTTCGCTGGCATAGTCGAGGATCGAGCCGATCAGGGGCAGGAAGAAGGGGTTGATGCGGTTGTCGCTGTGGTCGAGGTCTTCGGAGACCAGGACAGCGATGGTGTTGATCTTCTTCGAGCGCAATTTGCGGGCATTGATGTCGACCGTGTAGTTGAGCTTGACCGCGGCGTCGTAGACGCGCTGGCGGACGGCTTCGCTGACGGAGGTGGAGCCGCTGAGGGCGCGCGAAACGGTGGCTTGGGAAACGCCGGCAAGCGCCGCTATGTCGAACGAGGTGGGACGTTTCATCTCAGATCTTATGATTCATTATGTGCGACCATGACATGTTCTTGTTGTGCGCTCAAGCTTTGCTACGCGCTCAAGCGCCGCGCGGGCTGGCCTCGCACGAGCTAGGGCGCGCGGTCGCGCTTGCCAAACCCTGCGGGTTTGGAGGGCCACCATCACCGTCAATTGAGGTAGTCCTGCACGATGCCGGCCAGCCAGTCCATGAAGGCGCGGACGCGGCGGGCCTGATGGCGGCGGCGCGGATAGATCAACGACACCGGCAGGGGTTCGGCGACGTAGTCCGGCAGGATTTCGATCAAGGCGCCCGACGCCAGTTCGGCGCGCACGCCGACCAGCGGGCATTGGATGAAGCCTAGTCCGGCGCGGACAGCGCCTTGGAATGACAGGGTATTGTTGACGAAGAGCCGGCCGGGTACGTCACGCGTGGCGTAGGCGTCCCCATCGCGATATTCGAACCCGAACGGGCGGGCGCCGATCGTGCTGACATAGTGGATCATCTGATGTTGAGCCAGGTCGTCGAGGGTATGCGGCGTGCCGTAGCGCGCCAGATAGGCCGGCGACGCGACATTGACCATGGTCATCTCGCCGAGGGATTTGACCATCAGGGCGGAATCGGCCAACAGGCCGATCCGCAGCACGCAGTCGAAACCCTCGGCGACGACATCGACGCGGCGGTCGGTGCTGCTGAGCTCGATGCGCAGGGCCGGGTGTTGATCGAGGAAGTCCGGCAGGCGCGGAATGATCAGGTTTTGCGCCAGGGCGATCGGCATGTCGACGCGCAGACTGCCGCTCAAGGAGGCCGGCGACGACTGGAACATGGCGTCCATGTCCTCGAGATCGGACAGCAGGTCGCGGGCGCGTTCGTAATAGCTGTGGCCGTCGTGGGTCAACTGGACACGGCGAGTGGTGCGGTAGAGCAATTGCGTTTGCAGGCGGGCTTCAAGCTGGGCCACGGCCTGGGAAACGCTCGATTTCGGCAGGCCGAGCGACAGGGCCGCCTGGGTGAAACTGCCCAGTTCGGCGACGCGGATAAAGGCCGAAACCGAGTCGAGATGGTTCATGATTGTTCTTCGCATGCGAACAGTGATGTCAGGTATGCGGACTTTATCGTTGATTTTGAAAACAGTAAAGTGTGGCAACTTTCAAGGAGACACACCATGACCATCGCACTGATCACCGGCGGCAGCCGCGGCCTGGGCCGCAACATGGCCCACCATCTGGCCGCCAAGGGCACCGACATCATCTTCACCTACCGTTCGCGCAAGGACGAGGCCGAGGCCGTCGTCGCCGACCTGGCCCTGATGGGCCGCAAGGCGGTCGCCCTGCAGCTCGACACCGGTAAGATCGCCGAATTCGACGCCTTTGCCGGCAAGGTGCGGGAAACCCTGAAAGCCTGGGGCCGCGATGATTTCGACTACCTGATCAACAATGCCGGCATCGGCCTGCATGCGTCCTTCATGAACACCACCGAAGCACAGTTCGACGAACTGATGAACATCCACGTCAAGGGCGTCTTCTTCCTGACGCAAAAGCTGCTGCCATCGATCAAGAACGGCGGCCGCATCCTCAACCTGTCGTCGGGCCTGGCGCGTTTCGCCTATCCTGGCTATGCCGCCTACGCGTCGATGAAAGGCGCCGTCGAGGTGCTGACACGCTATCTCGCCAAGGAATTGGGTGAGCGCCGCATCACGGTCAACGTCCTGGCGCCGGGCGCGATCGAGACCGACTTTGGCGGCGGCACGGTGCGCGACAATGCCCAGGTCAACGCCTTTGTCGCCTCGCAAACGGCGCTCGGCCGGACCGGTCTGCCGGACGATATCGGCGGCGCGGTGTCTGTCTTGCTGAGCGATGAGGCCGGCTGGATCAACGGCCAGCGCATCGAAGCGTCCGGCGGGCAGGGTCTGTAAGCTATTTCAATCGTTTGGCGGTGCCGTTAAAGCTGCACGACAGGCCGTGATAGGCGGTGCAGATGCCGCTTTCGCTGACCGTCAGCACGTCGCCGGCTTTCTTGACGGCGATCGTGCAGGTCGCCTTGTCGTCGGGGCGCAGGGTCAGTTCCAGGGCGTCCGGCGACAGGGTTTTCGCCAATTGCCCACCGGCCAGACCGATATCGCCGGTGCAGCCGTCGGCGGTCGCGGCGACCAGGATCAGCTTGTGTGCGCCGGGCGTGCCGGAAACACGCACCATCAGATCGCCCTCATATTTGCCGGGCCAGGTATCGACGACCGGTGGCACGGATTCGATGACCGGCTGGGGCGCCTCGGCCGGCTGCGGTTTCGAGCAGGCCGTCAACAGCAGGCAGGCGAGAAGGATGCGTTTCATGCTTTGAGCTTTTCGGCCAGGAGCTTGGCTTCGGGGGCGCGGCTGGAGCCCGCACGCCAGATGACGACAATATCGCGGAAAGCGTGGTCCGATTCAAGCGGCCGGACGCTGACCTCGTCGCTGCGGAACAGGCCGGAATCGACCGCCATGGCCGGCAACAGCGAGACGCCGAGCCCCGAGCCGACCATCTGGACCAGGGTATTGAGCGAGGTGGCGGCGAAACCGCCGGCGTGCGCCGTATAGGTCGACAGGGATTCCGACGCGCCGCTCGACGACGTCCATGAACAGGCGGCCAGGGCGTGGTCGCGCAGGCAATGGCCGTCTTCGAGCAGGATCAGTTCCTCGTTCTTCAGCGATTCCGGCGAGATGCGCGTCTGCAAAGCGAGGGGATGGCCGGCGGGAGTGGCCGCCAGGATGGCGTCCTGGCAGATAAAGGCGTGATCGAGCCCCGCCAGATCATAGGGCAGGGCAATAACAGCGGCATCGAGCGCGCCGGCTTTCAACGAAGCGATCAGCCGCGCCGTCTGGTCTTCACGCAGGAAGAGCCGCAGGTGGGGGAATTCGTTGCGCAGTTTCAGCAAGGCCTTGGGCAGGAGAAACGGCGCCACGGTCGGGATAACGCCCAGGCGGAAGCGCCCGGTCAGGGGCCGGTTGGCGCCGCGCGCGGCTTCGACCAGATCTTCGGTACGCGCCAGGATATCTTCGGAACGCTTCAGCATGTCCTCGCCGACGGAGGTCAGGATGACCTGACCGCGGGCACGGTCGACCAGGCGGGCGCCGAGAATCTTTTCGAGCTCGGCAATGCCGGACGATAGGGCGGGCTGCGACACGAAGGCGGCTTCGGCGGCACCGTTGAAGCTTTTGTGCTCGGCGAGCAGTTTGAGATATTGCAGTTGGCGGAGCGTTGGGAGCATGCCCCACCATATAAGTTCAAGTTATCAAAAAGTCAAAAATATTTAATTAGATTTCTACCCGTAACAGGCGTAAACCCCCTCCATCGGCAAATCGGCCGAACCAAATGACTTAAGGAGAATGATTATGATCGGTGTTGGCGAAACCCTCCCGGACTTCAGTGTCGTCGGTGTAAAGCCCGGCTTTAACGCCCATGAAGAAGGCGGCGTAAGTGCGTTCGAACAGGTCACCCAGGACAGCTTCTCGGGCAAGTGGAAGGTCATCTTCTTCTATCCGAAGGACTTCACCTTCGTTTGCCCGACCGAGATCGCTGCTTTCGCTGCGCTGAACAAGGATTTCGATGACCGTGACGCCGTCGTGCTCGGCGGTTCGACCGACAACGAGTTCTGCAAGCTGGCCTGGCGCCGCGATCATGCCGACCTCAACAAGCTGCCGCAATGGTCGTTCGCCGACACCGGCGGCGTCTTTGCCCGCGCGCTGGGCGTCCTCGACCATCAAGCCAATGTCGCCCTGCGCGCCACCTTCATCGTCGATCCGCACAATGTCGTCCAGCACATCACCGTCAACGGCCTGAATGTCGGCCGTTCGCCGGCGGAAACCCTGCGCATCCTCGACGGCCTGCAAACCGACGAACTGTGCGCCTGTAACCGCCCTGTTGGCGGCGCCACGCTGTAACTTATCACTCCGCGGATCGCGGAGCTTCGAAAAAGGCGGTGCGAGCGTTCTCCCTGACCTTGCGCCGCCTTTTTTACGTCTGATTGAAGGAAAATATCATGAGTATCGATGCCCTCCGCGAATTCGTCCCGGCCTATGCCAAGGACCTGTCGCTCAACTTGTCCAGCCTGGCGAACGAGACCCTGCTGAGCGACCAGCAGAAGTGGGGCGCCTTCCTGGCCTGCGCCTATGCCGTCGGCGTGCCGGAAGTCGTGCAGAATATCGAAGCCGCCGCCAGCGCCATCATGACGCCCGAAGCGTTGACCGCCGCCAAGGCCGCGGCCGCCATCATGGGCATGAACAATGTCTATTATCGCGCCCTGCACCTGATGCATAACAAGGAATATGAGACCCTGCGCGCCGGTCTGCGCATGAATATCCTGGGCAATCCCGGCGTCGACAAGGTCGATTTCGAACTGTGGTCGCTGGCGGTGTCGGCGGTCAATGGCTGCGGCCTGTGCCTCGACAGCCATGAAAAGGTCCTGCGCGGCCACGGCGTCACCAATGTCCAGGTCCAGGCAGCCCTGCGTATCGCCGCCACGGTCAATGCCGTCTCGGCCGTGATCCGCGGTGAAAAAGCCGCGAAGGTTTAAACTCAGGGATTCGACACCTCGTAGCCCTTCGCCCGCAGGCGGTCGAGCACGCCGCCGCTGCGCAACAGCAGGGCCAGGGGCAGGACGGCTACCGTCTTGCCGGGCCTGGCCAGGGCGGCGGTGACGGCGGCGACGCTGTCATTGACGCTGCGGGCGCCGATGGTGGCCGAGGTCTCCGATCCGGCCAGGCATTTCATCAGGGTCGAACCCTGGTAATTGTTGCGTACCGTGGCGAGATCGCCCGTGGCCCAGGCTTTCGCCGCCACCGGCGCACGGTCGAGATCGAAATCGATATCGTCGAGCGTATGACCGAGGCAGGCCTGGCTTGCGGCATCGTTCATGGCATTGACGCTCTTGACCATGGGGCCCATGTCGTAACGGCCGGCCGCCCGAACGGGCACACCCGCACGACGGGCAAGACCGACAACGGTCTGCACCGGTTCATCGTCGCTCAATCCCCGTTTTTGCAGGACTTCACGGCGCAGACGCGCGCCGGCCCAGACCGGCTTATCGTGGGCGAAATCCTTGATGTCGACGCCGGCGCGGCGAGCCGCTGCTTCATAGCGGCCGTTCAAAGACGCCGGCAGGATGTCCTTCAGGGCGCCGTGTCCCGGCAAGCCCTTCTTCGTCATCAGGCTCCACATATCGCCCACGCCGGTGCTGCTGGCCGGCGGCGTAATCAGGCCGCGGGCGCCGCGCAGGGCATTGGCGATGCGTGTCGTCTGCCAGGTCTGTTTCTTCGGAAACACCGGAAGGACGCCGAGGATGATGACCTGGGAGTCGCCGCTGGAGATGTGCCACATGACAGGACCCGGCGCCGAGCGACCCTTCACAACCACCCGGGTCTCAGGCCAAACTTCGTTTTGCGCCATGGCCCCAGGGCCGGCGAGCACAAGGCCAAGCAGGGCCATCAGGATGGGTAAACGAGTCACCGGGCCATGATAGCCGGTTATTGTGACTCTTTTTATTGATCCGGGATCAATAGGCGGGAGCGGCCACGGCGTCGAAGGTCAGGGGTGCGCCCCAGAAGGCCTCGATGAGCGCGGACTGCGACCCGATACCTTTTTGCGGCTCACCCGTGGTGAGGAAAACGCGGCCGCCGCTGTGGCCGATATCGTAATCGGGATGGCGTTCGACATAGTCGCCCAGGGCCTTGGCGACCGGGGCCGGCTGATGGATCAAGGGCGTGCCGGCCGGCAGGTGTTCGCGGAACAGGTCGGCGACGATCTCATAGTGGGTGCAGCCGAGGATGGCGCGGTCGGGATAGCGGCCGATGCGGGTTTTCAGCGCCTCGACATGGCCCTTGATCTTGGCCGACAAGGCGTCGCGGTCGGCGGCATGTTCGATCATGTCGGCCAGGCCCGAACAGGCTTCGGTAAAGACGGCCAGGTCCTGGCGGCGCTTGTCGATTTCGATCTCATAGACACGCGATTTCGCCGTCGCCTGGGTCGAGAAGATACCGATGACGTCAAGCTTTTCGATCTTGGGTCCGCGGCGCTCGGCCTCGTGCTCCCACGGCATGCCGGTGGCGGCTTCGATGGTCGGGACGATGATGCCCAGGACATTGACCGGGCGCTTATAGGTCTTGCGGAAGGAGGCCAGCCAGGTCGACTGCAACCGGCGCAGCGCTACGGCGGACGCCGTATTGCAGGCCAGGACGACGAGCGACGCGCCGGCCTCGAACAGGGTTTCGCAGCCGGCCCGGGTCAGCTCGACGATTTCCTCGCCGCTTCGATCGCCGTAGGGGGTGTTTTTCTGGTCGGCGAGATAGACGAAATCGGCTTCGGGTAAGCGGTCGACGAGGGCGCGATGGATGCTGAGGCCGCCGATTCCGGAATCAAAAACGCCAATCGCCATTGCGCAGCCACTCCATTAACAAAACTTAATTTTGCCACGCGACAGGTGACATATAGTTTCAGCAATTACGCCTTTTGCTCTGTGCCGTACAGGCCCGAGAGAGAAATTATGCGGTCAAATCCTTCACGGAGTCTTTCATGTCATCCACCAAAATCGACCGCCGCGCGGCGCTGGGCCTCATGGGCGGTACAGCCATGACCGCCGCCCTGTCCCCCGGCCTCAGCTTCGCTCAAGACGGTGCGGCCATCGCCACGGCTTATCTGACCCAACCGTGGCCGGGTCCGTTCGGTGGGCTGCCGCCGTTCGACAAGGTGAAAATCGCCGATTTCGAGCCCGCGATGAAGATCGCCATGGACGATTACCGCAAGGAGATCAACGCCATCACCATGAAGCGTTCGGCGCCGACCTTCGCCTCGATCAGCGAGGCCTATGAGCGCGCCGGCGAACCCTATAGCCGCGTCAATTCGGTTTACGGCGTGTGGGACAGTAATTTGTCGACGGCCGAGTTCCAGGTGGTGTCGGCGCGCCTGTCGCCGATGCAGGCTGCTTTCGCCGACGAGATCAATCAGAACAAGGATTTGTTCCAGCGCATCGAGACGGTCTATAACAATCGCGCCCAGTTCAAGCTCGACCCGCAGCAGGACCGTCTGTTGTGGAAGCAGTATAACGGCTTCGTCCGCCGCGGCGCCAAGCTGTCCGACGCCGACAAGAAGACGGTCGCCGACATCAACCAGCAGATGGCGACCCTGTTCGACACCTTCTCCAAGAATTTGAAGCACGACGAGGCCCAAGCGACCTTTATCACCAAGGACGACCTGGCCGGCTTGCCCGACAGCTTCGTCGCCTCCGCCAAGTCCAAGGCGACCGATATGGGCCAGGACGGCATGTACGCCATCCAGAATACCCGTTCAGCCATGGAGCCTTTCCTGACCTATTCGACGCGCCGCGACCTGCGTGAAAAGATCTGGACCGCCTATATCATGCGCGGCGACAATAACGACCAATGGGACAACAAGAAGATCGGCAGCCAGATTCTGCGGCTGCGGGCCCAGCGCGCCAAGCTTTATGGCTATCCGACGCATGCTCATTGGCGGCTGGAAGTGGCGATGGCCAAGACGCCGGAAAACGCCATGGGTCTGATGGAGGCTGTGTGGGGGCCGGCGGTCAATCGCGTCCACGAAGAGGTCGCCGACATGCAGAAGATCGCCGACAGCGAAGGTACCGGCATCACGATCGCGCCGTGGGACTATCGTTATTACGCCGAGAAGGTGCGCAAGGCACGCTTTGATCTGGATGAGAGCGAGATGAAGCCGTATCTCCAGCTCGACAAGATTCAGGCCGGCATGTTCTATTGCGCCAATAAGATGTACGGTTTTGTCTTCGAGCCGATCGAGGGTGTGCCGGTCTTCCATCCCGACGTGACGACCTATTCGGTCAAGCGCAATGGCGAGCGCATCGGAACCTGGTATTACGACCCTTATGCGCGTGAGGGCAAGTCGTCGGGCGCCTGGGAAACCGAGTACCAGTCGCAGTCGAAGATGTTGGGCCATCACTGCGTGGTGTCGAACAATTGCAACTTCCTCAAGGCCGAGCCGGGCCAGGCGATCCTGGTTTCGTGGGACGATGCCGAGACCATGTTCCATGAGTTCGGTCATGCTTTGCACGCCTTGTCGTCGAACGTCTATTATCCGTCGCAAGCGGGGACCAATACGGCGACCGACTTTGTCGAGTTTCCGTCGCAGCTCAACGAGCACTGGCTGCCTTTGCCGGAGGTGATGGACAAGTTCTGCGTTCATTATCAGACGGGCGCGCCGATGCCGAAGGAACTGCAGGAGAAGATCAAGAACGCGTCGAAGTTCAATCAGGGTTTCATCACGGTGGAATATCTGGCGGATGCCTTGATCGACATGGCCTATCATTTGGCCGGCGACGTCGATATCGATATTGGGCAGTTCGAGAAGGATTATCTCGCCAAGATGAACATGCCGAAGGAGATCGTGCTGCGTCACCGGCCGACTCAGTTCGCGCATATCTTCTCGAGCGATGATTATAGCGCCGGTTATTACAGCTATCTGTGGTCGGATGCCTTGGTGGCGGATGCTTATGAGAAGTTCATGGCGGCGGGCGGGCCTTTTGCCGGGGATACGGCGAAGAATTACTTCGACCACATCTTGAGTGTGGGCGACACGATCCCGCAGGACGTGGCGTATCGGAACTTCCTGGGCCGGGATGTGAATAGGGATGCGTTGATGCGGTTACGTGGCTTTGCATAAACAAATGGGGCGTGGGGTCCGCGACCCCACATCTTTTCTTGCTTCCTTCTTTGACCCGGCCCGTAGGGCCAGGGATCAAAGAAGGAAATAGGGAAGACTTGGGGGGCACAGCCCCCAAACCCCATTAGTTTTTCAAGTCATGTATCCGGTCATAATGCACCTCCAACGTATTATCCGGCCGCCGGTGCAAGATCCCCTCGAAGCTGCGGTCGAAATGAATATCCTCCGCCGTGTAAGAATACCGCGTGTGGATCTCCGATGACAGACTCTCGTCCAACCCGACCATCGAGACAATGACCTCGACATTCTTCTCGTCCATGCTCTCGCTGGTCTCACCATAAAGCGGGCTCGTCTCGTCAATCAGATGCATGACGCTCCAGCTCAGCTGCATGATCGGCACCTTCGAGCGCACCAAGGCCAGATCGTAATAACGCCGCATGATCTGACCGTCCGGCAAGATATCGTCGCGCATCATGTAAAGCGTCGCCTGGGCATCGACGATGCGGTTGCCGCGATCATTGATCATGCGCAAAATGAAGTGCGTCTCGCCCATGTCGCGATTGATCACCGCGCGCTCCGAAAAGGTCACCAAGGCCGTCGGCCGCGAGAACTTCGAAAACACCAGGCCCGTCATCAGGGCGTAAAATGTAAATCCGGTCACCGCCTCCAAGGTCACCAATATGTTGGCGACAATGCCCTGGGGGGACATACCGCCATAACCGATGGTCGCCAACGTCTGGACGCTGAAAAAGAAGTAGTCGAGAAACACCCCATGCCGCGCATTGGTGATGCCCTCGCCATGCCACAGGTCGGCCAGCAGGAAATACGCGACGGCGTAAAAGGTGTTGATGACCAGGAAAGTAGCCATGAAAACGGCGACCAGCGTGCCCCACTGAGCCTCCATCAACTGGGCATACAGATCGCTGAAATAATACTTTTTGCGGCCACGGATGACGACGCGCGGTGACGGTCGGCCCGGCCGCGGCAGCAGACGCGGGCGAAATCTCTCAGGCGCCTCGCTCATCTCAACCAGCGGTCCAGGGTGACAAAATCTGGCCCGCCCTTTTGATACAACGGCGCCAGGAAAGCCCATACCGCATCGGCGTCGGCGCTGATGTCATAGCCGTTCAAACGCAGGAAACTGTACATGGCCGCGAACGCCGTCGCCGCATTGCCGGCATGGAACGGATGAGTCTGGGCCAGGCTCTCCCATAGCGCCGCGGCCTCGGCCGAGACGTCGTCATAGGCGCCGGTTTGCGGCCGGTAAACCGCCGCCTCCAACTGCCCGCGATCGCGCAAACCAGGCGTCCCGCCATAACGCGACACGATGTCGTCATGGATGGCAATGACATCTTCGGCCGTCAGATAGTCGGTCATTTCGCCAACCGTTCGTACAGGGGCGCATACCGCGTCAGGCTATCACGATAGGCGTCGGCCACACGTTTACGCACGTCGCCGCCCTTGCGCGCTTCCAACAGGTCACGCACGGCCTCCTCGATCACCGCCTGCAATTGCCGGCCCTCGTCGCGCGCCAGAGCACGGACCTCGGCCAGCAAGGCCGTATCCATCTGGGTGGCGAATTTTTCTCGAACGGGGGTATCGGTCATAGGGCGGACGTTATCATGAAATATCATGATATCAACAAGCCCCTGTCTATCTCTCGCTTTTGTGACTATATAGCGCGAAATGAGCCGCCCTTTCTTGAAAATGAATGGCCTCGGCAATGATTTCATTGTCGTCGATGCCCGCGACACCGCCTTCACGCCGGCGGCGGAGCAGATCCGTGCCTGGGGCGACCGCGCCGCCGGCATCGGTTTCGATCAGCTGATCAGTATCGAAGGCTCGAATGACGGCGACGCCTTTATGCGTGTGTGGAACAACGACGGCGGCACGGTCGAGACCTGCGGCAATGCCCTGCGCTGCGTCGCCTGGTATCTGAACCGCGATGCCTCGGACAAGACCCTGAAAATCGACACCCTGGGCGGCCTGACCAAGGCCCGCGTCCTGCGCGCCGACGCCAAGACCGGCACGGCCAGCGTCGACATGGGCAAGCCCGGCCTCGATTGGAAACAGATTCCGCTATCCGAAGAGATGAACACGGCGAAACTGGAACTGAAGATCGGGCCTTATGACGCGCCGCTCTATCATACGCCCGCAGCCGTCTCGATGGGCAATCCGCACTGCGTCTTCTTCGTCGACGATGTCGATACCGTCGACGTCAAGGCGACCGGCAGCCTGATCGAAAACCATCCGCTCTTCCCCGAAGGCGTCAATGTCGAGTTCGCCCAGGTCATCGACCGCCAGACCGTGCGCATGCGGGTTTGGGAACGCGGCGCCGGCATCACCAAGGCGTGCGGCACCGGCGCCTGCGCTACATTGGTGGCCACAGCGCGCCGCGGCCTGACCGATCGCGCGGCGACCATCATCATGGACGGCGGCCCGCTGCATGTCGCCTGGGCTGACAACGACCACGTCATCATGACCGGTCCCATCGAAGTTGAATTCGAGGGTACATTGTGAGCGTAGACGTGGTTACCTTCGGCTGCCGCCTGAATTCGTACGAAAGCGAGGTCATCCGGAAGACCGCCGCCGAAGACGGGCTCGACAACGCCATCATCTTCAATACCTGCGCCGTCACCGGCGAGGCCGTCCGCCAGGCGCGTCAAGCCATTCGCCGCGCCCGCAAGGAAAACCCGGACGCCCGCCTGATCGTCACCGGCTGCGCGGCGCAAACCGATCCGGACACCTTCGCCGCCATGGACGAGGTCGATTTCATCATCGGCAATTCCGACAAGGCGAAATCCGGCGCCTATGCCCTGACGCCGGACTCGGCGCGCATCGTCGTCAACGACATTTTCTCGGTCCAGGAAACGGCCGGTCACCTGATCGACGGGCTGAAGGACCGCGCCCGTGCTTTTGTCGAGGTGCAGAACGGCTGCGATCACCGCTGCACCTTCTGCATTATTCCTTATGGCCGCGGCAATAGCCGGTCAGCCGCCGCCGGCGACGTCATTTCGCAAACCCAGCGCCTGGTGGCCGAGGGCTATAACGAGATCGTCCTGACCGGGGTCGACCTGACCTCGTGGGGCGGCGACCTGCCCGGCAATCCGCAACTGGGCCACCTGGTGACGCGCATTCTCAAGCTGGTGCCCGACCTGAAGCGCCTGCGTTTGTCGTCGATCGACGCCGCCGAAATCGACGACACATTGCTGCGCGCCTTTGCCGAGGAAGAGCGCCTGGCGCCCTATCTCCACCTGTCCTTGCAGCACGGCGACGACATGATCCTTAAACGGATGAAGCGCCGTCATAACCGCTCGGACTCCATCAAGCTGGTCGAAACCGTGCGTAAGGCGCGGCCGGATATCGCTTTCGGCGCCGACATGATCGCCGGCTTCCCGACCGAGACCGATGAGATGTTCGCTAATGCCGTCTCGCTGGTCGACGCCTGTGACCTGTCCTATCTCCACGTCTTTCCGTATAGCCCGCGGCCGCAGACTCCCGCCGCCAAGATGCCCCAGGTCGCCAAGCCGCTGATCAAGGCGCGCGCCGCTCAACTGCGCGCCAAGGGCACCGAGGCCCTGACGCGGCACCTGGGACGCCAGACCGGCCGCACCCTGTCGTGCATCGTCGAAAAGCCCGGTTTTGCCCGCGCCGCCGACTTTACCGAGGTGGTATTCGACGGGGACGCGACGGTCGGCGCGCTGGCCGATATCGTCATCCACGGCGCGGATGCCAAACATGCGCTTGGCACGGTTGCGCAAACTGGGCTACAGCAAGCGGTATGAGTGACGATAAGAAAAAAGGCTGGTTCCAGCGCCTGACCCAGGGCCTGTCGCGGACCTCGCAAAACCTGACCGAACAGGTGACCCAGGTCTTCGCGCAGAAAGAGGCGCTGGACGACGCGGCGCTCGAAGAGCTCGAGGACCTGCTGGTCGAAAGCGACCTCGGCCCGCAGATCTCCGCCACCATCGCCGCCAAGATGGCGCAGCAGCGTTTCAACTCGGCCAAGGATCCGACGGCGGTGCGCTCGGCGCTGGCCGAGGCCCTGGCCGACGAACTGGTCAATCACGAGGGCACGTTCGATGCCTTGAGCGGGCCCAAGCCTTATGTCGTGCTGTTCGTCGGGGTCAATGGCTCTGGCAAGACGACGACCTTGGGCAAGATCGCCGCCAAGCTGACCGGTCAGGGCGCCAAGGTCCTGGTCGTTGCCGGCGACACCTTCCGCGCCGCCGCGGTCGAGCAGCTCAAAGTGTGGGCCGAACGCGCCAAGGCCGACTTCATGGGCCGCAAGACCGGCGCCGATTCGGCGGGCCTGGCCTACGACTCCTTCGTCAAGGCGAAGGAGGAGGGCTATGACGTCGTCTTAATCGACACGGCGGGGCGTTTGCAGAACAAGCAGGCCCTGATGGATGAACTGCTGAAGGTCGTCCGGGTCATCAAGAAGGTCGATCCCGAGGCGCCGCACGAGACCTTGCTGGTGCTTGACGCCACGGTCGGGCGCAATGCGCTCAGCCAGGAACAGATTTTCGGCCGGCAAGCTTTCGTCTCGGGCCTGGTCATGACCAAGCTCGACGGCACGGCGCGCGGCGGTATCCTGATTCCGATCGCCAAGGCGTCCGATGCCCCGATCAAGCTGATCGGCGTCGGCGAAGATATCGAAGACCTGCACGACTTCAAGGCGCGCGACTTTGCCCGCTCGATGGTCGGGCTGGAACCCCTGGGAGATAAGTGATGAGCGACGAAAAATCACTCGGTAAGGCTTCTTTGGGTGAACAAATCAAAGAAAACGACAAGGTCGTCGATGCGGCGGGCGCCATTGCCGCCGAAAAACTGGGCGAGGTCAATCCGGAACTGGCCTTGAAGCCGGGTGAGCCCAAGCAGAACCATATCAAGCTGATCGTTGACTACGGCCCGCTGGTGGCGTTCGGCCTGACCTTCTTTGCCTGTTCGGTGTTTAAACTGGTGCCCAAGGGCGACGCCCTGATCTGGGCCTCGGGTGTCTTGGGCGCGGCCTCGCTGGTCGCCCTGATCCTGGGCCTGGTGGCCGAAAAGCGCATTGCGTGGATTCCGCTGATGTCGTGTCTGATCACCATCCCGTTCAGCATTATGACGGTCTATTTTCACAACACGATGTTCGTCAAGATCAAGATGACGATCGTCGACGTGTTGATCGGCAGCATCCTGCTGGGCGGCGTTCTGCTGAAAAAGCAACCGCTGAAGGCCCTTTTGGGAGATGCGCTGAAGCTCAAGGACGCGGCATGGCCGCGCCTGACCATCTATTACGGCCTGTCCTATTTCGCCATGGCGGCCATCAACGAAGTTATCTGGCGGACACAAAGCGACACTTTCTGGACGACCTGGAAGCTGGTCTCGATCATCGGCGGGCCGGTTGTCTTTTCCATCGCGCTCCTGCCGTTCATGATGAAAAATTTGATCACCGATCCGGGTACGGATGACGCGCCGAAAGCCGGCTAAATCCCTATCTTCCGTGTGCGGAGGAAATTGTCGCAAAAGCGACATATAAATATGGCAAACTTATAAAGACGGTTGTTATAAGGATGCGCGCTATGAAGAAATCCAAGCATGCGGAAAACCTGATGTCCAAAAATGGTCTCGACGAATCGCCGTCGCATCTCCTCCACCGCGTTTTGCAAATTGCCCTCGATATCTATAACGAAGAAGCCGGCGAAGGTGCGCTGACCCAGCGGCAATATGCCGTGCTGCAGGCGCTCGAAAACGGCGAAGGTCTGTCGCAAACCGACCTTGTCAAGGTCACCGGCATCGACCGCTCGACCCTGGCGGAACTGGTGTCGCGCATGCTGGCCAAGGATCTGCTGGCACGCGAACGTTCGACCACCGACGCCCGCGCCAATCTGGTTACGTTGGCCGAGGCCGGCCGTGCCGCGCTCACCGATATGCAGCCGCGCGTCCTGGCCGCCGACGAAAAGATCCTCAGCCTGTTGTCGCCGCCGAAACGCGACAGCTTCGTCAAGCTGCTGCGCAAGCTGACGGCATCGCGCGAAGAACAGTTGCATGCCGTCATCGGCCTGGACAGCGCCGCGCGCCGCGAAAAGGCCGCCGCCGAGAAGGCGGAGAAAGCCGCCGCCAAGGCGCTCAAGAAGGCGGAAAAGAAGAAAAAGCCGAAGAAGGACAAGTTCAGCGCCAAGAAGCTGAAAAAGCTGCCGATGCCGCCCCTGTCCGCCGGCGCCGACGAAACCGCCTTGACCGAAGAATTGGTGCACGCGCCGGTGATTTCCGTCGTCAAGTAGCCACACGCTACAAATAGCTTGTCCACCAGTGACGGTGCTTGGCGCGATAGGCGGCATAGCGGCTTGAGAGCGGATAGAGGATAGCCAGGACCGCCAGCCAAATGAGGTAGGTGGCCCATAGCGGCAGGCCCCAATGGTCGGCCGCGAGCGCGCCGCCGGGCGATCCCTTGATCAGGAAGTTGATGAAGTCTTGGGGCGGGACACCCATGATCAGACCTATGCCGATCGCCGACATGTGCAGGAGGTAGAGGTGGAAGAGATAGGTGAAAAGCGGCGTCCGTCCGAAGGCGAGGAACGGCTTGAGCAGGTTTTGCGGCAGGCGCTCGAGGCCCAGGGCCAATAAGAGTGCGATGCCGATGGTAATCAGGACATAGTCGAGCGACGGCGGATATTTGGTGACGTCGAGCACGGCCAGCGGCGTGAAGGCGGCATTGGCGGGTACTTCCCAAGGCCGGCCATTGCCGTAGAGATTGGGAATGCGCAGGATCAGGAACAGGGCGATCATGCCGGCGGAGAGCAGCAACAGGTTGCGGGTGCGGTTTTCGGATCGTGACAGGATGGGCGCCAAGCCGTAGCCGAGGCACATGACGCCGAGCCAGGGTATGGCGGGATAGGCGATAAAACCTGGCACGGCGCCCAAGCCGCCGGGCTGCATCATCAGGCGCCAGAAGATTTGCGCGCCGCCGGTTAGGGATTGCGCGTCGACCTTGTCGAGCAGGTTATGGCCGGCGACGATAAGGATGCCGAGGCCTAAGACGGCGTTGCGCGGCAGCCAGACGAGGGCTGACATGATCATCATGCTGACGCCGATAGCCCAGAAGACTTGTAGGAAGACGAGCGGCGCGGCGAAATTCCAGCCGAAATCGAGCACGGTCAGTTCGAGGATGACCAGCCACAGGCCGCGGGTCAGGAGGAAACGCGACAGGGCCCAGCCGGTTTTGCCTTTTTCCTTTTGCAGGAAGATCGACACGCCGGACAGGAAGACGAAGGTCGGGGCGCACAGGTGTGTCACCCAGCGGGTAAAGTAGACGATGACCGAGGTCTTATCGAGATCGAGCGGATCGTATTGGTAGGCGCCGGCGTGGAAGAATTCGCGCGTGTGGTCGAGCACCATCAGGCACAGGATCAAGCCGCGCAGGGCATCGATAAAGGCCAGGCGCTGGGTTGCCTGGGGTGCGACTTCGGACATGGCTTCCCCCATGAAAGAACGCGGGTACTTTATCGGAATGTTGAGGCTTGGCAAGATCGGTGGAGCAAGCTGTAATCGTACGGGGTGTGGGGTCCGCGGCCCCCAGACTTCGCTTCCTCTATGCAAAAAGCCTCGGCCCCAAAAGGGCCAAGGCTTTTTGCATAGAAAAGGCAAGGTTTTGTGGGGGCACAGCCCCCACACCCCATAAGTTTACAGTATGCTTTGGCCGGTCTTCGCCCAATCCGCCAAAAACGTCTCCAGACCCTTGTCCGTCAACGGATGCTTGAACATGTCGCGGAAGGTCTGCGGCGGCAAGGTGGCGCAATCGGCGCCGGCAAGCGCGGCTTCGGCGACATGGCCGACCGTACGCAGGCTGGCCGCCAGGATCTCGGTGTCGAACTCGTAATTGTCATACACCGTGCGGATATTGTGGATCAGCTCCATGCCATCGGCGCCCTGGTCGTCCAAACGCCCGACGAACGGCGACACGAACGTCGCACCCGCCTTGGCGGCCAAAAGCGCCTGCGATACCGAGAAACACAAGGTGACATTGGTCATCAAACCCTGCGACGAAAATTCCTTGGTCGCCTTCAAGCCCTCGATCGTCAAAGGCACCTTGATCACGATATTGGTGGCGATCTGGGCCAGCTTCTCGCCTTCCTTGATCATGGTCACCGCATCCGTCGCCGCCACCTCGGCCGAGATCGGACCGTCGCAGATGTCGCAGATTTCCTTGATGACCTCGAACATGTTGCGGCCGGACTTGGCAATGATCGTCGGGTTGGTCGTGACCCCGTCGATCAGGCCGGTTTCCATCAGTTCGGCGAGAATCTTGGTGTCGGCGGTATCGGCAAAGAGCAGCATGGGATTTCCTTTCGGGAACGCGGCTAAGGAATAACTTCCAACCGGCGTGAAATTTCGCTATTGGGGGGCTTAAAGACTGTTCCCCCCTCAAACTCAAGTTTTTTGTTTATGCGTGACCCCGTAACCGCCGCTGCCCCCAAGGTCGGCTTCGTCTCCCTCGGCTGCCCGAAAGCCCTGGTCGATTCCGAGCGCATCCTGACGCGCCTGAAGGGCGAAGGCTATGACACCTCGGCCAGCTATGCCGGCGCCGACGTCATCGTCGTCAATACCTGCGGCTTCCTCGATTCCGCCAAGGAAGAGAGCCTCAACGCCATTGGCGAAGCCCTGGCCGAAAACGGCAAGGTCGTCGTCACCGGCTGCATGGGCGGCGAAGAAGCCATGATCCGCGCCCGCTTCCCCAATGTCGCCGCCGTCACGGGCGCCCACCAATATGACGCCGTCATGGACGCCGTCCACAATATCGTGCCGCCGAAGCCGGACCCGTTCCGTCCGCTGGTGCCGGAAAACGACCCGGGCGTGCGCCTGACGCCGAAACATTACGCCTATCTCAAGATCTCCGAAGGCTGCGACCACCGCTGCTCCTTCTGCATCATCCCGACCCTGCGTGGCGATCTCGTCTCGCGTCCGGTCAATGAAGTCCTGCGCGAAGCCGAAAACCTGGCCAGGTCCGGCGTCAAGGAATTGCTGGTCGTCTCCCAGGACACCTCGGCCTACGGGCTCGATATCCGCTATGCCCAAAGCGAATGGCGCGGGCAGAACTGGAACGCCTCCTTCGAAGACCTGTCGCGCGGGCTGGGCGAGCTCGGCATCTGGGTACGCATGCACTATGTCTACCCCTATCCCCACGTCAACAGCGTCATCCCGCTGATGGCCGAAGGCAAGATCCTGCCCTATCTCGACATCCCGTTCCAGCACGCCAGCCCGAAAATCCTCAAGGCGATGAAGCGCCCAGGCAACCAGGACAAGACCTTGGATCGTATCCTGTCGTGGCGCGAGGTCTGCCCGGACCTCACCCTGCGCTCGACCTTCGTCGTCGGCTTCCCCGGCGAAACCGAGGCCGATTTCAACCTGCTACTCGATTGGCTGGAAGTCGCCCAGATCGACCGCGTCGGCGCCTTCGCCTATGAAAACGTCGACGGCGCGCCGGCCCAGCACCTGCCCGATCACGTGCCGGAGGAGGTCAAGCAGGACCGCCTGGCCCGCTTCATGGCCGTGGCCTCGCGCATCTCGGCGCAGAAACTGCAAGCCAAGGTCGGCAGAGTCGAAGACGTCCTGGTCGACGATATCCGCAATGACGGCACCGTCATCGCCCGCACGCGCGGCGACGCCCCGGAAATCGACGGCCATATCTTCCTGAAAGGCTTTACCGGCTTGAAAGCCGGCGATTTCGCCAAGGCCCGGGTCACCCGCGCCGACGCCTACGACCTGTGGGGCGAGCCCGACGGTTTGATCAAATTGAACCGCGTGCCGGGGGCCGTCCCCAAACGCCGCATGCACACCCTGATCTCGCGAGTCTAAATGCCCCAGCCGATCCAGCACGTCGTCATTGTCGGAGGCGGCACGGCCGGCTGGATGTCGGCGGCGTCGCTGATCTATCGGTTGGCTATCAAGAACGTCAAAGTCACCCTGATCGAGTCTTCGGACATCGGTACGGTCGGGGTGGGCGAGGCCACCGTGCCGGCTATCCGCAGCTATTTCGCGTCGCTCGGCCTCGATACCTACGACGTCATGAAGGCGACCCAGGGCACGTTCAAGCTGGGGATCGATTTTCGCGGCTGGCGCCACGAGGGCAACCGCTTTTTGCACCCGTTCGCGCGCTACGGCCTGGAAGCTGGCCCGGTCGGTTTCCATCATCTGTGGCAAAGGCTGAAGGAATCCGGCGAACCCTACCCGCTCGACGACTATTGCCTGAGCTCGGAACTGATCTACCAGAACCGGTTCGCCCTGCCCGACCCCAAGCCGCGCGCCGATTTCCAGATCTATGACTGGGCGGTGCATTTCGACGCCTCCCTGTTCGCCAAATTTCTGCGCAGCTTCTCGGAAAAGCGCGGTGTCACGCGCATCGACGCCAAGGTCACCACGTTTGAACAAAATGCCGAGACGGGCTTTATCGAAAGCCTGCAATTGGACAACGGCACGACGATCGCCGGCGATCTGTTTATCGACTGCTCGGGCTTCCGCGGACTGTTGATCCAGGGCGCCCTGAAGACCGGGTTCCGCGACTGGCGCAAATATTTGCCGTGCGACCGCGCCGTCGCGTTACCGTGCAGCCACGTCGACCCCAATGATATCGCCGTCGCCACCCGCGTGACGGCACAAGCAGCGGGCTGGATGTGGCGCATTCCGTTGCAGCACCGCGTCGGCAACGGCTATGTCTATAATAGCGACCTGATCAGCGACAGCGACGCCGAAGGCGCCCTGCGCGACGTGCTCGATGGTGAAGTCCTGACCCAACCGAATTTCGTCCGCTTTATCGCCGGTCATGCCGAGCAGTTATGGAATCGCAATTGTGTCGCCATCGGTCTGGCCGGCGGTTTCCTCGAACCATTGGAATCGACCAGTATTACCCTGATCCAGTCGGGCATCAACAAGCTGCTGCTGCGCTTCCCGACCATGGAGTGCGAGCCGGCCCTGGTGGCGGAATATAACCGGTTGTCGGCGCTGGAATTCGAGCGCATCCGCGACTTCATCATCCTGCACTATTGGGCCAGCCAGCGGCCGGAACCGTTGTGGGTACAGTGCCGGGCCCTGGAACTGCCGGATACTTTGTTGCACAAGATCGAGCTCTATAAGGCCAGCGGCCAGTTCGCCCGCTACGACGCCGAAAGCTTCTTCGACCCGAGCTGGCTGTGCATGTATGACGGCTTCGGCATCGAGCCGCGGGCCTATGATCCGTTCGCGGACAATTTCGCCTTGAAGGACCTGCAGGACCTGACGCGCAATATCCGCGCCGACGTCAAGGGCATGGCCGCGGAGGGCGTGTCCCACAGCGCCTTTATCCGTAGGCATTGCGCGGCGGTGTGAAGTTGCTGACATATGTGGGCTTGGCCGGCATTTATAGGATAGTCCGCAGATTAGCGCAGATTTTAAGTGGTGATTTTTCAGAGCCTTGATAGGCAGCTGACGGTGGTTCGTCATACTCTGAAAAATCGCCACTTAAAATCTGCGTCAATCTGCGGATAAACCCTTATATCCCAAAGGCTCGCCATGCGTCTCTATACCGCGCCGCTTAGCATGTTCGGCATGAAGGTCGAAATCGCTGCCTATGAAAAGGGCCTGACGCCAGAGATCGTCATGGTCGATTACAGTGCCGCTACTGGCTACAGCCCAAAGCATCCCGACGTCCTGCGCATCAATCCCAAAGGCCAGGTGCCGATCTTGATCGACGGCGAAGCCGAGATCTACGACTCGACGCAGATCTTCGAATATCTCGAAGATGCGGCGCCGGAGCCGCCGCTGTGGCCGCGCGATCGGCTGGCCCGGGCGAAGGCTCGACAACTGGAGCACGCGTCGGACGAAGTCTATTTCCCGCATATCATCCGTCTGATGAGCCTGCAGGATGATTTGGACGGCGAAGCTGCGAAGACGGCGCGCGCCGGGGCGGAAAAATACTGCCTCAGCATGGAAGAGCGCCTCGCCGCGCAGCCTTACCTTGCCGGAACGTTTTCCTTCGCCGATATCGCCTTGTTTATGGTGGTGGTCTATGGCGAGCGCCTGGGTGCGCCACTAACGGCCGAGACACCGAAACTGGCGACGTGGCGCGATGCCATGGCGCGCCGGTCCAGCGTGTTGCCGGTCATGCAGCGGTTGGTGGCCTATCTCTACGCCAACAACCGCTTTGTGCCTGACTTCCTCAAGGCACTTTGAGGGCCTTTGCGATTAACGAGACGCAGAGCCGTCAGTGTAGGTGAACCCCATGCGGCGCATGTGATCACCCGTCGTCAGGTTTTGTTCAAATGTGCCCTCTTTCCCGAACGTAAAAACTCCGGTCGTGTCACCGCCCATTCGCACATCACGGCCGAACGTGAAAAATGACGACATTCGCGGCAGGGAGATGTGTCTATAGGTATAAACGGGGATAACCTTGGAGCCATCCAACCGATAGGCGGAGAAATAGCTGCGGCCTGCGGCCTGGTCAAAGCCATTTGGCTTGATATAGAGGTCGACTTTGGACAGGTCTGGCGGCTCGGCGATGAGGCACTCGCCGTTCAATAAGTGCGAATACAGGTCGATATTCTGGACCGGCTGATCGGACTTTTTCACGTACGGGCACGGCTTACGATGTTCGACATGGTAGGACGTAAATTTCACGATGGGACTTGTCTCGGAGTCTTCGCCGTACCCCATAACTACAACCCGTGCTTCTCGGGAAAACAGCAAGGATTGGCAAATCTGATCACATCCGCGTTCGCGATCGGCAAGCAGTGTATAATCATAAATGACGGCGACAGTTTCATGCCGGCCAACGGCACGGGGTGGGCTTTGCTCTTTCAGTAAAGCATTAAAATGCACCCACTGATGAGCGTTGTAAATGAGTGGGATCCCCACCCCTGTGATGGCGACAGCTGCTCCGGCAGTTAATAGGCGGATGTTTTGAGGCGCTTTCCACAGGAAGGCCTGAACAATAAAAGCAAGGACGCCGTAACAAAATACCGGTACGCAGAAAACGAGCAGAATGCCCACCAGAAGATAGCTGAGCATCAGAATAGCGCTATTTGGCAAGACCAAGCTGATAATCGCGCCGATGCCGGTCAGGAACAGACCTATCAACCACCTTCTGCGTTCCTTGAGCTCCATGTCATCTCCAGCCTGTGGCTTTTAGTCTACAGGCGGGAGCTGAAAATCACGTTAAGACACGTGCATCACAGTCGCTTCAACGCCGCCAGATCGGCAATCTCAATCGCCGTCAGCCTGGCTTCGATCCTGTCGATCGGCCAGTCCCACCAGGCGATGTCCAGCAAATCCGCCACCACCTCGTCGCTGAAGCGTTGCCGGATGACCTTGGCCGGGTTGCCGCCCACAATAGCGTAGGGCGGGACATCCCTCGTCACTACGGCGCTGGCGGCGATGATTGCCCCCGAGCCGATGGTGACGCCCGGCATGACGATGGCGCCGTGGCCGATCCACACATCATTGCCCACGACCGTATCCTTGAACGGCAGGTTGACATAGTCGACCATGGTTTCCGGCTTGAAGACGCGAAACGGATAGGTCGAAAAACCGGCCATCGGATGGTTGGCCGATGAGGTGATGAACAGAGTCCCGTGGGCAAACTGACAGAACTTGCCGATGATCAGCTTCTCGTTGCTGACCGGGAAGAGATAGGGCGCCAGGGTCTGCACCCAATCCGCCGGCGAGGTGAAGTTCGAGGCATAAGAATAGGCTCCGACCTCGATACGCGGGTGGTCGATGACGTTTTGCAGATAGACGGCTGTGGTGATCACGGCACCATTCGGCGCGGTGATCGGGTGGACGGCGTCGACATTCAATAGAGGCATGATGATCTCCCTACGCTTTGGCGCCGAAGCGGCGAGTCAGGCGCGCCTTGATGCGTTCATGGGCCACGTCCGACGCCGGCTTGACGAAATCATGGCCGATATCGCGCCAGTCCGGATCGTCGATTTCGTAACCCAAACGTGGCAAGATATCGAACGACGTCACGAAGGCCTGGCTGCGGTAAGGCAACAGGACGCCGCCGTGGGCATCATGGTGCGCCTTGGCTTCATCGTAATTGCGGAACCAGTGATTGATCGAGTCCTTAAGGCCGGGCGAAGCGAAGATTTCGGAAAAATCGACCTCCTCCGAGCTTTGTTTCAGCGCGGTCCACGACTCGAAACCGGCCTCCTGAGCCACAACGGCCAGGGCATGTTTCAGTTGCAGGTCGGCCGGCGGATTGTCGAGGCGGGCGAAACGGGCCGTGGCCATAGAATCGCCGGCACGCGCCGATTTCAATAATCGGGCGGCGTCGCGCTTATAGCTGTCCAGGGGTTTGGGTGCCGTTGCGGGCATGGGTCATCTCCTTTGTTCAAGGCCTTTTCCCCAACCCGTGAAAAGCCACAAAAGAGCAGATTGTCGGTAACGTATGATACGTCGGGATAACCGGAGGCTTTTCGCGGGGCTGAGCCTTCCCGAAGGCTCGGCGGCGGACATACGCTCAAAATAGGCCAAGATCAAGCACCAAGCGCGGCCCGGCTGGCACTGGACGCCATTAGACCTTGCATTTTACCCCCAACACGAATTATTTCATGTTAGAGAATCAGCTGACGGCTCTCCCCAGGCGCTAGGCGGACATACATTTTGATCAGTCTCAAAGACAACAAGCGATCGGCGACCTATACGCACGAGGCCTCCGAAACCGCCCGGGCGGATCACGCCCTGTTGTCGCGCAAGGCTGCCACCTTCCAGGATCGCTGGTGGTTTACCGAAGACGGCCTGCGTCTCTATGCCCGCGACTATCCCGCCAGCCCCGGCCGCGTCCGCCTGCCAGTCATCTGCCTGCACGGCCTGACGCGCAACAGCGCCGATTTCGAAGAGGTCGCTGGTTACATCGCCAAGCTGGACCGCCGCGTTATCGTCCCCGACTTCCGTGGTCGCGGCCTGTCGGAAAACGACGGCGACGCGATGAACTACCACATCTGGACCTATGCCAAGGACATCCTGGCCTTGTGCGACGCCCTGGGCATCGGCAAGGCGATCTTCGTCGGCACCTCGACCGGCGGGCTGGTCACCATGGTACTGTCGACCCTGCGTCCCAACCTGATCAAGTCGGCCGTGCTCAACGATGTCGGGCCGGTCCTGTCGCCCAAAGGCCTGGCGCGCGTCTCGTCCTATGCGGCGCGTCAACATATGGCGTTCAAGAACTGGCACGACGCGGCAGTATTTATCGCCGAACAGAACCGCTTCGCCTTTCCCAACTATACGCCGGCGGAATGGCTGAAATTCGCTCATCGCGTCTTCCAGAAGGGCAAGGACGGCATGCTGCGCCTGGCCTATGACCCGCGCATCACCGAAGCCTTCAAGAGCGGCACGGTGACCGCAAGCACCCATGACATGGCGCCCTGCTATGCCAGCCTGGCGCACGGCCGCAAACTGCTGCTGGTGCGCGGCGCCCTCTCTGATCTGCTCGACGACGGCGAGGCCAAAAAGATGGCCGCCGCGTCGCCCGACTTTACCCGCGTCGATATCGACTATATCGGTCATGCGCCCATGCTGACCGAACCGGCCGCCCGCGCCGCCATCACCGAATTTCTTGAGTCGCAAAGCTAAGATCAAGCTGACATTACAGCCGTTGTGTGTTGCGCCGGCCCCTGGCTTGCGTCAGCGTGGACTTTTCCGAAAGGTAAGTCCATGCCATTTTCGCGCTGTGTTTTCGGCCTCCTCTTCGCTGTATTGATGACACTGACCGTTACGCCGGTGCGCGCCAGCGAAGGCGAGGAGCTGATCGGAGATCGGGCGAGCTCGACCAGCCTGGCCTTGTCGCACTGGAAGAACGCCTGCCGTGAGGGGACGGGTTCCGCGTCGGCCTGCGCCAAGATCGGCGCTGCCTATTTCAGCGGTTTCGACGGCGTGTCGCCAAATGCCGGCGACGGGCTGCGCTATGAACAATATGGCTGCGACGGCGGCCTGGCCTCGGCCTGCGCCGACGTCGCGACCATGTATTTCAAACAGGGCCGGCTCAACGAGGCGCGTACGGCCAACCGCGTCGCTTGCGACAAGGGCGATAGCGGCGGCTGCCGCAACCTGGCCGTCATGATGGCGACGGGCCAGGGCGGCATAGTCGATACATCCGGCTCGAAGGAGATGGCCCGAAAAGCCTGCGATATGGGCAAAAGCGACATGTGTGAAATGGCGGCGAAGCCGAACCCAAGCGGTTACGACGACTACCACGCCGCCTTTGGCCGTGCGGAGGCCCAGGACATGCCGGGCATGATCGCCCTGATGAAAACCGCCTGTTACGACGGCAATTATTATGACGCCTGCGACGTCATCGCCCGCTGGAGCACCGAAGGCACGCAGTGGCCGAAGGACCTGGTGCTGGCCCGCGCCGGCCTCAGGCAGGCCTGTGTCGTCGATCGGGCCAAGGGCTGCGCGCGCTATGCCGGCATGCTGGAACGCGGCGAAGGCGGCGATGAGGATGCCGCCCTGGCCTTCGTTCTCTATGAACGCGCCTGCGATGCCGGCGATGGCGACGGTTGCTATGGCAAGGCCAGGATGATGCATGACGGGCTGCTCGGCCCCGTCGACATGAAGGAGGTGGCTGGCCTACTCAGGTCTTCATGCCGCGATCACGGCTGGCAGGGCTGCGTCCTGCTGGCCAAGATATTGCGCCACGGCGAAGGCACGGTCGCTGCCGACCCGCAATATGCCCGGGACCTGTACGGCATTGATTGCAATAACCGTCACAGCGAAAGCTGCGTCGCCTATGCCGACATGCTGATGAATGGCGAGCTGGGTGGCCCGACCCCGGAACAGGTGGGTTACGCCCGAGAGCGCTATACGCAAGCCTGCACCAATAACATCGCCGCCGGCTGCGCCGCGCTGAAGGCCTTGGACGACAAGGCAGCGAACGCCGCTCAAGGCGTGTAGTTGGAAGCCGCCAAGGGCAAAACTGCCTTCCGCGGCCGGTCTTACGAATTTGACCCCCATACTGGATTTTAATCGCGCCGCGCCCATATCAGGAAAAGGCTTGGGAAAGGGCGACGATGATGCGGACAGTGGTGTTTGACAGCCCCTATATGCTGGGTTTCGACGAGCTGCGTGGCCTGGCCGAACGTATCGGCCGCAGCCATGACAATTATCCGCCCTATAATGTCGAATCCCTGACGCCCGACCATATTCGCATCAGCATCGCCGTCGCCGGCTTTACCGCAGATCAGTTACGCATCGAGCTGCGCGGCGCCCACCTGACCGTCGCCGCCAGCAAGGAACAGACGGGTGAGCGCGAATATCTGCACCGCGGCATTGCCTTGCGCGGTTTCACCAGGGCTTTTGTGCTGAGCGACGGACTGGAAGTGACCAAGGCGCAACTGGCCTATGGCTTGCTGCATATCGATTTGCAGCGGCCGGAGCCAAGCGATCAGGTGAAGATTATTCCGATTGAGGTAGCAGAGTAAGATTTGAACACGAAAAGCACGAAAAAAGAGAAAAACACTAAAATTTAAGGCGTCCTCGCGCGCAGCGCTTTAGATTTCAAGTCACATTTGAAATGTTCGCCCTTCGGGCGCAGACGCAAATAGCGCTCGAACTTTTCGTGCTTTTTGTGTTTTTCGTGGTCAAAACCTTACAACCGAAATGCAGCACACCACGGCTGGTATTAAGCGGCGTGGCTGTCGGCGATGCCGGTAAGGACGGCGTAGATCGCGTCCGGATTGTCGATCAGACGCAGCTGCTCACGCAACTCTTTCTGGCGCAGGACACGCGACACCTTGGCCAGGGCGCGCAAATGCTCGGTGCCGGCATGTTCCGGCGCCAACAAGGCAAAGATCAGATCCACCGGCATGTCGTCGATCGAATCGTAATTGATCGGGCTTTCCAGGCGAATGAAAATGCCGTGCATGGCGTCCAGGCCCGGCAAGGCTGCGTGCGGCACGGCGACGCCCATACCGACGCCGGTCGAGCCCAACTTTTCGCGTTCGAGAAGCGCCTGGTGCACGTCCCCGGCATCCAGCTTTAACTGACGGGCCGCCAGGTCGGCGACGACCTGAAGCGCCTGCCGCTTCGAGTTGACGCTGATACTGCCGAGAATGGCGTGCCTGTCCAACAGACTATTGAGATACATGGGACTTCCGTAATAGCAGCAGGACAGACTTAGCGGCGCACAACCGTGCGTGCGATGCCATAGAGGGGCGGGCGGCTTACGTCAACCCACCCCGTCTACACGCTAAATTGTCCGGCTTCCCCCTACAAATTTACGCGTCGGCCCGGGCCCGCGTCCGTTCCGGATCGATCCAGCCGATATTGCCGTCCGGCCGGCGATAAATCACCGACAAGCCGCCGTGCGCCGCATTGCGGAACATGATGGCTGGATAGTTGGACATTTCCATTTCGGCCACGGCCGCCGACACCGTCATGGTGCGCAAGGTCTGTTCCGTCTCGGCGATGATCATCGAATGCGGCGGCGAGCTGTGGTCCATGCCGTCGTCGATCTCTTCGTCTTCGACGTCGGTATCGAAGGCGCGCAAAACGGTGACATTGGCCGTTTCTTCTTTTTGCGGCGTGCCATTGTGGTGGTTCTTCAGGCGTTGCTTATAGCGCCTGACACGCTTTTCCATGTGATCGAGCGTTCCGTCAAAGGCCGAATGGGCATCGCCGCCAAAGGCGTGGGATACAAGAGTCTGGCCCGAGGCCAGGCGTATCCAGCAATCCGCCTTGAATAAGTGTCCCTGCTTCGAAATGGTCACCTCTGCATCGCCGCCGCGATCGAAATATTTGGAGATGCCCTGGGTCAGTTGGGTTTCAATGCGCTCGCGCAGTGCATCCCCGACTTCGACCTGTTTTCCGTTGACTTGAATTTGCATAGCGATATGTCGCTCCGTTCTTAAATGAAAAGAACCCACCGAATCCGACAGGGCCGGATTCGCCCACTGAACATTTCGGCTTTCTTTGAGGAAAGAAAGCCCGCCGTCCGTTTGCATAACGAACGCCGCCGGAGTGCCTATTAGGACACCCCTAGACTTTACGCCGATCTGACGATCTGGGAAGTCACTAATCTGTGTAAGAGGTGCGACATAAAGTTGCGATAAAGATTGTTAATACAATCGCTTATGCATGCATTAAGGCTTGCTATTTGACAGCGCGTTTGCGTTCGACCGAGGACGGGATGCGCAGGGCTTCGCGATATTTGGCGACCGTCCGGCGGGCGATGTCGACGCCGGCCTCTTTCAGCAATTCGACGATGCGGTCGTCGCTCAGAATCTCGCCCGATGTCTTCTCGGAGTCGATCAAGGTCTTGATCTTGTGGCGCACCGATTCCGCGGAATGGGCGGAGGTGCCGTCGGACGAGGCGATCGACGATGTGAAGAAGAATTTCAGCTCGAAAACGCCGCGCGGCGTGGCGATGTATTTGTTGCTCGTGACGCGCGACACGGTCGATTCGTGCATGCCGATGGCATCGGCGACCGTTTTCAGGTTCAGCGGACGCAAATATTCGACGCCGTAGACGAAGAAGGCGTCCTGTTGGCGAACGATTTCCGACGACACCTTGAGGATGGTGCGGGCGCGTTGATCCAGGCTTTTGATCAACCAGTTGGCCTGATTAAGGCATTCACTGAGATAGGATTTTTCGGAGTCCGAACGCGCGGAGGTCGCGACCTTGGCGTGGTATTTCTGGTCGATCAGGACGCGCGGCAGGGTGTCGGAATTGAGATCGATGCGCCAGCCGCCGCCGGCATCGGCGCGAACGAAGACGTCGGGCACGACGGTCTGCGATACCTCGCCGCCGAAAGCCGCGCCCGGCCGTGGATTGAGCGACTTCAGCTCCGCGATCATCTCGCTCATATCGTCTTCGTCGACACCGCAAATCTTGCGCAGGGCGCCGAGGTCGCGGCGCGCCAAAAGCTCGAGATTGTCGATCAGGGCGCTCATGGCGGGGTCGAAACGGTTGCGCTCGACCAGTTGCAAACGCAGGCATTCCGGCACGCTGCGCGCCATGATGCCGGTCGGCTCGAAGCCCTGGCAGGCGATCAGGACCTTTTCGACCAAGGTCAGGTCGCAGCCCAGCCGGTCGGCGATTTCTTCCAGGGGCACGCGCATATAGCCGGCCTCATCGACGGCATCGATCAGGATCTGGGCAATCGCCATTTCCGGCGCCGTGAAGTGGGCGATCAGGGCTTGATCGGTCAGGTGTTCGCTGAGGGTCTTTTCGCGCGTCAGCGAGCGTTCCAGACCTTCGTCGTCGCCATCGAAGCCGCCGCCGCCCTTGCCGGCCTTCGACCAGTCGACCATCGGGCCTTCATTGCTGTCCGACACCACCGATTCGCGTTCGCGGACCACCGGCGCATCGTCGCCATAGACGTCGGAATTCGACGCATCCATTTCGCTGTTGGCCTGCATGGCATCACGGTCGCCGAGTTCGAGTTCGCGCGATTCGCCCGTATCACGCTCCATGGGCGCTTCGGCGTCGTTACTGTCGCCAACCGGATCGGCGTCGTCGCGCTGCAGGAGGGGATTGCGTTCCAGCTCGGTCTCGATAACGGCTTCGAGCTCAAGGTTCGAGAGTTGCAACAGCTTGATAGCCTGTTGCAGCTGGGGCGTGATGACCAGCCCCTGCCCTTGTCTGAGTTCGAGTCTTTGACCGAGCGCCATTAAGAATCCCGTTGATCCATGCACGATCACTATGACCGCAATTGCTCTACAATTCCTTGATAGCGGGCAAAGATTAACGAAAAAAATCCACCGGGCGGGCAAGTGGCACAAAAATTGCGTTAGCGAATTTCACCCGGGCTTGTGGGAAGTTAAAAAGGCTTAAACACGAAGCAACGTTCGGCGAAGCCAAAAGCACGAAAAAAGAGAAATACACTAAAATTCAGGGCGTCTTCGCGCGAAGCGCATCAATATCCGGGCTGCGTACAAGCATTTGCCCTTCGGGCGCAGGCTCAAAAAAGCGCTCGAATTTTGACTGCGTCGAACTTCGTTTCGTGTTTTTCGTGCTTTTCGTGGCTAAAAACCTACCGGAACGACTCGCCGAGATAGACGCGCTTGACTTCCGGGTCGTGGGTGATCTGCTCGGATGTGCCTTCGAACAGTACTTCGCCCGAGTGGATGATCGAGGCGCGGTCGACGATTTCCAGGGTTTCACGGACATTGTGGTCGGTGATCAGAATGCCGATGCCGCGGCCCTTCAAATAGGTGATGACGTCGCGGATATCGGTGATGGCCAACGGGTCGATACCGGCAAAGGGTTCGTCCAGCAGCATGAAGGATGGCTTGCCGGCAAGGGCGCGGGCGATTTCGACGCGGCGGCGTTCACCGCCGGACAGAGCCGTCGCCGGCGAATGGCGGATATGGGTAATGCGCAGCTCTTCGAGCAGGCGCGTGCAATCGTCCTGGACGGCGACCGGGTTCTTTTCGTTGAGTTCCAGCACGGCCAGGATGTTTTGCTCCACCGACATGCCACGGAAGATCGAGGCTTCCTGCGGCAGGTAGCCCATGCCCATGCGGGCGCGCTGATACATCGGCTGATGGGTGATGTTCTGGCCGTCGAGCATGATCGTGCCGTAATCGGCTTCGATCAGGCCGGTGATCATATAGAAGCAGGTCGTCTTGCCGGCGCCGTTGGGACCGAGCAAACCCACGACTTCGCCGCGCCCCAGCTTGAGGCTGACGCTCTTGACGACGGCGCGATCCTTGTAGGTCTTGCCGATACCTTCGACAACAATGCCTTCGATGATCGGCGCCGGTTTGGACGACGGGATAAGCTCTTCGACCTGCATCTATCAGTGACCGGTGGTCTTGTTGGCGGCCGCATTGGCGGATTTGCTGTCGGGATAGATGACCGCCTTGACCCGTCCGCTTTGCGGCGCGTCGAAGGTGCTGGTACCGGTCGAGACGATGGTGGTCAGGCGGTCGCCGGTCATGACGTTCTGGCCCTGCTGCAGCACGACGTCGCCGGTAATGACCATGGTGTCGGCCGCCTTGGTGTAGACGGCGCTGGCGCCCTTCATCTGCTGGGTCGGCGTAACGTAATAGACATTGCCCGTGGCTTCGATGGTGAGAACCTCGCCCCAGCCGTCACCGCCGCTGGCCGTGGTTGCGGAGTGGCTGACCTTGATGTGGTCGGCGCGCAGCCGCGAGTCGTTCTGGATGATCTCGACGCGGCCGTCGTAATACTGGATATGGGCGGCGCCGTCGGCGTGCCACGTATCGGCGCTGACCATGTAGGGACCGCCTGAACTGGACACCTGGGCGTTCGCAACGCCGGCCAGGCCGAATGCGAAAGCCGCGGCGGCGGCGATTAACAGGTGCGTTTTCATGCCTTTATTCCCTTTTATCTGTGTCATCGCCACTATTGCTGCCCCATTACTGCTGCATAGTCACGAAAACCTTGGCTTCGCCTCGGCCATGGAAGGTGACGTCGCGTCCGCTGTCGGCAATGACAAAGGATTCTCCCACTATATGACCGACCGAGCCGTTTCCTTCAATGTGTTTGTCGCCATGGAAGGTGGATTTCGCCAGGTCGACGACCGCCTCGGTCGTGGTGAAGGTCATGTCCGAGCCGCCCGACACCATGACGACATTGCCGGTCAGGGTGAAGGTCTGGGCGTTCTGGTCATAGACGCCATTATTGGCCGAAATGTGCGTGGCGCGTGCGGCGTCGCCCTTGAAGTCCATGCTGGGCGAACTCAGGGTGATGACGGTGGCGTCGTGGCCGGCGCGAATGGCTTCCAGCCCGCTGATGATATAGTGGTCGCCATTATTGCCAAGGCCGGTGAAACGCGGATTGGTCATGCGATCTTCGGCGGTATTGCCCTTGTAGACATCCAGCGAGCTGACAATGGCCTGGATGGTGATCCAGCCGAAATTGCCGACGGCCAGAATGACGATCGCCGCCGGAAACAGCTTGCGCAGCCACTGAATGACGCGCGAACGCCGCCGCACCGCCGCTGCCTGCTGCGCCAGACGGGCGCGGCGGTCGGCGATCTCTATGTCCGCATCGTCGTCGACGGCGGCCGGATCGGCGGTGGAGGTTGGGGTCAGCGTCATATGTGCCTAATTTTACGCTGGTTTATACCCAGCTGTGGGCGAAGATATCGCAATCTTCCCATCCTGCCAAATCCAGTTTGACGCGCTGCGGTAAAAAGTCGAAACAGGCCTGGGCCAGGGCGGCGCGGCCTTCGCGCGCCAGCATCATGTCGAGCTTGTCTTTCAGGGCGTGCAGGTGCAGGACATCGGACGCCGCATAGGCCAATTGTTCCGGCGAAAGCGTTGCCTGGCCCCAATCCGAGCTTTGCTGGGCCTTGGACAGGTCGACGCTCAACAGCTCGCGCACCAGATCCTTCAGGCCGTGACGGTCGGTATAGGTGCGCGCCAGTTTCGACGCGATCTTGGTGCAATAGACGGGCGCCGTAGTGACGCCGAGGTGCAGTTCGAACATGCCGATGTCGAAACGGCCATAGTGGAACAGCTTGAGCACCATGGGGTCGGTCAGCAGCTTCTTCAGGTTCGGGCAGTCGTAACCCGGGCGATTCATGCGCACGACGTGGGCGTGGCCGTCGCCAGATGACAGCTGGACGACACACAGATCGTCGCGGCGGAAACGCAAACCCATGGTTTCGGAGTCGATGGCGACCGAGGCGCCCAGGTCGAGGCCGTCGGGCAGGTCGCCTTCATGATAGAATACGGTCAAACTTTCAGGCCCTTATGCGAATATGTCTCGCATTCGCCTAAGCCCAAATGCGGTAAAGGTCAATCGGGCACCGCAGCTAGCTTCGCCCGACGTCGCCCATGAATAAGCGATTGCCCTTGGCACGAGCACCAAGTGTGCCAGCATTACCCGGAAGCTTAGTCCATTGCGCATCTGTTAGCCGGGGTCGATCTGGCATCCATTGGCACCTAATTTTTTGCTAACAGTCCGTAAGTCACAGATCTTCTGATTTGAGACTCCAAGAAGATAAATGTTTCATCAGCTTGATTGATGACAGGTCATAGCACTTTTTTTATCTGATTAATTCGCAATTGTTATTGCGTCCAAACTCAGCAGAAATCGTGGTGCTTTTTTTTATATTTAATTTTCGCATATCAAAATACATTTGGGAGTTGGCTTTCTTTCCACGAGCAATAAATGCACGCCTTTTCATATATCCTTCAAAATTACCGAAGGCTATGTTCCTATCAGGTAAATACTCTACGTTCAACTGATTGAAAGCTGTCTGATTCTGCGTTGCCAGTTCATCGGGGACAGCAGCGACCGTCGTGTGCCTGCACTTGGAATCCCACAATACATACGTCCCAACCTCAGTTCTCTGCAAGTAACCCTGAAATCGAACCTCAATTAAATCCGAAACGGGAGATAGCTGGTATGGTATGGACAATGGGGAATAACAAAATAAATATACACCCACGGCAATAGCTGAAAGCATTAACATAATTATAAATGTAAAAAATGCTTTCTTGACGGCCATTTGAACAATCCTTACCGATAAATACTCAAATTTACCTCTTAAGAAGCGAGTAACGAGCTTCGCTTCCTACAGGTTCTTGCGCAAAAACGCCATCATGCGCGTCCATGCCTGTTCCGAAGCTTGCGCGTTATAGACCTCAGGCCGCGTTTTGTTGAAGAAGGCGTGGTCGGCATCGTAGCTATAGACTTCCGGCGGGTTGCCGGCGGCCGTCATATCGGTCTGGAGGCCCGCGACCAGGGCCGGCGTCACCCAATCGTCAATCCGGCCGAAATGGCCCTGGAAGGGGATCTTGATATCCTTCGGGTCGGCGAAAGCCTTGGACGGCATGCCATAGAAGCAGACAGCAGCCTGGAAACCGTCGAGCCGCACCGCGGCGCCGATGGTCAGGGCGCCGCCCATGCAGAAGCCCATAATGGCGACCGACGGATTGACCGTCTTGAGCCAGGCCTGCGCCGCGGCGATGTCCTCGTGCACGGCGCCCTGGAAATCGAGACCGCTCATCATGTGGCTGGCCTCGTCGGCATCCTTGGTGATGCGGCCGTGATAGAGGTCGGGCGCCAGGGCATTGAAGCCCTCGAAACTGAAGCGTTCGACGATCGACTTGATGTGGTCGTTGAGACCCCACCATTCTTGGATAACGATGACGCCCGGCCGGGTCTTGTCGATGTCCGACACATAGGCGGCCAAGTTGCCGCCGTCAGGGCGGGTCAAGTCGATCATCTGTCCCATGCGTCTCTCCTCGGTTGGAAAGGTTATATAGGCGGCTTTTCCCGAGGTGCAAAGCCGCCCTTGGCCCAAAGATCCAACTCCACCCGCAAATTGCGCTTGGCCTGGTCTTCCAAGTGAGCAAAATCGGCCGTGAGGAACAGGCGCTTGCGCTGCAGGGTCGGCTTCAGAAACAGTTCGGCACGGCCCTTCGCATAGGCTTCGTCGCCATAGACCGGCAGGTATTCGCGATAGACGCCTTCGGCATAGGTGAGGTAATCCGCCCACGGCGCACCGAGAATGGCCATATCGATATCGAGGACGAGATTTGTATCGGGATCTGCGTGGGCGTCATGGTGCTGTGTCGCCAGGACATGAGCGCAGGCACGATCGATCGACGCGACATCGCCGAAGGCGTCGCGCAACCTGTCGGCACTGCGCGCTTCGTTGTCGTGGCGCGCCGGATCATAGACGATGTCGTGGAAAAACAGGGCCAGCAGAGCGGCGCTGGCATCTTCGAAACGGTCGCGCAGGCGCTCGGCATTGGCCACCACCGCGGTGATATGGCTGAGCGTATGATAGTGGCGTTGCGGCTCGCCATAGGCCGCCACGATGTCACGCCAAACGGCGCCGCGCCTGTCGTCACCTGTGCCGAGGTCACGGCAAAGCTCTGACCAGGCCTGTTCCAGCCCGATGTCCGAGTCGGTCAAAGGAAGCCGAGATAGGGTTTGGAGAAGTTATGCAGGTTCGGGAAGATGGCATGCAAATCGCTATCCGACACGCCGAACCACTTGCCGAGCGTCGCCGCATATTGATCGACCGAGGTGGTCGGGATCATGGCGTTGTCGGCGATATCCGGATTGCGGAAGGTGTGGCTGTCGACGCCCACCGTCGGGAACTGGCCGTACATGTCGCCGCCCTTGACCGCGCCGCCATGGATCAGTTGGTGACCGCTCCAGGCATGGTCGGTACCGTCGCCATTGGTCGAATAGGTGCGCGAGAAGTCCGAGGCGGTAAAGGCCGTCACCGAGTCGCGCATGTCGATACCGTTGACATTGCTGAGCGCGGCATCGAGATAGGCCAGGCCCTGGGACAGTTCCGACATCAGTTCCGGCTGGACCTGGTTCTGGCCGCTGTGGGTATCGAAGCCGCCCATGCTGACGAAGAAGACCTGGCGTTTCAGGCCGAGCGCCGGCGCCGCCGCCACCATCTTGGCGACCGTCGACAACTGGTGGAAGAAGTAGCTGTCGCCCTGGGTGCCGTCGAACGGATTGATCATCGGCGGCACGGCCAGTATATGTTTCGGGCCGGTCTTGTTGAAAGCATTATTGATCAGGTCGGTCGCCGCCATCGAACGCGTCACCACGCCGGCATGGTCGTCGGCGAAATAGGTGCCGTTGGCGACATTGCGGATATCCAGCCGGATCTGCTGCGACGGACCGCTGCCGCCATACAGCCAGCCGGTCGTGGCGTCGATACGCTGGGCCGGATCACCATAGGCGTTCATCGGATATTGCAGGGTGGTTTCACCCGACAAAAAGACCGTATTGCCGGACGTCGTCAGGGCCGTGAAAATGCTGTTGGTGCCGTTGCCGCTGAGGATCATGTCGGCCATCTTGCCGCCCCAGCCGATTTCCGCGCCTTCGATCCCGCCGGCCTGCCACATGTTTTGCTGGTCGTTGTGCGAAAACAGGTTGGCCGGCAGGCTCTTGCCGTTTTCATAGTCCTTGCGCGTCGTCGGCTGGATCAGGGTGCCGACATTGGCGAGCACGGCCAGGCGTTTATTGTTGAACAGGGACTGGACCTTACCCATCATCGGGTGCAGGCCGAAGGTCCGCGTGCTGGCCGAAGTCCCAACGGGAATGGGCTGCGGCGTTTTCGGCACGATCGGCAGCAGGCCGCCCCAGGCTTCGGGCGTAAAGGCGCTCGCGGTGCGGCCGGTGATCGGCGACACACTGCCCGGAGCCACCTTGGCGGCGCCGACCGGCATCAAAGCGATCGGGACATCGCCGGTGAAACGCGCCGACCAATAGCGGTTATAGCTATCCTGATCGGTCGGCACGATCATGTTGTTGGCGTCGCTGCCGCCGAACATGAAGACGCAGACCAGCGCCTTGTAGTCCGGCGCATCGGTGGCGGCGACCTGACCGGCAGCCGCCAGTTGCAGGGCGAACGGCGCCATGGCACCGAGGCCGGCCAGGCCCGCGCCCATTTGCAGGAAGCGACGGCGGCCGAGTTCGTTAGAGCCCAGGTTCTTGATCATCATGCTCACCTTTGCGCCAGGTATTCGGGGGACGCCATGGTCAGCAAGATCGCCGTCCTGACCCGGTTGCGTTTGGCTTCGTCGATATCGTCCTGCGACCAGCCATCGGCCAGGGTGCCGATCTCGATCGAGTTGACCGCCGTCTTGATGCGGTATTGCAGGTTTGACGACATCTGGCCGTTGAGGAGGACGCGGTTCATATGCGCCGCCAGCTTGAGGGCGTCCGTGGCATTATTGAAGTCCGCGCCGTAGTCGATCTTGACGTCGTTGCCGATGTCGTCGCCCTGCCAGTCGCCGATCCCGTAGCCGATCGTGTACTGCATGGTGTTGATATAGCCGGCGACGGTGACTTCATTGACGCCCTGGAATTCCGGCGCGGCCAGGTTCTTGTTACCCAGATTGGTATTGGGCGGAATATAGCCGGGGCGCCAGAAGTTGAACACCGAGGGCGCATCGAGCGCCGCCTGGCTGAGCGACCAGTTATAGTTGGTCGAACCGATACGCCATTGGCCGGTATGGGAGGTGGCGTTGAAGGCACGCAGCAGGTGCGACATGCGCAGGATGGGCTCACGCAGCTTGCCGTAGGATTCGAGCGTCTGGCCCGCACTGGCATTGATCGGCGAAGACGGCTTGGGCAGGGTGCGCGCTTCCGGGTCCATCAGGATGGCGCGAATAACGGCGGCCATGTCGCCGCGGACGCCGGAACCGTTGTTGTCGAAGACCTTGCTGACGCGCTTGACATAGCCGGGGCTGGGGTTCGACGTCACCAGGCGCTGGATCAGCTGCTTGCCGATGAACGGCCCGACATTGGGATTTTTGAACAGGGTGTCGAGAGCGATTTTCAGATCGCCGGCGGGATTGGGTGTCGACTTCGCCGGAATGACCACGCCCAGGAATTCCTTTTGCGAGGTCGAGTGGAAATCCTTGTAGGGCAGCATGGCGTGGACGGGGGCGCTGTCGTCGCGTGGCCAGCCATAGAAGGTGCCGTTGTCCGGCGTCGGCGAATACCAGCTATAGCCGGTGAAGACCTTGGCCAGCCCCTTGATATCGGCCTGGGTATAGCTCGCCTGAGGCTGGCCCGTCAGGGTCAAGGCATGCGTGCCGTCGGGATTGAGCTTGTACAGCCCTATCGACATCAGCTGCATGACTTCGCGGGCATAGTTCTCATCCGGGTGACGCCCGGTGCGGGTGTCTTCCTTCTGGTTGCCCAGCATGTTGAGATAGGTGCCCATCATCGGATGCAGGGTCACGTCTTCGAGCAGCTGGCGATAATTGCCGAAGGCGTCGCGACCCAGCATGTCGTAGAAATCGGCCATGCCGCGGGCGTCGACATTGGGATTGGTGAAGGAGACGACGAAGATTTCCGACAGGGCCAGCTTGACGCGCTGACGCAACTGATCGTCGCCGGTGACGGCCTGGTCCCAGAAACTGTCGTAAAAATCGTCTTCGTAGATATAGCGATCGGGCTCGGTCAGACGATAGAGGGCCAGGCGGGCATCGAGATCGGCAAGGTGCGAGGTCGGCGGCAAGGCCTCCTGCATGGTGATCCAGGAATCGTAGCTGGACGCCGTCAGGGCGGTGATCGAGGCGTCGGTCGGTCCGAAGGTCGCCTGGGTCAGGAAGCGGCCGGCATCGACTTCATTGGGATGGTTGGTGATGCCGATGGCGTTGCTGCCGCCACCCGAGGTGTCGGCGCTGCTGGAACTGGTAGTACCGCCGCCGTTGTCGCCGCCGCAGGCGCCGAGGACCAAGAGCGAGGCGCCGAGAGCCGCCCATTTCAACCACGTGTGCTTCCGCGCCGACCTACAGTTCGACTTATGGCTGACATTGCCCATCGCTCGCCCCTGTGCGTATTTTTTGCCCATGCGGAAGTTAGCGCCAATTGCGCTTTTGTCCAGCATAACGAGACTACGCCGGGCACGCTTAATCTTCTGTAAAGATGTATTAAAATTATTACGACACGGACATGTGATAACAATGCCGTAAGCGTCAACTCGCCGGTGTGGCGAAGACATTCAAAGGCTTTCGCGCGCCGGGTGGCGCCAGCAAAGACCTGGTCAATATGACCGGACTGTGGCGAGGGCTTTAATTACGGCCGCCCTGGGGCTGGCGGTGCGTGTCGGCAAAGCTGCCGCGCGGCTGGGCCATGGCCGAGGGGTAGGCGGATGGATGACCGGCGGGCGAACATGAGCGGGCGGCGGATATCCAGTTGGCGGCGTTGATCTTTTGCATCGTTTCGATCCCACAAGACCGCTCTGCGACGGCCCTTTTTGACTGTATGCGACCATTTATACGTGAAAGATGTCAAGATTCGATGATGAAAACCTGAATCCGGAATTAACGCTGCGGCCAAGCCCAGGCAGGCTCCTCGCAGCCGCTCACCGTCGTTTCGCCGAGCACCTTTTCCAATACCAGCCGGCGGGTTGCGGCGGATTCGGCAATGGCCGCAACCAGCGCATCCGAGTGCGACACGACAATGACCTGGGACCTTTGCGAGGCCTGGGCGATCAGCCGACCGAGCGGCGCCAGAAGATCAGGGTGCAGGCTCATTTCCGGTTCGTTGAGCACCATCAGGAACGGTGGCCGGGGCGACAGCAGGGCGGCGATCAGCAACAGATAGCGCAAGGTTCCGTCGGACAGTTCGGCAACCCCCAACGGCCGCAGCAGACCTTTTTGCAGCATGACAAGTTCATCGCCCTCAACGCCAACCACCGAACCGGGAAAGGCGTCGTCAACCGCTTCGTCGAAGGCGTCGGGGTCGCCGATAAAGCGCAGGGTGCGGATGGCGGCGGCCAGATCGACACCGTCGCCGGCCAGGACGGGCGTATAGGTGCCGATCTGCGGCCGCCGTACGGGGGCATCGCGATCGGTGCGGAAATGATCGTAGAAGCGCCAGTTGCGCATGGAATCGCGGACCAGCAGGATCTCGGCGCCTTCGCGCGGGTCGCTGGCCTGGGTCATCATGCTGTCGAACGCAGACAAATTGGTCATGACATTGTTCCAGCTGTGGCTGGCGTCGCGCACCCGGACCAGCGGACCTTTGCGGTTGGCGATCTCATTGCGTAGGCTCAGGGTCTGCCCGATCCACAGGCTTTCCGTCTTGATCTGCGGATCGTTGGAAAAGGCGGTCGCGCCCACCGGCAAGCCAAGGTCGATGGCATAGCCGTAATCGTCATAGGTAAAGCCCAGTTTCAGGCTGACGGGGTTTTTGCGCACCGTTCCCTGGACGCGCTGTTCGCCGGAGATCATGGCGCGGGAAAACTTTTCCGGCCCGGCCCATAGCGTCGAATCCAGGCCGCCTTCGGCCGCGATGGCGCGCACCACACCGCCATGGGCGATTTCGGCCAGAAGACGCAGGGCGCGATACAGGCTCGATTTGCCCGAACCATTGGCGCCGGTGACGACATTGAGCTGATCGAGCTCAAGCCGCACATCACGCAGCGAGCGATATCCTGAAATGGCCAGTTGCGTGATCATGGCCCGACCTTAAAAGGCCGGGCCATGATTGGCAATCCATCGCTTCTAACCGTGTTTAGAACTTCGAACCCAGGCGGATACCCAGAGTGCGCGGCGTATTGGTGATGATATACGGCCGCTGGAAGCACTCGCCGCATTCCTGATAACGCCCGAGCTGCGCCCGCTCATCGGTCAGGTTCTCGATATACATTTCCGCCGTCCACTTGTCCCATTCGGCGCCGAACGACAGGTTGACGGTCGTATAGGCAGCCAGCCGGCCGGTCAGGGCTGCGGGGTTTTGATCGGCACCCGTATGGATCTGCAAGATATGGGTGCGGATATCGGACGAGGCCGAGGACTGGTAATTCACACCCAGTTGCCAGAAGGGCGAATACTTGCCGACAGTCCATTGATAGCGCGCCGTGGCGGCCAGCTTGACCTTGGGCGTGATCGGCAGACGCGTGCCCTTGGGCGCCGCGATAAAGTCCTGATTGTCGGTGGTTTCGACGACGTTGGTCACGGTTTCGGTCGTGGTGACGATACCGCCGCAGTTCGGATCGGGATCGCCGACAAAGGTACACAGATTGTTGGTCGTCTTGGCGTCTGTATAGGCGCCGGACGCATTCAGGGTCAGGCCCTCGATACCCGTCCAGGTCAGGTCGGCTTCCAGACCCTTGATGTCGGCGTCGGGGCCGTTATGCACTTCGGTGAAGCTGTTGGCGCCCAGGAAGGCGTACTGGAACTTGTCCCATTTCTGGTCGTAGACGGCGCCGTTCAAACGCAAGGTCTTGTCGAACAGGGTCGTCTTGAAGCCGAGCTCGTAATTGGTCAGGGTATCGGCGTCATAATTGGCGATGGTCGAGCGGCGGTTGATGCCGCCCGGACGGAAGCCCGTCGAAATCGTGCCGTAAACCATCCGATCCGGCGTGATCTTCCAGGTCAGATTCAGGCGGTAGGTGGTGCCGTTATCCTTGGCCTGCTTCGGCGAGATCGTGCCGTCGGAATTCTGCACGCCGAGATCGGTACAGGGCGTGCCCGAAATGCTGGCCGGCAGCAGGTCGCCGGTCGGGTCTTTCGGATTGACCTGGCCGAACGTATCCGTGGTCAGACAGCGGCGCACACCGCTGGAACCATAGGTGCCGTTCGGCGGAAAGTCCTCGCCATTGCGGAAGGCGTCGTTCGAGCCGAAGCCGAAGAAGCCGATCAGGCTGTTGTCATATTGATAGGCGCGCACACCAGCGGTCAGGGTCACGGTCGGCACGAAATCGAAACTGACTTCGCCGAACAAGGCCGTGTCGCGGTCGATACGGTTCTGCTTGGTCAGCCACAATGTGCCGGGATAACCCTCAACCGACAGGTCGGTGGCCAGGTTCGGCACGACATAGTTCTGGAAGATATGGTGGGTTTGACGCTGATAGAAGGCGCCGGCAACGAAACGCAGGCGATCTTCGGCCGGCGAGGCGATGCGGAACTCGTGCGACAGCTTGGTGAAGTCATCCTTGCCGATGATATATTGGCGCGGATCGATGACGTCGCCATTGTCGTTCCAGAAGTAGAAATAGCCGGCATTGCCGCCGACATCGGAATACATCTGGTCGTAGGATTCGGCGTAGTCGGTATAGTCGGCGATGCTGTCGATCTTGCGGTCGAGATAGGCGCCGGCATAGGTCAGGTCGAACTTGCCGATCTTGCCCTGCAAGGTCAGCGACGCCTGGGTGAACTTGTCATAGAAATGTTCGGGATAGAAGTGCTGAACCTTGAGGTCGCCGACGCTGGGGTCATAGCCACCGGAGCCGTGATTCTTCTGGTCCTGGCCGATGAGCGTGGCCGTCGCGGTCCAATTGTCGTCGAGATCGATCTTCAGGGCGGCGCGGCCACCGACGATATCGGCGTCGTTATAGTTCTTCTCGACGAAGGCATTGTTGTTGACGGTGATGCCGCCTTCGGTCGGCAGGAAGCTGCGCGTGCCCGGCACGTTGTCGATAAAGCCGGCGACATGTTGCGACCAGCCGACGAAGCGCGCCGCCATGCGGTCGCCCAACGGTACGTTCAGCATGCCTTCGATCTTGTGACCATAACCGCCGTGAGCCACCCGGTCGCCTTCGACATCGACGCGGCCGTAGAAGGCCGAGGTGCTGGGCTTGTTGGTGATGATGCGGATGGTGCCGGCTTCGGACGAAGCGCCGTACAGCGTGCCCTGCGGGCCGGCCAGGGATTCGATGCGGGCGATGTCATAGATATGGACGTCGACCGGGCCGCCGATCGTTGTCACCGGCTGTTCGTCGAGATAGATACCGACGCTGGGCTGAGGGCCGGAGTGGTTGCCGTCGCCGCCGGAAGCCACGCCGCGGATATAGACGCTGCTGCCCTGATAGGGACTGTTCTGGAAGACGACGCTGGGCAATTGCGCGACAAAGTCGCTGAGGCCGGACACATTGAGGTCGTCGAGCTTCTTGGTGCCCAGGACCTGGATGCTGATCGGCACGTCCTGGAGCTTCTGGCTGCGCTTTTGCGCCGTCACGATGACCTCGATCGGGTTTTCGGTCGTGGTGTCCGCGGCCGGCGCCGCGGCCGGCGCGGCGGTATCTTGGGCGAAAGCGCCCGATGCCAGGATAAAGGCTGGGAGTGTGGCCAACACCGTGCTGGTCAGCAAGGTGGCGGTCAGTGAGCGGCGCGTCGTCATGGTAGCCCTCATGGTTGAATTTGTGACAAGACTGTGACTTGATGAGGGATGCCGTCAACATCTTATTATTGCGGCGCAACAGTGTGATCACAAGCGTGTCACTTTTGACACGCTTAGGCCATGAACCGGATACCCGCCCGGCGGTAAAATGTTGAATCCGGACGAAGTTCTGACCTAACGGAAGCTTTTCGGCGCTTCGGGATAGGCGTCAAGAACGGGGCCCAGGGCGGCCTTCAACGGCCCCAGCCACGGTTCGAAACCCTGCCAGGCTTCCGTGCCCTCACGGAAGATCGGCCGGCGCACCTGTTCCGACGAGGCGGTGCGCACGGCGCGCTCGGTTTCATGGAAACGCAGGCACGATTCTTCGAACTCAAGGCCGCAGGCGGCCAGGAGCGCGCGCACCTCGGCTTCGGTATCGTCGACCATGCGTTCATAGATGACGCGGTGAACCCGGCCCGGCAGGACGGTATCGACATGCGCCATCAGGCGGACATAGTCGGCATAGTAACGGCCGAGATCGTCGAGGCCGTAGCTGAAAGCCTGGCCGCGGGCGAAATGCTGTTTGAAGTTGGAAAAACAGCACCCCATCGGATGACGGCGGGCATCGATAATGATGGCATTGGGCAGGATGAGGTGAATGAACGGCACATGCGCCCAGTTGTTGGGCAGCTTGTCGATAAACAACGGCCGGTCGGTCTTGCGCTGTACGCGGGTGCGTTCGAGATAGTCTTCGCCCAGGGCCTTCAGGCGATCCGGCGCCAGATCGATCAGGCGCTGTGGATAGTTAGGGGCCCGTCGCGCCAGGGCCGGGATATCGGGCAGTTCCGACGTGCCTTCGACCTGGGAATGACTCGACAGGATCTGTTCGACGAGGGTCGAGCCGGCGCGCGGCATGCCCAGCACGAAAATCGGATCGCGGGCGTCGCGGCCCTGGCCTGAGCGTTCGGCGAAGAATTCCGCTGTGAACAGGGCGATGCTGGCGTCGACGAAATCCGTCGTCTCGTCCGGATCGTAATCGAGCGTCTTTTTCCGCAGGACGTTGCCGGCGTTATAATGGGCGAACGACGCGCCATAATCCTTGGCATCTTCCAGCGCCTTACCGAGCGCGAAATCAAGGTGGAAACGGTCTTCGTCGCGCAGGTCCGGCTGGTTGAGGGCCTGTTGCATGGCCGTAACGTCGTCGGGCGTAAAACGCACCGTCTTCAGATTGGCCAGGCTCCACCACACTTCACCGAGCGACGGCGTAATCTCAATGGCGCGGCGATAGGCGCTAACGCCCTCCTCCGTCCGGCCGACCGTCTTCAGCATGTGACCCAGGCTCATCCAAACCTTGGGCTGGTTGGGCGCCTGGCCCAAAACGGCCTGATAAAGCTCGATGGCTTCGTCGAAGCCGCCGATCTTGCTCAGCGCCGCGGCTTTCAGATTGCTGTGGCCGAGATGTTCGTCATCGGTACCGATCAACAGGTCGAGCTCGGCGATCGCCTCGGCCGAGCGGTGCTGCTTGTAGAGGACGGTGGCCAGATTGGCGCGGGCGGCGCCGAAATCGGGCGCGATCTCAAGCGCCCGGCGCAACAGGGTCTCGGAATCCTTCGGCCGGCCGACACGCGCGGCGACTTCCGCCAGCATGCGGATGGCGGCGACATCGAACGGGTCGCTTTTCAAATGGCCGCGCAGGATCGGCTCGGCGATCTCCAGCCGATTTTCGTGCAAGGCGAGCGCCGCCTGCATCAGCTGCGGATTGCGCAGGCCGGCCTGGATGAAGTTTTTGGCAGTCGTCGTCATGCCTCAGATAGAGCGAGACGGCACGGGATTGTCAATGGCGCCCTAAACCGACATCATCGCGACGTAGACAACACCCAGCAGGACACAGACGAAGCTGACCGTCGCCAGGGTCCACAGGATCAGGGTCTTGAGGACGGCGCCCAGGATCGACGAACCATAGGCGCCGCGCAGGGTCATGAAGATATTGACCGGCGTCCACACCATCAGGAGCAGGCAGAACCAGCCGCTCCAGCCGTCGGGCAGGGTGAGGGCCACGGCATTGGTCAGGAAGAAGAAGGACAGCATATTGGCCGCGACCAGCATGTGATCGTAGATAAAGTACTGGCGTTTGTGGATGTACAGAAGGCCCAGGCTAAAGCCCATGATCGGCCACAGCAGGATGGCCAGCCGATGCGCCCAGGTGAACAGGGTGACATAAAACAGGTCGAGATTGCTCATGACCCGATGGATAGCGTTCTTGAACCTGGATTTGAAATCCGTGGTGGGCTTGGCATCGGCCGCAAAGGTCTTGCCATCGGAATAGGTCCTGGCCTGATCGGGCGTCATGGTGAACATGTCGAAGCCGTCCGCCTCGCCCCTGCGCACCCGGGCTTCGCCATTGACGATGTCCCTGTCGCGGTTTTTCGCCGCCTTGATCAGGTCGCCCTGGTAGGTGGCCTCCGCCCCGGCGCGTTCACCGTCATTTTCCGCGTCCTTCAACGCTTCGTCGCGGTCGCTGCGTGCTTCCTGAACCTCCTCGGCATAGTCTTTATTGGCCTCGGTCTGGACGGCGGTCAGGGCGGCTTGAAGCTTGACCGGATCGCGGGCGATCTCCTCGGCCTCACGGGTGCGCTCGGCACCGGCCTCGCGCAGGACCTCCAGACGGTGTTCGGCGGCGAACATGAACAGCAGCAGGGCGACGAAGAACAGTCGCAATGGCGGGACATGGCGCTGGATGCGCCGTTCCAGCAGGTCGCGATTGAGCAGGCCGGGACGGAACATCAGGGGCGGCAGGGTGCGCCACAGGCGGCCGTCGAAATGGAATAGGCCTTCGATGGCCTCCCACACGAGATGGAAAAAGGAGCGGTGGTGGTCGTCCGCCGTCTGGCCGCAGGTGTAGCAGTACAGACCCATCAACTCGGTGCCGCAGTTGGCGCACAAGGTGCCGGGCTCGATGACAAAGGGATGGTCGCCGCGCTTGAAGATGCTCTTGAGCCCGTCCAGAGTGAGAAGTTCAAGCTCTTTCATCCACGTGTCCCCTTCTCTTGGCCCATCGTCTGGCTAATCGAAATCGGACTGGGGTGCAAGACGGCTATGGCGATGGCGTCCGCCGCGTCCTATATGCGTGGCCTGGAGGACACCATGACCGCACTTCCAACCGGCACGCCCGCTCCCGATTTCGCCCTGCCCTCGACACCCGACCAGAAGGTATCCCTGTCGGAATTCAAAGGCCGCAATATTATCCTCGTCTTCTATCCCGCCGACTGGTCGCCGGTGTGCGGCGATCAGCTGACCCTCTATAACGAGTTGCGCGATCAGTTCGACGATTTCAACGCCACCCTGCTCGGTATTTCGGTCGACGGCATCTGGTGCCATCTGGCCTTCGCCAGGGATCGCGGCTTTCATCTCACCCTGCTGGCCGATTTCGAACCCAAGGGCGCCGTGGCCAGGGCCTACGGCGTCTATCGCGAGGCCGAGGGCACCAGCGAGCGCGCCATCTTCGTCATCGATGAGGCGGGCGTCGTCCGTTACAGCTATGTCTCGCCGGTCGGCGTCAATCCAGGCGCCAACGGCATTCTCAAAGCTTTACAAGGACTGCAGTCATGAGCAACGACAATGTCCTGACCGAACCCGTCGGCCCCAATGACCATGCCCAGGGGCCGGATACCGCTCCGGTGACCCTGGTGGAATACGGCGACTATCAGTGTTCCTATTGCGGCGAGGCCTATCCGGTCCTGAAGGAAGTTCAGGCCAAGATGGGCAAGAAGCTGCGCTTCGTTTTCCGCAACTTCCCGATCACCTCGGCCCATCCTCAGGCCTTTATCGCCGCCGAAGCCGCGGAAGCCGCCGCCGCCCAGGGCAAGTTCTGGCCAATGCACGACAAGCTGTATGAAAACCAGTACGACCTGACGCCGGAGTCTCTCGTCATCTATGCCGAGCAACTGGGCCTGGACCGTGAACGCTTCGTGCGCGAAGTCAACGATCAGACCTACGCCAAGCGCATCAAGCACGACTTCCAGGGCGGCGTCATGAGCGGCGTCAACGGCACCCCATCCCTGTTTATCAATGGCGAGCGTTACGATGGTCCGCGCGATGTCCGCAGCCTGGTAGAGGCGTTGAAGGCCGCGAGCTGAGGCGCAACGCCTACTCCGTTCTGATGCCTTGCAACGATAGGATCAATGTCATCGGGTTCGACGGTGAAACGACGAAGCCATGATGCTCGTAAAACGCCTTGGCTTGGTCCGAGATCGCATGAACGAGAACACCGCGAATGCCGAGAATCTGCGCAGCCTGTGATGCGCGCAAAACCGCGTCTTTCAGCAAGCCCACACCGATCCCCTTGCCTTGCCAGTTCCGGTCGATCGCCAACCGTCCCAGTACGGCCACAGGGATCGGATCGGGCATGTTGCGCTTGATCTTGCCCGGGGCCTCGACGGCGGCGATTGCGCCGGAAGACAGGCAGTAATATCCGACCACCCGATTTTCGCTGGCAATGACATAGCTGCGCGAGGCCCCACCGGCGTGATTGGCGCGGGCGCGGCGTTTCAGCCAGTCATCTAGGGTGGCGATGCCGCATGAGAAGGCGTCGAGATCGTGATCATCCGCAAGAGGCGCGGGCGCGGCCAGAGGCGATAAGGCGGCGCTCATTGAGTCCAGGGCAAGGGCGCGTTCATCAGGCGGTCGATACCAGGTCCGGTGGCGGGCTTGTCGAGGATTTCCAGGTAGCGGTCATAGGTGGCCTGGTCCACGCGGATCAGGGTTTGGTCCAGCAGAGTTTCTTCGGCAGCACGGCGGGCGGCGTCGATCATGAAGTCGGACCGGCTTTTGCCCTGAAGGCTGGCGGCACGATCGATCAGGGTGCGAATGTCGGTTCGTACCCGTAAATTGACAGGCTTGGCCTGCGTGTCGTTGCTGGTTGTCGGTGTCGCCATGGGTGCCTCCATATTCATGATCATAGCGATTTTGATACACAATGTGTATCAAAATCTATAACGAACTACTGTGAGCAGTGGCAATACTCCGAAATCTTCAGAGGATCAGCTGGGCACCACAAAGTCGCTGAGGCTTGACATTCGACAGTGGCAAAGAGGTTCTGCGCGCGCTGAGGGGCGGAGTGACGCGCATCGTTTTGACGATGCTTGCCCCACATTTTAGTTTTGATTTTTCGAGGGGCGCCTGCGGCGTCGCGTGCCCGCACCTGTCGCGCCGAACCGCGCGGTTCGACACTGGTAAGATTCACCAACAAAAAAGCCACCCGAGAGGGGTGGCGTTTTTGTTGGTGGAGCTTAGCGGAGTCGAACCGCTGACCTCTTGCATGCCATGCAAGCGCTCTACCAGCTGAGCTAAAGCCCCATACCATCAATGATATAGCTTGGTTGAACCAAGGCGGCGACTTCTAGTTCAGCCTCCCGGCGCATGCAAGCCCTTTTTCGCAAGTTTTTTCGTTTTTGTTGCGCCAAAGCGCAATCCATAAAAGTGGCTCCCACTTTTTGGATAAATTGCGCGTCAAAACAAAAATCTAGAGCGAAATGGCGATTCTTTCTAGAGTCATTTCACTCTAGGCTCAAGGCCGCCAATCAAGACCGGGATAGGATGCATGCAGGCGGATAATTTCAGGCTCGACGACTATCTCAAGCGCATCGGCTTCGACGGCACGCCGAAAGCCGACCTCGACAGCCTGACGCGCTTGATGCAGGGCCAGTTGCGCAACGTGCCGTTCGAGAATCTCGACGTCCAGGCGGGCAAGCTGGTCTCGATCAAACCCGAAGACATCGTCGCCAAGATCATCCCGACCAACCGCGGCGGCTATTGCTACGAGGTCAACAGCCTGTTCGCCATGGCGCTCGCTGCCATCGGCATCCCCTACAGTCTCGCCGGCGCCCGGCCAATGAGTTACCCGACCAAGTGGGCGCGCACCCATATGGTCATCCTGGCCGAGGTCGATGGTCAGCGCTATCTCTGCGATGCCGGTTATGGCGGTTTGAGCCTGCGCCAACCGCTCAATCTTGCCGTCCTCGACACAAGCGTTCAGCAGGACCGCGATACCTATCGCCTGATCCGCGACGGCGACGACTATGTCGTTCAGGCGATCATCGCCGGCGACAAATCGGAGTGGGGCAATCTCTACAGCTTCAATACGAGCCCGTTCGAGCTGGTCGATTTCGTCCCGGCCAACTATTACAACTCCAGCCACCCCGACGCCGTCTTCGTGCAGAAGCTCTTGCTGGTGCGCCACACGGCGACGGGCCGGCATATCCTCGCAGGACATTCGCTGAAAAGCTTCGAAGACGGCGTGATGACGATTCGGAGTGTGCACCCGGATGAGTTGGCGGGCACCGTGCAAAACCTGTTCGGCCTGGAGCTATAAATAAAGCCTCGCCGGCACAAATTATGCGAATGCAACGCATTCTGATTACATTCGGAGCGTCGATTTTTGGCTCATATGCCACATCTACTCCGAATCTACCGCAAAACCCTACCCAGCAAGGGCGACACATTCGGAGCGCCCAGGAAAAAGGCCGCCGGAGCGATCCGGCGGCCTTAAATCTCTTAGATATCGCGATCTTCGTCGTCCGGCAGGCCGTCGATTTCTTCGTCGAAATCGGCGTCCTCGTCGTCTTCGAGGAAGGGCACGTCGTCGGCGTCGTCATCGACCAGGTCGGCGTCTTCGATATCCATGTCGACGGCGTCGGGCGTACCGACACGGGCAGGATCGGCCGGGTCGAGGTCTTCGTCTTCGTCGACCAGCAGCGGATCGTCGGCGACGACTTCGTCGATTTCCGGCGTGATCACTTCCGGCTCTTCGTCCTCGTCTTCCGACGCGACCTTGGCCTTCACCTGATCCTCGGATTCCTCATCGGCATCTTCATAGTCAGGCGCGGTGGTGCGGACGCGCGAACGGCGCGTGCGGACGACTTCTTCCTGGTCGAACTCGGTGTCGCATCGYGGGCAGTGCGCCGGATGCTTGTTCAGATCGTAGAACTTTGCCGTACAATTGGGGCAAACTTGTTTGGTACCTAAGGCAGGATCAGCCACGAGACGTCCTTTATTTAATGCAATCTGGTCGAAAAAATGAGTTGCGTCGGCCCCCTTGCCACTAGATAAGCCTCCTGTCAAAGGCCCTTTTGGGGGCGACGTTCATTTTTTCGTATATGCTGATACTTTTCCCGTAAACGTTCAATATGCCAAGCCCCTTAAACGCCGTAAGACTTGTGCCGCCCGCGGCCGCGCTGACCGGGAAAATCGCCCTTCCCGGCTCGAAATCGATCACCAACCGCGTCCTGCTGATCGCAGCCCTGGCGGACGGCCGGAGCCATATCAGCGGCGCCCTCAAAAGCGATGATACGACCTATATGGCGCGCGCCTTGCGGCAACTGGGCGTCACCGTCACCGACGCCGGCGATACCGATTTTCTGGTCGAAAGCAACGGCACGCTTAGCCCGTCTCAAGAGTCGCTTTTTCTCGGCAATGCCGGCACCGCCGTGCGTTTTCTCACCGCGGCGGCCGCCAATATCAAGGGCACCACCGTCCTGACCGGCGACGAACATATGCAGAAGCGCCCGATCGCGCCCCTGGTCGATGCGCTCAACGCGGCCGGCGTCACGGCCACGGCGCCCAGCGGCTGCCCGCCCGTGACGGTGACAAGCGATGGCGGCTTCACCAACCGCACGATCGCTGTCGATGCCAGCCTGTCGAGCCAATATGTCTCCGCCCTGATGATGGCGGCGACCTCCGGCGACGCTCCGTTCAGCCTCACCGTCAAGGATGGCGATATCGGCGCCCGCGGCTATATCGACATCACACTCGACTGCATGAGCGCCTTCGGCGCCGGCATCGCCCAGACGGGTGCCTTGAGCTGGGAGATCGCCAACACACCTTACCGGGCGCGCGACTATTGGGTCGAGCCCGACGCCAGCGCCGCCACCTATGTCTGGGGCATCAATGCCCTGCTGAACGCCAATATTTCTATCGGCATCGCGCCGGAGAACATGATGCAGCCGGACGCCAGGGCTTACGAGTTCATCGCGCAATTTCCCGATCTGCCGGGCGTCATCGACGGCAGCCAGATGCAGGACGCCATCCCGACCATCGCCGTCCTGGCCGCCTTCAATAACCACCCGGTCCGCTTCGTCGGCATCGCCAATCTGCGCGTCAAGGAATGCGACCGCACCCATGCCCTGGCCACCGAGCTCAACCGCATCCAGCCGGGCCTGGCCGAGGAGATCGGCGACGACCTGCTGGTCACGCCCGACCGCAGCCTGATCGGCCGTACGGTGGATGTCGCCATCCACACCTATCACGACCACCGCATCGCCATGGCCTTTGCCCAGGCCGCCCTGGTCATCGACGGCCTCCGCATCCTCGATCCCGGCTGCACGGCCAAGACCTATCCGGGCTACTGGCGCGACCTGGCCAGTGTCGGTGTTGAGATGCATTTCGAATGACGACGCGACCCTTGCTCATCGCCTTTGACGGGCCGGCCGCCTCCGGCAAGGGGACGCTCGCCAGCGTCATCGCCGCCGATTACGGCCTGCCGTTTCTCGACACCGGCCTGATCTATCGCGCCGCCGGCCACCTGGCGCACATCAAGAATATCGACCCTGCCGTCGCCGCCACCCTGATCACGCCCGACCTCCTGGCTAACGACGCCTTGCGCGGCCGCGAAGCCGGCGAACGCGCCAGCCAGGTGGCGGCCCTTCCGGCGGTACGCGCCGCCTTAAAGCAATACCAGATCGACTTCGCCCACCAACCGGGCGGCGCGGTGCTGGATGGCCGCGATATCGGCACCGTCATCGCGCCGGATGCGACCGTGAAAATCTTCGTCACCGCCGACCAGGACATCCGGGCCAAACGCCGCTGGCTGCAGCTGGTCAAGCTCAATCCGGCCCTCACGTTCGACGAAGTTTTAGGCGATATCCGCGTCCGCGACGCCCGCGATTCCGGCCGCAGCGACGCGCCGCTCGAAATGGCTGAAGATGCGCTCTTGCTAGATACCTCCGACTTGGGTATAGAAGCCGCCATCGCGACTGCGCGATCCCTTGTGAAAAGCCGGTGCGGCACCTGATAGTGTCAAATCCAACAGCGGCTTGTTGAGGCAACACAAAGGGACGTCTTCGGGGCTTTACGGCCTGCATCGCACCTGATTGGAAGCGTCATTTGACGCCCCCAACTTTAGCTTTCACAAAAAACAAAGCCGCACCCCCGCGCACCGCCCAAGGCCGCTTGTGCCTCGACAAGCCATTTGGAAATCCCGGTCCGGACACGCGCCCACAAACAAAAGAGACTCTATGAGCGAATATAATCCATCGCGTGACGATTTTGCCGCCCTGCTTGACGAATCCATGCACGGCCGCGACATGCTCGAAGGCCAGGTCATTCACGGCCTCGTCGTCGGCGTCGAAAAAGACTTTATCATTGTTGACGTCGGTCTGAAGACCGAAGGCCGCGTTTCCATCAAGGAATTCGGCGCGGAAGGCGCAGCCCTCAAGGTTGGCGACACCGTCGAAGTCTATCTGGAACGCGTTGAGAACGCCATGGGCGAAGCGGTCATCAGCCGCGAAAAGGCCCGTCGTGAAGAAGCCTGGACTCGTCTGGAAGCCATCTTCAACCGCGGCGAACCCGTCATGGGTACCATCGTCGGCCGCGTCAAGGGCGGCTTCACCGTCGACATGGACGGCGCTTCGGGCTTCCTGCCCGGCAGCCAAGTCGACATCCGCCCCGTGCGCGACGTCGCGCCTTTGATGAACAAGGAACAACCCTTCGCCATCCTGAAGATGGACCGTCCGCGCGGCAATATCGTCGTGTCGCGTCGCGCCATCCTCGAAGAAGCCCGTGCCGAACAACGCACCGAGCTGGTCGGCCAACTGGCCGAAGGCGAGATCCGCGACGGCGTCGTCAAGAACATCACCGATTACGGTGCGTTCGTCGACCTGGGCGGCATCGACGGCCTGCTGCACGTTACGGACATGTCGTGGAAGCGCGTTTCGCACCCGTCGCAAGTCCTCAATGTCGGCGACGCTGTCCGCGTCCAGATCATCAAGATCAATCCCGACACGCAACGCATCAGCCTGGGCATGAAGCAATTGCAGTCCGATCCGTGGGACGGTGTTGACCAGAAGTATCCGGTCGGCGGCAAGTTCTCGGGCCGTATCACCAACATCACCGATTACGGCGCCTTCGTCGAACTGGAATCCGGCGTCGAAGGCCTGGTTCACGTTTCGGAAATGTCGTGGACCAAGAAGAACGTCCATCCGGGCAAGATCGTTTCGACCTCGCAAGAAGTCGAAGTCGTCGTGCTCGAAGTCGACGCCTCCAAGCGCCGCGTTTCGCTGGGCCTGAAGCAAGCCCAGGACAATCCGTGGGAATCCTTCGTGAAAGCCCATCCGATCGGTTCGACGATCGAAGGCGAAGTCAAGAACGCGACCGAATTCGGTCTGTTCATCGGCTTTGAAAACGACATCGACGGCATGGTCCACCTGTCCGACCTCGACTGGAACCTGCCGGGTGAAGAAGCCATCGCCAAGTACAAGAAGGGCGATGTCGTCAAGTCCAAGGTCCTCGACGTTGACGTCGAAAAGGAACGCATCAGCCTCGGCATCAAGCAGCTGGGCAGCGACCCGATGACGGGCGACACCTATAAGAAGGGTCAAACCATCACCGTGACCGTGACGGAAGTCACCTCGGGCGGCATCGAAGTCAAGTTCGGCGAAGATACCGCGCCGATGTCGGCCTTCATCCGCAAGAGCGACCTGTCGCGCGACCGCAACGAGCAACGCGTCGAGCGTTATGCCGTCGGCGATCGTATCGACGCCCAGGTGACCAATATCGACAAGGCGGCCCGCAAGGTCTCCGTCTCGATCAAGGCGCTGGAAATGGCCACCGAAAAGGAAGCCATCGAGCAATACGGTTCGCAGGACTCCGGCGCGTCGCTGGGTGACATCCTGGGCGCCGCCCTGCGCGACAAGGTCAAGGAATAAGGGTCGTTCGACCTTAAGTTTTTGAACTTACGACAAGAAAAGCCGGGGCCTTTGGGTTCCGGCTTTTTTGTTGTCTGCGCCTGAGCACGTGGTGCCTTAAAAAGGAAGGATTGAACACAGATAAGCACAGATAAGAAGTGGATAAGAGGGCCGCTACCGCGTCCCTGCTGTGGCATGGCCGGTGCACTTATTGACGCGAAGCGTCGGCCGCTAGACAGTCAAATAGCGACGCTTCGCGTCAGGTTAATGCGCAAATGTTAACGCATCGGGGACGCGGTAGTGGCCCTCTTATCTCCTTCTTATCCCTTCTTATCTGTGTTCAACCTTCCCTTTGCCCGCCAAAGCCTGAGACGGGCCATTGCTTTCCTCCCCAGGAACGCGACTTGATTTTTTTGCGGCGATATGTCGGCTTGAGGCGATCTCAATCGTCTTCACTCCAGGCACAGGACCCAAAGCCATGCACTACGCCATTCTCTGTTACGATTCCGAGGCCGCGATCACCGCCTGGTCCAAGGAAAAAGACGCCCAGGTCATGCACGACCTCGGCCAGGTGCAGGACCGCCTGACGTCTGAAGGCAAGCTCGGGCCCGTCGCGCGGCTGATGCCGACCACCGCCGCCGTCACCCTGCGCAAGGGCCGCGACACCATGGTCATCGACGGTCCCTTCGCCGAGACCAAGGAACAACTGCTCGGCTTCTTCCTGGTCGACTGCGCCACGCTCGATGAAGCCGTCGACGCCGCCAAGCAGCTGGCCGCCGCCAGCGCCTCGGCCGGCTGTTACGAAATCCGCCCCATGTCCGTCTTTATTCCAGGAAGTTTCAGCTCATGACCGATCTGTCGTGGATAGGCGCCGCCGTCACCGCTGCCCGGCCCCAGGCCGTGGCCGCCCTGCTGCGCTATTTCCGCGACCTCGATCTCGCCGAAGAGGCCTTCCAGGACGCCTGCCTGCGCGCGCTGAAAACCTGGCCGGTCAAGGGGCCGCCGCGCGATGCCGCCGCCTGGCTGATCTTTGTCGGACGCAATGCCGGCCTCGACCAGACGCGCCGGCGGGCAAAACAGACCGCCCTGCCGGCCGAAGAGCTTTTGTCCGATCTCGACGATGTCGAAAGCCCCTTGGCCGAACGGCTCGACAGCGCCGATTATCGTGATGACATCCTGCGATTGCTGTTTATCTGCTCGCATCCCGATTTGCCGGCGGTCCATCAGGTGACGCTTGCCCTGCGCATCGTCTGCGGCCTGAGCGTGCCTCAGATCGCCCGCGCCTTCTTCGTCGGCCCCGCGGCCATGGAACAACGCATCACCCGCGCCAAGGCACGCATCGCCCAAAGCGACGTCCCGTTCGATACGCCAACGCCCGCCGAGCGGGCCGAACGCGTGGCCAGCGTCGCCACCATGATCTATCTCGTGTTCAACGAAGGCTATACCGGCAACGCGCAACAGTCCGGAGCGCGGGCGCCCTTGTGCGGCGAAGCCATCCGTTTGGCGCGGATGTTGCTGCAGCTGTTCCCGGCCGAGCCCGAAATCATGGGACTTCTGGCGCTGCTGCTGATTCAACATGCTCGTGCCGATGCCCGCTTCGACGCCCAGGGCGAGGCCATATTGTTGGAAGCGCAAGACCGTAGCCTGTGGAAACGGCCGCTGATCAATGAAGGTCTGGCCCTGATCGACAAGGCGATGCGCCATCGCGCGCCGGGTCCGTTCCAGGTTCAGGCCGCCATCGCCGCCCTGCACGCTCGCGCCGCCACGGCGGCCGACACCGACTGGACCGAGATCGAGCTCTTATACCGGACCCTGGAGCGTTTGCAGCCGTCGCCGGTCGTCACCCTTAACCGCGCTGTTGCCGTTGCCAAGCTGGACGGCCCGCAAGCGGCGCTCGATCTCATCCTGCCCCTGGCCGAGGCGCTGGACGGCTATTTCTATTTCCATGGCGCGATCGGCGCGTTCGAACAACAGCTGGGCCATGCCGGCGCCGCCCGCAAAGCCTTTACCCGCGCCATCGCATGCGCCGGCAGTTTGAGCGAAGCCGCCCATATCCGCCAGCATCTGGATCAACTCGAAAAAAATTCCGTGTGATTGTCGGCTTGCACTTGCGCCGATCGTCCTTGTTTCAGACTACCCCATCAAAGGAGAGAAACCCATGACCGATACCATCACCAGCACCGCGGAAGGCATGACCGACCCGGCCATCTATAACGGCGTCATCCCCTATATCAGCGTTGACGGCGCCGACGCCGCGGCGACTTTTTACAAAAAGGCCTTCGTCGCCGAAGAACTGCGCCGTTTACCGGCCCAGGACGGCAAGCGCCTGATGCACTGCCATCTCAAGATCCATGGCGGCTCGCTCATGATGTCGGACGCTTTTCCCGAATACGGCCGCGAGCAACAACCGTCGCACAGCTTCCTCATGACCCTGGTCGTCGACGACGCCGACCTGTGGTGGAACCGCGCCGTCGAAGCCGGCTGCGATATCGTCTCGGACCTCAAGATCGAGTTCTGGGGCGACTATTATGGCGAGCTGAAGGACCCGTTCGGCATTCGCTGGGCGATCAATTCGCCGGCCAAGAAGAACTGACGCCATGGCCCAGACGAAAACCCTGACGATCGCGGGCTATGCCTTAAGCGGCCTGTTCGTCCTGTTCATGATCTTCGACATCACCATCAAGCTGATGCAGCTGCCGATCGTCGCTACAACCATGCAAGCGCTCGGTTGGGCGCCTGCCAAGGCTGTCACCATCGGTGTCATCGAACTGGTCTGCATCGCCCTCTATGTCTTTCCGCGTACGGCCATCCTCGGCGCCATTCTGATGATGAGCGTTCTGGGCGGCGCCATCGCCACCCACCTGCGTATCGACAGCCCATTGTTCAGCCACGACCTGTTCGGCGTCTATCTGGGACTGTTCATGTGGGGCGGGCTGTGGTTGCGTGACGAAAAGCTGCGAAACCTGTTTCCCTACCAAGGGCGCTGACACCGTTAATTATATGGCTTTTCCTTAACCCCCCGTGGGGAAAGGGTTTTTTCAAAACCCCGACTCCGCGGGGGTTTTCATATGATACCCGTCATCAGGGTAAAGGCGGGGATAAGAGAAATTTTCGCGGTCACGGAAAAAACTTACATATGGTAGCGCTATCAACACGTTAAATTTTATCCAACCCCTTGAACTCATTTTAATTTTCCATCATGCTTGGGCCGCTTACCTTCCGGGCTCACTTTTCAGGTTCACTTATTGGGGGAGAGATCGATGCTCAAATCAGAACTCATCGAACGTCTGGCTTCCGAGTACCCGCATCTGACGCAAAAAGACGTCGAACGGGCTGTTAACCTCATCCTGGAATCGATGATTTCGACTCTCGAAAAGGGCGGCCGTGTCGAACTCCGCGGCTTCGGCGCCTTGAGCGTCCGCTCGCGTCCCGCCCGTGCCGGCCGCAATCCGCGCACCGGCGAATCGGTCAAGGTCCCCGCCAAACATGTGCCCTTCTTTAAAAGCGGCAAGGAATTGYGCGAACGCCTGAACCTGTCGGGTGACGACAACGATTAATTTGGCCGGCTTTCTGAGGAGCCACCCATGAGCATAGTCTCCGAATTCAAAACCTTTCTGATGCGCGGCAATGTCGTCGACCTGGCGGTCGGCGTCGTTATCGGCGGCGCCTTCGGTAAGATCGTCTCCTCGCTGGTCGACAATATCATCATGCCGCCGATCGGCTATGTGACCGGCGGGGTCGATTTTTCCAATCTGAAGCTGGTGCTAAAGCCCGCGGATGCCGCCACCAAGGCTGCCGAGGTCGCCATCTCCTACGGTGTGTTTATCAATACCGTCATCCAGTTCCTGATCATCGGCACCGCCATCTTCCTGGTCGTCAAGGCGATCAACAAGCTGATGCCGGCGCCACCCCCTCCGCCGCCAACGCCCATTGATATAGGCCCCAGCGAAAAAGACCTGCTGGCCGCCATTCTGGCCGAACTGAAGAAGAAATAAGACCAGAGGCCGGGGGAAACTCCGGCCTTTAGCTTTCCTATTTTTTTCTTTCTTATCTTTCTATCTAACCGGCGCCCTAAGCCGCTATGCTGCGGCGAAAACCGTTAGCTCTTGAGCACGTGCAGCGACGTGTATTCTTATACACGAGCAAGCGCGCGCAAAGAAATGACGCGTTTGCAGCCCGGCAGAGCCGGCTTAGGCTAGGGCTAGCTTAGGTCAGTCGAAAAGAGTGGCGAGACCTATGATTTCCAAGTCTTTGGCCAGCGTCTTATAAACCGGAATCTCGGCGACATACCCGCTCAACCGGCCTTTATCGAGATAGCGCTTGCAGAAGGCGTGGCCGTCGAACATGTCCGCCAACAGATCCATCAGATCGCCGGTCAGGTAGATACCGCCGCGCGCGCCCATGATCAGGGCCACGTCGGACGCCATGGCCGCCAGCCAACCCAGGCACAGGCCGACCGCTTCGGAGGCGATGGGATCGCCGATACTGGCCAGGGCGATGATTTCTTCGGGCGTGGTTGCCGTGCTATCGGCACTATCAATCTTCGACAGCGCTTGAAAGACGTCGACCAGACCCGCCAACGATACGGCGTGTTCGCGCGCCACATGACCGTACCTGGCGCGCAGGACCTTGAAAACGTCCCATTCGCGCGGCGTCGTCACCGGCAGGTCGGAATGACCGCCTTCGCAGGGGATGGCGGTCCAGCCGCCGGCGCCGTCGGGCGCCAGGGCCGCCAGGCCCAAACCGTGGTGGGGCCCCAGGACAGCGATCACCTGTTCTTCCATGGCCGTGGCGCCACAGATCTTTTCAACTTCGTTGGCATGGAGGCGCGGGATGGCCAGGGCGCGGGCGACAAAATTGTTGACCAGGTTAATGCGCTTCACGCCCAACAGGTCGCGGACCTCGTCGCGGACGATCGTCATGCCGTCTTGCGGTAGTTGCAATATGCCCTTGCGTTCCCAGCCGCGCGACGAAATCGCCACACCGATCAGCTTCGGCTGACCCTGGCGACCCAGAAAATCAAGTGCCGCCTCGTCAAAGGCCTCCCGGTTGGGACAGCTGTAAAGCGTTGAGTCGTGCGGTCGCGTGCCGGGGCGCGCCAAGGCCATCTTGACTGAGGCGCCAATCGTAAAATCACACAGCAAGACCGAATCGGACATGATCAGCGAATCCCGTTATGCGGGCAGATTAGTCGAAAAGTGTGGCCAAACCAATAACTTCGATGTCGCGCGCCGTTGTCTTGAAAACCGGAATTTCACCGACATAGCCGCTGAGCCGGCCCTTTGCGGCATAGCGTTTGACGAAGGCGTCGACATTGAACAGATCGCCGATCATATCGATCAGATCGCCGGACAGATAGACGCCGCCGCGCGCGCCCAGGATGAGTGCGACGTCGGACGCCATGGCGGCGAACCAACCCATGCTGAGGTCGATAACCTGAAGGCTGCGGGCGTCGCCCGTGCTGGCCAGGGCGATAATCTGTTCGGCGCCCGGGGCATCGGACGTGTCGCCGTCGATTTGGGCCAGGGCCGCCCACAGTTCGACCAGACCAGGAATGGAAATGACGCGTTCGCGCGAGACATGACCGTATTTCCGGCTGAGAATCCGCAAGACCGCGTCTTCGAGATCGGTCGTCGGCGCCAGATCGGAGTGACCGCCTTCAGTCGGCATGGCCGTCCAGTTGCCCATACCGTCAGGCGCCAAGGCAGAAACCCCAAGACCATTGTGCGGTCCGATCACCGCGATCACCTGTTCTTCGACGATGTCACCACCGCAAATCTGTTCGCGCTCATGCGGCTCGAGACGAGGAATGGCCAGGGCCTTGGCGACGAAGTCGTTGACCAGGTTGAGACGCTGGATATCAAGAAACTGCCGGATATCGGCGCGGTCGATGGAAAAGCCGTGATTGGGCAGATGGATAACGCCGCCTTTTTCCCAGCCGGCCGCGGAAATCGCCGCACCGCCCAGCCGCGGGCGGTCCTGGGCGTCGAGAAAATCGGAGATAGCGGTTTTGAACTCCGCGAGGCTATTGCAGGCATAATGGGTTGTCGCGTCCGGCCGGTCGCCACGGCGGGCGAGCGCGAGTTTTAGATATGACCCATTACTTATGTCGGCTAACAACACATAATCCGGCATAGTGACCCCGTTCTCAATCGTTCTTAATTATGCCGGCGTCTGACGCACCAGCTTGGTTAATAGACCTATTTAAAATCGAAATATTGATTTTTACTAAAGCTATGGCTTAAGCGAGGTGGGAAATGGGTGTTTTATGCAAATAAGCTGTAAAATCTGCGGTATTTCGACGCTTGAGGCAGCGCAAACCGCGCTTAATGACAGCGCTGACTTTTTGGGCTTCATTCACTTCGCCAAAAGCCCACGCCATTTAACCCTGGAAGCCATGGCCGGCTTGATGGCAGCGATTCGCGATCAAGGGGGTGCGGCACGCCTTGTCAGCGTTGTCGTCAACCCCGACAATGCGCTCCTGGAAGCCCTGCGCGATCGTGTCCGGCCAGACCTGATTCAACTGCACGGCAAGGAGACGCCCGAGCGCGTTGCCGCGATTGCCGCGACTATCCGAATTCCGCTGATTAAGGCCATAAGTGTCAGCGATATTAACGATTTGGCTGACGCCGGCGCCTATGAACCGCATGTCGAATATATGATGTTCGATGCCAAGGCGCCCAAGGACGCGGCCCTGCCCGGCGGCCTGGGATTGAGCTTCGACTGGTCGATCATGCGTCACCACGCCGCAGTCAAACCGTGGTTTTTGGCTGGCGGCCTGTCATCCGACAACGTGGCCGCCGCCGTACAAGAGAGCGGTGCCAGGATGGTTGATGTCTCATCGGGTGTCGAAACAGCCCCCGGCGTTAAGGATAACCGACTCATTTCGGACTTCCTTAAAGCGGCAAAAGCTATATAAGGCGCCATTCTAGCGCTCAAGCGCCGCGGGGCTCCTCGCACGAGCTCTGGCGCGCAGTCGCGCTTGCCGAAGGACATATTGTCCTTCGGAGCATCTCAACCAAGAGGAACGACCACGGTGAGCGATCCCGTTCTGCGACCCAATACCTACAGCCAACCGGACGCCAAGGGCCGGTTCGGTGATTTCGGCGGGCTATATGTCCCCGAAACCCTGATGCCGCTGGTTTTGGAGCTTAACGCCGCCTGGCAAGACGCCAAGAACGATCCCGCCTTTTGGTCCGAGTTCCACGGCCTGCTGAAACACTTCGTCGGCCGCCCCTCGCCGCTCTATTTTGCCGAACGCCTGACCGAACATCACGGCGGCGCGAAAATCTATTTCAAGCGCGAAGAGCTCAACCACACCGGCGCCCATAAGATCAATAACTGCATCGGCCAGGTCCTGCTGGCCAAGCGCATGGGCCGCACCCGCATCATCGCCGAAACCGGCGCCGGCCAGCATGGCGTCGCCTCGGCCACGGTCTGCGCCCGCTTCGACCTGCCGTGCATCGTCTATATGGGCGCCACCGATGTCGAACGCCAAAAGCCCAATGTCTTCCGCATGGGCCTGCTCGGGACCCAGGTCGTGCCGGTGACCAATGGCCATGGCACGCTCAAGGACGCCATGAACGAGGCGCTGCGTGACTGGGTCACCAATGTTCACGACACCTATTACATGATCGGCACGGCCGCCGGCATGCACCCTTATCCGGAAATGGTCCGCGACTTCCAAAGCGTCATCGGCAAGGAAACCCGCGCCCAGATCCTGGAACAGGAAGGCCGCCTGCCCGACGCCGTCATCGCCTGCGTCGGCGGCGGATCGAACGCCATCGGCATGTTCCATCCGTTTATCGACGACGACAGCGTGAAACTGGTCGGGGTCGAAGCGTCGGGCCACGGACTGGACGTCTATAACGGCCACGCTGCTTCCTTGAACGGCGGCCGCCCGGGCGTCCTCCACGGTAACCGCACCTATCTGCTGCAGGACGACGATGGCCAGATCTTGGAAGGCCATTCGATCTCGGCGGGCCTCGACTATCCCGGTATCGGGCCGGAACACGCCTATCTCTTCGATATCGGACGGGCGAAATATGTCACCTGTACCGACAACGAAGCGTTGGAAGCCTTCGCCCTGACCTGCAAGCTCGAAGGCATCATCCCGGCACTGGAATCGTCGCACGCCATTGCCCGCGTCGGGGAGCTGGCGCGCGAGGTCGGCAAGGGCGGTATCGTTGTGCTCAATTTGTCGGGCCGCGGCGACAAGGACATCGCTACCGTCGCCAAGCATATGGGTGATAAGGACGGGGGTGCGTTGTCATGAGTGTTGCACGTATCGACAAGCGCTTTGCCGACCTGAAGGCGCAAAACAAATCGGCCTTTATCGCCTATATCATGGCCGGAGATCCCGATCTTGAAACCTCGTTCGATATCCTGAAAGGCCTGCCGGCCGCCGGCGCCGATATTATCGAGCTCGGCTTTCCCTTCTCCGATCCGATGGCCGAAGGCCCGACCATCCAGCACGCGGCCGAACGGTCGTTGAAGGCCGGCACCAAGATCCGCCAGGTCTTCGAGCTGGTGCGCCGTTTCCGCGAAAACGACCAGGATACGCCGATCATCCTGATGGGCTATATGAACCCGGTCGAATCCATGGGTCACGGCGCATGGGCCGCCGCCATGGCCGACGCCGGCGCCGATGGCCTGATCGTCGTCGACTGCCCGCCGGAAGAGGCCGACGGCCTGACCGACGCCCTCGACGCCCACGATATCGCCCTGATTCGCCTGGCGACCCCGACCAGCGATACCCACCGCCTCAAAACCCTGGTCAAGCGCACTCATGGTTTCATCTATTATGTTTCCGTCGCCGGCGTTACGGGCGTTAAATCGGTCAATGCCGATGCGATCGCCGATGCCGTCGCCGAAGTGCGCACGGCTTCGGGCCTTCCGGTCGCCGTCGGCTTCGGAATCCGCTCACCGCAACAGGCGGCCGACGTCGCCCGTATCGCCGATGCCGCGGTTGTCGGTTCGGCCCTGGTCGACGAAATCAAGAATTCTTTACCCGATTTTGGCACTGCGCGCGTAAAAGTGCTGGAAAAGGCCGCAATTTTGGCACAGGCTGTGCATTCCGCGCGGCAAAACGCAATCGGTTGAGGTTTCGAACCGTTTGCGCGTAAACAAAAAATTAGAGCGAAGCACGCCTAATCGGTTGCTTCGCGCTAACTGGAGTTAAGTATGGCTGTGGCTGATACGACGAACAAAGGCCCCAAATTGCCGGCCGCCCCCAAGGCTGCCGAGCGTCGCGAACGGGGTGGCTGGCTGAGCAAGATCGCTCCCGGCATCTCCAACTTCGTCAATAACAAGCGCGAAACGCCGGAAAACCTGTGGGTCAAGGACCCGGACACCGGCGATATGATCTATCGCTCGGACCTGGAAACCGCTTTGTGGGTCACCCCAAGCGGCCGCCATATGCGCATCGGTCCCGACCTGCGCATGAAGTTCACCTTCGACGATGGCCAGTGGGAAGCCCTGCCGACGCCCGAAGTGGTCGAGGATCCGCTGCATTTTTCCGACGGCAAGCCCTATAGTGAACGCCTGAAGGCCGCCCGCGCCGCCACCAAGGCGCGCGACGTCATGACCATCGGCTATGGCCAGGTCCAGGGCACGCCCTGTATCGCCCTGGTCCAGGACTTCGCCTTTATGGGCGGCAGTCTCGGCATGGCCGCCGGCGAGGGCTTTATCGCCGCTGCCCGCGCCGCCATTGAACGTAAATGCCCGATGGTGGTGTTCACGGCCGCCGGCGGCGCCCGCATGCAGGAAGGCGCCCTCTCGCTGATGCAGATGGCGCGCACCACCCTGGCGATCCAGGAACTGAAGAACCACCAACTGCCCTATATCGTCGTTCTGACCGACCCGACGACCGGCGGTGTAACGGCCTCCTACGCCATGCTGGGCGATATCCATCTGGCCGAGCCCGGCGCCCTGATCGGTTTCGCCGGTCCGCGTGTCATCGAGACCACCATCCGCGAAAAACTGCCGGAAGGTTTCCAGCGCGCCGAATATCTCGTCGAAAAGGGCATGGTCGACCGTGTCGTACCGCGCTCGGAACTGCCGGAAGTGCTCGGCGCCCTGATGTCGATGCTGATGAGCGGACGGCGCAAGGCGGCTTAAGACACAATAATGATAACCGGCAGCTGTCTTTGCGGTGCTTTGCGCTATGAAGCCGATGGTCAGCCGCAATATGCCGGCTATTGCTGCTGCCGGGACTGCCGCAAGGCGTCGGGTTCCGGCTTTATCCCATTCATGGGCTTCAAGAGCAGCGCATTGCGTTTTAGCGGCAAGACCGCGCAGTTCAGGTCGCCGGCCTTTCGCGGCGGTGACGCCGTGCGCAACACCTGCCCGGTGTGCGACAGCCTGGTTTTCGGTGGCATTGTCGGCGAAAGCACCAACCATACCGTCTATGCCGGGTCGCTCGACGATCCGGCGGCTTTCAAGCCGACCATGGTCATTTTCAACCGCGACCGGCCGGATTGGGTCGTGCTGCCGGATAGCCTCAAGGTGTTCGACACCCTGCCGGACTGATCGCAATGGACGGGGCCGGCGAACACGCCTAAAACGGCGCCATGACCGACCGTCTCTTGCCCTTCGATGCGCCGCTGGAACGGCTGAAAGCCCTGCATCCCAAGCTGATCGACCTCAATCTCGAGCGCATGCTGCGGGTATGCGAGGCCTTGGGTCATCCGCAGGACAAGCTGCCACCGACCGTGCATGTCGCGGGCACCAACGGCAAGGGTTCGACCATTGCCCTGCTGCGTGCCATGGCCGAGGCACAGGGCCTGCGCGTTCACGTCTATACCAGCCCGCATCTCGTCCGCTTTGCCGAGCGCATCCGGCTGGCCGGGACCTTGATCGAAGAAGCCTATCTGTCCGAGGTTTTGCAAAGGGTCGAGGCCGCCAATGCCGGCGAACCGCTGACCTTTTTCGAGTCGACAACGGCGGCGGCATTCCTCGCTTTCAGCGAGGTTCCCGCCGACCTGTTATTGCTGGAAACCGGTCTCGGCGGCGCGCTCGACGCCACCAATATCATCACCCGGCCGAAACTGACTATCATCACGCCGATCGATTACGATCATCAGGCCTTTCTCGGCAATGAGCTGTCGCAGATCGCCCGCGAAAAGGCCGGCATTTTCAAGACCGGCGTGCCCGCCCTGAGCGCACGTCAGATCGACGAAGCCAGGCATTCGCTGGAACGCCAAGCCTTGAAATTAAGGGTGCGCGTGGACTTCCTCGGCGACGGGTTCGATATCTGGCGTGAAGGCGACCGGCTGGTCTTCCAGGACGAGGAGGCGCTTTACGATCTGCCGCGGCCGCGCCTGCCGGGCGAGCATCAGGTCGACAATGCCGCCCTGGCGATCAAGGCGGCGCTGATGCTGGACTTCACTACCGACGCCATAGAGCGCGGATTGCAAACGGCGCAGTGGCCGGGGCGGTTGCAGCAACTGCGCGCCGGACCGTTATTTGAGGCCTTGCCGGACAAGGGGTCGGAGTTATGGCTGGACGGCGGCCACAATCCCCATGCGGCGCGGGCCCTGCGCGACTTTATCGACCAGATGCAGATGCGCGACCCGAAGCCGCTACAACTGATCTGCGGTTTGATCAACACCAAGGACGCGACCGAGTTTTTTGCTTCCTTCGAAGGGCTCGACGCCCAGGTGACATGCGTGCCTTTCAGCAGCGACGCCGCCATCCCACCGGACGATCTGGTGCAGGCCGCGCAAAGCAAAGGGCTTGCCGCGGTGTCCGCAACAAGCCCTTTGGCAGCTCTTCAGTCCTTGCCGAACCAGGCGGTGCGTGTCCTGATCTGTGGCTCGCTCTATCTGGTCGGCGATTGTCTGGCGCTATCGCCGGACACGTATCCAACCTAACGCAGACGCGAGCATCGCTTCAAATTGGATGAGAGGCTAGCCGGCAAGCGCAGCAGGTATATCTAATACCTGCAAGCGCAGACTGCGACGACTATCGCCAATTTCAAGCGATGCTCTGTTCGGACAGCCATTCGAGGAGTTTCGCCTTCGGCATGGCGCCGACCTTCATCGAGGTCATTTGACCGTTCTTGAACAGCATCATGGTCGGGATGCCGCGGACGCCGAAGCGCGACGGCGTCATCGGCGAGTCTTCGATATTGATCTTGGCGACCTTGATCTTGGAGCCCAGGCCCTCGGCGACTTCCTCGAGAATCGGGGCGATCTGCTTACAGGGTCCGCACCATTCGGCCCAGAAATCGACCAGGACCGGCGTGTCGGACTTCAGCACGTCGTTTTCAAAGGTTTCGTCGGTAATTTTATGCGTGGTCATGGAGGTGATCCTCAGTGAACTTTCTGAATTACAGGTAGTAACTCAGAGCTCATAAATCAACGACTCAAAACTTCGCCAAGGCGCAGATTTACTAATGCCTCACTTAAGGGCGTTAACTTCGGGCCGTCGGTCCACAGCAGGGCCGCTTCAACCGACTTGTGCGGATAGATCTGGCGCAGCAGGGCGACATAGCCTGCCATCTGGCGTTGATAGGCAATGGCGGCGTCGTCGGCGCGGTCAGGAGCCGGGCGATTGGACTTGTAATCGATGACCAGCACGCGGTCGGCGGTGACGACCAGACGGTCGATCCGGCCCGACAGCATCAGCGCATGCCCGCCAGCGCCTTCGCCGATGCGGCCGGCCAGGGCGACCTCCGGGCGGGAGTCGGGCCCAAAGGCTTCGGCAAAACGCGCATCGGTGAGAACCGCCATGACGGCGCCGGCCATTTCGCGGCGTTGTTCGTCGTCAAGATCCACCTGCTTAGCCAGGTAGCGCGCCGCCACGTCGTCGCGTTTATCGGGCGCAATGTCGGGCAGGATTTCGAACAGTTTGTGGATCAGATTGCCGCGGCGATAACGGCCGAGCCCGGTCTGGGATTCGAGCGGTGACGGCGCGCGATCTTCAGCTTCGCGGTCTTCATCGCCGAGCTGCGAAATGGCCTGCCAGCGTTCGGTGTCGACATCGCCCTGGGCGACCATGGCGGTGACGAAATCAGGTAGCGGCGTTTCGGCCGGGCGCAGGGCGGCTTCGGCGGTCATGGCTTCGGAGCGTTGGCCATAGAGCCGCACCACCGCCTCGCGGCTGAGTTCGAGATCGTCGAACGGCGCCTTCAGCCGCATGACATCGAGCGTGACCTCCGCGTCCAGGCGATCGAAGGCTTCGGCCGCGAGGTCGTACCAGGCCGGAAAAGCGCCACGCGCCGCGGCCTTCTTGCCGGCATAGCCGCACACGGTTAGCCGGTCGCGCGACCGCGTCAGGGCGACATAGAGCAGGCGCAGGCCCTCCTTGTCGTCCTTCAAGGCTTTGGCCGTGCGGATGTCGGCAATATTGGCGGTGTCGGCTTTGCGGCCGCCGGCGCAAAGATAGAGGTCACCGTCGTCGCCGGTCAGTAACAGATCGTCCTTGCGCGCGATGCTGTGCTGCGGTCCGATCGGCAGGATGACCCAGGGCGCTTCGAGGCCCTTGGAGCCGTGGACGGTCATGACGCGGACGCTGCTGCCGCCCTCCTCCTGTTCGCGCTTGATCTGCGAGGCGTGAAATTCGAACAGGTCGAGGCAGGCGCTGAGCGAGGTGGCGCCGACGCCCTCGCCTTTCAGGGCCAGGGCCAGGGTTTCATCGAGCACATCTTCGCATTCATCACCCAGGCGGGTCAGGAAGCGCTGCTTGAAACTGCGGCCGGCCATGTCGCGGCGGTTGAGGACGCGCGCCAGGAAGTCAAAAGCGGTGAGATGGAGCGCCGCCTTTTGCGCCCACAGCAGGAAGACACGTGCCGCGTCGAACGAACCATCCGTGTCCGGATGATGAAGCAGGGTTTGCCATAAGGATGTGCGGCGGCCGTGGCCGAGACGGAAGAGCTCGTCTTCGCTGACATCGCACAGCGGACTGCGCAAAATGCACGCCAAAGACAGGTCGTCATTGGGTTGCAGGCAGAAGCGCATCAGGGCGCGCAGATCCTGGAAAGCGATATGGTCGCCCAGTTTCAGGCGGTCGGCGCCGGAAACCGGGACGCCGGCCATCTTCAGTTCACGGATGATATGTTCAAACAGGGCGTCGCGCTTGCGCACCAGGATCAGCACATCGCCGGCATGCATGGGATGCCAGCGCTTGGCGGTCTTATCGAAAACGCTGCGGCCGATGGCGATTTCGGCCTTGATGGTCGCCGCCAGCTGCTGGGCCAGGCGCTTTTGCGGCGGTTCGCGCGACGGGGCATCGACCGGGGCGATATCCTCGTCATCGGCCGTTGTTTCCGGCGCATCTATGGGCAGGACAAGCGGCCACAGCTCGACAAGACCCTTATGACCGATGCGCTTGGCTTCGTGGACGATGGGCTGGCTGGTGAAGTTGAGGGCTTCGGACAGGTCGGGCGCGTCGAAGACGGCGTCGACGAAACTGAGGATTTCGGGCAGGGAGCGATAACTTTCGACCAGTTCCGGTGCGACGAATTTTTGCCCGGCTGCTTTGGCCAGGCCGGCGAAATAGCGGCTCTCATCGAGAAATATCTGCGGCTCGGCGCCCTGGAAGCCATAGATGGACTGCTTTTCGTCGCCGACGGCGAAGATGGTGCGTGAGGCGTCGGCTTGACCGCGACCGGTGAAGAACTCGGCGGACAGGGCCTTCACGATGCGCCATTGGTCGTCGGAGGTGTCCTGGGCTTCGTCGACCAGGATATGTTCGAGGCCACCGTCCAGTTTGAACAGGACCCAGGCCGACATATCGCCGTCATTCAGCAGGGCCTTGGTCCGGTTGATCAGGTCCTGGAAATCGAGGGCGCCCTCGTCGCGTTTGGCCGTGGTGTAGATCAGGCTGAAATATTGGAACAGCAGCAGGGCATCGAGGGTATTGGAGGCGATTTCGACGGCTTTCAGGGTGTCGACGAGGGCGGCGATTTCGACAGCCATGCGATCGAGCATCATGGCGTCCGAAATCGCGGTCTCCTTGGTGTAGACCGATTTGCGCAGGCCCCCGGTCTTGGTGAAGAAGACCGGCTTGATCAGTTCGATGTCGAAGCCGTTGCCGGATTCGAAATTGAGGTGCAGTTCGAACAGGGCGCGGCCGGCCTCGATATTGGTCTTGGACGAACCGGCGCTGAGGGCGCCGGCCAAATCCTTGATCACCGTCCATTCGATGCGCCGGGCGTAGGCGTCGAGGCAGTCATGCGTCGTGCACACACCATCCAGGCCGAGACGATGGAACAGAGCGTGTTGCCAGTCATCGTCGCGGTTCGTGAGATCGGCAAACGCTTCGGCGATATCGTCGTGCTGGAGGATGTATTGCGCCAGCAGCTTCTCGAAGCCGAACACCTTCAGTTTACGGATCAAACGATCGCGGGACTCTGCCAGGGAGTCGGGCTTTGGCATCGTCAACAGGTCGGCGATGGCGTTCTGAGCCAGGTCCTGGGCGATCAGGTCGTCCAGGACCTGGAAGGCGGGCGATAGCTTGGCTTCGAGCGGAAAACGCCGCAGCAGCTTTTCGCAAAAGGCGTGGATGGTCTGGATCTTCAAGCCGCCCGGTGTTTCCAGGGCGCGGGCGAACAGGGCGCGGGCTTCGGCCAGGTCACGGAAGGATTCGTCGATGCCGGCCAGGTCTTCGGCCAGTTTTTCATCGCTGGCGATCGCCCAACCGCCCAGGCGTTCGAACAGGCGGCCCTGCATTTCGGCGGCCGCGGCCTTGGTATAGGTGACGCACAGGATGTGTTCCGGACGGGCGCCATTCAGCAACAGACGGGCGACCCGGTTAACCAGGGTCGAGGTCTTGCCCGAGCCGGCATTGGCGGTCAGGAAGGACGAGGCGGTCGGATCGGCGGCGACGTTTTGGTTGTTGATCATGAGGATAGCTCCTCATCGCCGTCACTGGCGGAATCGTCGTCACCGAGGACATGCCATTCGTAGAGGCGGGCCAGTTGATCGTAATCGCCGCCGCGGGTCTTGAGGAACTGCGGCGCCGTCCACGACAGATAGCCCTTGTCGGCCTCGGCATAGCCCGCCAACCGGTGTTTGAGGCTGGCAAGCGCGGCCTCGGCCAGGTCGTCGCTGGTGGCGCCGTCCTTGTCGCGCACCGGTTTGACCGAGGTGCCGTCGGGCGAGACGCGGACATAGACCAGGTCGCCGATGTCTTTACCGCCGATACCGGCAAAGCCACCGTGTTTGATAATCGCCGCCGTCAGGGTCAGTTGCGGATAGAAGCCGGCGACGACCTGCTTCGTAGAGGGCGGCATGCCAGTCTTGAAATCGAGGATATCGATCCGGTCGTCTCGCACCTCCAACCGGTCGGCGCGCGCGGTCACGGTGAAGTCGCCGGCGGCCGTCGCGAAGGTCAGCTTGCCCTGCTCTTCAATGCGCAAACGCGGCCGGTCGCGGCGGCGTTCCTGCTCGAAATCGACAAAGGCCGACGCCATGTCGGGCAGGAGCGGCCTTTGCAGGGCCAGTTGCGCCGGCGACAAATGGGTGGCGGCCAGTTCGTCCTCCAGCAGGTTGCGCAACCGTTCGGCGCCCGCGCGGCCGAGCGGTACGTCTTCGCGGACGAAGCGTTCCAGACTGGTGTGAATGGCGGTGCCGCGTTGACGCGCTTCGACGGGTTCGTTGGGCCGGTCGAGCGGCCGCAATCCCATCACCCGCTTGGCGTAGATGGCATAGGGGTCGCGAACCAGGACCTCGACATCGGTCACCGGCAGGGTTTTCGGTCGGGCGGCGACCGGCGGCTTGGGGTTGGGGCGTTGCGCCGGTTTCAGGGTCGCCGGTTTGACGGTCAAACCGCGGTCCATGGTGCGTGCCCAGTCGAGCATGCGCTGACAGCCGGGGATGTCGGCGCCGGCGCCATCGCACAGGGTTTTCAGCCGCCACAGCCAGCGCGATTGCACCTGGGGCTCGCCTTCTCGCCGCGCCCGGGTGACGAGATAGACGTCGGGCGCCGACGCCGCCTGAACGAAGTCGTGGGCCGACAAGCCGGTGCGGCGTTCGGGACTGGGCAGGCCCAGCTTGGCGCGCATCGGCCGCGACAGGAAGGGATCGAGCTCCGGCGCCTGGGGCCACACGCCTTCTTCGAGGCCGGCCAGAATCAATCGGTCGGCCTTGACGAGACGGGCCTCGATGGCGCCCAGGATCAACAGACGGGGATGGGTATTGCCACCGGTGCGGACCTTGGCCTGGCCGATGACGTGGCTCAGTATGTCCTCGACCTCTTTCAAACTGGCGACCTGGAAACCGGCACTTTCGCGGATGAGTTCGGAAAACAGTTCCGACGCCAGGGCGCCCGGCGCGCCGGCCCACAAAAGCTGGTCGTTGCTCAACGCTTCGGCCAGTGTAACGACCCGGCGGATGGCTTCGGCGAGGTCGCCGACCGGGTCGCGGTAGCGTGTGATGACGGCGACATAGTCGGTCCATAGAGCCAGGCCGTCGGGATCGCGGCGCTCTTCGGGGACGACCTGCACCATGGCGGTGATGGTGGCGAGATCGTTGGGCGCAGCCCCGCGCAGACCGTAGCGTTCGACAAAAAACAGACCCTTGCGGCCGGAGAAAATCGAAAACGGATGGTTGAACAGCGCCAGCAGGGCAACGGGATCGTGCGGCGTGCACATCAGACCCAGCGCCGTCAGGATGAATTGCCCCGTGAGGCTGTTGGCCAATGGGTCGCCGGCCGAGGAGTCGGCTTGCAAACCCCAGCGCGTCAGGCGGGCGCTGACGCGGCGGGCCAAGCCCTGATCGGGCGTCACAAGTGCCGCCACCTTACCCGGGGTTTCCAGGGTTTCACGCATCAACAGGGCAATGACGGAGGCGGCTTCTTCGTCGCGGGCGGTGGCGATTTCGCACAGGCCGTCGAGGCCTTCGCCGATCATGTTGTCGCCCTCGGCCTTGAGGTTGGCAATTTGCGTCAGCCAGTCCTTGGTCGCTTCGGCCGGACGCAGGGCTTCATTGAGCAGCCGGCGGCGGGCATGGGCGCGGCGACCCGCGTCGATCGAGGCAGGCCAGACGCGGACCACATTGCGGTCGACCTTATGGCGGTCGAGCATGCGTTTCATGGTGTTTTGCGGGTGCGAATCCTCGATCAGTTTCCAGACATCGTCGGCGAGGTTGAGGTCGAGTCCCGGCAAGACGACGGCGCCTTGCGGGGCGCGCGACACCACGTGGGCCAGGTCGGCGGTTGAAGGCGCCGAACCCGTGGTGCCGGCCAGGATCAGCGGCGTTTCCGGCGTGCGTTCGCGCCATTGATTGACCAGCCGGCGGATGAGGACGACCTGGCGCTCGCTCGGGTCCATCAGTTTCAGCTCGGCCAGGCGTTTCGGCCAAGCGTGGACAGCGACTTTCAGGAAACGTGCCGAGATCTGCCAGTGCTCCGCCCAGGTTTCCAGCGCATATTGGTCTTCGCCGGTGCCGGCCACCAGGTTGTCGAGCTTGTCGGAGGCATCGACCTCTTCAAGCGCCAGTGAGTCGAAGAACTTGGCCAGGCTGTCGGCCAGTTCGAGCGAGCGTTTCGCCGTCATGTCGCGGCTGTCGTTATAGTTTTCCAGCACAAGGCGGGCCAACTCGAAGCGCCGGCGGACGCCACTCAGCGCCGGGGCTAAGTCAAGGCCGAGGATTTCGAGATCGAAGGGCGGTTCGCCTTCGTCGAGATCGCCGATGGCGCGGATCTGCGGCAGCAAAAGCGCGCCGCCGCGGGTCAGCATGGAAAAGGACTGCGCCAGCGAACGGGCGCCACGCCGCGTCGGTGTTAGGATCTGCGCCGTCGACAGACGATCACCCAAGGATTGGCACAAACCGTGGGCCAGATCGTTGAGGAAGCAGCGGCCGGCGGGGATTGAATACCAGCGTGGCCCATCATGAGCGAAAATGTCGGATATGGCGGACATGGCGCGACCTTGGTCTGAGTCGCCTGTCAATTAAAGCTTTTGCAGGCGTTGTTCGGCCTCGGCCAGGGCCTGAGGATCGCCGACGTGCATCCAGTCGCCGTCCATCAGGCTGCCGGCCAGACGGCCTTGTGGGGCCAGTTCGCGCCAGATTTTCGCCAGCGAAAAGGCTTCCTCAGAGACCGCATCGACGATCTGCGGCTTGGTGATGTGGACGCCCATATAGTTGAGCGGCGCGGCCGGCGCGTCGTTGCGGAAGGTCAGTCGGCTATTGGCGTCCATGAAAAAGTCACCGGCGCCGTCGAAACCGGTTGTGCGCTTCATTTGCGCCAACAGCAGGGCGACATCCATCGTCTCAGGGTCCCACAGCCTGACCAGGTCGTTCAGCGCCTGGCCGTCTTCGATCCACACGCTGTCGGTATTGGCGACCCAAATGGGCTCTTCGCCGAGCAGCGGTCGGGCTTTTTTCAGGCCGCCGCCGGTTTCCAGCAATTCGCCGCGTTCGTCGGAGATAACGATATCGATGTCGGTGCGGGCCCTGAGATGGGCTTCCAGCTTATCGGCGAAATAGTGGACATTAACGACGAACCGCTTGGCGCCGGCGTCGCGCAGGCGGTCCAGCATGTGATCGATCAAGGTCTTGCCGGCGACCTCGACCAGGGCTTTCGGCCGGTCATTGGTCAACGGCCGCATACGCGTGCCGAGGCCGGCGGCGAGGACAAAAGCGGTCGTCGGTGCCGAAGTCATGCCGGCACGGTGGTGTTCAGCTTGGCAGCAAAGCCGTAGCGTTCGAACCAGTCCTTCAGACCTTCCATGCCCGCGGCCTGGAGGTTGCGGCCCAGATGGCCCCACATGCGCGGCATGAAGGCTTCGTAACGCGGTTTGTGGTCGCGATAGACCAGGCGGGCGAAGATGCCGAGGATACGGCATTCGTTCAGGGTGGCGAGCGCCGTATAGTCGCGCATGAAGGCGGTACGGTCGACGCTGGGGCGCAGGCTGAAATAATGATCCAGGCAGGCGGCCTCGAGTTCGGGCGAGACATCGCGGCGGGCGTCCTGAAGCAGGGACAGCAGGTCCCACGACGGGTGCGAGCGCAGGGCGTCCTGGAAATCGATCATGCCAACGCGGGCGACGCCTTCGCGTTCGGGCAGCCACATCAGGTTTTCAGCGTGGTAATCGCGATGGATGAAGACCGTGGCGCCGGCTTCGGCGCGTTGGCGCAGCGGCGCCCACAGGGCTTCCCACTCCTCGACAGCGCGCTCGCTGACCGAGGTCGACGGGTCGAATTTCGGGAACCATTCGACGAACAGGTCGCAGCCGGTCTTCAGCGCCAGGTCGTCATAGCTGAGCAGCGGCCAGTGGCCTTCCAGCACGTCGGGCGGCGTCAGCTCGTGCAACTGGGCCTGGGCTTCGATGGCCGAGATATAGAGCGGGCGTTCGTCCTGGCCGCGGGCGATCAGGGCGGCAAACAGGTCGTCGCCGAGGTCTTCGGAGATCAACAGGCCGTTGGCGGCGTCGACTTCGATGATTTCAGGGGCCGACAGCCCTTGGGCGCGCAGGTATTGGGCGGCGGCGACAAAGGCTTCGATGCGGCCGGCAGCCAGGCGCGCCATGGCATTATAGCCCGACTGGCGGCGTTCGCTTTCCGTTTCGTGCTGGCGGCAAGGCTGGGATTCCAGGGCCGGCGGTTGGTCCATCAGCATGAAGGTCGAGCCGTCTTTGCGGACCAGGCGTTCATAGGTGCGGGTGGAGGCATCGCCTGGCAGGGGCTGACGTACGGCATCGGCAAACCCGGCGCTCAAAAGAAAGCGGCTTTTGATGGCCTCTCTGTTACTCATCGGCGTTTTAGTCCCTGAAACGGCCTTTGGGGGAAAGGGTGGCAATGCGGCCGCCCGGAGGTCCGTCAGGCAAATTGGTCTTATTGGCTTGTTTTAGAACGATATCGAGACGGTCGTCAAAGCCCAAATGCGCCAATTTGTCCGGCCATTCGATGATCAGGACGGATGAAGGCAAGGCGTCGTCGAGGCCGAGCTCGTAACTCTCCTCTGGAGCCTTCAGGCGATAGAGGTCGAGGTGGACGATGTCGAAGGCGTTACCGTCATAGGTTTGCATCAGGGTGAAGGTGGGTGACGGCACGTCTTCGTCGGGCGAGGTCAGGGCGCGGATCAAGCCGCGAGCCAGGGACGACTTGCCGGCGCCGAGATCGCCATGGAGGTATATGACGTCGCCGGCGCGCAGGTGCGGCGCGATCAGGGCGCCGAGTTCGGCCGTGGCGGCCTCGTCAGGCAGGTGCAGGGTACGCTCCCGCGACAGGTCCAGTTCAGCGCTGTCCGCAGGCGTCAGCATAACTCACACTGTATCTGACATTGATGGTTCGGCATTGTTTCCATGATGGAATGGTACTCGCATTTTGGTTTGCTTTGTCAAGGGCGCGAAGCGCGGCCTACGGCCGTAAACCCTTGACTAAACAAACCAAATGCGAAACGCTCCGCCATCGCAACAATGACGGATCCCGCCTCACGGTTGCCGGAAGGGCGCGTCCGACGTCGCCAGGGTAAGTTCAACATAGGTCTTCAGACTGTCGGTATCCAGGCCCGGCGTTTCCGGATCGATCACCGGCCCGAAGCCGAGATCGAAGCGTTTGCCCGCCTTGTTGAGCAGTTCGTGAAACAGGGTGATGTCGCGCAATTCCTGGGAAAAGCGATTGAACAGGTGAAACCAGAAGGAATCGGGGCCCGACACGTGAACCGGCACGATCGGCGCCTTGTACTTCTGCGCCAGCGACACGGCCGTCGACGCCCACGGCGGATCGATCAGCTCGCCGGCCTTATTGCGCCGCGCCAACCGTCCGGCCGGAAACATGACGACGCAGCGTTCGCCTTCAAAGGCATCCTTGGCGCCTTGTAATGTCGCGCGGGTCTTGTCGCGCGTCCGTTTGGCTTCTACCCATTCGACGGGGATCAGACTTTCGGCAAAGCGCGGACAAACCCTTAAGGCATCGGCATTGGCAAAGAAGATAGCGTCCGGCCGCACCTTCATAACGGCGTCATAGACGGCCACGCCATCGGCAATCCCGGTTGGATGATTACACACAACCACGCAACGCCCGGACACCGGCAAACGCTCCAGATGATGGGCATGCACATCCAGCGACAACAGGTTCGATACGTAGTCGAGCGCTTCACGCCCGCCCATATCCGCGATCGCATCGGCCATGCGGACGGCTGTATTGCGCCCGAGGATGGCATAGAGCACCGGCTTGACGACCGGCCAGACGGGAGACCGCACCAATCGCGGCGCGCGCTCATAGATCATTTCGTCGATGATATGCAGTTTCCCCATGCCCCTGCTCTGGATCAAAACTCGTCCGTTGGCAAGGCGCGCCTTTCGGTGCTAGGTTGCCGCCATGGACCAAAAGGACGACCCCGACGTGACACCGCCAAACTTGACTGAGCACGAAGACCGCCGCCGGCCAAAATCAGTCGTCCCCTATGCGATTCTTTGGGTTATCTGCGTTTTGTGTGTGATTTTTGCACTTGTCGCCATGCTAAATCAGGGCTGAGCACCGCCACCCTGTGGATTATATCGATTTTTTACATTAACCATTTGTAAACCATTGAAGTTCGCGCAATCGACCATGAGCCTTTGCGAAGAGGCGAATTGCGGCTATAGTTTGACATGGTTAATGCGGTTGGGGGTTGGAATGAGCAGGAAATTCCTGTTGTGGGCTATGGCATTGGTCGTCATTATTCCTGCCCTGTTTGGGACGGGATACTGGCTCTATTGGGATCGCTTTATCCGCTACGCGCCCGTCACCATCACCAATGTCGAAAGCCAGATCGCCATTCAAACCCTGCTTGACCAGGGCGATTACCTGTCGCCGGGCAAGAAGGACCGCTGGGTCTATCTCGTCACCTATCGCGGCTGTAAGGAATGCCGTAACTACGAAGAGCAGGAATTCCCCAAGCTGCAAGCCGCCGGCGTCGAAACCCGCGTCATCGTCTATACCCTGGCCGACAACCAGGGCGTCAAGCGCTCGACCCCGCCGGAACGCGCCACTGTCGCCGAACTGTGGCTGACACGGAACTGGGCCTTCTATCAGGCCTGGCAGTCGGCAACCGACGATACCTGGACCGCCGAAGGCCTGACCTCGGCGGATACCGACTGGGGTCGCCGTGCCGTGGTGCTGGGCGCCCAGGACTATGTCAACCAATTGGCCGCGCAGTTGCGCGCCAATAAGGTAACGGTGGGTTTCCCGCTGGTGATTTGGCGCGACAAGAACAATCAGTTGCGCGTCTGCGGTTGCACCAATGAAAAAGCCTATCACTTCATTCGTGACGATTTGGGCGCGTCTGACGGCATTATGGGGCCGCAGCAGCTGCTCGACAAACTACCGGGTAATCTGACCCTGCCGTTCGGCAGCGAAAGCAGCCCGTCGTCGCAGGCCGCCCCGGTGGCCGAGCCGCCGGTCGTCATGCCGAGCGCGACGTCGCAATAAGGGCGAAACCCGCCAAACAAAAACCCCGCCAGGCCAAGCCTGACGGGGTTTTCTTTTTCAGTTTAGCCAAAAGGCCTATTCTGCGTCGGGGTTCGGAGCCGCTTCGGCATTGGCCATGGCGGCGCGGAGTTCGGCGCCCTTGGAACCGCGCGTCGAGTTCATCGAACGCTCGGTGATACGGGCCGACTTGCCGCGGCGATCGCGCAGATAGTAGAGCTTGGCGCGACGGACGACACCGCGGCGCTTGACTTCGATGCCTTCGATCAGCGGCGACAGCAGCGGGAATACGCGCTCGACGCCTTCACCGAAGCTGATCTTGCGGACCGTGAAGTTTTCGTTGATGCCGGCGCCGGCGCGGGCAATGCATACGCCTTCGAAGGCCTGGACGCGTTCGCGGTCGCCTTCCTTGATCTTGACGCTGACGCGCAGGGTGTCGCCGGGCTGGAATTCGGGGAAGGTCTTGGAAGCGCGCATCTTTGCGACTTCTTCGGCCTCGATGGTTTGCAGTAAGTTCATGGTACTAACCTTTCTTTGGGGCTTGAATGCCTTTTGCCTGTAAATTGGAAAGATAAGCGGCCCATAGATCGGGACGCCGTTCCTTCGTCGTTGCCTCTCTTTGTTCCTGCCGCCACTTCGCCGCCTTTTTATGGTCGCCGGAGAGCAGCACTTCGGGGATGTCGAGGCCCTCGAATGTCCGCGGTCTTGTGAACTGCGGCTGTTCGAGGAGGCCATCCTCAAAGCTTTCGTTATCGAGACTGGCGGACGCGCCGAGAACCCCCGGAATAAGCCGCACCACCGCCTCGATCGTCACCATCGCCGCCGCTTCTCCGCCCGCAAGGACGGCGTCGCCGACGCTGATTTCCTCGAACCCCCGGGCGTCTAACACCCGTTGATCCACCCCTTCGAACCGGCCGCACAAAACGACCAGGCCGGGCTTGGAAGCCCATTCCTTGACCTTCGCTTGCGTCAGGGGCCTGCCGCGCGCGCTCATATAGACGAGAGGGCGATCTGAAAGCTCCATCGAATCAAGAGCTTGTGCGATCACATCCGCCTTGAGGACCTGACCGGGGCCACCGCCCGCGGGGGTATCGTCAAGAAAGCCGCGCTTATCGCTCGAAAAGTTGCGAATGTCCAGTGTTTCCAAGGACCAGCGGCCAGATTCTTTCCACGACGTCCCGATCAAAGACACGCCAAGCGGCCCCGGAAAGGCCTCCGGGAACATGGTCAGGACGGTGACGGCATAGGGCGCCGGAGCGGCGTCTGGATTTGGATTATCGGACATGCGGCTCTATAACCGCAGTTGCGACCAGAGTCACCCACCCGTATTTAGCTACCCTTGCGGCGATCCAGCTCGTTCTTGACCGCGCTCCAGGTGGCGACGCAGTACGGCGTGATATAGTTGAGCGCGACGTGACCCCAATGGATGTCATGCCAGGCCAGGATGGCCGAGCCCTGATTGATGGCGTTCAGGATCGTGCCGATGACCACCGCCACCTTCAGGGCGTTGAACGCAATACGCCGGCTGAAGGCCAGTTGCCAGAATGTCGTCATCGCTTATCGGTTCCCCTGCATCAACAGCGCTTGTCGCACCGGTGCTGACGACAGGCAAGAGGGAAGCCTCAAAGGGCGCAGGCCCGGCTTGCATCCGCGATCGTCTTGTCGCATACTGGCACCAGCTTTAAGGGCGCTTCCGGTCCGCGGAAAGGGATTTTCCCACCTTCATTCACGACCTGAAGTCATACTTCTTTCAGCCCGTTTTGCGGACAATGGGCATTCCTGGAAGGAGTCTGCTATGTCGACCGACGTCGATCCCTCACATCTCAATATCGAATTTTACCGCAAGCAGGCCAAGGCCCTGTTGAAGTCCGCCAAGGCAGGTGATGCCGATGCCGCGCGGCGTTTGCCGTCTGCAGCCCCGGCCCTGCATGACGCGCAATTGGCGATCGCCCGCGAACAAGGGTTCGCCAGCTGGCCGCGCTTCAAGGCGTTTATCGTCGAATCGCGGTTGGATTTCCACGGCCTGGTCGATGCCTTTATCGATGCGGCGACTTCGGATTTCGAGCGCGCCCGCAGCCTGCTGGCGGCCCATCCGCAATTGGCCCGCGCCGGCTTCTACCCGGCCCTGGTCCTGGGTGTTACCCAGGTCGTCGGGCCTTATCTGGCGGCGCGTCCCGAACTGGCGACGGCGAAATCCGGGCCGCAGAAGGTCGAGCCCTTGATCTATGCCTGCTTTTCGCGCTTCGCCCGGCCGGGCGGCCGCTTTGCCCCGCAGATTGTCGAGACGGTGCGGCTGTTGTTGCAAAGCGGCGCCGATCCCAGCACGACGTTTCACGGCGACGACGGTCCCTTGTCCTGTCTCTATGCCGCGGCGGGCCTGCATGGCAATCCGGACCTGACGCGTGTCCTGCTCGAAGCCGGCGCCGATACCGAGGACAATGAATCCCTCTATCATTCCACCGAGCATCACGACCTGGAATGTATGAAGCTGTTGCTGCAAGCCGGCGCCAAGCTCAATGGCACCAATGCCTTGAAACACATCCTGGATTGGGAATCGCCGGAAGGTGTCCGGCTGTTGCTCGATGCCGGCGCCGATCCCAACGAGGTCAATGCCCAGGGCGACACGGCCCTGCATTGGGCCGTCCGCCGTATGCGCAGCCCCAAGGTCGTTGAAATGCTTCTGGACGCTGGTGTCGATATCGATGCCCGCCGCAAGGATGGCCGCACGGCCTTTGCCATGGCCACTGTCCACGGCGCCACGGGAGTCGTCGATCTGCTGACGGCGCGCGGCGCAAATACGCGGATTGATCCGTTTGATGCTTTTGTCGCCGGTATAGGCGAACTGCCGCCAATCGATGCTGGTTCCGCCATCAATGCGCGTTTGCTGACGCAACTGGCGGAAAGCGGCAATGTCAGGGCCGTGGAAGCCCTGGTGAAGGCCGGCGTGCCGCTCGACTCCCGCGGCGATATGGGTGAGACGGCCCTGCACTGGGCCTGCTGGAAGGGCAATGTCCCTCTGATCAAACTGCTGCTCAGCCACGGGGCGCCGCTGGATGCCAAAGAAAGCACCTATGGCGCACCGCCGTCGGGCTGGCTGCATCACGGCGCCACCAACTGCCGCGCCGGCGACTATGCCGAAGGGACGCGGTTATTATTGGCGGCCGGTGTGCGCGACTGGGATGGCCCCAGCGGCAACCCGGCCATGGATGCTGTATTGAAGGAGGCAGGCCTTATTCCATAAGGATTGCCGCCGCCGGCATTCGGAGTAGTCCTGGGCTTTTTTGAGGAAAACCGGCACTCCGAATGCCAATTCGGTTAGACGCGACAGGTGTTTGCATACCATTGAAATGCGAAGAGTCACGTGCCCTGCTACCAACGAAAAAGGGCGAGAGAATGCACAGCGCGCTGGCCGCGCACTTCATTCGGAGTGCGGGTTTTCGCTGAATATGGCCCTCGCTACTCCGAATGCCATCGGCTGCGCTTACCGAACGTGCAGCCCAAGCTCGGATAGAAGCTCGGCCGCCTGGGCGCGGGAGATCGTCGCGCCCTTGAACCGCCGGGCGTCTTCCAGGCGCACACCGCCGATATCGGTGCCACGCAGATCGGCGCCTTCGAAGCGGGCGTCCTTGAGGTCGGCATCGCGCAGGGAACAGTCCTCAAAGGTGACATCGCGGAAATCGCAGCGTTGCAGCTCGGCATTGTGCATGTCGAGCGACTTCAAGGTCGTCTTGCGGAAGGAAAAGTTGCGCAAACGGGCGTCGTTCAGCCGGCATTCTTCGAAAGTGACATCCAGTGCCTTGGTGTCGTCGAAATTACAGCCGGTCAGCTTGCAGCGTTTGAAGGCGGCCTGGGAGATCGTGGCGCCGCTGAACTTGCTGTTATTGAAATCGCAGGCGGTGAACTGGGCCTCGATCAGGATGGTGCTGACGAAATGAGCGTGGGCGCCCTTGCAGCCGATAAATTGCGCCCGCTCCAGCTTGGCGCTGGTGAGCTTGGTTTTCTTGAACAGGCATTGTTCGAAGATCCAGCCATTGAGGATCATATCGGACAGATCGGCCTCGTCGAGCTCGCACCCCACCAGATGAACGGGCACGCCCTTGACGGCCAGCAGCATGACTCGGCCGCGGTCGAGAATTTGATCGGTAACGGTGAGTTGTTCCGTCATGGTGCATCGTCCCCAACCATTGTAAATCCCACCCATAAAATGACGCACAGCAGAACCAGGGATACAACTACGCCTGCCGCGCCGAACCAGTTTAGTCGGCCACGAATAGCCAAAACAAGGCCTGTTCCCAGCAAAGCCAATGGCACGACGCGATCAATCCAATCCCATAGCCAGGGAAGAAAATATTCGTTCTGCAGGCCGCATGCGAATTCGTGGCCTCCGGGGTTCACAGGTGGGCAAAAGGACTCGGGTGTCGTTTTAAAGAGCCATGAAGAGATCACGGAACTGAAAAGGAGCCAGAGCGGCGCGCCCCACGCAACAAGCGTTCGCCAATTCAGCAGGCTGTGTTGAGTTTTGACAATTGAGGCATCCACAGACTCATCAGCCATGATTGGGATTCTTTCAGGACGTTCGTGACTACGCTATCCGCATTGGCGGCGTTTGCCAATCGAACTCCGTCGAGTTATGGGGTCGAGGGGCCCGAGGCCCCTCGCCTTGTCCTGATAAAGAAAAAGGCGACCCCCTTTAAGAGGGGCCGCCTTTTTCTTTTTTAAGAGAAGACGAAGGGGCCGCAGGCCCCTTCACCCCTTAACTAGTCGCGACGCGGACGGCGCGGGCGACGGTCGCGCTCGCTGCGTTCCGGACGATCGCCGCCTTCAGCCATTTCCAGCTCGGGCTCTTCACCCGACGCCTTACGGGCCGCGCGTTCGGCTTCCAGCTTCTCAGTCAGGTCCTCGCCGGTTTCCTGATCGACCACCTTCATCGAAAGCTTGGTCTTGCCGCGGTCGTCGAAGCCCAGGAACTTCACCTTCACTTCGTCGCCTTCGTTCAGGACGTCCGAGGTCTTGCCGACCTTTTCGTTCTTGATCTGCGAGATGTGAACCAGGCCGTCCTTGGCGCCGAAGAAGTTCACGAAAGCGCCGAAATCGACAACCTTCACGACCTTGCCCTTATAGATGGCGCCGACTTCCGGTTCCGAAGCGATCGACTTGACCCAATCGCGGGCGGCGTCGATCTTGTGCTGGTCCGAAGCCGAGATCTTGATCGTGCCGTCGTCAGCGATGTCGATCTTGGCGCCCGTCTTTTCGACGATTTCGCGGATGACCTTACCACCGGTGCCGATGACTTCACGGATCTTGTCGGTCGCGATCTTGATCGTTTCGATCTTCGGCGCAAACTCGCCGAGCTCTTCACGAGCGCCCGAGATCGCCTTGTTCATTTCACCCAGGATGTGCAGGCGGCCTTCGTTGGCCTGGCGCAAAGCCTTGGTCATGATCTCTTCGGTGATGCCGGCGACCTTGATGTCCATTTGCAGCGAGGTGATGCCGTTTTCCGTGCCGGCGACCTTGAAGTCCATGTCGCCCAGGTGATCTTCGTCACCTAGGATGTCGGACAGGATGGCGAAGCCGTCCTTTTCGAGGATCAGACCCATGGCGATACCCGAAACCGGACGCGTCAAAGGCACACCGGCGTCCATCAGGGCCAGCGAGGTGCCGCAGACGGTCGCCATCGAGGAGGAGCCGTTCGACTCGGTGATTTCCGAAACGACACGCAGGGTATAGGGGAAGTCTTCCGCCTTGGGCAACATCGGGCGAATAGCGCGCCAGGCCAGCTTGCCGTGGCCGATTTCGCGGCGGCCGGGCGAACCCATGCGGCCGGTTTCACCGACGCTGTACGGAGGGAAGTTGTAGTGCAGCAGGAAGCGCTCCTTGTAGGTGCCTTCCAGCGAGTCGATATATTGTTCGTCTTCGCCGGTGCCGAGCGTGGCGACGACGAGAGCCTGGGTTTCACCGCGGGTGAACAGGGCCGAACCGTGGGTGCGCGGCAAGACGCCGACTTCCGAAACGATCTGACGGACCTTGTCGACCGGACGGCCGTCAACGCGGCGGCCGTGATCGATAATGTCGCGGCGCAGGACGTCGGCTTCGCATTCCTTGAAAGCGGCGCCGAACTTGGCGGCGTCGACGCCGTCAGGATTGGTTTCGGAGACGACCAGAGCTTCGGCAGCCTTGGACTTGGCAACGCCGACGGCATTGTGACGGTCTTCCTTGCCCTTGTGCGAATAGGCTTCGCGGATGTCGTTGCCGACCAAAGCCTTGATTTGCGTGACGACGCCGGAGAAGTCTTCCGGTTCGAAGGCGAACGGATCCTTGGCGACGTGTTCGGCCATTTCGATGATGGCGTCGATGACGGGTTGCATGCCGCGGTGGGCGAACATCAGGGCGCCCAGCATCTTGTCTTCCGACAATTCCTTGGCTTCCGATTCAACCATCATCAGGGCGTCTTGCGTGCCGGCGACGACGAGGTCGAGGTCGGATTCCTTGATTTGATCGACGGTCGGGTTGAGGACGTATTCACCATCGATGATGCCGACGCGGGCGCCACCGATCGGGCCCATGAAGGGGACGCCGGAGAAGGTCAAAGCGGCGGAAGCCGCGACCATGGCGACGATGTCCGGATCGTTTTCCATGTCGTGCGACAGCACGGTACAGACAACCTGGACTTCGTTCTTGAAGCCCTTTACGAACAGCGGGCGGATCGGACGGTCGATCAGGCGCGAAACCAGAGTTTCCTTTTCGCTTGGACGGCCTTCGCGCTTGAAATAACCACCCGGGATCTTGCCGGCGGCGAAGGTCTTTTCCTGATAGTTGACGGTCAGCGGGAAGAAGTCCTGACCGGGCTTCGGCTTGCGCGCGTAAACGACGGTGGCCAGGACGGTGGTCTCACCGTAGGTGGCCAGCACGGCCGAGTCGGCCTGACGGGCGATACGGCCCGTTTCCAGCGTGAACTTGCGACCAGCCCAATCGATGGATTTTCTTTTGATATCGAACATATGTTTTCTTTCTATGGACGCGGACCGGCCCCATGCCGTCGGCGTCTGCTGTCATCGGGACAGCGCGTTTAAAGGGGCTACTTTTCTAAGCCCGGGTGTCAGCAAGGCACCGTGCCTTGCGGGGTGTACATAATCGCCAATTAAGCGACTCTTTGGTTTTTAGTTGTGCTGCCGCTTCGCTGCTTTAGCACTTTTGTCATTGTGCTACCGCTTCGCTGCTTTAGCACGAGTCATATAGAAGGGCTTGGAGTGAACCCCAAGCCCTTTGGTCGTGAAAACCTTAACGGCGCAGGCCGAGGGTTTCGATAATCGCCGAGTAGCGTTCAGTGTGGCGATTCTTAAGGTAGTCAAGAAGACGACGGCGTTGCGACACCATTTTCAGGAGGCCGCGGCGGCTGTGGTTGTCCTTCTTGTGTTCCTTGAAGTGTTCGGTCAGGTTGGCAATGCGTTCCGACAGGATCGCGATTTGCACTTCCGCGCCGCCCGTATCGTTTTCGGTGCGGGCGTGGGTCTTGATGACTTCTGTCTTGCGATCAGCAGTAATCGACATCGGATTTCTCCTTATTGAGAAGCTGTTTGTAAAACGCGAACGGGGTGTAATGTCCCGCCGCGCAGTTCGCACAAGGCTAAGACCTCTCCCTGGAACCGCGCCTGAACCGTGTCGGGAAACTCAAGATAGCCGTCATCTCGACGGGCTTTCAGAGCCGCATTCAACGATTCAATCTGGCGGGGCAGAAGGGCAAGGTCGCGTCCTTGCTTCAATCTCGAAGCCTCGTCTTGCGTCACAGGCAGGGCCGGGATGTCGTCCAGCGCCGTCTCTACGCCAAGCAAAGCCTCAAGATGGGCGCCTCTATGCACTAAATCCTCCAGCTTTTCCAGCCCTATTGCGTCTTTTGTTGCAAATGCGCCGACCGCTTCGCGACGCAGCACGCTGACATGGCCGCAGACGCCGAGATCGAGGCAAAGATCGCGCGCCAGGGAGCGGACATAGGTGCCCTTGCCGCAATGGAGGGTGAAACTGGCGGTGTCGGGGGTCAGTTCGTCGAGGGTCAGGTCGAAAATCTCGACTTCGCGGGCCTTCAGTTCGACCTCGACGCCGGCGCGGGCCAGGTCATAGGCGCGCTGGCCATCGACCTTGATGGCGGAAAAGGCCGGCGGCACCTGGTCGATCGTGCCGATATAGCCGGGCAGAATGGCGAGGATGGCCTCACGCGTCGGACGCGCGTCGGATGAGGCTATGGTTTCGCCCTCGGCATCATAGGTGGCCGTAGTTTTCCCGAACAGTATGGTGAAGCTGTAGACCTTGTCGGCCTCGACCAGGTACGGCACGGTCTTGGTCGCTTCGCCGAGCGCAATCGGCAAGATGCCGGTCGCCAACGGGTCAAGCGTGCCGGCATGCCCGGCCTTCTGCGCCTGGTACAACCAGCGCACCCTGCCGACTGCCGAGGTCGAGGTCATACCGTAGGGTTTGTCGAAACAGACCCAGCCATGCACCGGGTCGCCTTTTTTCTTGCGGGCCATATGTCAATTTCTATCTCCTCCCCCCGCAGCGCCTAAAGGCTCGCAAGGGAGGAGAAACAGCTCTTAATCTTCCTGCTCATCCTCATCGTCATGATGCAGATCGCGGGCGATATCCGGGCGCATAAACAGCGCGTCGATCCTTGCAGCTTCGTTGAAGCTTTCGTCGTGCAGGAACCGCAAGGCCGGCGTGAATTTCATATCGATCATCCGCCCCAGCACGCCGCGCAAGAACTTGGCGTGTGTGTTGAGCGCGGCGATCGCCGGGCCGATCTGTTCCTTCGTGATCGTGACGCCATTCAGGCCGGCGCCCAACGGCTCAACGAACACGGTGGCATGACGCAGATCGGGCGAACAACGCACTTCGGTCACGGTGATCGAGACATTATGCAGGGCGTCGTCGTGGATTTCTTCTTCACGCAGGATTTCCACCAATGCGTGGCGCACCAGCTCGCCGGCACGCAATTGGCGCTGGGTCGGGCCAAGGTCCACCGGCGGACGGCCGTGCGTTTTATCTTTAAAGGAAGGTCGTTTCATCGGGCTCATATAGGCGTTTTTGCTGATTTTTCTATCCAAAAATGACATCCGCGGTTATCCATTAGAAAAAACCACAAAAAATCTGAGGAGACCCCGTGACGTCACAACCGGTTTATCAACCGCGCATCGATCGTATCGACGCCCTGCGCGGCTTCGCCCTGATGGGGCTGTTCATTGTCCACGCCGTGGAATATTTCGAGCTCTACTGGCTGCATCCGCCAGAGCACGACGCCATCCACGACTGGGTCTTCGGCCTGTTCGCCGGCAAGGCGTTTGCCATGTTCGCCCTGATGTTCGGCCTGAGTTTCTTCATCATTATGGACCGGGCGGCCAAGCGCGGCGTCGACTTTACCATGCGCTTTCTGTGGCGGATTGTCGTGCTGTTCATCATCGGTTTCTTCCACGCCCTGTTCTATGGCGGCGAGGTCCTGCAAGTCCTGGCTCTGTGCGGCCTGGTGTTGCTGCCACTCAATCGCCTGAGCTGGAAATGGTTGCTGCCGCTGGCCATCATCTGTTTCGCCGAGCCGTTCCTGCTGGTGCAGTTGGGCCGGGCCATGAGCGACGTGTCCGCCAATGTACCATTGCATTCATGGAAATACCCGGCGTTGGATGTCTATGCCAACGGCACCTTCCTCGAGGTGGTGAAGGCCAATCTGTGGCCTTCGAACAAATGGGATTTCATGTGGGAATATGGCCGCATCATGCAGATCCTCGGCCTGTTTCTCGTTGGCCTGATGCTGGGCCGGATCGGCTTCCTCAGCGAGCCGGAAAAGTTCAACACCGCGCGCCGTATCGGCTTTGTGGTCGCCCTGGCCATCGCCCTTGGAATCCACTTCGCCAAGCCCTGGTTGACCGAGACAATCACCGCCGACAAGGCGCATTTCCTTGTCCCGGCGACGCGCGATGCGCTCATCGACTCGTGGCAGGCCCTGGCCGGCATGTTCATGTGGGTGTTGGGCTTTATCGAGCTCTATCAGATCGGCGTCTTTCAGAAGGTCCTGCGCCTGCTGGCGCCCGCCGGTCGCATGACCCTGACCCTCTATGTCATGCAGTCGGTGATCGGCACGGCTCTCTATTATCACTGGGGTCTCGGCTGGTTCGCAACGATCGGTCAGCCGCGCGCCCTGCTCTTCGGCATCTGCTTCTTTTCGGCCCAGGTCGCCTTCGCCCATCTCTGGTTCCGCTATTTCCTTTACGGACCGTTGGAATGGGTGTGGCGCGCCGCGACCTATCTGACCTTGAAAGTCCCGTTCATCCGTAAGACCGCTTCCGCCTGAATCTCCAGGATCGCCTTGAGCGGCAGGTAAAGCCCAAGGCGATTCCACGGGGCGTTCATCGCGCGCTGCTTCAGGCCTTCGAGATAGGTGTTGGCCATCCAAATCGACAGCGCATAGAGGCCGCAGATGTAGATGATGACCGCGTCCATGGCTTCATAGACGTCGGGTTCGGCTTTGCGCAGCGGCGTGAATTTCAACGGCTCGACCGGCGCGGCTTCAGGCGCCAGTTGGCTTAAAATATAGGTTTCCAGCGCGTCGCCGAGAAACCGTTGGCGATTGGCTTGGGCCTCAGCCTGGGGTCTGGCAGCATCGAGGGCGTAATAGTCGAGCACCGCCTGGACCACCACCATATCGTAGCAATGTTGCCGGCGACCAGCATAACTCAGGACCTGGTGCGGACTGTCACGGTGATAACCGAAACGGCCGAGCCGCGCCTTGATGGCCAGGATGCGCGGCTTGTCGGAATCCCAATCCCGGCTGATCGTGCCGATATGGGCGTTTTGTACCCCGCACAGATGGGCCAAGCCGCGTTGCGTCAGATAGGCGCTGCCGTCGCTCAGCCGCCCCATCCCCATGCCGTCGATCTCGTCATAGGCATCGATGGCGAGATCGATCTTCGCCTTGGGTGTGTTTTTCGGCCGGGCGATTCGCCTGGCGGGCGAAACATGATGCGACAGGTCGAACATGGGCGTGGCCCCTTCACGATGACAGTTTGATGACGGAAGGCTTACGCAATAACGATTTGCCGCCATATTGCAGCGCAACATCCGGTTAAGCAAGTCTTAACGCCGCGGTCGCTGGGGATAAGTCCCACCGCCAACACAAAACAGGTCACAAAATTGTCCCAAGCCGTCGTCTTAGTGGCGATCATGACGACTGACGGCGGATATCTCATCAAAACTTTGGCACGCGCCGAGCTTCTCAACCTGCGCAGCTATCTGCGCCTGGGGCCACGGGACGCCGCATTTGTCGTCGCCATGGCGGCCATTATCGTGTTCGCCCTCGCCATGTTGCATCTCGGCGTCGCGGCGGTCGAAGCCATGCCGGCTATCAAGCCCTGGGCAGCCGTAGGATGGGGCGCAGCGATCGTCGCTTACGCCTGGCTGAAACCCGGTTCGGGCGCGGTCATACGCCTGCAAGGCGGCATCTTTCAGCCATGGACGGCCTTCGGCAACAACCTCGCTATCTGGAGCGCCATCCGCGCGCTCGCCGTAAGCGCGGTGGTCTCCACGATCACGGCCATGATCGTGGCTGCGGTCCGTCCGGCGGACATCCTGCCCTTTTTGACCCTGTCCGCGGTCGGCACCGCTATGGGCGCGGCCGTCTGTTCTCGCATCTATACCTATGGCGCCGCAGCGCCCGCCCGTCGGACCGCCAGGATCAAATGGCCGGTTATCCGGTGGCCGACGACGCCGGTTTGGACCATTCTCTTGCAGCGGCTGCGGCGCCGGTTCGGTTTTATGCCGGCATGGCTGCTGGCCCTGGCACTTCTTATCCTGGGCACCGCCGTCGGCGGACTGGCTGCCTATAATAACCATAGCCCGGGCGCCGGATTTACCATCGTCAGTGGCTTTGCCCTGATCAGCGGCGGCATGATCGTCTTCCCCGATCTCGCCCTCGTTCGGTTGGCGTCCCGTCAGCCGGTGTCCGTCTGGCGCCTGCTGTCCCTGTTCTGCCTGGCGCCCCTGGGATTGGTCGCCGCATTTACCCTTGCGGCCAACCTCCTCGCCGGCCTCGGCCTGGCCATGGCCCTGTCGTCGTCCGTTTTCGTCGCCGTTGCTTTAGCCCTGTGGCTGTTATTGCTGATGCCTCAGGCCATGATGCGATCGCCCCGTGGCGCCGTAGGCCTGGCTGCCGGCGATCTCGTCATGGCGTTGATCATCAAATCCTTTGCTCTGTTCGGTCTGCTCGCCGTCGTCTATCTCGTCGTTCGTATTGTCCTCAACCTGCGCGCCGCCGCGCACGGCCGCTGGCGGGAGGCCGGTTGATGCTGACCGTCTCCAATCTCAATGTCACGCTGTCCGGCAAGCCCATCCTCAAAGGCTTGAGTTTCGCAACGCCCGTCGGCTGGTTCGGCATTCTGGGCATTAACGGCAGCGGCAAAACCACTTTGCTAAAGGCATTGTGTGCGCGCTGGCCCCTGACCTCCGGCAGCATCGTCTTCAACGGCAACGATATGACCAAGGACGACGCGGCCCGCGCCGCTACCTTTGGCTTCGCCCCGCCGGTCGAGACCCTGCCCGTAGGGCTGAAAGGCGGCGAAGTCATCCGTCTGCTGGCCGACCTCCGCGGCTGCGATGCCGCCGAACCCAAAGCCATTTACCAGGCCCTGGGCGTCGCCAAGCTCAACGACGTCCTGATCGGCAAGATGTCGTCGGGCATGAAACAGCGCATCAGCGTCTTTTGCGCCTTCTTGGGGGAGCCCGACCTGGTCCTGCTCGACGAGCCGTTCAACTGGCTCGATCCAGTTGCCGCCTATGATCTCAAGGCCGCCATCCGCGCCTATGCCGACCATCATATCGTCATCACCGCCCTGCACGACGTGCCAACCTTCGCCTCGCGGTGTGACTGCGGCATTTTGTTACACGACGGCCAGGTCCTGCGCACCTTTGATCAAAATGACCTCAAAGGGCGCGATTTCGGCACTCTGGAGGACGAAATTTACCGACTTTTTCCGCGCTGAGGTCAAAAACTTCAATTTTTGTTGAAAATTTATGCTTTTGGGTAAAATAGGTTTTTGACATTCTGGTAAATTAACGATATTGGCCATCTGTACCCCCTTATGGAGCAATGTCCCATGGCCAAATTTGTTTCTACGCCCACTCAAAATTTTGACAACACCGTCAATAATACGTCGGCTCGGAAATTTGCGCCTGGCGTCGGACTTTTGGTCGCGGGCATATTTTCGGCGGTCGTTTGGATCGGCGTTGCTACCCTCATCATGGGCGTGCTGACCCGTTAAGCTTGGCGTGAATTGCCGAATTCCAAACGCGCTTACTCGAAATGAGTTTCTCTTAACACCCTGCCTTCAGGGTCAACCAGTATGCCAAAAGAATTACGTGACTCACCCGTATAGCGGAGCTTTGCCTGCGGCGGAGGCTGGTCAGGCAAATAGGTAATTCCGAATAGAAATATGCCATCACGTTGCGGGCCATAACGGTGAATCTCGAAGTCTTCGTCAGCCCAATGCCTTGTTTGATGAACATAGTCGATAACCACCCGTATCAGGTCATCGTTCGTCACCTGGTCTTTCGGCTGCGTGACAATCGGCGCCGCGGTTTGTTCATACGGCCATGTTGGCAACAGCGCAATTGCAGGCAGCGTATTCGACGCACAGCCCGCCAAAATCAGCAAGGAGACCGGTATGAAATTCAGGCGCTTCATCCTGTCATCCTTGATAAGAAAAAGGCGTGGGGTCACAGACCCCACACCCCTTAACACATTTAAAGAACCACAAGCGAAACCCTAACCCATAAAACGAATTTGGCCCGCGTAAAGCGGGCCAAAAGCGTTTTTGGAGGTTAGAGCGTACGCTTGATTTCCTCGACCGTGAAGCACTCGATGAAATCGCCCTTTTTGAGGTCCTGGAAGCCATTGAAGGCCATGCCGCATTCCTGCGAAACCTGGACTTCGTTGACCTCGTCCTTGAAGCGCTTGAGCGTCGACAAGACACCCATTTCCTGAATGACGACGTCGTCGCGGATGATCCGGATGCGAGCACCCTTCTGCATCTTGCCTTCCTTGACGATACAACCGGCGACCTTGCCCACCTTGGAGATGTCGAAGACCTCGAGGATCTCGGCATTGCCCAGGAAGGTTTCGCGCTGGATCGGCGCCAGCATGCCCGAAAGCACGCCCTTGATATCGTCCAGCAGGTCGTAAATGATCGCATAGTAGCGGATTTCGACGCCTTCACGCTCGGCCAGATCGCGCGCCTGTTTCGAAGCACGGACGTTGAAGCCGATGATCGGCGAGCCGGAACCCTTGGCCAGCTGCACATCGGACTCGGTGATCGCACCGGCCGCCGAGTGGATGATGCGCGCGCGCACCTCGTCGGTGGCCAGCTTGTCGAGCGAGCCGACAATGGCTTCGCCCGAACCCTGGACGTCCGACTTGATGATGAGCGGCAGTTCCTTGACCTTCTTGTCGGCCAGCTTGCTCATCATGTCGGTGAGCGAGACGGCGCCAACCGGGGCAATCGTCTTTTCACGGCGGACACGTTCGCGATATTCGGTGATTTCGCGAGCGCGGGCATCGTTTTCGACGACGGCGAAAGCTTCACCCGGATCGGGCGCGCCGTCGAGGCCGAGGATTTCCACCGGTTCCGAAGGACCGGCCGCATCCAGTTGCTCGTCACGCTCGTTGATCAGGGCGCGAACGCGGCCGAACGACGAACCGGCAACGACGATGTCGCCGCGCTTCAAAGTACCGCGCTTGACCAGGACGGTCGCGACAGGACCGCGGCCCTTGTCGAGCTTGGCTTCGATAACGATGCCTTCGGCCGTACGATCGGGATTGGCCTTAAGATCCAGGACTTCCGATTGCAGCAGGATGGCTTCGATCAAGGTGTCGAGACCCATGCGGGTCTTGGCCGAAACCTCGACAACCTGGGTATCGCCACCGAGCGCTTCGACCACAACTTCGTGCTGCAGCAGCTCATTGATGATGTTCTGCGGCTTGGCGCCGGGCTTGTCCATCTTGTTGATGGCGACAATCATCGGCGTATGGGCGGCACGGGCGTGGTTGATGGCTTCGATCGTCTGCGGCATGACGCCGTCATCCGCCGCCACGACCAGCACGACGATATCCGTCACATTGGCGCCGCGGGCACGCATGGCCGAGAAGGCGGCGTGGCCCGGGGTGTCAAGGAACGTGACGCGCTGACCGTCCGGCAAACGGACCTGATAGGCGCCGATATGCTGGGTGATGCCGCCGGCTTCGCCCGAAGCGACGTCGGCCGAACGCAGGGCGTCGAGCAGCGAGGTCTTGCCGTGGTCGACGTGACCCATGACGGCGACGACCGGCGGACGCGACACGGTGTCGTCGTCGTGGTCCTCGGCATCGATAAAGCCTTCCAGAACGTCGGCTTCCGAGACACGCTTGACGGTGTGGCCGAATTCCGAAGCCACCAGCTCGGCGGTGTCGGTATCGATCACATCGTTGATCTTCAGCATCATGCCCTGACGCATCAGGAACTTGATAATGTCGACGGCGCGGACAGCCATCCGGTTGGACAGCTCCTGCACGGTGATGATGTCGGGAATGATGACTTCACGGGCGGTACGCGCCTGCTCGGTCGTGTGACCCTTGCGCTTTTCGCGTTCACGTTCACGGGCCCGGCGCACCGAGGCCAGCGAACGCATGCGGTCGGCGGTGCCTTCATCGTCACCGACAACGGCTTGCAGGGTCAGGCGGCCTTCGCGACGCTTGGGCTCGCCGCGCGTTTGCGACACAGCCTTGGTGGCGGCGCCGGCCTTGCCGCGCTTGCCGCGGGCGTCATCGTCATCGATAACCTTGCGGGCGTCGACAGCCTTGGCGGGACCGGTGGCGCCACGAGTCGAACGGATACGATCGACTTCGGGCGTTGCCGGCGCATTGGCGGACACGCCCTGGCCGGGACGCGGCGGACGCGGCGAATTGACATTATAGCGAACGGTTTCGCCACGTTCAGCGCGCGGAGCGTTCGGATCGCGCGGCGGACGCGGCGGCGCATTGGGGTCACGCGGCACATAGGGCGTGCGCGGAGCGTTCGGGTCGCGCGGCGGACGCGAGTCCGTGCGTTGACCGTCGCGGGGGGGATAGGACGGACGATCGCCACGCGGCGCATCGCTGCGTTGGCCGTCGCGTTGGCCGTCTCTGGGAGGATAGGGCGGACGCGAGGTGTTCGGGTCGCGAGTCGGATAGGGCGGACGATCGCCACGCGGAGCATCGCTGCGCTGGCCGTCTCTCTGGCCATCCCTTTGACCGTCGCGGGGAGGATAGGACGGGCGTTCGGATTGCGGACGCGGCGCGCGTTCGTTACGGAAGACCGGCTGTTGCGGAGCTTCGCGAACGGGTGTGGGCGCCGGTTGAGCGGCCTGAACCGGCTGAGGCGCCGATGGCGTCACGGCAGGTTGCGGCGCCGCTTCGACACGCGCTTCGGCCGGAGCCGCCGCTGCCGGTTGCGGGGCCTGGGGCACGACGGTTGCGGCCGGCGCAGGGGCCGGCTTTTCCGCAGCGGCAGCGGCTGCCGCACGGGCGGCGGCGGCGCGCGCTTCGGCGTCGCGGCGTTGCTGGTCGGCCAGGGCCTGAGCGATGGCGCGTTGACGGGCGTCCTGCTCTTCCTGACGCAGGCCACCACCGCCTTGCGGACGTTGCGACGTCTGCTGCGGACGCTGGGTCTGCTGCTGCGGACGGTTCAGGTTCAGGTCGGGAGCTGCCGGGCGCTGGTGCTGATGCTGCGGCGGCGTGCCGGGCGTCGGCGCGTTGATGCGGCGCTTGGTTTCCACGACCACGGTCTTGGAGCGGCCATGGCTGAAGCTTTGCTTGACGGTACCCGTCGAAACATTGCCGCCGATACGCGGCTTCAGCGTCAGCGGCGCGCGCTCACGGTTGGGAGACTGGTCGTTGGTCTTGTCGTCATCGCTCATGCGGCTTGCTTACTAACCCTTGTGAAACCAAGGCCATATGCCCGGTTTCTGTTGCAAAAATATGTCGTGGCCTAACGTCTGATAAAGCATCAGCCGTCGAAACCACACCGAGTGGAGATCGTCACCGTGGCCGTAATCAGTCAAGGCAGAGAAACTTACACTCGCTTCAGGTATCCGGCCGTCGCCCCCAACCTTCCGGTACTAGGGGTTCGAACCCGGACAGTCTTTTCATCTCTAAAGACCAACGCTGCACGCGTCGCCCCGTCAGGAGTGCGACGTGTATGGCATTTTCCGTACCCAAAGCCAAACTTAATTCCGCGTTATTAAAGCTTCCGCACACGTTTGGCGAGGGCGATTGCTGGCTTCCGGCATATAAAATGCGCTTGCGGCCATCATCGGAGCCGTCACTGGCCTCGATAATCCACCCGGCCTTGCCCGATTTGACGGCAGCCAACGCTTTTTCGAAGCCGTTGACGATGCCGCCTTCGCGCCGCGCCAGACCGAGAAGGTCGAGGCAGCGGCGGCGCAACAGGTCGTGCACCAGGGGGATGAGATCGGGAGCCGCCTTCACTTGGCGTTTGGCGGCTCTGTTGAATATGTTCTTTTTCAGCGCGATTTCAAGGGCCGCGCGTTCCGACGCGATCCATAAGCCACGGCCGGGCAGCTTGTGCGCGATATCGGGCGTCAGCATGCCGTCCGGCGAAACGACGAAGCGGATCATGCCATCCGTCGTCACGGTTTGGCCGCTGGCGATGTCGCGGCGTTGCAGTTTGCCTTTAAGCCCTTTGGCCAGACCCTTGCCGGGAAAGTCGTCGTCGCACAGGATCGCAATCCCCGCCTCGTCATCCAAGGCGGGGTTTTCAGCGTTGTCCGTTCGGGTTAGGAGCGCGGACTCATTGTTCGGTGGTGGCGACTTCATTTGCGCCCCCTTCGTCAATGTGGTCTTCCGGCGCGTTGTCGGCGGCGAATTGTTCCAGTTCGCCTTCTTCGATGTAGGCTTCTTCCTCGGCGTCGTCCATGGCTTCCGCCTCAGGCTCGGCTTCCGGTTCTGGGGCTTCGATCCAGCCGGCCGCGATACGGGCGTTGAGGATCAGGCTTTCGGCATCCGGCACCGACAGGCTGAACGACTCCAGGGCGCCCGGGACGCGAACGCGTTCGCCGCCCTTTTGCTCGAAGCCACCGCGGATTTCGTCGGTGGCCAGGTCGGCCAGGTCCTCGATCGACTTGACACCGGCTTCACCCAGCGCAACGGCCATCGGCATGGTGACGCCGTTGACGGTCAGCAGTTCGTCCAGCACGCCCAGTTCGCGGCGCTTGGCGTCCTGTTCGGCGGTTTCGCGCTCCAGGAAGTCGCGGGCACGGGCCTGCAGTTCCGAAGCCGTGTCTTCGTCGAAGCCTTCGATGACGGCGATTTCGTTTTCATCGACAAAGGCAAGGTCCTCGATCGAGGTAAAGCCTTCGGTGACCAGCAGCTGGGCGATGACTTCGTCGACATCGAGCGCTTCCTGGAACAGGGCGGTGCGCTCGGCGAATTCCTTCTGACGGCGCTCGGAATCCTGGGCTTCGGTGATGATGTCGACCTGCCAGCCGGTCAGTTGCGACGCGAGGCGGACATTCTGGCCGCGGCGGCCGATGGCCAGCGACAATTGTTCGTCGGGCACGACCACTTCGACACGGTCTTCTTCTTCGTCCAACACGACCTTGGAGACTTCGGCCGGCGCCAGGGCGTTGACGATGAAGGTGGCTTCATCGGGCGACCACTGGATGATGTCAATCTTTTCGTTCTGCAGTTCGGCAACGACCGCCTGGACGCGCGAACCGCGCATACCGACGCAGGCGCCGACCGGATCAATCGACGAGTCGTTGGACAGAACGGCCATCTTGGCGCGCGAACCGGGGTCGCGGGCGACCGACTTGATTTCGATGACGCCGTCGTAGATTTCCGGTACTTCCTGGGCGAACAGCTTCGCCATGAAGCCGCCGTGGGCGCGCGACAGCATGATCTGCGGGCCCTTGGTTTCGCGGCGCACGTCGTAGATATAGGCGCGGATGCGGTCATTGACCTGGAAGGCTTCGCGCGGGATCGACTGGTCGCGGCGCATAATGCCTTCGCCCTTGCCGAGATCGACAATGACATTGCCGTATTCGACGCGGCGGACTGTGCCGTTGACGATTTCGCCGACGCGGTCCTTGAACTCGTCATATTGCTTTTCACGCTCGGCTTCGCGCACCTTGTGGGTCACGACCTGGCGGGCCATCTGGGTCTGGACGCGGCCCAGTTCGAACGGCGGCAGGACTTCGATATATTCCTTGCCGGCAAAGGCTTCCTTGTCGTCGCGCAGCGCGTCGGTCAGGGTCTTTTGCGCGTATTCGTTCTCGATTTCCTCATCCGGCACGACGGTGACAACGCGCGTGATGGTGCGCTCGCCCGTGCGCGGATCGATATGGACGCGGATGTCGTGCTCGGCGCCGAAACGCGAACGGGCAGCCTTCTGGATCGCTTCTTCGATCGAGGCCAGGACCACGGACTTGTCGATCGACTTTTCGCGCGCCACGGCCTCTGCGATTTGCAGCAGTTCCTGGTGGTTGGCGCTGATACCGGTGAAGCTCATCTTTTGTCTTCCTTACTTATCGTTGGCGGGGTCTTCGTCGTCGTCGAGGTCGTCTGCGTCCTCGAAGTCGTCGTCAGAATCTTCGTTATCTTCGTCGTCGTCATCTTCATCGTCACCGCGGGCCGCGCGGGCTTCGGCGCCCTTTTTCAGCAGCTCGTCGGTCAGCAGCAGCTTGGCGTCGATGACCCAGGCAAACGGCATGAGGGCGGTTTCTTCCTCGCCTTCCAGGTCGATGGCGACATGATCGCCTTCGATACCGGCCAGGATACCGCGGAAACGCTTGCGCCCTTCGGCCAGACGGTCGAGCTCGATACGGGCCTCCAGGCCTTCATAGGTCTCGAAATCCTTAAGACGCGTCAGCGGCCGGTCGATGCCGGGCGACGACACTTCGAGGGTATATTCGCCCTCGATCGGGTCGGCCTCGTCCATGAAGGCCGAGATGGCGCGCGACAGGCGGGCGCATTGATTGACATTGATCTCGCCGTCGGTCTTGCGCTCGGCCATGACCTGCAGGCGACGCGCGCCGCCCGGACGGTTGGAGCCGGTCAGGCGCACGCGGACGATATCGAGGCCCAGCGCTTCAGCGAGCGGGTCGAATATCTCAAGCAGTTTGCGGTCTTCGCTGGTCTTGGCGCGCACTTTGTTTCTTCAAGCAATAAAAAAGGCGGCGGGCCGCTTCCGGCCGCCGCCGAAGCCTTGCGGCAATCGGACGATGTTGAGCGTCATATAGGACGTCCGTCCCGTTTTGCCAAGTTATTTCTGCGGCATGACGGCTTGCGGAAAGACCTGCGCATAATCCGCCGGTATCGTTACCGGATAGAGCTGGCCGCCATACATTAAGATTAGCAGCCAGGTAATATACCCACCGGCGCCGACCGTGGCGATCAGCAGGACCCAACCCACGGCCTTGTTCGTTTTCTTGTAAATATCGTAGAGAATGCAGCCCATATGGACGAACAGCGAGCCGACGCCTGCGCCATAAAAGATCACAAATGCGTAATGCCATGGCGGCGACATCAGACCGGCGGCGGCATAGGTGAAATTGGTGTCGAGATAGAGAAACAACCGCCCTACCATGACCCAGACGATATGGATCACGATAAACAGCAGCATTAGGAGGCCCGATAAGGCCTGGAGCTGATGGATAAAGTCCTTTTTCCTGCGCCAGATCTCGAAGATCAGCGGCACGCCGGTAACAATCTGGACGGCAAAAGCCAACAGCACGGCCCATTCGACGATCGGTTGCCGGTACAGCAGCCGTACCGCGTCCATAAACTGGATATGGGTGGCGACGCCGAACAGGCCGGCAAAATGATTGGCGAAGTGCAGACAGATGAAGGCAAAAACAAATCCCGCCGAGACCTTGTGTAGCCGTTCCATCCGCACTCCAAATCCTTAACAAACGTGGTTAACGATGTCTTAAAATTTGGTGCCTGGCTACAGGGCGGTTCACAAGTTCGTGAGCTGTGGCTTTTGGGTCGTTCGGTTCTGGGGGCCAATGGTCTCGCAGCCACTAGATATATGGTAGTTCTGGCTCCTTCGATATGACAGCGATGTGGCCATTCTGGTCGAATGAGAAAGCCAGGTGACATTTTTGCCCGCACGACCGGACACTGGTCATGTCGGTAGAATAGACGTTCCAGGATTCAACGCGAGTTTTCTTGAGTGTGACCCCGTACATTTTTTGGATGTGACTCACAACGACCGCTTCACTGTCACCAGCGTGAACGCCGAGTATGGGTTTGCTTGTATTATCGTCCATGAATATGTATTGGATGGTCGTAATGGCGTTGAAATAGACGATATATTCCAAGCCATCAGGACAGATGTAGGCTGCGTCTGTAAGATCGTCAGATTCGGTTTTGCAAACATCACGAAGTTCTGTTTCGGACACCTTGGCGTCGAGTGGAAACATACCAAAGGCATTTAGAAGTTCCGGCACGCCTGCCCGGACCGGCAGGGCAGTCAAGACGCCGGCAGCGATCACAATTCCAATAAACCTTTTCATGAGCCCCCCTTTGTTACAGGTGAAGGCTAGACCGATCAGCTGCCGACAGCAAGCTCGACATTTAAGGCCTTGGCATGCTGCGGCGGCAAAGCGCGATCATCTCAATTATTCAGGTCAAGAAGACAAAAAGGCTTTTGCCACAGAATAAGGCACGGATCGCCGCTCTGCGGCAACGCGGATAGGAAAGATTTTCATCCACAGATAAGCCAGATAAGCACAGATAGTGCTTCGCGCTTGAAAATCGCCTCCGGTGGTAAGATTTGCCCATATAATCTGTGCTTATCTGGCTTATCTGTGGATGCTACTTTTCTCCACTTCCCGGCATGCTCAGCGCTACCTACCGCACACCAAAGGCGCCCCTGCTATCCGTGCCGCCGCGTAACGGCGATCCGTGCCTTATCCGTGGCAAAAGCCTTCTTGACCTCACTCACCCACGCGGCTTGCGGACGAAATCGAGAAACACCGGTTTGCAGTCGCCCAGGCCCTTGGTCTCGTAACGCGTCGTAATGTGGTCCGCCGGCGGGTTGTTCCAATCGGCCTGGCTCTGTGCCGGCCAGTCGAAATCAGCATCGTCGAGAAATCGCTGCAAACCCCAATCGGCATAGTCCGCCCAGTCGGTGGCGAAGCGCGCCTTGCCCCCGACTTTCAAGACACGCGCGAAGGCAGCGACAGTCTCGGGCTGCAGGAAACGCCGCTTGTGATGGCGCGCCTTGGGCCACGGATCGGCGAACAATAGAAAAATGCGGCCAAGCGCACCGTCCGGCAGTTTATCCAGCAAGGGCCGGGCATCGCCGGCGAGGATCAGCACATTGTCAAGACCGGCCTCTTCCATATGGCGCAGGACCGATCCGACGCCATTCAGGAACGGCTCGCAGCCGATAAAGGTCACATCGGGATGCAAGGCCGCCTGAGCCGCCAGATGCTCACCACCGCCAAAGCCGATTTCCAGCCAGATCTCGCGGCCCGAAGCCAACAAGGGCTGGACACGTTCGTCAGTGACCTCGACCTTGGGCAGAAGCGTATCGAACAGGGTCGCCTGTTGCGGCTTGAGCTTGCGCGACTTGATCCGCCCGAACGAGCGCATCGGCCCCCAGGACGGCGGCAGGGCCCTGTCGTCTTGACTATCCTCGGGCATCAGAATTCGGCGCGCAGGGCGCTGATCAGGTCGGTTTTTTCCCACGAGAAGCCGCCTTCGGCGTCCGGCGTCCGCCCGAAATGGCCATAGGCCGTCGTGCGCTCATAGATCGGACGGTTGAGGCCAAGATGCATGCGGATGGCGCGCGGCGTCAATCCGCCTATCAGTTCCGGCAGGACCCGCTCCAGCTTCTCCTCATCGACCTCGGACGTGCCGTGGGTGTTGACATAGAAGGACAGCGGCTTCGACACGCCGATGGCATAGGACACCTGAAGCGTACAGCGCTTGGCGAGGCCGGCGGCAACGACATTCTTGGCCAGGTAGCGCAGAGCATAAGCCGCCGAACGATCGACCTTGGTCGGATCCTTACCGGAGAAGGCGCCGCCACCATGGGGCGCCGCGCCGCCGTAGGTGTCGACGATGATCTTGCGGCCGGTCAGGCCGGCGTCGCCGTCAGGGCCGCCGATGACGAAATTGCCCGTCGGATTGACCAGCCATTCGGTGTCGTCCGCTACCATGCCGCCCGGCAGGACCTCCAGGGCCAACGGCTTGATAATGGCTTCGACGTCTTTCGGCGTCAGGCCGTCCTTGTGCTGATGCGATACCAGGATCTTGAGAATCTTGGCCGGCTTGCCGTTTTCGTATTGCACGGTGACCTGGCTCTTGGCGTCGGGCTCCAGGCTGTGTTCGCCGGCATGACGGGCCTGGGCCAGGCGGTGCAGGATATTGTGCGACCATTGCAAAGGCGCCGAGGTCAGCTCCGCCGTCTCGTCCGTGGCATAGCCGAACATGATGCCCTGGTCGCCGGCGCCCTCGTCCTTGTTGTGGCCGGCGTCGACGCCCTGGGCGATATCGGCCGATTGGGCGTGCAGATAGCAGGCATAGTCGGCCGTCGCCCAGTGAAAGCCTTTTTGTGCATAGCCGATCGTCTTGACCGCGGCGCGGACCTTGTCTTCCAAACCGTTGATGATGTCGCTGATCTCATTGTCGCTGGCGCGGACTTCGCCGGCCAGGACGATGCGGTTGGTCGTCACCAGGGTTTCGCACGCCACCCGCGCTTCCGGATCGCGCGACAAAAAGGCGTCGACGACGACATCGGAGATCCGGTCGGCCACCTTGTCGGGATGGCCTTCGGAGACGCTTTCGGAGGTGAAGATGTAGGACGGGCGCATGGGCACGGAACTTTCTTTCGCGAATGTTCCATAACCATATAAAGATATGTTTATATGAGCAAGGGGATAATCGTCATGCCGCCCCTTCTTTCGCCGAAAACGCAAGTAAAAAGCCCCGTCGCAAGACGAGGCTTTTCCACAATCACATTTGCGTAACCGAATGCACAAATCTTCGGAAACTACGAATCGTCATCGTCCGCCAGGGCTCGCACCAGTTCCAGGATACGGCGGCGGTGCTTGGCGTTCTTGATACGCGGGAAAGCTTCGGCCAATTCTATGCCCTCGGTCGTCATCAAGAATCCATGGACGAATTGCTCGGATTCCGACTCGCTGAAACCCTCGACGGCTTCATTTTCGCCATAGCCTTCAAAGAAGTAGGTGACGGGCGCTTTCAGGGCTTTTGCGATTTCGTACAGTTTCGAAGCGCTGATACGGTTCGACCCGCGCTCGTATTTCTGAACCTGCTGGAAGGTAAGATCTATAGCCTCGGCCAGAGCCTCCTGGCTCATGCCGAGAAATTTACGGCGCATCCTGACACGCGCGCCGACGTGCAAATCCACCGGGTTGGGGCCACGGTCTGCTTTGTCAGTTTCGTCCAACTTAACCTCTTACGCAATACATACATACGTCTACAAAAAGAACGCATGTCTTAATTATACGGATGGCTCAACGAGACAGATCCATCCGCGGTGGTTTATTTTTAAGCATAAGTAAACACGTGTCGGCCATCATGACAATCAACCCAAGCAAGGCGATGAACACCTCCGCCATGCTACGTTGTGAGGCGTAGGGCGGCGGCGCCAGGGACGCGACAAGATCGACGTCCAGAACGCCCCTTTGATTCAGGCCCAGCTCTTCACCGGGCACGACACGGCCCAAAGGATCGATCATCACGGATATCCCGGTCGGGGTCGACCTGATCATCGGCAAGCCTTCCTCGATGGCGCGGTAACTGGCTAAATTAAGGTGCTGAAGGGGCCCCGTGGTCGGGCCGAACCAGGCGTCATTGGAGATGTTGACGATCCATTTCGGCCGAAATATGTCCGTCTGGGAGGTGTAATGCCGCCCATCCAGACTGGGGAAAATCCCCTCATAGCAAATGAGCGGAAGGAACCTCGGCACCGTACCGAAGCTGACCGGTTTGGTGCGTTCGCCGGGCGTGAAGCTGTCGTCGAAATGGGTCAGGGCCTTCATGCCCAGCGGGTTCAAAATATCCTGGTAGGGCGTGAATTCGCCGAAGGGCACCAGCTTGAATTTGCTGTACGAGCCAACCGCATTGAATGCCTTGCCATCCTGGCGCCAGGCCATCATCGCATTGCGCCAAACCAAACGGCCCTTGGGTGTGACCTCCTGTTTGGTCGTGCCCATGATCAGCATCTGCTTGTCGTGCAGCAGCGATCGCATATCGGCCGCCGGCCAGCCGTCCATGACGTCCTCGATCGGGAACGGCAAGGCGCCTTCGGGCCAGATAATCAGGTCCGGCACCTTATGTCCGGGCTTGGGCGGCTCTTTGCTGAGATGGATATAGCTCATGAACAGGGTTTCGAAATTGCCCAGGGTCCATTTCGCCGCCTGGCCGATATTGGGCTGGACGATGCGAACGATATAGCCGGTCCTGCCTATGGACGTGGTGTTGAGCCGCACCTGGCCCAGTGTAAAACAACCGGCCAAAACCAGCACGCTCCAGATGACCGGCGCATAGCCGCCGACACCCCGGCCGCGGCGGGCGACACCGATGCTGCAAAACGTCGCCACGGTAATAAAGCTCAGACCATAGACGCCGACATAGGCGGCCATTTGCGACATGGCCCCGCCGGCGCGCCAGGTCGACCCAGCCGGATCCCACGGAAAGCCCGACATGATCGTGCCGCGTGTCAACTCCAGCAGGCAGAACAGGCAGGCAAAAAACAGGAACCGCTTCATGCCCTGCGGCGCGAAACGGAGATAGAGTACGGCGAACAGGCCCCAGAACAGGCCCATGCCGCTGGGCAGGAGCGTCGCGGCGAACGGCGCCATCCAGCCATAGGTGTCGGCATCGACCAGGAAGGCTTCGGCGATCCAGAAACAGCCGACGAAGAAATAGCTGAAACCAGCCAGCCAACCCATGAAGAAAGCCGTGCGCTTTTTATTGGGCCCCAGGTCCCGTTCCAGCGCCCACAGCAACAGGCCATAGCCCAGAAGACCCGGCAAAATACCGAACGGCGGTTGCGCCAACCCGATCAGCAGGCCGGACAGGGCCGCCAGCAGGCGCGGGCGCGCCGGCAGGTCGAGCCATTTGAGCCAGTTCCGGAAAGCCTCAATCATCGGCCGCCGTCAGGTCGGCGGGCGTTGTCTCTTCGGTGGCGGATGTGCGCCGGTGCAGGCGCAAACGCTTGATGCGGCGGGAATCGGCGTCCAGCACCTCGATATCGAAACCGGCGGCAGCATAGGGCACGACCTCGCCGCGCTGCGGCACGCGCCCGGCCAGGACGGCGACCAAACCGGCCAGGGTGTCGATTTCTTCCTCGGTGTCCTCCGGGAACAGGCTGACGCCCAGCTTTTCTTCCAGATCGGTCAGTTCCACCCGGCCGTCGACCTCGATCTGACCGTTGTCGAGCAGACGGATTTCCTCTTCGGAGGCCTCGTCATATTCGTCGTCGATATTGCCGACCACGGCCTCGATCAGGTCTTCGAGCGTGACCAGGCCGTCGGTGCCGCCGAATTCGTCGATGACCAGGGCCATGTGGATGCGCTGAGCCTGCATGCGCAGCATCAGGTCCGAGGTCGTCATCGATGACGGCACATACAACAACTCACGGCGCAGGCGATGCAGGACAGGTTCGGCCCAGTTGGGTCCCGTCCGGCCCGGTTCCGGACTCAGCAGCTTCAAGATGTCCTTGATGTGGACGACGCCGACCGGATCATCGAGTGTCTCGCGGAAGATCGGCAGGCGCGAATGTTCGGACTCGACGCAGATGCGCACGACATCGGCCAGGGTGCTCGACAACTCGATGGCGACGATATCGACCCGTGGCGTCATGACATCGGCAACACTCAGGGTCTGGAAGGCGCGCGCATGGTCGATCAGTTCATTGGCCGGGCTTTTTTCGTCGGCGGCGATGGCGGCGGCTTCGGCTTGACCTTGCGCCTTTGTCTTGAAGCCCAGCATGGACAGGAACGATTTTCGCTCTTCAGGTTCAGGCATCGTTGTGCCCGTAAGGGTCGGCGACACCGAGCTTACTCAATATGTCGCGTTCGAGGTTTTCCATTACCGTGGCCTCATCGTCGTGGAGATGGTCATAGCCCAATAAATGCAGAGCGCCATGGATACTGAGGTGCATAACGTGATTTTTCAAGCTCTTGTTCTGCTCTTTCGCTTCGCGCACGCAGGTTTGAAGCCCCAGCGCCATATCGCCGAGGTGATTGAGCACGCCCTTGATGCGCATCGACTTGGGCGCCGGGAAGCTCAGGACGTTGGTGGCGTTGTCCTTGTTGCGGTATTCCTTGTTGAGCGCGCGCATTTCGGCGTCATCGCACAAGAGGACCACGACATCAGCCTGTTCCTTGAGATTGGCGGTTTTGAGCGCGGCGACAACGCCGGTTTCGACCACGTCGCGGACATCGGGCAGGACGTCGAGCCAGCCTTCTTCCTCGACTTCGATATCAATCAAAGGATCCATCAGACGTCCGTCTTAAATTCATTATCGTAGGCACGAACAATCCGTGCCACCAGTTCGTGGCGCACGATATCCTCAGCCGTCAGTTCCGCCGTGCCGACGCCCTTGAGCTTGCCCAATAAACGCACGGCATGAATCAGGCCGCAGTCGGCGCGGTTTGGCAAATCGATCTGCGACGGATCGCCGGTAACGACCATTTTCGAGCCTTCGCCGAGACGCGTCAGGATCATCTTCATCTGCATCTTGGTCGTGTTCTGCGCCTCGTCGATAATGACATAGGCGTAGGACAGGGTACGGCCGCGCATATAGGCCAGCGGCGCGACCTCGATTTCCTTGGTCTCGCGCTTTTTCGCCAGGACCTGGGCGCCGAGAATGTCGTCCAAAGCCCCCCAGATCGGCGTTAGATAGGGATCGATCTTTTCATTGAGATCACCCGGCAGGAAGCCCAGCCGTTCGCCGGCTTCGACCGCCGGACGGGTAATAATCAGCTTGTCGACCTTGCGCGACAGCAACAACGACACACCATGGGCGACGGCCAGGAAGGTCTTGCCGGAACCTGCAGGACCCAAGGCAAAGACCAGGTCTTTTTCCGCCAGCTCCGCCAGATAGGCAGCCTGACCGGCGGTCTTGGCGGCAACGGCGCCACGGCGGCCCATGACGATGGTATTGCGTTGGTCGACCGGCGCCGCGGCAGCGCGCGATTCCGTCGTGCTTTCGGGGTGGTCAATGATCTGGCGGACATCCTTTTCAGTAATGTCGATGCCCTGGTCGTACAGATCGGCCAGAGCGATAATAACCGCCTTGGCCTTTTGCCGCGCGCGGGCGTCGCCGGAGACGATCAAACCGCCGCCGGGCATTTCGACCAGCACCTTGAACGCGCCCTCGATCATGGCGAGGTAGCGTTCGGAAGGTCCGACAACGGCCAGAACGCAATCTTCGTTCAGGCTGATAAAATCGTCTTTAACAGGGGCCATCAGGCGGAGACCATCACAAGTTCGCCCTGCAGGCTGTTATTGCCCAAGGCAACGATCCGCACACTGACGATTTGACCGATCAGGTGCGCGGCGTCCTCAACGAACACCGATTGCAGCCACGGCGAACGGCCGATCGCCTGTTGGTTATAGCGGCCGGGCTTCTCGAACAGGACGGGGATGGTTTGACCCACCAATTGCTGCTTAAAGGCCTGCTGTTGCTCGATGATCAAAGCGTTTAAACGTTGCAGCCGGTCATTGGCGACGGCTTCTTCGACCTGGTTCGGCATAACGGCGGCCGGCGTACCGGGGCGCGGCGAATATTTGAACGTGAAGGCCGAGGCGTAGCCGACGTGGCGGACCAGGTCGAGCGTGTCTTCGAAATCCTTGTCGGTCTCGCCCGGGAAGCCGACGATGAAATCACCGGACAGGGCCAGGTCCGGCCGTGCCGCCTTGATGCGGGCGACCAGGTCGTAATAGCTTTGGCGCGTATGTTTGCGGTTCATGGCGCGCAGGATCTTGTCCGAGCCCGACTGCACCGGCAGGTGGAGATAGGGCATGACGGCCGGCAGATCGCGGTGGGCGTCGATCAGGTCGTCGCCCATATCGTTGGGGTGCGAGGTCGTGTAGCGCAGGCGGTCGATGCCGTCGATCTCGGCCAGGGCGTACATCAGTTTCGCCAGGCTCGACGGTGTGCCGTCGCTGCCGGCGCCATTATAGGCGTTGACGTTTTGCCCCAGCAGGGTCAGTTCGCGCACGCCCTTGGCAGCCAGGGCCCGGGCTTCGTCGACAATGGCGGCAACCGGGCGCGACCATTCGGCGCCGCGGGTATAGGGCACAACGCAGAAGGTGCAGAACTTGTCGCAGCCTTCCTGGACGGTGAGGAAGGCGGTCGGGCCGGTGACGGTACGTTCGCTGGTCAGGGCGTCGAACTTGGCTTCGGGTGCGAAGTCGGCGGCCAGGCGTTCGCCCTTGGAGCGGTGGGTGCGGGCGATCAGTTCCGGCAGCTGGTGATAGGCTTGCGGGCCGATGACCAGGTCGACGGCCGGGGCACGGTGCATGATTTCGGCGCCTTCGGCCTGGGCGACGCAGCCGGCGATGGCGATGGTCATGCGGCCTTCGCCGCGTGCGGTCTTTTCGTCGCGCAGTTCTTTCAGCCGGCCGATTTCAGAATAGACCTTTTCGGAGGCCTTTTCGCGGATATGGCAGGTATTGAGCAGGACGAGATCGGCGCCGTCGGCGTGGTCGGAGACTTCATAGCCAAGCGGACGCAGGAGATCGACCATGCGTTCGCTGTCATAGACGTTCATCTGACAGCCGTAGGTTTTGATATGCAGCTTCTTGAGAGGGGCGTTCATCCGCGCCTTATGATCGTTTATCGAGGAAAATTCAAGGGAAAGAGCAGGGGACGCAGTCCCCTGCTCCCCATAAGTCGTTCGAGAAAATAACTAAGCCGGGCCCGAAGGGGGTCCGGCTTAGTTATTTATTCAAATGGTTTCGGGGTGCAGGGGCCCGAGGCCCCTGCCCTTTTACTTGTCTTCTTCCAATGGCACACCATAAAGTTCCAGCTTATGCCCGACCAGCTTGTAACCCAGCTTGGCCGCCAGCGCTTCCTTCATCACCTCGATCTCCTGATCGAAGAATTCCACCACCTGGCCGGTCTTGATATTGATGAGGTGATCGTGGTGATCCTCACCCGCCTGCTCATAACGCGAACGGCCGTCACCGAAATCATGACGTTCCACCACGCCGGCCTCTTCGAACAGCCGCACCGTCCGGTAAACCGTCGCCAGCGAGATATTGGGATCGACCGCCGCCGCACGATGATACAGCTCCTCGACATCCGGATGGTCTTCGGCCGCCGACAAAACCCGCGCCACGACCCGGCGCTGATCCGTCATCCGCATGCCTTTTTCAATGCACTGTTGTTCGATGCGATCCATGCCAGGCTCCGGATTTTGCGATTAATTCGCAGTCAATGCCCGCAAATCTAAGGTGTTGCGGGCTACAACGCAAGCCTGAGAATATGGGCATCCACAGGGGGCGAATCCTTGCGGCTGTAATAGGCCTTGCGCCGGCCGGTCTTCTTGAAGCCGCATGCCTCATAAAGCTTGATCGCGTGGATATTGTCGGTAGCGACTTCGAGAAACAGCGACTCCGCCCCCTCGCCGCGCAGGCTGCCGATGACCTGGTTAAGCAACAGACGCGCCAAACCCTTGTTCTGATAGTCCGGATCGGTCGCAATAGTGAGAATCTCACCCTCGCCAGCCACCACCGCCATCACCACGAAACTGACGATCTCGCCGTCATGCTCGAAGACATAGGTGCGATGATGCGGCTTGATGAGCAGATCGGCGAACACGCCCTCGCTCCAGCCATAGTCGAAACAGCGCGTATGGATGTCTTCCAACTGTTTCGAAGGCGCATCGAGCCGGCGGATCGTGGTCATGCTGCCCCCAGCGTAATGATGCCCTTGGTCGAGGCAATGGCATCGGCGTCACGCATATAGAGCGGCGTCAGATCGTCGTGGCCGGCCTGCAAAGCCAAACCCGCCAAGGCCTTCAACGACGGCCACGGTTGGGCCACGATCTCTATGCCGGCAAAGCGATCCTTGATCAAGTCGACGGCCGGACCGGTCAGAACATCGATATCGTGCGCTTCGGTAAAGGCTTCGAGATCGGCAAAGGCCAGGGTCCGCGGCGACTCGGCACGATATTGGACATAGAGATTGCCGCGGCCGCCATGAATCACGCTCAACGGCCTGCGGCCAACCAAATCGGGATGCGCGTTCAGAGCCTCCAGCGTGCCGGCGCCTTTCAGCGCCAGACCCAGCCCCGACGCCATGCCCTTGGCAAAGGCCAGACCGACGCGCAAACCGGTGAACGATCCCGGCCCCAGGGTGACACCGATATGGTTGAGGTCGCGTGGCGTCAGTTCGACTTCGCGGAACAGTTCGGCGACCAGGACGCCGATACGCTCGGCATGGCCGCGATCCATCGGATCGACGGCTTCGATGACGCTCTCGCCGTTACGGAAAAGTCCCGCGCAACAGGCCGCAAGCGACGTATCGATGACCAAGGTCAGCGCCATTCCTTACAGCACGGCCTCGATCGACTTCACTTCCGGCACATAGTGTTTCATCAGGGATTCGACACCCTGGCGCAGGGTCGCCGATGACGACGGACACCCCGAACAGGCGCCGCGCATATGCAGGTACAGCGTGCCGGACTCCAAATCGAAACGGTCGAATTCGATATCGCCGCCATCCTGAGCCACCGCCGGACGCACGCGCGTCTCCAGCAAATCCTTGATCTCGGCGACGATCTGACCCAGCTCGCCTTCGTAGACGATATCGCTGGCAACGGCTTCTTCACGCAGGATGGGTTGGCCCGAGGTATAAAAATCCATGACGGCCGCCAGGATCGGCGCCTTCAACTGCGCCCAGATCAGGCTCGATTCCGGGTCGCGGCGCACGGTGAGGAAATCGCCGCCGAAATAGACCGCCGACACACCGTCGATCGCGAACAGGCTTTCGGCCAAAGGCGAGGCCTTGGCTTCGCTCGCATCGGCAAACTGACGCGATCCCTTGCCCAGGACATCGCGGCCGGGCAGGAATTTGATGACGTCCGGATTGGGCGTGGCTTCGGTCTGGATAAACATGGCGGGTACTCTTGTATAAACCTAAGGCGTAAATGGGCCTAAAAAGGTTCAAAGGCAAGGGGCCTCAGGCCCCTTGACCCCGTAACTAGAGCTTCGCCACCCACTCACGCAGCACGGCATTGACGATCGTCAGCTTGGCAAAGCTCCAGCCGCCCGTCTCCATATCCGTCATCATCTGCTGCAAGGGCTGGATCAGGGCGGCGTTTTCCGCCTCCCAGTTCTGGATGATTTCCAGCGGCGTTTCCGTCACCGCCATCTTGCTCATCATCGCCCGCACCACCGACTTCTGTTCGGTCAATACGTCCTCGATCAGACGCCGTGTCGCCATGCGGTCCCACGGATCGGCGCTCGACAACGCGCCGGCGCCTTCGCGCAGTCCGTCGAAACCGAAACGCTCGCCCGTCAGGAAATAGAGTTCCGCTGTCTTGTCCAAAGGCTTCTTGCCGGCCAGGTCGATAATGTCGGCCGACTGGTGCATCTCGGTCAGAACCGTAATGCGGCGCGCCAGGTCTTCCGGCGCGCCCTGCCCCACCAGGGCCTCGACCCGCGCGGCAATGCGTGCCTGGGTCGGGGCATTGGCGGCCGTATCGCCCAGGGCCAGCAAGGCCGCAACACCGTCACTATAGGGCTTGATGCGCGACTGCAAATCGCCGCCGGTTTGCGAGAAGCGCCGGGCGATCCAGTAGGTCTGGTGCCGGACGAACGCCGCCAGGTCATTATATAGCGCCGTCTGAGCCGCCGCCGGGATACGGTTGTCAAGGCCGTTGACCTCCGCCCACAAGGCCTTGATACCGAACAGCTGCCGCGTCGCTTCGAACGCCAGGACGAAGCCGGTCGTGTCGACGCCGGCCGCCTTGGTGACCCGCGCCGCGAAACTGGGGCCCGTCATATTGACGATGTCGTTGCTCAGCACCGTGGCGATGATTTCACGATGCAGGCGGTGCTTGGCAATCGCGTCGGTAAAGCTGTGCAAGGCATCGGGGAAATAGGTGATCGCCACCGGCATGAAGCCGGCATCGTCCGGCGCTTGGCCTGCCACGATATCGTCGAACAGCACGATCTTGGCATAGGCGGTGATGACGGCCAGTTCCGGGCGGAACAGGCCCCGGCCCTGCATCTTGCGCGCTTCCAGGCCTGAGTTCGCTGGCAGGCCCTCGACCTTGCGATCGAGACGCCCGCGCTTTTCCAGCCCCGACATAAAGGCCTGCTGGGCGCTGTTGTCGTCGGCCGAATGGGCTTCCTGCAAGGACAGGCAAAGCGTCTGATCGTAATTGTGCTTCAACACATGGCGCGACACGTCGTCCGTCATGCTGGCCAACAAGGCGTCGCGGTTCTTCGGATCGAGCTTGCCCGAGGCCATCAATTGCCCCAGCAGGATCTTGATATTGACCTCATGGTCGGAACAATCGACGCCGGCGGAATTGTCGATGGCGTCGGTATTGAGATGGACGCCGGCATCGGCACAGGCGATACGGCCGGCCTGGGTCAGGCCGAGATTGGCGCCTTCGCCGATGACCTGGGCGCGGACCTCGTTACCATCGATACGGATGGCGTCATTGGCCTTGTCGCCGACATCGAGATGCGATTGCGACGGCGCCTTGATATAGGTGCCGATGCCGCCAAAATAGAGCAGTTCGACGGGCGCCTTCAGAATGGCCTGCATCAGCTCGAACGGCGACAGGGCGTCGGCCGTCAAATCGAGAAGGGCCTTGATCTCCGGCGACAGCGGGATCGATTTCAGGCTGCGCGGGAAGATGCCGCCACCCTGGGAGATCAGCGCCTTGTCGTAATCCTGCCATGACGACCGCGGCAAGGCGAACATGCGCTGGCGCTCGGCGAACGATTTGGCCGTGTCCGGATTGGGGTCGATAAAGATATCGCGGTGGTCGAAACACGCGACCAGCTTGGTTTTCTGCGACAACAGCATGCCGTTGCCGAACACGTCACCCGACATGTCGCCGACGCCGGCGACGGTAAAGTCTTCCGTCTGGATGTTCTTGCCGAGCTCGCGGAAGTGGCGCTTGACGGCTTCCCAGGCGCCCTTGGCCGTGATGCCCATGGCCTTGTGGTCGTAACCGACGCTGCCGCCCGAAGCGAAGGCGTCACCCAGCCAAAAGCCGTAATCGGCCGAAACGCTGTTGGCGATGTCGGAGAAGGTCGCCGTACCCTTGTCGGCCGCAACGACCAGATAAGGATCGGGGTCGTCCCACATCACCACCTGGGGCGGCGGCACGATCTTGCCGCGCGAGTCGATATTGTCGGTCAGGTCGAGCAGGCCGCTGAGGAAGGTCTTGTAGGCGCGGATGGCCTCGGTGCGCACGGCATCGGGTGATCCTCCGCGCGGCAGCATCTTCGGGAAGAAGCCGCCCTTCGATCCGACCGGGACGATGACGGCGTTCTTGACCTGCTGCGCCTTGACCAGGCCCAGGACTTCAGTGCGGAAATCCTCCTTGCGGTCGGACCAGCGCAGGCCGCCGCGGGCGACGGGCCCGAAGCGCAAATGGACGCCTTCGACATGCGGCGCCCAGATGAAGATTTCGCGATAGGGCTTGGGTTCGGGCAGGTCGGCCAGTTCGCGCGAGGCGACCTTGAACGAGATATAGTCCTTGGGCTGCTCGAGATTGGGTCCCTTGACGTCCTTCTGGAAATAGTTGGTGCGGCGCATGGCACCCAGAACCAGGTAGATCCGCCGCAGAACACGGTCGTGATCGAGGCTGGCGACCTTTTGCAACAGGGCTTCGACCTGAGCCTTGGCCTCGTCGACCAGCGGCTCGCGCTGGGCTATGCCACCGGAAACCGTGCCGTATTCGGGCGAAAATTTCAGGTTGAACAGGTGCAGCAAGGCTTCGACGACATCGGGGTTTTCACGCAACGCTGCCTGCTGGATATCGGGGCTGGGGTCCAGGCCCGATTGCACGCGGTACCGGCACAGGGCACGCAGCAATGCGACCTCGCGCCAGCTTTGCCCGGTCAGGGCCAGCGCATTGAAACCGTCGCTTTCGGTCTTGCCGTTCCAGATGGCCAGCATGGTCTGCTCGAATTCATCGCGGAAATCGGCAAAGGCGACGGCGTGACCGCGCGGCAGGCGGACGATGAACTCATGCACCCAATAACAACCGAGGTCGGGCGATTTGACGTTATAGCCGTATTCTTCCAGCGTCTTCAGGCCCATGGCGTCAAGCACGGGCAGAACGTCAGACAGCGGAATGGCGTGATCGCCGCGGGTATAGAGCTTGAACGAAAACAGGTTGGCATCGTCGCCGGATGCATAGGCGCGCAAATTGCCGGGCGAACCTTCCTCCAGACCGGCCAGATAGGCCATGTCGATGACGGCCTCCTCGGTCGAATAGCGTTCCTGGTAACCCGCCGGGAAGGCCGGGCTCCATTTGGAGATATTGAAACCAACACTGCCCGAAGGCAGGCCGGCGGCAAAACCCGGGACACTGAACAGGTCATGCGCCGTGGCGAACACCCTTTGTTGCCATGACCGCGTCATGTCCTCGATCGCGGTTTCCAGGGTCGTAATATCGGGGTCGAGGTGGTCGCCCGGGGTCACGCCGATAATATAGTGGATGCACGACAGCAGCGATTCGGTGATGTACGGGTAAGACGCGCTCACCCGACCGCCATAGGCCCTGGCCAGAATCTGGCCGGCCTGTTTCTGCATCTGCGACTGATAGATTTCGCGCGGGATATACAACATGACCGAGATGAAGCGGTCGAACGGGTCGTTGCGTGTAAACAGCCGGACGCGCGGCCGGTCGGACAGGTGCAATATGCCGCGGGCGATCCTCAGCAGGTCGTCCTCGGTCATCTGGAACAGTTCGTCGCGCGGATAGGTCTCGACGATGTTCTTCAGGCGCTTTTCATTATAGCCGCCGGACAGGCCCAAGGCCGCCGCTTCGTGCAACACGTGCTCGGCCTTCTTGCGGATCAGCGGCACTTCGAAGGCCGGCCGGTCATAGGCTTCGCTGGTGAACAGCCCGACAAACCGGACCTCGCCGGAGGGCTTGCCGTCGGCGCCGTAACGCTTGACGCCGATATAGTCCATATAGATGCGGCGGTGGACGCGCGATTTCAGATTGGCCTTGGCCACCGTCACCGGCTCGGAATTTTCGATATGGGCCATCAGCTGCTGGCTGAGAATGGCCGGCTCGCTGGAGCGGCGCAGGACCTGGCGCGTGGTGTCGCGCAGGACACCGAAGCCTTCCTGCAGCTGGCTAAGCGGTTCTTCTCTAGCATAGGCGCCGTCCGTGCTGCGCGGATAGGTGTAACCCTTGGCGCCCAGGAAGACGAAATGGTTGGCGTCGACCCAGCGCAGGAAGGCCAGGTTTTCATCGAGCACGGCCTCGGCGACGCGGCCCTTGCCTCTCAAAGCTTCCAGCGCCTCGATTTCCTGGGCCATCAGTTTCTGCATGCGCGGGAAGTCGCGCACGGCCAGCTTCAGGTCGTTGAGGCTCTCATCGATGCCGTCGAGTATGGCCTTGTGTTTGTCGGCGCCCTGGCGTTCGATGAAGATCAGCATCATCGATTCCTTGACGATGTCGCCGGTCTTGACGCGCTTGCCGTCGAAATCGCGATGGACGGTGATGACCGGGTGGAACATCGAGCGGATGGAGACGCCCTGGTCGATCAGTTCGCCCATGACGGTTTCGACAATGAAGGGCGAGTCGTTCTGGACGATTTCGATCACGTCGTAGGGCGTGGCCTGCTTGGCACGGTTGAGCAGCGGCACGATGCGACGCAGGGTCTGGATGCTGCCGGTGCGCTGGGCGCCGTAATTCCAGAAGTCGGCAATGGCGCGGTTGACGTCTTCGATCTCCAGGTCGGGCAGTTCCTCAGGCTCGAAATCCTCGAGGATCTGGGTGAGGAAAACCTTTTCCGCTTCGTCCAAGCGTAAAAAGTCCTTGGCCCCGATGGCGGAGACGAACCCCTTGGTCAGGCTTTCGCGCGACGAGATGCGGTGATCGGAGGTCGGGGTGATGTCGTCCATGGGGTATTCCCTGCTTTTCGAGGCCAGAGCGATTCAACGCTTCTTATAGTGCCGGTTTGTGATCATGATTATGACGGAAACTCTTTAACAAATGCTCGCGGCCAAGTCAGTATAAAGTTGCATAAGATACGACATAGCTTGGCACCACACGAAAAAGCCGCCCATCCATAACGGACGGGCGGCTCAGGCGCATGACGCCCTTCATGGGGAAAAGTGCGGCATGCGTCGGAAGGCCTCAATAAGGGCCGCCGGAGACAATTCCGTGAGGTCTCATCCCCGGCGTTGGGCCGCGAGAGAGACGCAGCTCAATGGCGGCGGTTTTACACCTTCGCGGGAGTCGCCACCAGAGCGGAGGCATCACACTTGTGTGACGCGACACCCCGTCGGCTAAGCTTTTGTTAAGCATAAATCTTTGAATTAAAACGAACTTTATTCAATAATATTTTAGACTTGCACGATATGGTGAAGACATGATTCAGCCTGTTCTCGTCCTTATTGCCTGGTCGATGGTTATGCTTGTTTGGCTTTATGCCCGGCGGCTGCCCGAACTGGTGCGCTATGCGGTCAGCGAATCCAGGCTGTCCACCGGCGAGGCTGTTCGCCGCCTGCCACCGCAGGTGCAATGGCCGGCCGACAATTACAACAATCTGATGGAACAGCCGACCCTGTTCTATGCCCTGTGTCTCGGCATCTATCTCAGCGGCCTGCAAAGCCCGGATCTCGAATATCTCGCCTGGCTGTATGTGGCGCTGCGTGTCGTCCATTCGCTGGTTCAGGCGACCAGCAATATCGCCGTAATCCGCTTCTGCCTGTTTATCGCCAGTTCAGGCGTATTGGGCTTGCTGTGCATCTGCGCGATGCAGCTGGCGTTCAATTTCTAAAGCCGGCAGGCTTGGCTGGCTTTAGAGGTTGGTCCACAGATTACGCAGATTGCGCAGATTTTTCAGAGCTTTAACTGCGCCATGGGTTTGTGCCGAAGCTGCATCAGGTCGACCACGGATAAGGCACGGATAAAAAGGGGATAAGCACGGATACAGCTCGCTGAGCTTTCTGCGCCCGAAGGGCAATCGGCTCCACATGCCATTCCGGTCGCTGACGCGCTTCGCGCAAACGATGTGCGACCCTGAAATCCGTGTCTATCCGTGACCGCGCAGCGGCATCCGTGCCTTCATCCGTGGTCAAGCTTGCAGCCGTCGAGCCGCCACGAAGCTCAGCCCATAAGGCACTGAAAAAATCTGCGCAATCTGCGTAATCTGCGGACAAACTTCCTTGGCTTACCGCGGCAGCTACTCCGCCACGTCGTCACTCTTCTCCGCATATGCCCTTTTCCTATGACAAGGAAACTTGACACACGCACCCACGTATGTAAAGTTTCCTTGTCATTTTACGTCAGGCTGCAGGCTGGCAAAGCGCCGGTTCCATCTATGGTCTGGCGAAGTTTCATTGAGGGGATAAGTCATATGATGCATCTGAAAACTATACTGGCCTTGGCTATCGGAGGCGTGACCGTGGTGAGCGGCGGGTTCTTCCTGTCGCAGCAGGGCGCCGGATTGCAGGCCCTGTCGCACTTGACCGACTATCCGCTGGCCGTGCTGCTGTTTTTGGCCAGTGTGGCCGCCATCACGCTTTTGCTGACATCTCAAGACTGGGGTCGCCTCGACGAAGCCCAGCGCGAAGCACGCAAATGGGCGTCTTTATGGGGCGGAGGCGTCGGCATGTGCCTGGTTATGCCCTTGGCTATGATCGCACTCTTCGCCCGGTCAGGTGGGATGTTCGGCCCTCTAAGCGGCGAGCTCGGATTTTTCGCCGGCATCACAACGACCCTGGTGTGTGTCGGCGTGTGCTCGATGGCCGCCGAGCGTTGGTGGTGGCGGAAATAGACCGAGAAGGGGCAGGCCTTCTTCGTGTACCCTTGGTTTGGCGCATCTCGAAGGATCAGGGAGATTGTGTTAAGGCGCAAGACCCACGGAATAGTGATCCATCAGTTTCCAAAACCAGTTCTGGTCCAGATCCTTAATCGTATTGCGGACGGAGATGGAGGCCGAAGCCCGGTCAAACACCGCGTAGCAAAGTTCGTTGTCGTCGTGGCGCGACCGGTAAACGATACCATCCGCTTGGCACGGGTGAGCATGGAGAGCCTGGGACCAGCGCTGAGGCAGGTCGTAGGGCAGTCCACCATGCGTAACCTCGGCTGTGGCCCCCAAAATGGCAAGACCGGGCCCAGTCAGTTCGATAAGGGACAACGACGCCGTTACGCGGATCTTGACGTAAGCTTTCGCCACCAGGATTTTCGCGTCGATCAAATTCAGCCCCGGCCGTCGCAAGAATGTCTCCGCAAACGCGCCCTTGGTTGTCTTGGCGGCATAAAGCGTGCCGAATGAAGCATCGGGCGCGTTCAATCGGCCGGCCGTGCTTCGATCAAAATAGATTGGATCAAATGCAGCCGTGTAGAACCGGTGCAGTATGGTGCCCTCGGGAAGGGTGAGAAGCGCCGGTTGTCTGCTCTCCAGGTTCGCCGGTGGAAACGGGCGGCTCACCCACCCTGCTCACTGAGACCGCGCGCGGCCTGGACCACCCGATCGACTTCGCCCGCCTTCAGGAGTTTAATCGGAATGGCGCCGCCCAACTGATCATTGGGCTGTGACAAGAAGCCGAGCGCCACCCAGGGATTGTCCGTCGGTAATGCGTCAAGAACGGGCTTCAAACCATCAACGACGTGTCTTTGCTCCGTAAACTGCAGAGTTGGGTACCATCTGCGGTTTCCCGGGCCGGGCACGGCCAGCAAATTGTTGTCCTGAACGCGACGGTCCACCGCCTGACGCGAGATATTGTTCAGCAGGAGGACGACATCCTTAAGTTCGAAGGCGCCGCCGGCTTCGGCAAGAATTTGCTCAGAGATACGGACACCAGCCAGTAAGGCCTTGGCCTTGGCATCTGGCTCGAATGCCTTCGGCGTAACGACCTTCACGCGTGACGTTGTCCCCGCCAATGACTCTTTCACAGCCGGTTTCCGCGCCGCTTCCTTGAAGCGCTTTAGCTTTAGACCTTTTGGAAGAACCAAGGTCTTCAAGGTCTCGGCATCGCCTGTAATCAAGTATGAAACGGCATGACGGGCCTGGCCCTTAGTCTTGTCGGGCTGGGCTTGTATTGATGGCTTCGATTGGGCGGATTGAACCATTTTGAACTCCTTGCTTCACAGAATGTGCCCATGATGCAACTTTGTCAACTTGGTTATGTTTGTCCGCGAGAAGACCCGCCGATACCCATTCGGAGCGCCGGTTTTCTTCGAATAGAGCCAGATCTACTCCGAATCTCACCAGCAGCTCGTTTTCGCGACCGACCTCGCTATACGTCTGCGCACTGCAGATGGCGTTCAATGGCTAAAGTCCGGAGACCTGGCTGGCTTTGTAAAGGTCGACCACGGATGAGGCACGGATAAACAGGGGATGAGCACGGATGCTGCTTGCTGAGCTTTCTATGCCCGAAGGGCAATCGGCTCCGCGTGCCATTCAAATCGCCGACACGCTTCGCGCAAAGCATGCGCAACCCTGAAATCCGTGCCAATCCGTGACCGCGCAGCGGCATCCGTGCCTTCATCCGTGGTCAAGCTTACTACCGTCGTAGCCGCCACGACGTTCGGCCCATGAGGCACTGAAAATCTGCTTTCCTCAGTTGGCGCCCGACGTTTTGCCGCGGCCTGGCCTGCAGCGCGCCCAGGTAAAAATCAGGTTGGTCAGCGGGAATACGCTCACAATGGCAAAGAGCAGGCCTTGTTGCGGCAGGATGACCGGGCCGCCGTGCCTCTGGTACCAGGCCACAGCCAACAGGGCGCCGACCAGGATAAGGTTGAGAAGGATGAATGTCAGGCTGGATTTCAACATGGTGTCTCCGTGCGTTTGAGCCGAATTGAGCTCGGCTGGCAGACCTAAAGTCGCATCCGCGAAAACTTTCTTACAAATTATCTTCGAATGATCGCAATGTCTGCGTCAACTCCTCAAGCTGGCGCTTCCTGGCACGCGCCAGGATCAGGCCGGCGCCGACCATGACCACCAGCATAACCAGGCTGAGGGCCGTGAACGTCACCGCAAGCCAGGGGTGGAGGGCATGCGCCCCTAAGTGCGGGGTCGGCAGCAGAATTCGCGTCACCACCGCGCTCGCTGCCGCCGCCACGGGCACGCCGATGTAAAGCCGGCGCGCCTGGGTGAGTCCGCGCCGGGCGCGTTGGATCATACGCTTCAGAAGGCTGACCGTATCGAGATCGAGCGCATCGTTGGCGCGGCAACGCACACGTTGATACCAGATCGCACCGGCCACGAAGGCGATCCACAGCGCGCTTATGATCCAGAGAATCCGGGACTGCACGGTTACGGCGCCGAAAACCAGAAGCAGGGCCGTCGCGCAAAGAATGAGGATGAGGACGCGGTTGTGCCACTGATTCACGGCCTGCAGCCGCCGCAAGTCCAGCATGAGTTGCCGGGTGTCCGGTTTGGGGGCGGATTGCCACAGCCGGGCGAAGGGATCCATGTGCGGGGGCTCACTCATAAGGCGTCTCCGAAACTCATCCGGATCAAGGTTTTGGCACGATGCAGGCGCACCGACGCGTTGCTTTCACTTATGCCGAGGATTGTCGCGATATCCTTGATCGGGATATCTTCGAGGTAAAGGCCGGCAACAGCCTTGAGGGGCTCCGGCAGATTGCGTACCGCCTCGGTCAGGCGGATCAGTTGCCGGGCGTGGTCCGCGGCCTCGTCGACGGGCGTGGAGGCGTCCGGAACGCTGTCGACCAGAGGTTCGGTCTTGCGGACAAGTGCGCGCCGCACATGGGTGACACAAATATTCTGGGTCATACGGGCGATATAGGGCTTGAGCATTGCCGGATTGTTCAGACGCGGCAAGGCCTGCCACACCGCCAGCCAGACGTCCTGCACGAGATCGTCGATCCGGTCGGGATGGCGCTCATAGACCGTCGCGATGCGGCGGACCATCCCCGCATGCTTTTCGACAATCTCTTCAAGGCTTAACACAGCGGCGGCATCCCGATCCTCTATGACTCTCAGTCGTTCAAGATCCTGCGATCTTACAGAGGAATTACAAAAATATTCCATGGCCGGGCGCCGTAAGATTCATGTCGGGGCCACGACTACAGGCCTGACGCCGATGCGGCGTTGTTGCAGAGGGACATCGATCTTGCACATATATTGGAAAACAAAACCRGCAACAAAAATAACGGGCCTGTTTGCCGCCTCCAGCCTGCTGGCTCTGGTCGCGGGCGCAGCCATGGCTGAAGACGCGGCGGGGGACTGGGTCGGCATCATCGCCGGCCAGTTTCATGTCGTCGTGCACGTGACAAAGGACGGCGCCGGCCGTTATCAGGCGACGCTTGAAAGCCCCGATCAAGGCAAGTTCGTCCTGCCGGTCGACTCGGTCGTGACCGATCCGGATCATCTGAGCTTCACCGTCGCCAAAATCAGCGCCAGCTACGCGGGACATTGGCATGTCGAGACAAAGGCCTGGGTCGGGAACTGGACGCAAGACACATCCCTGCCGCTCGTTCTGACGCGGATGACGGGCCAGCCGGCGGACCTGGCGCCGCCGAAGCGTCCGCAGGAAGACGCCATTGCCGCAGGGCCCCTGCCCTATAGCAACGAACCCGTCGCCTTCGCCAATGCCGCTGTGTCCGGCGTGACCTTGAACGGCACGTTCAGCAAGCCCGCTGGCGCGGGGCCATTCCCAACCGTGGTGCTGATTTCCGGCTCGGGCCCCAATAGCCGGGATGAAACTCTGACGGGCCACAAGGTCTTTTTGGTCCTCGCCGATTATCTCAACCGCCGGGGCATCGCCGTGCTGCGTTACGACAAACGTGGCATCGGCGCCTCGACCAGCGATTACGCAGCGGCGACGACGGCCGATTTCACCTCGGACGCCGAAGCTGCCGTGGCCTATCTGAAGACACGCGCCGACGTCGACCCAAAACATATCGGCCTGCTCGGCCATTCGGAGGGCGGGCTCATTGCCCCCGCGGTCGCCGTTACGGATCCCGCCGTCAGCTTCATCGTGCTGATGGCCGGCCCCGGGGTGCGCGGCGATGCGCTTTTTCTCAAGCAGGGCGAACGGATTGCGCGTGCCAATGGCGTCGCCGAGGCCGATATCGCCAGGGCCGGAAACCTGCGTGCCCGAGGGTTTGCTGTGATTGAGGCTTCGAGCGACGCCACCGACGCCAAGGCGAAACTCGAGGCCTTGACGGCCCCGGCGATCGCGGCCGGCCAGCTCAAGAGCGACGAAGTCGACCAGACCATCGCCCTGATCACCGGTCCGTGGATGTACTATATGCTGCGCTACGATCCGGCGCCCACCTTGCGCAAGGTGCGCGTGCCCGTGTTGGCGATCAACGGGTCGCTGGATACGCAGGTCGAGCCGGAGGAAAATCTGGCGGCTATCAAGGCTGCCCTGAAGGACGATGCCGATGTGACCATAACCGAACTTCCGGGTCTCAACCACCTGTTCCAGGACGCGAAGACCGGCTCACCCGGCGAGTACGGCGCCATCGAGGAAACCATGGCGCCGGTCGCCTTGAAAGTGATTGCCGATTGGGTGGCGGCGCATGGTTCTTAACGCAAAATAAGGCGCCGATTATTCCGCCACGTAGGGCACGACCCGCCACAGACGCAGATTGTGCTTGATGCGGCCGGCTTCAGTGCCAGCCTTCTGGCCGTGGCCGACATAGAGATCGGCGCGGATATTGCCCTTGATGGCGCCGCCCGTATCCAGGCCGGACACCATGCGTTGATAGACCGGGAAGGCGCCGCTCAGGTTGCCGGCATCGGCGTCGACCCAGAACAGGTCGCCCAGGTCGTGATAGGCTGGGTCGAGCGCGATCGCCGAGCCTGGCGGCAGGGGCAGGCCGGCGGCGCCCAGCGGCTCGGTCTGGTCCGGCTGGATGGCGAAGAAGCCATAGCGTGGATTGGCGTTCATGACGTCGGTGGCTTCCGGGCCGCGATGATCGGCCAGCCATTGGTGGATATTGTCGCCCGAGGTTTGGTTGGCCGTCAGGTAGCCGCGTTGCACCATCACCTTGGCGATGCCGACGAAGGTCAGCCCGTTATCGGCGGCATAGGCGGCATAGACGCGTTTGCCGTCGGGGGTGTCGAGAAAGGCCGAGCCCTGCAGCTGCATGTAGAAATAGTCTTCCGGCCGCATGTAGTAGGATGTCGTGACCGGCATCAGTTCGATATCGGCGCGGGCATAATAGGGCACGTATTTGTCGCCGACCTTGCGCGCGGCCACTTTGGCGGCGGTTTGCGACGGCGTCATTTGCGACCCGGCGACATAGACCAGGTCGGCCGGGCGTGGCCGCACGGGCTGCGAGAATTCGGTGGTTTGGCTATAGGAAGCGTCATAGTCGGGGACGAAATAGCCGGTCAGGGTCCCCTGCCCGTCGATTTTCTCGATTTGCAGGTGGGCGTTGAGGAAGGCCTTGATCTGTTCGGGCGACTCGAAATCCTCTGCGGCCATGGCGGCGCAGACATCGGCATATTGCCGGCCATGCTTGTAGATGCAGGTGGCGCGCAGGGCTTCGATGGCGATGAAGGGGTCGGTGGCGTCCCAGCCCGGCAGGTTGGCCAGGCGTTTGCCTTCCGGCACGGGCGTGGGCAGATAGACCGGCGGCGTTACGGGCGGTGTCGGTGTGACGACAGGGGGCGTGACCGGCGGGGTCACCACCGGTGGAGTCACGGGCCTCTCGGCGCAGGCAGCGACCAGAAGGGTCAGGGCAAGGCCCAAGAGTACTCGGAGCTTCATGCTTTCGCCGCCTCTACTTTCGTCAGCAGCCAGGGGCTGTTCTGGGTACGCAGGCCTTTTTGGAAGGTCCAGTATTCGGCGGTGCGCTTATAGGTCTTGTGCGGCTTGGGCGCGTCCTTGTCCTTGGTCAGGGTGACGGGGACGCCGGACGGTGTGATGTCAGTTTCTTTCGGCGCCAGGGTTTCGCCCATGACCTCTGCCGTGGGCGCGCTTTCGTAGGCCAGTTCGGACAGGAAGCGGACGCGGATCTGGGCGACATCATCCTGGAAGTCGATGACGTCGAGGTCGGCCTTGGGGGCGTCGACGAAACTGACCGTATTCTCGGGGGCTTTGTCGCGGCCGGCGACAGCTTTGGCGAAGCTGGAGAAGACTTTTTCCGACAGCTTGTCTTTGATGCCGTCGATCTCGCCTTTGTGGAAGGCGATGACGACCTGTTCGTAGGTTTCGCGGGCTTTTTCGAGGAAGTTGATTTCGTTGAAATTGCTGTCGCGGGTTTTGAGCGCTTCGAGATTCGGCATGCGCGATTCCGCCGGTTTGTCGACGCGGGGCGTCAGCTCCAGTTCGTCCGGGCGGGCGCCGGCGGGCTTTTCTTCCGCGCGGAAGCCGACCTTCTTTCCCAGCACGTTATAGAGCTGGAACAGGATGACGACGGCAACGACGGCAAAAATGCCCAGGGCAATCATATTCGGCACGAGGTATCTCTTTATGACCGGCTTAAAAGCCTGTGTATCACGACTATATAGGATTAGTTTTGGTTCAGGGGAACTCTTCGTTTGATTGCTTAAAATTTTCTTATCTGTTAGCAGCGTTTCCACACACGCCGGGAGCCGTATTTCCGGTGACAAATTCGGAGCTAAGTTAATGTCTGATATGCCCGCCGAGACCGGCGCACCTGAGCAAGCCGTGCCGAACATGCAGGTTCTGGCGCAATTCATCCGCGATTTTTCGTTTGAAAATCCGCGTGCGCCCAACAGTCTGCGCATGGACGCGCGTCCGGAAGTCGATCTGGGCGTCGAGATGAGCGCCAAGGGCCGCACGGATGGTTTGTTCGAGGTCGATTTGAAGTTGACGGTCAAGGCGGCGACGCCGGAAGGTCCGATGTTCGCGATCGAGCTGGTTTACGGCGGATTGTTCCAGCTGGGCAATATTCCCGAGGCGATGGTCGAGCCGACCTTGCTGGTCGAGTGCCCGCGTTATCTCTTCCCGTTCGCCCGCCGCATCATTGCCGATGTGTCGGCTGACGGTGGTTTCACGCCGCCCTTCTTCCTGGATCCGATCGATTTCGGGACCTTGTATATGCAGCAGAAGGCGAACGCGTTGGCGCAGCAGAGTGCACAAGGTCAGGCATAGTGGAGTATCGGGGTTTGGGGCCTGAGGCCCCAAGCCTTCCCTTTTCCTGACTAAGCCTGGCCCAAAGGGCCAAGGCTAAGTCAGGAAGAAGAAAGATGTGGGGTCGCGGACCCCACGCCCCGTCACTTCCACAATGTCTTGTCCTTGAGATACTTCTCCACAAACGCCTGGTGCGCCGCCGCCTCCCCCGCCGTAATCCTGGGCGCCAAAGCCCTCGGCCGCGGACCATAACTGGAATGGCCAGCCATCTGGATCGCTTCGGCCCGCGCCCCCACCATCTCCAGGTCGAGCCCCCGCTCCTTCCCGCCCAGCAATTCCAAATAGACACTGGCCAGCAAACGCGCATCGATCAAGGCGCCGTGCAAATCCCGCTCAGCCAGGGAAATATTGAACCTCTTGCACAGAGCGTCCAACGAATTGGCGCTGCCCGGGAACTTCAACCGGGCGATCTCCAGCGTATCGATCCACTGCTCCGTCGGCGGCCCCATCCGGTTGTGCCGCTCGTACTCCATATTGATGAAGCCGCGGTCGAACGCCGCATTGTGCGCGATAATCTTCCGATCCCCAATAAAGTCGGTCAGCTCGTCGCAAATATGCGAAAACAACGGCTTGCCGCGCACCATCTCATTGGTAATGCCGTGAATGCGAATGGCATCCGCCTCGATCTCACGCTCAGGGTCGATAAACCGGTGAAACGTCTTGCCCGTCGGCAACAGATCCTCGATCTCGATGCAGCCCACTTCGATCAGGCGATGCCCGCGCTTGTGGTCAATGCCGGTGGTTTCGGTGTCGAGGACGATTTCTGTGGCCACAAGCGCTTTCCAAAAAGTGTACCGCACTTTTTGGATTAAAAAGCGCGTTAACTAACACCCCCCTTAATTGATGAACGCTAGGTGATTTGTAAAGAGGCGATCAACGCCCTCACCTCTGCCCGGCACGCCTCGAGACTCTGCGACGTGTCGATGACGAAATCCGCCCGCTTGCGCTTCTCTTCATCGCTCATCTGCCGCGCCAGGATCGCCTCGAACTTCTCAGCCGTCATGCCCGGCCGCGCCATCACCCGCTGCCGCTGCACATCCGCCGGCGCGCTGACCACCAACACCTTGTCCAGCAAGGCCTCGGCGCCAGTCTCATACAACAGCGGAATGTCGGTCACGACCAAAGGCGCGTCGAAATGCTCGGCGATAAAATCCCTCCGGTCGCCAACCACCAAAGGATGCACAATCGCATTGAGCGTCTCAAAACCCTCCGGCCGCATTTTCAGCGCCGCCGACAACTTGACGCGGTCGACAACCCCGTCCGTCAGCACATCGCCGAACGCCTGGCGCAACCGCGTCTTGGCCACATCCGACGTCGCATACAGCCGATGCACCGACTCATCGGCATCCCACACCGGCACGCCTTCGTCGCGGAACATGCCGGCGATGGTCGATTTCCCCATGCCGATCGAGCCGGTCAGCCCCAGCCGGATCATGCCTTTTCCCCGAGATAGCCGAGCGCCAAACCGCGGATATCGAAGCCACCAAACGGCAAAACACCATAAAACGCCTCAAATGAGGGCCGGGCCTGCTCGATCAGCATCTGCAAACCGTCGACGATCCCCAGGCCGCGCGCCTCGGCCGCCTGCAACCACGCGGTTTTGAGCGGCCGGTAGGTCATGTCCATGACGGTCGCCGTATCGGGCAGGGCGTCGAACAAGGGCAGGGGTCCGCCCGAAGCCGCATTGATCACCGCCACGGCGCCGGCAAAGGCCCGGTCGACCTGGGTCAAATCATAGGCGGTAACCCCGGTTTTGAAGGTAAAAACCAGCTCTTCGGCGCGGGCCAGCGTCCGGTTGACGATCCGCACGTCCGTGCAACCGGCGTCCAGCATGGCGGCGACCGCGGCGCGCGACGCTCCGCCTGCGCCCATGATCACCACCGGGCCGGCCGACAGGTCGCATTTCGGCGCCTGGAGCTCGAACGCGCGGGTCAGACCGTAGCCGTCTGTGCTTTGGGCGTGGACATAGCCCTCCTCGTCAAACGTCAGGAGATTGGCCGAGCCGCACGACTTGGCACTGTCGGCTATGGTATCGGCCATGGCCAGGGCCTGGGCTTTGAACGGCGCCGTGACGTTGAGGCCTTTGATGCCGTTTGAGCGGCACGACAGGATCAGGCGGTCGAAATCGTGTTCGTCCTTGGGCGAGAAGGCGGCATAGACGCCGTTCAGGCCCAAATTGCGCAGCCAGGCCGTATGCAGGAACGGACTCAGGCTGTGGTGGACCGGCTGGCCGACAATGGCAGCGACCATGGCGGCGCCGGTGGGTAGAGTGTCTTTCATGCGGTCACGACGTCCAATTGGCGGAATTTAGCGAGGAGGGGGAGGAGGGGCAGGCCCAGCACGGTGAAATAGTCGCCGCGGATGGCGTCGAACAGGTGGATGCCGGCGCCTTCCAGTTGGTAGCAGCCGACGCTGCTGAGGATGGTTTCGCCGGTTTGTTCGAGATAGGTGTCGATGAAGTGGTCGCTGAGGGGCCGAACGGACATTTCGGCGGTTTCGACGTGGGACCAGACAAGGTAGCCGTTTTCGGCCAGGGCCATGGCGGAGTGAAGGTAGTGGGTTTTGCCGCTCATGCGTTTGAGGAGGGCGCGGGCTTCTTTCAGGTCGCGCGACTTGCTGATCAGGTCTTTTTCGAGTTGCAGGACCTGGTCGGCGCCGATGACGAGGCCGTGGTGGCGGGTGGCGACGTGCATGGCCTTGGCTTCGGCCAGGCGCAGCGCAACGGATTTCGGGCTGTGGCCGCGGGCCAGGCAGTCGTCCTTGATGCCGTCCTCGTCGAGATGGGCGGGGATTTTGTCGAAGGTCAGGCCGGTTTGGCTGAGGAGCTGGGAACGGGCGGCGGATTGGGAGGCGAGGATGAGGCGGGTCATAGTCTCAAAGGGATAAGGATTGCAGGGGCGGGGGCCCCTGCACCCCATAACATGTCAGTGTTTAAGCGACTTATATAATAAAAAGTCTGGGCTCGAAGGGCCCAAACTTTTTATTATAAGCCATTTAATCGCTGTATCGTATCGGGGTGCAGGGGCCCCCGCCCCTGCAACTTAAACCTTGGACTATATCCCGCCCAGCCTCCCCGTCCGCTTCTCATTCAACAAGCTGATAATCGTCGCCGACGTCTCCTCGATCGACCTCCGCGTCACATCGATCACCGGCCACCCCTTGCGCTCGAACAATCGCCTGGCCCGGATAATCTCCTCACGCACCGCCTCCTGGTCCGTATAGGAACTCGGCCGGTCGTCATTCAACGTCAATAACCGGTTCTTGCGGATCGAAATCAGCCGCTCCGGCGACGCGATCAATCCTACGATCAACGGGATATTCATCGACTCCAGATCCTCCGGCGGATCACGCCCCGGCACCAACGGAATATTGGCCGCCTTGATCCCCCGGTGCGCCAGGTAAATACAGGTCGGCGTCTTCGATGTCCGCGACACCCCGACCAACACCACATCCGCCTGCCGCAACTTGTCCGCCGCCGCCCCGTCATCATGCGCAATGGCATAATTCAAAGCCTCGATGCGCTCGAAATACTCGTTGTCGAGATTGTGCTGCGCCCCGACCCGCTTCGATACCGCCGCCCCCAAATGCCGCGAAAACGCCACCACCAACGGATCCAATACCCCGATCGCCGGTATATCCAACTCCCGGCACCGGCTCTCCAAAGCATTGCGCAAATCCATATCGACCATGGTGTGCAACACAATCCCCGGGAAACTCTCGATCTCCACCAAGGCCCGCTCCAACTGCTTCTCCGAGCGGATCAACACGTAAATATGCTCGATCGGCAAAATGCCCTCGAACCGCGCCGCCGCCGCCTTGGCCAAAGCGTTCAAGGTCTCACCGGTCGAATCCGAAACCAGGTGAACGTGGAAATAGGTGCCGATTTTCAAGGGTGCGAGAGACATAAGAGACTCATATAAGAAAGAGAAAGGGAAGGCGAGGGGCCTCGGGCCCCTCGACCCCGTAAATAAAGTTGTGACTCGAATCGGTGGAAAACTACGCACAGTTTGTGGGCACACGGCCAAAATCACCCAAGCCGCCGAAGCGCCTGTGCACGGCGGTTGACAAGTTGGCCATTTATCCCGGAATCGCGCCTATGGTTAACAATGTATAAACGTGTGACGGTTTTGTGTGCGTATCTTAACACTTTATTAACCCTTCACAGGCCATCGCTCAAAGGGTTAAGAAAGTCTTAAGGAAAAATAAAGATTTGGTTAATTATGCGCCTTTCCCACAGCCTGTGGACGGCGGTTATCCCGATCGCGCCGGACTGTGAAAAAACGGTGAGTCCTGACAAATCTGCGACGATTTTGCGCAGGATTCGACCTACTAAAACCTCTTCAAACCCTTTCTTTTTTTAAAAGAGTAAGCCAAGAGGTATGCGCTCGTTTAACCCTGGCCCAACCCGGATTGACTCATGACCACCACTCAGCCATCGCTATTATCGGTTCTCGGCGGTCAAACGCTTCCGGTACCCCCAGTATGGTTTATGCGTCAGGCCGGGCGCTACCTGCCGGAATACCGTGAACTACGCGCCTCCACCTCAGGCTTTGTCGACTTCTGCCTTAACCCTGAAAAAGCTGCCGAAGCGACTCTGCAACCCATTCGCCGCTTCGGCTTCGACGCCGCCATCCTGTTCTCCGACATCCTCATGATCCCACTCGCTCTGGGGCAAGACCTGACCTTTGCCGCCGGCGAAGGCCCAGTCCTCGGAGACCTGCCAAACAAAGATGCCATGCGGGAAAAGGCGGCCCATGCCGGCGAAGCCCTTAAGAACGTTGGCGAAACCCTGCAACGCGTCAAAGCCGAGCTCGGACCCGAAACCACGCTGATCGGTTTTTGCGGCGGGCCCTGGACCGTCCTCACCTATATGCTCAACGGCCGCAAAGCCCACGATCGCAGCCTCATCCGCGCCTTCGTCTATGACGATTACGCCAACGTGCTGGACCTGATCGATATCGTTATCGAAGCCTCGGCGCAGTATCTCCTGATGCAAGCGCAATCGGGGGCGCAAGTCCTGAAGATATTCGAAAGCTGGGCCGAAGGCTTTCCCGATCCCTATTTCGACTCCCTGATCATCCAACCCCATCTCCGCCTGGTCAAACGCGTGCGCGAACTGGGCGTGACCCTGCCGATCATCGGCTTCCCCCGCGGCGCCGAAGCCCGCTGCCACGACTATCTCGACCAGGTGCCCGTCGACGCCCTGGCGCTCGGGACGGCCACACCGTTGAAGCTCGGCGTCGAATTACAGGCCAGGACGGCCATTCAAGGCGCCCTGGACCCTGTCGTACTGCGTTCGGGCGGCCCGGCCCTCGACGAAGCCGTAGATCGCCTGCGCGGGGCCTGGGGGCAGGGGCCGTACATCTTCAATCTTGGCCATGGCATCTTCCCCGACACGCCGATCGAGCACGTCGAGCAGGCCTTGCGGCGGATCCGGGCATGACCCAGCCTTCTCCAAAACGCCTGGCGGTCGTCCTGTTCAATCTCGGCGGGCCCCTGGGTCAGGCGGACGTCAAAGGATTTCTCTATAACCTCTTCGCTGATCCTTATATTATAAGCCTGCCGTGGGGTTTGCGTCAGGGCGTCGCCAAGCTGATTTCCACCCGACGCGAGAAGCCGGCGCAGAAGAACTATGCCTATATGGGTGGTGGCTCGCCGATCCTGAAAGAAACCCAGGCCCAAGCCTTTGCCCTGCAAAGCGACATCAATGCCAAGCTCGCCGGCGCCGACGTCCGTGTCTTTATCGGCATGCGCTACTGGCATCCCTTTATCGAAGAGACCGTGGCCGATATCGATGCCTGGTGTCCGGACGAGATCGTGTTGTTGCCGCTCTATCCGCAATTTTCCAGCACCACGACCCTGTCGTCGTTCGAGGCCTTTACCAAGGCCTATAAGGGTTCGGCGCCGGTCAATGCCGTCTGTTGCTATTCCGACAACGCCAACTTCATTGCCGCCCATGCCCAATCGGTGACGGACAAGCTGAAGGCTGTGAAGAATCCGGGTGATTACCGTCTGTTGTTTTCGGCCCATGGCTTGCCGGAAAGCATTATCAAGAAGGGCGATCCCTATCAGGAGCAGGTTGAAACCTGCGTCGCCAGGATCATGGCGACCGTCGGCGATCATGACCATGTCGTCTGTTATCAAAGCCGGGTCGGGCCGATGAAATGGATCGGTCCGTCGACGGACGAGACGATCAAGCAGGCTGGCCGCGACGGCAAATCGGTGATCTTGGTGCCGATCGCCTTTGTGTCCGAGCATATCGAGACCCTGGTCGAGCTGGATATCGAATATGCCCATCTGGCAAAGGAAAATGGGGTAGGGGACTATATCCGCGTGCCGGCTCTGGGGACAAATCCCGGGTTTATTTCGGCCTTGAGCGATGAGATATTGAAAGTGGCCGGTTCGGCCGGTGTGGTGGTCGGTGATCATGATTGCGCGGCCTGTCACAGCTATTGCCCAAAGCGGAGGCGCGCATGAATTGGTATGATTTAGTTCGCGGCTTGCATATTCTGGCGGTGATCGCCTGGATGGCCGGGTTGTTGTACCTGCCGCGCTTGTTTGTCTATCACGTCAAAAATGCTGAGGTTCCGGCGGTGACGGACGTCTTCAAGGTGATGGAGCGCAATCTGTTGCGGGTGATTATGAACCCGGCGATGATTGTCGCCTGGGTCATGGGTTTGACCTTGTTATATATGCGCTTTCACAGCCACTGGGCGTCGTTGTTGAGCGCCTGGATCGTCGTCAAGCTGTTGGGTGTGGTCTTGATGACGATCTATCATCATTTCCTGGCGGTGCGCTTCAAGAAGATGCAGGCCGGCGAGATTGTCGGGAAGGAAAAGTTCTGGCGCATGATCAACGAAGTGCCGTTTGTCCTGGCCATCATCATGGTGTTGTCTGTGACGTTGGAGTATGGATCACGGTAATCTTACGGGGTCTGGGGTCTGTGGCCCCAGGTCTTCCCTGTTCTTTTCTTGCCTCGGCCCTTTGGGCCAGGGCAAGAAAAGAAGAAGCAAGGATGTGGGGTCGCAGACCCCACGCCCCGTAAATTCACTTGATTCCAGCCACCAATACGCTATCTAACACCTGACTGCTCGAACCACTCTCGAGCCCAAGGGCGCCACGTTCTGTGGAAAAGCCTCATCAAACACATCGATATTTTAGCCTTTTCAATACGTTACGTGAAAACGGCTAGGGGACATTCAATACGCTTCAGCGGGCCATTCGCCCGCCACAAGCCTCTGCGTCCCGCCTGAATATAAGAAAGACCTCCCCATGAGCGACGACAGCAATAACGAACTCACCGAAAAAGAACTGGTCGAAGCCGGTCAAGTCACCGACGATAACGACAACGAACTTGAAGGCGATGAGGGCGACGATACCGTCGAAGGCCCGCTGTCCGGCCAAAAAATGTCCCTGCAAACCCTGAAGGACAAAACCCCCACCGACCTCCTGACCTTTGCCGAATCGCTGGGCGTCGAAAACGCCAGCAATATGCGCAAACAAGACATGATGTTCGCCATCCTGAAAGCCCTCGCCGAAGACGGCGTCGAAATCAGCGGCTCGGGCGTCATCGAAGTCCTCCAGGACGGTTTCGGCTTCCTGCGCTCGCCCGAAGCCAACTACCTCCCGGGCCCCGACGACATCTATGTCAGCCCCCTGCAAATCCGCCGCTACGGCCTGCGCACCGGCGACACCGTCGAAGGACCGATCCGTAGCCCGCGCGAAGGCGAACGCTATTTCGCCCTCCTCAAGACTCAGGCGATCAATTTCGAAGACCCGGAAAACATCCGCCATAAGGTCCACTTCGATAACCTGACCCCCCTCTATCCCGACCAACGCCTGTGGATGGAGATCGAAGATCCCACCCTCAAAGACCGCTCCGGCCGCATCATCGATATCGTCGCCCCGCTCGGCAAAGGCCAACGCTGCCTGATCGTCGCCCCGCCGCGCGTCGGCAAGACCGTCATGCTGCAAAACATCGCCAAATCGGTCGCCGCCAACCACCCCGACTGCTACCTGATCGTTCTCCTTATCGACGAACGCCCGGAAGAAGTCACCGACATGCAACGCACCGTCCGCGGTGAAGTCATCTCCTCGACCTTCGACGAACCGGCCACCCGCCACGTGCAAGTCGCTGAAATGGTTATCGAAAAGGCCAAACGCCTGGTCGAACACAAACGCGACGTCGTCATCCTGCTCGACTCGATCACCCGCCTCGGCCGCGCCTACAACACCGTCGTGCCGTCCTCCGGCAAGGTCCTGACCGGTGGTGTCGACGCCAACGCCCTGCAACGCCCGAAACGCTTCTTCGGCGCCGCCCGTAATATCGAAGAAGGCGGCTCGCTGACCATCATCGCCACTGCCCTGATCGATACCGGTTCGCGCATGGACGAAGTCATCTTCGAAGAATTCAAAGGCACCGGCAACTCGGAAATCGTCCTCGATCGCAAGGTCGCCGACAAACGCGTCTTCCCGGCCATGGACGTCCTCAAGTCCGGCACCCGCAAGGAAGAATTGCTCACCGACAAGTCGAACCTGCAAAAGACCTACGTCCTGCGCCGGATCCTCAACCCTATGGGCGCCCAGGATGCCATCGAGTTCCTCAGCGACAAACTCCGCCAGACGAAGAACAACGCCGAATTCTTCCAAAGCATGAACACCTAAGCGAAAACCCCTTATGCCTCCCTGCATTTATGCGGGGAGGGGGACCGCACGACGCCGCCTCTTTGCGGCTAGATGCGGTGGGGGGTGTCCTGCCGTTTCACGCGTCTTGTCAATCAGCCATGACAGGCTCATATCTGATTGGAATCATTTAGGAGTCGAACATGAAAGTATCGGTCGATGTCGAATGCACCCCGGCGGAAGCACGGGCCTTTCTCGGTCTCCCCGACGTCGAACCCTTGAACGCTTTCATGGTCGAGCAGATGCGCAAACGCGTCGAGACCAATATCCACTCCATGCAGCCCGAAGAGATCATGAAATCGTGGTCCAGCGTCGGCGTTCACGCCCAGGACCAATTCATGAAGCTGATGCAATCGGCCGCCCAGGCGACGATGAATCCGTTCAATTCAGGCAAGCCCGACCATAAGTAAGGAGTGTTTCACGTGAAACACACCATTTTCGCCCTGGCCAGTGCCCAGGGCCGGGCAGGGGTGTCGATCATCCGGCTGTCAGGCGACCGGGCTCTCGCAACCGTCCAAACCCTGATCGACAAACATCTCAAACCCCGCGTCGCCACCTATACCCCGCTCATCTACAAGAAAGAGCTGATCGACGAAGCCGTCGTCCTCTGGTTCAAGGCCCCCCACAGCTTCACCGGCGAAGACTGCGTCGAACTGCACGTCCACGGTTCAAAAGCGGTTCTCGATCGCCTCTATACCCTCCTGACCGAACTCGGCCTGCGCCTCGCCGAACCCGGTGAATTCTCCCGCCGCGCCCTCGAACACGGTAAACTCGACCTCACACAGGCCGAAGCCATCGCCGACCTGGTCGACGCTGAATCCGATGCCCAGCGCCAGCAGGCCCTGACTCAACTCGGCGGAGGCCTGAAACAACACTACGAAGCCTGGCGTTCCGACCTGATTGATGTCCTGGCGCGCATCGAAGTCTATATCGACTTCCCCGACGAAGACCTGCCGGCGGAACTGACAGATACCATTCTCGCCCGCATCCGCGCCGTCGAACAGGCCCTGACCACTGCCATCGCCGATTCCAACCGCGGCCGCCAAATCCGCGAAGGCTATCGCATCGTCATCCTCGGCGAGCCCAATGCCGGCAAATCAAGCCTGTTCAATGCCCTGCTGAAGGCCGAAGCCGCCATCGTAACCCCGATCGCCGGCACCACACGTGACGTTATCGAAGCCCAACTCCGCATCGGGCCCTATTCCGTCCTGCTCTACGACACCGCCGGCCTACGCGACACCGACGAGGTCGTCGAGGCCGAGGGCATCCGCCGCGCCCGCGCCAAGGCCGAAGAAGCCGATCTGCGCCTCTGGGTCATCGACGCCACGGCGCCGGCCTTGCCCGATGATTTCCGCGCCGGCGATCTGATGGTCTTCAACAAGATCGACGAAGCCGGCGAAGAGGAGAGGGCGGCCGTCACGCGCTTGCGTGTTTCACGTGAAACATCGGTGTTTGCCGTCAGCGTCGCCAATGATGTTGGCATCGCCGATCTGGTCCAAACCATCGAAACCACGGTGAGCGAGCAACTCTCCGTCCGCACCTTTCCCGCGGCTACCCGCCAACGCCATATCGAGCGTCTGACCGAAGCCCGCGATCAATTGACCATCGCCCTGCGCTCGAACCTGTCTGTCCCCGAATTGACCGCTGAAAACATCCGCTCTGCGGTCAACAGCTTCGAAGCCCTGTTCGGCCGCTACGACGTCGAAGGCGTCCTCGACGTCATCTTCTCAAGCTTCTGCATCGGCAAATAACGGTACGAACGAGTAAACCACTTGTTCCTCCCCGCTTGCCGGGGAGGGGGACCGCACGACGCCGCGCCTTCGCGGCTAGATGCGGTGGTGGGGCGTATTAACGGAAGTCACCAGTGACAAGAATGTCCGATGGTGCGCTGTGCCAGATAGGTCAGAGACCTCCTTATGGCTCATGCCCGGCCCATCATTACCAATCGACCAGCCTTATCTTATCTGCTATAGCCAGCGCCTTCCTGTAGAGAGCTATAATGACCGAAACCCAAACCTTGTGGGATGTAATTGTTGTCGGCGGCGGCCATGCCGGCTGCGAAGCCGCGGCCGCGTCTGCGCGCATGGGCGCCAAGACCCTCCTCCTGACCCACAAATCCGCCACCCTCGGTGAAATGTCTTGCAACCCGGCCATCGGCGGCCTGGGTAAAGGCCACTTGGTCCGTGAAATCGACGCCCTTGACGGCCTAATGGGCCGCGTCGCCGACATCGGTGGCATGCAGTTCAAGGTCCTGAACAAGTCCAAGGGCCCGGCCGTCCGCGGTCCGCGCGCCCAAATCGACCGCAAACTCTACCGCGAAGCCATGCAGGCCGAGCTGTTCCAAACCCCCAACCTGACCATCATCGAAGGCGCCGCCGAAGATCTGATCGTCGATAGCGGCCATGTCACCGGCGTCATCGACGGCGAAAATACGCGTTATCTCGCTAAGGCCGTCGTCCTCACTACCGGCACATTCCTGCGCGGTATCATCCATATCGGCGAAACCCGCATCTCCGCCGGCCGCTGGGGTGACGCGCCGGCCAATGGCCTGGGCCAACGCCTTTACGATCTGAATCTCGACATGGGGCGCCTAAAGACCGGCACGCCGGCGCGCCTCGACGGCAACACCATCCATTGGGACCGCCTGGAACAACAACTGGGCGACGTTCCGATCCAGCCCTTTTCCATGCTGACGGCGTCGATCGACCGGCCGCAGATCGCCTGCGGGATCACCTATACCAACGAAAAAACCCACGCCATTATCGCCGATCGCCTCAACGAATCCGCCGTCTATGGCGGTTTCCTCGCCGGCCGCGGCCCGCGCTATTGCCCGTCGATCGAAGACAAGGTCGTCAAGTTCGCCGACAAGATCTCGCATCAGATATTCCTCGAACCCGAAGGCTATGACGACGACACCGTCTATCCCAACGGCATTTCGACCAGCGTCTCGGAAGCGACGCAAGAAGCCTTCCTGCGCACAATTGTCGGCCTCGAAGACGTCGTCATCAAGCGCTTCGGCTATGCCATCGAATACGACTATGTCGACCCCCGCGAACTGCACCCGACCCTCGAACTGAAGAATCTACCGGGCCTCTACCTGGCAGGTCAGATCAACGGCACGACCGGCTATGAAGAAGCCGGCGCCCAAGGCCTGATGGCCGGCATCAACGCCGCCGCGGCCGCCGGCGGTTATGGCCCGACGATTCTCGGCCGCGACGAAGCCTATATCGGCGTCATGATCGACGACCTGGTCACCCGCGGCGTCACCGAACCCTATCGCATGTTCACCAGCCGCGCCGAATTCCGCCTGTCGCTGCGTGCCGACAATGCCGATCAGCGCCTGACGGACAAGGGCTTGGCCATTGGTGTCGTCGGCTCCACGCGCAAGGCCGCTTGGACCGACAAGCGTGAAGCCCTGAAAGCCATCCGCGATCGGGCGGCCGCTCTCATCGCCACGCCCAAGGAAGCCCTGGACCAGGGCATCCAGGTCAATGGCGATGGCCAACGCCGCAATGTCATGCAGCTCCTGGCCTATGACAGCTGCACCCGCGGCAAGCTCGAAACCCTGTGGCCGGAAATCGCCGACTGGCCGGACACGCTCTACGAACAGGTCGAAATCGACGCCCTCTATGCCGGCTATATGGGCCGGCAAAAGGCGGAGATGGACTCGTTCCGCAAGGACGAAAACCTGAGCTTCCCGGACGATCTCGACTATATGGCCATCAATGGCCTGTCGAACGAAGCCAAGGAAAAGCTGGCGCGCATCCGCCCGCAAACCCTGGGCCAGGCGGGCCGTATCGAAGGCATGACCCAGGGCGCCCTGACGACGCTTTTGTTCTATGTTCGTAACCAGGCTAAGCGTACCGCATGAATGAGTTTATGACGCCGGAAGAGATGGCGACAAAGCTGATGTTTCACGTGAAACACGAAGCCATTGCCGACCTCAAGATCTTCCGCAATCAATTGGCCGCCCAAAATGCTGTCATGAATCTGATCGGGCCGGCCACCCTGCCGGAATTCTGGTCGCGCCACGTGCTCGACAGCGCGCAATTGCTCGACCGCCGGCCCAATGCCCGGACCTGGGCGGACCTGGGTGCCGGCGCCGGCTTTCCGGGTATCGTCCTGGCCATACTGCTCAAGCACAGCAGCATCGACCGGCCGCATGTCCACCTCATCGATTCGCTCGCCAAGCGCTGCCGTTTCCTGCAGACCGTCGTCACCGATCTCGACCTGCCGGCAACCGTCATCAATGACCGCGCCGAGAATGTCGATCTTCGCGTCGACGTCGTCACGGCGCGCGCCTGCGCCCCCATGACCAAACTGCTGGGCTTTGCCGAAGGCTTTATCGTTAATGGCGCCGATGCTTGGTTTTTAAAGGGGGAAAAGGTCGATGAGGAGCTTCAGGAAGCTGGAAAAAGCTGGCGATTTGACGTAAGTATAGGTGAGTCCATCAGCGATCCGCGCGGACGGGTGATCCATATTCAAAGGCTGCGCCGTGCTCGATAATCTCGATTCCAAGCTACGTGTCCTCGCCATCGCTAACCAAAAAGGCGGTGTCGGCAAGACGACGACGGCGATCAATCTCGGTACGGCGCTCGCGGCCATCGGGCAAAAAGTCCTGCTCATCGACCTCGATCCGCAGGGTAATGCCTCGACAGGCCTGGGTGTTGCCAAGGCCCAACGCGCCACCTCGCTCTATGATGTCATCGTCGACCAAAAGCCGATCGCCGACACGACCGTCAAAACGTCCGTACCCGGATTATCCCTCCTGCCGTCCGATCCCGACCTGTCCGGCGTCGAAATCGAACTGGGTCAGGCCGAGCGCCGCTCGTACCGTTTACGCGACGCCATCGAAGGTCTGGACCAGGATAATCCGCCCTATGACTATATCCTGATCGATTGTCCGCCGTCGCTCAACCTCCTGACGGTCAATGCCATGAGCGCGGCCGACGCGGTCATGGTGCCTCTGCAGTGTGAATTCTTCGCTCTCGAAGGTCTCAGCCAGCTGATGCGCACGATCGATCTGGTGCGCGGCAGCTTGAACCCGAAACTGAGCCTGCAGGGTATTGTCCTGACCATGTTCGACAAGCGCAATGCCCTGTCCGGCCACGTCGAAAAAGATGTTCGGTCACACTTCGGTCATCTCGTGTATGACACGGTCATACCGCGCAATGTCCGTGTCTCCGAAGCGCCGTCCTTCGGCAAGCCGGCCCTGATCTACGATATCAAATGTTCGGGCAGCCAGGCCTATATCAAGCTGGCCAAGGAGTTGGTCGCGCGCGAACGGACGCGCCGCGCCAAAGCCGCCTGATCTCATAGAAAGTCGATAAATGTCTGAAAAACAAAGAGGTTTGGGCCGCGGTCTGTCGGCGCTGTTGGGCGAACAGGATACTCATAGCCCCAAAACCGATGCGGAAAATGCCGGTGAACGCTCGGTCGAGCAGGTTCGCGGGTTGGAACAGCCGATCGAACTGTTGATGCCGAACCCCGATCAGCCGCGTCGTCTTTTCGTCGATGGCGACCTTGAGGAACTGGCCGCGTCGATCCGCGAGAAGGGCATTTTGCAGCCGATTCTGGTCCGGGCAGCACCGGGTAGGCCCGGCCGATTCCAGATCATCGCCGGCGAACGGCGCTGGCGCGCCGCCCAAAGGGCCGCCCTGCATACCGTGCCGGTCATCATCAAGGAAATGGACGACATCGAGGCGCTGGAAATCGGCATTATCGAAAACGTCCAGCGCTCCGATCTGAATCCTATCGAAGAATCAAGGGCTTACCGGGTTCTGATCGAACGTTTCGGTCGTACCCAGGACGCCCTGGCCCAAGTTGTCGGCAAATCGCGCAGCCATATCGCCAATGTCCTGCGCCTGATAAACCTGCCCGACGTCGTCCAGGACCATGTCATGCACGGCCTGCTGTCGGCCGGCCATGCCCGTGCCCTGGTCACCGCCCATCGCCCGATCGAACTGGCTCAAAAGGTCATCGACGAAGGTCTGTCGGTGCGCGAAACCGAGGCTCTGGTGCGCGATGAAGGCCTGGTGGCCAAAACGGCCAAGCCCAAGGCCAAGACACAACCCAATGCCGATACCTTGTCCCTCGAACAGGATCTTCAGGAAGCCCTCGGCCTCACGGTCAAGCTCGATGACAAGGGCGGCAAGGGCGAATTGCGCGTCAGCTACAGCACCCTGGAACAGCTTGATGAACTCTGCCGCAAGCTGATGAAATAGCCCATTCGGAGCGCCGGTTACGGAGTGTCGCTCCGAAAACCGGCCTGATCCACTCCGAATCTTTTTGCTGATGCGCTGAACACAAGGCTGCGCAACGGATTTTGTTTAGAGTCCTGCCCGTGCGGCCTTGCCGGCGATCTGCAAATACAGGCGTTCGGCGATCAAATGGTCGGGCATGCCGGTCGATTTGCACGCCTTGTCGGCTTCGATCAGGTCGCGGGCCAACGGATCGAGCGTATGGTCGTTCCATGCCTGGGCCTGGCGTAACATGTCGGCCTCGTCCTTCCAGAAGACGCCGGCGGCGCGCGTCGCCTCCTTGGTGCCCAAGCCCTTCTGCATCAAGCTTTTAAGCAGCCTGACCTTGTTGAGGTGCATGCTGAGCGCACGCAGGGCGTCGGCGCCGCTCTCACCTTCAGCAAATGCGCGACGCAAGCCCGCCTGGGCGGGTTTCATGCGCCCGCCGAAGGCATCGGCTGCGGCCTTGAACATCGAAGCATCGGGCTCGACCCCCAGGAATTCTTCCAGCTCGTGTTCATTCAGCGTCTGGTGCGAATTGGGCCCGATAAACAGGATCAGGCGTTCGACCTCCTGCTGGGCGACGCCGCGTTCCTTGGGCATGCGCTGGGCGAAGATGTCCATGGCGGCGCTGGTCAGGGCTACGCCGTTCTGGGTAAGGGTTTCACGCGCCATGCGGACGACGTCGCCGGTCTCGTCTTCGTAACAGGCGATGCTGGCCAAGTTCTTGTCGGCGTCGGCCAGACGGCGCAGGCTGGAATCGCCGCCCAAGCCGCCGGCTTCGATGACGATAAAGGCTTCCTGGTTGAATTCGCCGGCGGCGTGGGCTTTCAGGCTGGCGGCAACGGCCTTGTCGAGCGTCGCCTTTTCGGTGAAAAATTTGAGTCGGATCAACCGCCGTCCCCCCATCAAGGACAGGGATTGCAGCTCGCCTTCGAGACGCGCCGGATCGCTTTCCAGATCGCTGTCGGTGAGCAGGGAGACGTTGAACGGATCGGTAATGTCCGGGACGATCTGTTTGGCGAGAACCGTGCCGCGTTCGATGACCTGGCTGCGGTCCTTGCCATAGATCAGGGCGCCGACCATGTGGGCCGGCGGTTTCTTGAAGAAGGCGTCGATTTCGGGTCGCTTGGCGAGTTTCATGCTGCGATCACAACGATCACTGGCTCACTGAATCCTGAGATGTTGCGTCCTGAGATGTCGAATCCTTGGGTCCCACCGGATTCCTGTCCGTCGGATTATCCTTCTGAACCGTAATGGCCGGAGGTGTTCGCCCCGTGACACCATCATGGAAATAGAGCGCCAGATTGGTTTGGATCTTTTGCGAAATAGCCACGGCGATGCGTTCCTGAGCATCCTGCTGCGACACCACGCCGGTCAAGGGCGAACTGGTGGTGTCATAGGTGACGGTTTCGGTGAACGAGTCCTTGTACAACACCTTGCCCGTATTCGCATCGGCCAGGACATAGGAGACTGAGCTGGTGACTTCCGACTTGGTCGACGTGTCGTCGACCTTGTAGCCGATGCTGAAATGGCGCTCGCTCATCTTGACGGTCAAGATATAGGCCTTGGGCGACGAGTCATCGCCGCCGAAACCGTTGCGCAGGTCCTGCTGCAGGAAATAGCCGGTACGGGTGTCCGGCACCTCGATGCCGATCTGCCGCATGCTCGACGTCAAACCCTGTTGGGCATAGAGCGGTGCGAAGCCGCAGGCCGACAGGGCGAGCGTGGCGCCGGCGAAACAGCACAGGGTCAGGAGCCTGAGGAGATTGCGCATAAGGGTCAGCCTACCACGAAGTTGAGGATACGGCCCGGCACGATGATGATCTTGCGGATCGCAACGCCGTCAAGATGCCGCTTAACGCCTTCATCCGCAAGGGCCGTTTCGCGAATCTGCTCTTCGCTGGCGCCATTGGGAATGGAAATTTCGCCGCGCTTCTTGCCATTGACCTGAACGGGCAGGACATAGACGTCGTCCTGGGCCAGGGCCGGATCGAATTTCGGCCAGGGTGCATTGGCGATCAGGCCGTCGTGGCCAAGGCGCGTCCAGCACTCCTCAGCCAGGTGCGGCGTCACAGGCGCGATCAGGCCAGCCAGCAGGGTCAAGGCCTCCCGGCGGGCCTTGGCGCCCGTTTCAGAGACGTTGCTGGAGCGGATGGTGTTGACCAGCTCGTACAGCTTGGCGATGGCGGCGTTGAAGCGGAAACCCTCGAAGCCTTCGGTGACGAACTTGACCGTCTTATGGGCGGCTTTCAGAAGGGCCGTGCCAGCGTCGCCGACCTCGGGCACATCCTCGGCCGGCAGGGCGTCGAACAGGTCCCAGATACGGTGGGTCAGGCGCCAGGAGCCTTCGACTCCTGAGGTCGACCATTGCACGTCGCGTTCCGGCGGTGAGTCGGACAGGACGAAAAGGCGCGCCGAATCAACACCGTAGGTATCAAAAATATCCTCGGGCGCGACGGTGTTCTTTTTCGATTTCGACATCTTTTCGATGTCGCCGATCGTCAGCACTTCGCCGGTCGAGATACGCGTGGCCTTGCGGACATTGTTTTCGCTCGACAGCTCGACATCGGCCGGCTCGACCCACTTGCCCTCGCCATCTTCGTAGGTCTCGTGGGTCAGCATGCCCTGGGTGAACAGGCCGGCAAAAGGTTCCTTGACGTCGAGATAGCCGCAGTGGTTCAGGGCCCGGGTGATGAAACGGGCATAGAGCAGGTGCAGGACGGCGTGTTCGACACCGCCGATATATTGGTCGACCGGCAGCCAGTGGTCGGCCGCTGCCTTGTTGATCGGGGTCGCCGAGGTCGGGTCGGTGAAACGGGCGAAATACCACGACGAGTCGACGAAGGTATCCAGCGTATCGGTCTCGCGACGGGCATCCTTGCCGCAATGCGGGCACTTGACGTGCTTCCAGGTCGGATGGCGCTCCAGCGGGTTGCCGGGGACGTCGAACGTGACGTCTTCGGGCAGGACGACCGGCAGCTGATCGTCGGGCACGGGCACGACGCCGCAGTCATCGCAATGGATGACCGGGATCGGGCAGCCCCAATAGCGTTGCCGCGACACGCCCCAATCGCGCAGGCGGAAGACGGTGGCGCCTTCACCCAGGTTCATCGACTCGATCTTGTCGATGGCGGCGTTCTTGGCGTGTTCGATATCCAGGCCGTCGAGGAAGCCGGAATGGAAGATATGGCCGGGACCGGTATAGGCCTCGTCACCAACCTTGAAGGTTTCGGGATCGGCGCCTTGCGGGAGCACGACTTCGATGACCGGCAGGTCGTATTTACGGGCGAAATCCAAATCGCGCTGGTCGTGGGCGGGGCAGCCGAAAATGGCGCCGGTGCCGTAATCCATCAGGACGAAATTGGCGACCCAGACGTCGAGGGTTTCGCCCGGCTTGAAGGGGTGTTCGACCTGGATGCCGGTATTGAAGCCCAGCTTTTCGCCGGTGTCGATATCGGCCTGGGAGGTGCCGCCCTTGGCGATCGATTTGCGGAAGGCCGCCAGTTCGGGATTGGTCGCGGCTGCATGATCCGCCAAGGGATGATCGGCGGCGATGGCGACGAAACCGGCGCCGAACAGGGTGTCGGGGCGGGTGGTGTATATGTCCAGCCCGGCCTCAAAACCGGCCGGCGCCTCACCGGCAAACGGGAAGCGCATGCGCAGGCCGCGCGACTTGCCGATCCAGTTGGCCTGCATCAGGCGCACCTTGTCCGGCCAGCGTTCCAGGCCTTCCAGCCCGGTCAACAGGTCGTCGGCGAAGCGCGTGATGCGCATGAACCATTGGGTCAGTTTCTTCTTTTCGACCAGGGCGCCGGAGCGCCAGCCGCGGCCTTCGATGACCTGTTCGTTGGCCAGGACGGTCATGTCGACCGGATCCCAGTTGACCTGGCTTTCGCGGCGATAGACCAGGTCATTTTTCAGCAGGTCGAGAAACCACTTTTGCTGCTGACCATAATAGGCCGGATCGCAGGTGGCGAATTCGCGCGTCCAGTCGATCGACAGGCCCAGCCGCTTCAGCTCGCTGCGCATATTGGCGATATTGTCGTAGGTCCAGCCCTTGGGGTGGATCTTGCGTTCCATGGCGGCGTTTTCGGCCGGCATGCCGAAGGCATCCCAACCCATCGGGTGGAGGACATTGAAACCGCGGGCGCGTTTGAAGCGCGCGACCAGGTCGCCCATGGCGTAGTTGCGGACGTGGCCCATATGGATGCGCCCCGACGGATAGGGGAACATCTCGAGGACATAATATTTATCCTTGCCCGGTGCTTCTTGGGTGAGAAAGACCTGGGCGTCGTCCCAGCGCTGGCGTTGACGGGGTTCGGTCTCTTTGGGATTGTAACGGGCCATGAAGCTTTACGTCGATCTGGAGGGAAGGGTGCTTATAAGGTGGCTTGGCTTGCGATGCCAGTGCTTTGTCATGGTTCCAAGGGGCTTGCCCCTTGGCCCGCGGAGCATAAAAAGAGCCGCCATGGTTGCCCACGGCGGCTCTTAAAGATGCAGTGGAGGCGTGCTTAGTTCTTGACGTCGGAGAGACGAAGTTCGCGGGCGCGCGTCAGGATGGCGTTTTCGATATCGATTTGGGTTTGCGCCGAGACGTCGGCATCGACCCATTGGCCGCCTTGCTGGACCTGCTTGTAGACCGAGACGCTGAGGGCGTCGGCGCGCAGGCGCGAATCCAGGATATAGACGGTAGTCTTGAAACGTTCGTCCGGCTTTTGCGGATTGGCGTACCAGTCGGTGATGATGACGCCGCCCCAGGGATCGGCCGAGGTCAGGGGCATGAAGGAGATGGTGTCGAGCGAAGCGCGCCACAGATAGGCGTTGACGCCTATTCCGGCTTGCTCGTTATAGCTCGACTTCTTGTTCTTATCGCCGCCGAAACCGAACAGGTGAGCCAGAGGGATCTTGTCTTCTTCGGGCGACGTGGTGTTGGCGGACGCGGTGGAGCCGGATTTCGACCCCAGGCTGGCGCAGGCGCCGAGCGACAGGCACGCCGCGAGCGCAGCCAAGGCCAGGACTGATGTCCGCATAGTCGTCATTGAATGATCACTCCGCATCTGATGTGAATCCGCTTTTGTTCAGCCGGGATTCCTTGAAATTAACGCCGTTTCCTGCATTTGCCCCTCTATAGCATGCGAGAGAGGGGGTATGACAAGAGGTGGCGCTATAAGATTATCACCACAAAGGCAAATTAAAGGCGCAACCGCCGTAAAGATGCTGCAAGCCTGTGATAGTTCGCTTCTCGCTTGAAATATATGGGAAAAGCGCGGTTGAGGGGATGGCGGTATAGTGGGGCCGCTCGCCTGTTGGGTAGGTTTCCCACGAGGAAGGCGTTGCGGATTCAACACATCATATGAGTGAAGTTCATCGGTTAAGGCTATTTGTCAGATATATATTTGACCGGTGCGACGTTAGGCCTTAATCCAAATTTGACATATCTATGCCTAAATAGGTGTGTAGAACACGTCCCGGAATTTGTGCTCCGGGCAGCTTGAAGCAGATAAAGTGACATGAACCGTGGTGGGGTGTCTTTGGTGGCGGGTTTGGTTGTTCTGGCTTTGGCCGGAAGCAGCACCCTGACCTATGCCGCTCCGGCACAAAAGTCTTCTGCCGATGTTATGACGCTGACGCCTTTGGCGACCGCCAGCGATACGTTCGCCAATGACATAGGTTTTTCCAAGAACCAGTCCAAGGTCTACACCTTCAATCTGAAGGGCAAGTGGGGCATGAAGTTCGATGTCAACCAGCCCGAGACCTCGCCGTCCGGCCTGAACGATATCGATGCCGGCGCCTTCTATAAGCTCACCCCGTCGCTGCGCGTCGGTGGTACGGTCGGCTTCGGTGAGAAGAGCGACCCGTTGAAGCCGGAACCGAATAATCAGCTGCAAAACAAGAAGCAGCCGCGCGTCCGTCTCGAGACGACGTTTAAGTTCTAAGAACGGGCAAGTTCTGAACGTCTAAACTACATTAAATGCATCGATGGCGCCGACGCCCGACAGACCGCTGTCGCGCAAGTTAGCGATATTGTCGCAATTGATCCCTCCCAAACCGTAGACCGGCAGACTGCCCGCTTCGACGAAGGCGCGGGCGCCCTTGGGTCCGAGCGGCGTCACGCCGGCGGCCGACAGGCTGGCGCTGGCGAAGACGGGTGAAGCGAAGATGGCGCACAGGCCGGCATCGGTCGGGATGTCGCGCACCTTGTCAGCATCGTGACAGGCTATGGTCAGCTTGAGTTCGGGGTGGGCGGCGTGGAGCCCGGCGGCGCGCCACAGGCTTTGTTCGCGCAGGTGGACGCCATCGGCCTCGACTTCGATCGCCAGGTCGTGGTCCTCACCGATCAGAAGAGTCAGGCCATGGTCGCTGGCAATCTTGCGCAGCAGCCGCGCGCGCTGCGGGGCGTGGCTTTCGCCGAAATGGCGATAGACGAGGCCGCAGCCCTCGGGCAGCAGGGTCGCTATGTCCTCGGGGTGGGGCGTGCGCTGTGGATCGCTGAAGAAAAAAAGGGCCGGCAGATGCGCCGCTTTGGGGTTCAAAGCGTGAGCCGCGTGGGCTATGTCTGTGGCCTTGTCGAACAGATACTTGAAGCGGGTTTTATATGTCATCGTTGGATACCCAGCCTGCGCCATCGATTGCGGCCTATATTAAGCTGATAGCGAAGATGCACAAGGCCCTAAAGGCGGCAGGGCGCCCGACCGACGCGGCCTATCTGACGGCGGTATCGAAAAACCAGCCGTGGGGGGCGATCGCGCCGGTACTCGAGGCCGGGCACAGGCGTTTCGGCGAGAACCGGGTCCAGGAAGCCATGGAACGGTGGGCGCCGGTGCGGGGGGGCTATCCGGACCTGGAGCTGCGGCTGATCGGGCCGTTGCAAAGCAATAAGGCGGCCGAGGCGGTCGGATTTTTCGATGTCATCGAGAGCCTGGACCGGGAAAAGATCGTGCGGGCGGTGGCCGACGAGATCCAGAAACAGGGTCGGCATCCGGCGCTCTATGTCCAGGTCAATATCGGCGAAGAGGAGCAGAAGTCGGGTGTTTTGCCGATAGAGGCCGATGCTTTCCTGACGGCGGCGCGGGAGGTCCATGGGCTGACGATTGCGGGGCTGATGTGCATTCCGCCGGTCGAGGGACCGCGCGGGCCGTATTTCGCCTTGCTGCGCAAAATCGCCGAACGCAACGGCATTGGCCATCTCAGCATGGGTATGAGCGACGATTATGAGACGGCCCTGGCCTTCGGTTCGCATGAAATCCGGGTCGGCTCGGCGATCTTCGGCGCCCGGTAAACCGAGCCGCGGTGTGGGCCTGGCCGGATCATTCGGAGTGGATGTGGGCCCTTTATCGGCTATACCGCAGCGCTCCGAAATATGTTAACCCGTTGAATTATATAAATAATGACGTGAAATCGACACTCCGAATCGCTCCTATTCGGAGCGTCGCTAGGCCACGACCTCAATAGCGCTGTCCGGCTCGGCATCTTTCAATAGCTCGAGCAGATCCGCCTGGGTGACGGCGACGCAGCCCTCGGTGCCGGAATAATCCTCGCGCGCCAGGTGGAGGAAGATGGCCGAGCCCATGCCCGGGACGACGGGATCGTCATTGTGACCCAGGACGACGATCAGGTCGTAAACATGATCGTCACGCCAAAGCTTTTCGTGGCCGAAGGCGGAGGGTAGCTTGATATGGCGGTTATAGTCTGGCGACGACACGTCGTCGCACCAGCCATCGTCTTCGGCGAGTGCCACGACCGGCAGGACGGTTTCAGGTCTGGCGAGGCGGTCGGGACGGTAAAATACGTAGCGGATGGGCCAGATTCCCAGCGGCGTGGCGCCATCGCCCTCTCTTTTATCGGCGGCGGACAGAACGCCCCCTTTTCCCAGGGCGCAACGCACACTATGTTGGTCTATGCCAAGTGTGTGATCGGCCCGTGCCGTAAAAGTCTTGACCATTTCGAAGCTTTTGCTGCTTAATCATAACGATAAGACACAAGATACAGGATCATGGTGCAACAAAAAACCCTCCTTATAGTCGATGATGACGATGAACTGCGCGAAGCTTTGGCCGAGCAGCTCGAACTTCACGAAGAATTCAAGGTCATTCAGGCCGCCAACGGCTCCGAAGGCCTGAGGCTGGGCAAGAGCGTCAATGCCGACCTGATCCTGCTCGATGTCGACCTGCCCGACATGGACGGCCGCGAAGCCTGCCGCCTGTTGCGCAAGGGTGGGCTGACGACGCCGGTGATCATGCTGACGGGCCAGACCTCGGATTCGGACACGATCCTGGGGTTGGACGCCGGCGCCAATGACTATGTCACCAAGCCGTTCCGCTTCGCCGTCCTCTTGGCACGCATTCGCGCCCAGGTGCGGTCGCATGAGACCAGCGAGGACGCAACGTTCCGCATCGGGCCTTACGAATTCAAGCCGGCCCTGAAGGTCCTGGTCGATCAGACGCAGAAGAAGACGCGCCTGACCGAGAAGGAAACCAATATCCTCAAATATCTTTATCGCGCCGGCGGCAAGCCGATTACGCGTGAAGAGCTGTTGACCGAGGTGTGGGGTTATAATGCCGGCGTCACCACCCATACGCTGGAAACCCACGTTTACCGGCTGCGGCAAAAGATTGAGCCCGATCCGGCCAATGCGCGGTTATTGATGACCGATGCCGGCGGGTATCGTCTACAGTTCTAGGGTTGGCTTCGGATTGAAACGACAGCCGGAAGAAAGAACCCCTCACCCGGCGGGCTAAAGCCCGCCACCCTCTCCCATTAAAAGGGGCGAGGGGATATGTGTGGCGACTGAATCTGGAGTCGTTATGTTCCAACATTGCTAAGGGGGGTAGAATGACGCATCTAACAAAAGCGATGATCACCGGAGCGTTTGCTCTGGCGATCCTGTCCGCAGCCCACAATGCGTTGGCTCAAAACAATCCGGTTTGGGCGGATACCACATCAAAGGTGACCTTGGGCGCAACAGCCAACACGGCTGATGACGCCGACAGGTTGGTCATTGCTCAATTGAAAGAGCAGGGTTCGGACATCACCAAGCCGACCGATGTCATCTTCTATCTATATTTCCCGACCCAGGCCGACGCGGAATCCTTGCGGGCGACCGTTGCCGACATGGGGTTCACCGTCGATATCCATCAGATTGACGGTTATACCGACTGGACCTTGGCGGCTAACAAAACCATGATCCCCAGCGAAGACAACATCTTGCCGCTTAGCCACAAATTCGATGATCTGGCAGCCTCAAAAAACGGCACTTATGATGGCTGGGAAGCCGCTTGGGTTAAGTGAGGCCACGTGTGCAACGTCAGCCTTCCGGCACTTCCGGTGCCGCAGCCGCAGCCTCTACCTCGGAATCGGCGTACCAGACGAACCAGATGATGTCGTCGAGCGTGCCGCCCGATGTCAGATGGCGTTCGACCGGACCGGGGAAGGCTTCGGTGATTTCGGCGGCGAAGTCGAATTCGGCCTGGAGCTGAGCCAAGTCGGCCAGGGCGATATTGGCCGACATCTCGACCATCGCTTCCCACGGCAGCATGGGTGGGATCAGTTGACAGGCATCTATGCCGACCCAATCACATTCGCCAATGGCGTCGGCGGTGCGAATCTGCAGCTGGCCGCCGATATTGCGCAGGCCCATGGCCTTGGCCGTGGCGATGACTTCGGGCAGGTCGGCGACGCGCCAGGCATATTCGTTGTGGCGGAAATCGGCCTTGGCGAGGAGGGCGGGTGGGAGTTGGGCTTCGGACATGATGTATCTCGGAGTATAGTAAGTAAGGTTTTATCCACAGATAAGTCAGATAAGCACAGATGAAGTAAGTAAGGTTCTGAACACGAAACGAAGTTCGGCGAAGCCAAAAGCACGAAAAATTTAAGTGCTTAATCTGTTTGCGCCCAAAGGGCGAATATTGATCCTGGATTTATGCGCTTCGCGCGAAGACACTCTCTGATTTTGTGTTTCTCTCGTGCTTTTAGAGTTAAGTCTTACTTACTTCATCTGTGCTTATCTGTGCTTATCTGTGGATAAATTCTTCTATAGGATGCCAAGGTCTAGGCGATATCAAAGACAACCTGGACCGGGGCGTGATCCGATGGGCGTTCCCATTCGCGGATATCGTCGTGGATTTTGGCCGTGATATCGCCGTCGACGCGCGCCATCAGGCCGGGATTGAGCAGGACGTGATCGAGGCGCAGGCCGCGATTGGATTTGCGGAAATCGGCGGCGCGATAACTCCACCATGAAAAGATCTTTTGCGGGTTGGGATAGGTGACGCGGAAGGGGTCGTGCAACTTTCCGGCGACCATCAGGGCGTCGAAGGCTGCGATTTCGACCGGCGTATGGCTGACGACGCGCAGCATTTGCCGGTGGCTCCAGACATCGAACTCACCGGGCGCGATGTTCAAGTCGCCGCAAATCAGCAGGGGCTTGTCCGGGTCGCGGTGGTGCAGGTGTTCGGTCAGGCGTTCGTAGAAGGTCAGCTTGTGATCGAACTTGTCATTGCCTTCGCGATCGGGAACATCGCCGCCGGCCGGGATATAAAAGTTCCAGATATCGACCGGATGGCCGGCGCCCGCCTGTATTTTGATGGCCTGGACGCGCGCTTCGCCGCGACGGCAGAAGGGTAAAAGCTCCTGAACTTCGAACGGGTGTTTCGATGCCAGGGCAACGCCATGCCAGCCTTTTTGGCCGGCAATATGGATGTGCGGAAAGCCCAGATCGATGAAATCCTGGCGCGGAAATTCGTCTTCCTGGCATTTGATCTCCTGCAAACAGATGAGATCGGTGTCGGTTTGCTTAAGGAATTGCGCGATCTGCGGCATGCGCAGCCGGACGGAGTTGACGTTCCACGAGACCAGCGACAAACGCATGGATTAACAATCTGCTAACTGAGTAAGGCTTTGAGAATATACAAAAAACCCGGTTCGTGGTGACGAACCGGGCAAGATTTTGGCACATAACACGAAGAGAAAAAAGGGAAAAACGCACGTTTTGGAAACGCACCGCCGCCTGTTTCCAATGTGTGAAAAATAACACGCTCACGAAAAAACTGCAAGCGTAAAAGTGGAAACGCGATTATTATTTCTTCTGCGGCTTATTGAGCACGAATAACTCGGGCTTGAGACGCGAATCACGTGTGAAACTGACCAATTTTACCGTTGTCGGGCGGTTTTGTTGGTCGACGACGGTCCATTCTTTCAGCATCACATTACCGGCGGCATCTTGGGCGAAGTTCATCGTCACGAAGCCGCCGACGCTTTTGCGGCGATCGCGCGCCTTGAGGGTGAAGCCGGCGGCATTGGACGACACGGCCGCGATGATGACGCCCTGATTGAAGCTGATCTGTTTCGACAGGAAAAGCGACAATGGGGTTTCGTCGAGCGGATATTGATCGAAGGATTGCAGGCGCGGATCCCACATATTGACGTTGCGGCCGTCGGAGACGATCAGCAGGGAATAGGGGGCGTCATATTCGAAGCGGATCTTGCCCGGGCGTTGCAGGTACCAGTTGCCATTGGTGGTGCGGCCGCGGAAATCGACCTGCTGGAAGCGGCCCTGGCCGGTGCCGAGCGCTTGCAGATAGGCGGTGGCCTTGGCGATACGGGCCTTGTCGGCGGGATTGAAGGTCGGCTGGAACAGCAGGCCGTTGTCGTTCTTGCCGGCGAAGGCCGGGACGGCCGCGGCGGCTGTCAGGCCGGTAGCAGCGGTCAGGAAGAAGCGGCGGGTCAGGGTCGTCATGGTTTTTACCTTTTGTGTTCGTGCGATCTAACCGTAACTGTGCCGCAAGGCAATTCGAGGGCGCGAAAAAGACCCATCTCAAGGGGTTTGTGTTCCCAGGATTAAGCGGGGGTGAATGCGCGGTTCAGCCGCAGTTGCGGTAACGACCTCCCGCAGGCTATGGTGGCCAGCATGGATGACCTTTCCGCACGCATTTTTCCACCCGCTCACCGGATCCATCCCGGGCCGCTTCCGACCTGGCGGTGGTTGCCGCAATTTTTTATCAATCCATTGTCGGTTTATTCCGAACAGGCGTTCGACATCCTGTATGGGCGGGCGAAGGCGTTTGGTATCGACAGCCTGTCAGTCAACGACCCCGCCGCCATCCATCACGTGCTTCAGGCCAATATGGCCAATTATCGCCGGCCGATCATCCAGCCGCGTTTGTTCCGCCCGGCCATGGGCTCGGGGCTGTTCCTGGCCGAGGCGGAGGACTGGCGGCAACAGAGACGTATGCTGGCGCCCTTATTCAGTCCGGCGGCGACCAACGACCTGATCCCGCATTTCCAGACAGCCTCGGTGCGCATGTTGCAGCGGCTGGACGGCATCGATCGCACGCAAATGTCGGAGGTGTTTCATCGCTCGACCCTGGATGCCGTGCTGATGGCGCTGTTTTCTTTGCCGGGTGACGGCGATCGCGCCGAGCTGGCGGCGATGACGCGGGATTACCTCAATGGCGCCGGAAGGCCCAATCCGCTCGATGCCATGGCGAAGGACGAGGACGATCTTGCCTGGGCCCAGGGTGCGCGCCGTCGGTTTCGCAAGCGGTGGGCCGGGATGGTCGACGGGGTGATCGCGGCGCGGCGGGCGCAAGGAACGAGTGCGGCGCATCGCAGGGGTGACTTGCTCGATCTGTTGTTGAGCGCGCGCGATCCGGATACGGGCGAGGGGCTGACGGATGCCGAGATCCGCGACCAGTGTTCGACCATGTTGGCGGCCGGGTTCGAGACGACGTCGCGGCTGTTGTTCTGGGCCAGTTATTTGCTGGGCTTGGATCAGGCGGAGCAGGGGCGCATCCGGGCGGAGGTCCAGGCGTTCCGGCCGGACCAGGTGACGACGATGGAGGATCTCAGTCATTGGCCACGGTTGCGCCAGACTCTGCTTGAGGCGCTGCGGCTCTATCCGCCGGCGGCCTATATCGTGCGCAAGGCGATTGCCGACGATGTCATCGGCGAGGAAAAGATCACGGCCGGCACCGAGGTGTGGATCAGCCCCTATATCCTGCATCGTCACCGCAAGTTCTGGGAACGGCCGACGGAGTTCTGGCCCGATCGGTTTAAAGGCCAGGTGTCGCCGTGGACGCGGTTGCCGGCCTATCTGCCGTTCGGCGCGGGGCCGCGGATTTGTATCGGCGCCAGTTTCGCCATGGCCGAGGCGCAGATCATCCTGGCGAGTTTATTGGCGAACTATCGTCTGGTGCCGGAGGAGAATAGGCCGGTGCTGCCGGTGTTCCGAGTGACGACGGTGCCGGATAGGGATCCGTGGATGCGGTTGGAGAGAGTTTAGGATGGGCGGCGGTGCGGGCGGTTGGGCTTGTTAAGGGTTTGTCCGCAGATTGGCGCAGATTTTAAGAGGTGATTTTTCAGCGCGCGGATGGACGCTATGCGGTCGCTGACACTTAAAAGGGTTGATCCACAGATAAGCCAGATAAGCCAGATGAGTGGGATGTCGTTACGCGCATGGGGCGGCAGGGCGAACCGCGGGGTAAAGCGTCCCACCCGTATACCGGATAGGAAAATCAGCCATGTATGCTGAGGTACGTTGTATTTGTTCCATGGCGTCCAGTCAGGACGCTGTCCAGCAGATGGATGACTCTTTTGGCGCTAACTTCGTGCGGTTGGTCGAAGCCGAGCTGTCGCTGGAGCAGATAGACAAGCTTTGTATCTTCGTGAGCATTATGCCACATTACCATCTCCTGCCGCCGGACCAAGGCCGTGGCAGCTATGCCAAGGCCAGACGGACCTATTACATTTCCAGGCGACTGCATTATCCTGACTGGATTCCGGGTGATTGGGCCCTTCGCACCCAGGATTACGCCAGCGCGGTTAAAATGGCCATTTCACGTATCGCCAAGACCCGTCTGTCGGACGCGGAGCGGAGCTGGCTGATCGACCTGGCGGAGCGGGCGACGGTTGAGACCCTCGCGTCACCGCCCGAGCGGATTGCGCCGGTCGAGGCAAGGGAAGATATCGTCCAGGGCTATTTGCCCCAGGCAGATAAGTTGCCGGTAATTCCACGTCTTTTTCGGCGGGATGGCGAGGTGTTGTATTTCTATGAGGCCTTCCCAAGGGAGAATGAGATCGTCGAATACGAAGGTGAGTGTGGCGTCGGAGGTGACAATCGCTTCCATCCCTTTGACACAGTGGCGCAGGCCAGGAAGCTCGTCGCCAAGCTGAAGACCGACGCGCGGGCGAGGGGGTATCGTCCGCAGCCGGCATCAAAGCAAAAGCGCCTTATCGTCGAATATCCGGTAGTGGAAGGCTTCGCCGACAGCGGCGAACTCGATACCCGACACGCTCTCGAAGAGTTTTTGGATGATCTGTTGGGACAGTTGGGCCTGGGTCATTGCGACGGCGGGTCATCGGGACAGGGCACGATGGAGGTTTGCTGCTATGTCGTCGGCTTCAAGCTGGCTAAGGCAGCTATCGAACCCAGGTTGGCGGAGAGTCCATTCGCCAATTACAGCCGTATTTACCTGGAAAATTGAGCGGACGGACAGGTCAAGAAAGCGAGAAACCCCATCACCTGCGCGCTAGGGGCACTTCGGTCCTGTCGCTGCGAATGTGTATGTTCGGCGAGGTAAGGGTTTGTGCTTTCTTGCTTCTACGAATGCGAAGCGAACGGGGGCCGTCTGGGCGCTGATGGAGGTGTTCCGGGTGACGACGGTGCCGGATCGTGATCCGTGGATAAGGTTGGAGCGGGTTTGAGTTCTTGAGACGCAAGATGCCCCACCACCGCATCTAGAAAGCTGCGCTTTCGTCGTGCGGTCCCCCTCCCCGGCAAGCGGGGAGGAACAGAAACCATTGATTTTAAATTCTAAATGTATCCTCCCCGCTTGCCAGGGGGGGCCGCGCCCGAAGGGCGTGATGGTGAGGTGGTCCTAGGCCGGTCTATTCCTTACACGGCAGATTATCGAGTTCTGCTGTACGCAGTTTTGTCAGGCGGGCCAGGATGGCGCTTTGTGTGATTTTCGGCGCCGCGACCTGGGCGAAGCGGACATAGGCGTCGCGGTAGGTCAGCCAGGTGCGTTGGGCGCCGCGGACGTCTTCGGGTTTGACCGTGCTGAAATTGCTGTCGGTGGCGGCGCAGGCCTTGAGGGCTGTTTTATAACTTTGATTGAGCGCGGCATCGGCGGCGGTCGCTTCGGCTGGCGTGGCGTTCACCCATTGTCCGGTGGCCAGGCGGGTCAGGTCCTTGAGGAATTGGTCGCGTTCAGCGGCTTCGGCTTCGACGACGAAGGCGCCGCGACCCGTGCCGGAGAGATCGGTTTCGTTTTCGGCATGGCCCGTGGCGAAAGCGTCGAAGGCCGTCTTCATGGCGGTGAACGGTGCCTGGGCGGCGGTGGGGAATTGCTGCGCTACGGCGGTGATTTTTTGGTCGCGCTCGTAATCCGCCTTCACGCCGTCACGGGCGGCGCACATGCCTTCGGCAAGGCCGCTGGTGGTGTCGTCGCAAAAGTCGAACGGGCCGGGTTTGGTTTTGAGCTCTTGGAGGTGGGTGACGCGGCCGTCGTTTTCCATCGGGGCGCCTTCGACCGAACAGGCAAGCGCCGTGGCCAGGTCGAGATTGCGGGCTGTGCCGTAACCGTTGGCGTAGATTTCCATCAGGATGGTGTTGCCGGAAAAGAAGGCTTCGTCGGAGCCGTTTTGCGCTTCGAGGATGGCACATTGGCGGGCTTTGACATAGTCAGGTGGTGATTTTTCGCCATAGTAGAGGGCTTCGGAGTCGCAATCCTTCAGTTGCAGGGATTCCTGCGGGTTGGGGCGGTCTGCGGCGGGGATGATGGGTGAGCCGAGCCGTTTGCAGATGGCCTTGCTTTCGCTAAAGCCCGGGTCCGAGGCGTATTCGTCGTCGGCCGTGGCCCAGTTCCAGGGTATGGTTTCTGCGGCGAGGGCGCCAGTGGTCAGGACGATGGCGGCTGAGGCCAGCCAGAAAAGCTGCGACTTGGTCATGGTGTCCCCGTGTGTGCGCTGAAAGCTTTATCGCGATCATAGGCGAGGACTGGGGAGGGTTCAATCGGGTGTTGTCGTGACGACGACTGGACTTAAGGAAGCAAGGCCCCCCACCGTCAGCCCGAAGGCGGGTTGCCACCTCCCCCGCCAGCGGGGGAGTATAAGAAGATTATTGAACGCCGCGGCCACCGTCAGAGCTTAGCGTGAACCGGCGTTTATGAGCGTCAGTTTCGGTCCTAGGGGCTTGCCCCTAGTGGCCGGGAGGGGGGCCGACTAGGATGTCGCGTTTGCCGACGTGGTTGGCGGGGCCGACGACGCCTTCCTGTTCCATCTTTTCCATCAGCGAGGCGGCGCGGTTATAGCCGATCTGAAGCTTGCGTTGGATGTAGGAGGTCGAGGCCTTGCGGTCGAAGGTGACGAAATAGACCGCCTTGTCGTAGAGGTCGTCGCCGGAGCCCGAGCCTTCGCCCATGCCGCCGTCGGAGCCGCCTTCTTCTTCGGCGCTGTAGGTGACGTCGTCGAGATATTGCGGTTGGCCCTGGTCGCGGAGATATTGCGCGACGGCTTCGACTTCGTTGTCGCCGACGAAGGGGCCGTGCAGGCGGGTGATGCGACCGCCGCCGGCCATGTAGAGCATGTCGCCCTGGCCCAGCAGCTGTTCGGCGCCCTGTTCACCGAGGATGGTGCGCGAGTCGATCTTGGAGGTGACCTGGAAGGAGATGCGGGTCGGGAAGTTGGCCTTGATGGTGCCGGTGATGACGTCGACCGAGGGGCGCTGGGTGGCCATGATGAGGTGGATGCCGGCGGCGCGGGCCATCTGGGCCAGGCGTTGCACGGCGCCTTCGATGTCCTTGCCCGCGACCATCATCAGGTCGGCGACTTCGTCGATGATGACGACGATATAGGGCATGGGCTCGGGCACCATTTCGTCGAGTTCGTAGACGGGTTGGCCGGTTTCGTCGAAGCCGGTCTGGACCTTACGGACGAAGTTCTTGCCTTCGGCGGCGGTGGCGCGGGCGCGTTCGTTGAAGGAGGCGATGTTGCGGACGCCGATCTTGGACATGCGGCGATAGCGGTCTTCCATCTCCTTGACGGTCCATTTCAGGGCGACGACGGCCTTTTTCGGGTCGGTGACGACGGGGGCCAGCAGGTGCGGGATGCCGTCATAGACGCTGAGTTCCAGCATCTTCGGGTCGATCATGATGAACTTGCACTGTTCGGGATCGAGGCGATAGAGGATGGAGAGGATCATGGCGTTGACGCCGACCGACTTACCCGAGCCGGTGGTGCCGGCGATCAGGAGGTGGGGCATTTTCGCGAGGTCGGTGATGTAGGGTTCGCCGCCGATGGTTTCGCCCAGCGCCATGGGCAGGATATGGCCGGCGTGCTCGAATTCCTTGGAGGCCAGCAGGTCGCGGAGATAGACGGTCTCGCGCTTCTGGTTCGGCAGTTCGATACCGATGGCGTTGCGGCCCTGGACGATCGAGACACGGCAGGAGCGGGCGGACATGTTGCGGGCGATGTCGTCGGCGAGGGCGACGACGCGGGCGCCCTTGACGCCGGCGGCGGGGGCCAGTTCGTAGAGGGTGACGACGGGGCCGGGGCGGATCTGGTCGATGACGCCGCGGACGCCGAATTCGGCCAGGACGCTTTCGAGCATACGGGCATTCTGGCGCAGGCCGTCTTCGTCATAGGTATGGTTGCGTGGCTTGGGCTTGGCGAGGATGCTGAGCTCGGGCAGGCGGAAATTGCCGGGGCGCAGGAAGTCGAAGACGGGTTGTTTCTCGGCTTCGGCGCGGGCGGAGGGCTTGGGCGGTTTGATGTCGAAGACGGGGGTGTCGTCGACGGGAGGGGCGGCTACGGCGGGTGACAGGTTGACACGCGGCAGGGGGGCCTTGACGGCGGGTTCGGGTGTGGCGTCATCTTCATCGTCGAAGATTTCTTCGTCGACGAAGGGCTTTGGCATTTTGGCCTTGGGGGCGCGCGGGGTTTTGCCGGAAATTTGGGTCTCGGGGTTCTGGCCGAGGCCCGCGACCATGCGATTCAGGCCGAGGCCGCCCAGCGCATTGCCCAGCTTGCCGGCGATATGGCCGTAGGTTTCGAGTTTCAGGTTGAAGGTGTGGTGGAAGCCGAGCATGGCCAGGCCGGTGAAGATGACGCTGGCGATAATGGCGCCGCCGGGCAGGCGCATGAAATCGAAGAGGGATTTCAAAAGGTTGTTGAAGCCGCTGCCCCAGAAGCCGCCGACGCTTTGGGCGAGCACGGGGTCGGTCGAGGTCATGATCGGTCCGACGGCGGCGCTTAGGGACAGGACGAAGAGCAGGGCCCACAGGCTGTGGAGGCGCAGTTTTTGGCGGCTCTGGTCGGGGTCGTGGTGGAAGGTGCGCAGGAGACCGAAATAGACCATGAGGGCGGCGGCGGGCCAGGCGGCCAGGCCGATCGATTGGATGCCGAGGTCGGAGACCATGGCGCCGAAACCGCCGAGGGCGTTTTTGACGTCGTCATGGGTGACGCTGTTCAGGCTGGGGTCGGAGGCGTGGTAGGTGGCGAGGGCGACGACGCTGGAAATACCGATCAGCGCCGTAAAGGCGCCGCGCATGCGGGCCATGACGGGTGAACGCCATATGGCGCTCATGTGGGTTTCGAAGGCGTTCCAAACGGTCAGGGTAATACTGGTCATGTGCGGTTCTGCGCGGTCGTGTGTAATTGGCGGATCAGGCACCAGATGCCATGTTAATGGTTAAGACCTGTTTACGATGTTTGCTTTTTTCATTTTTGTTATGGGTGCCGCGCCTTTGGGTCGGCCCTTGCGTCACTTGTGCACATTGCCCTTTTTTTGCTTCCCGCTATGATGCCCTCATGAAACACTTCGACGTGATTATTGTCGGCGCCGGCATGGCCGGCATGACCCTGGCCCTGGCGCTCAAGTCCGGTGGGCTTGAGGTTGCCTTGATCGAAAAGCAGCCGTTTGACGACATGCTGGACGCCTCGTTCGACGGCCGGGCTTCGGCGATCGCCTATGCCTGTTTCCGGCAATGGAAGGCCCTGGGGGTCGGCGATGTGCTGGAGCCAAAATCGTGCCGGATGGACGAAATTTTCGTTACCGACGGGCATTTGCCCGGGGCGGCGTCGAAAAAGCCGCTGCCGTTTTTCCTGCATTTCGCCGCCGAAGAGATCTCCGACCGCACGGGGAATGAGCCGCTTGGCTATATGGTCGAAAACCGCCATGCCCGTCAGGCGCTGTACGCGGCCGTCACGGCGCGGGATATCGCCCTGTTTTCGCCGGATGCGGTGATCGATAACCGCGAGACCGGCAGTTTCGCCGAGGTCGATTTGCAAAGCGGCGAGACGCTGCGGGCGTCTCTGGTCGTCTCGGCCGAGGGGCGGCGGTCGTCCTTGCGGGACAAGGCCGGCATCAAGCATATCCAGTGGGACTATGCCCAAACGGCGGTGGTGGCGACGGTGCAGATGGAGCGTCCGCACAACCATGTCGCCTATGAACATTTCCTGCCGACGGGGCCGTTCGCCATCTTGCCGCTGAACGACAATCGCGCCTGTATCGTGTGGTCGGAAACCCATGCCAAGGCCAAGGCCTTGATGCAAGTGCGCGACGAGCTGTTCCACGATCATTTGCTGGCAAGGTTCGGCGAATTTTTGGGTGAGATCAGTTTGGTCGGGCCGAAATTCATCTATCCACTGGGTCTCGGCCTGGCCGAAGAGATGTACAAGGGGCGGTTGGCTTTGTTGGGCGACGCGGCCCACGGTATCCACCCGATCGCCGGTCAGGGTTTGAATCTGGGGCTGAAGGATGTGGCGGCCCTGGCCGAAGTGCTGATCGAGGCGGTGCGCCAGGGCGAGGACATCGGTACGGAGATCGTGTTGGAGCGTTATGCGCAATGGCGGCGCTTCGACAATGTCACGACGTCGGTGGTGATGGACGGGTTCGTGCACCTGTTTTCGAATGACAATCCGGTGTTGCGGGCAGCACGCGATGTCGGCATGGGATTGTTCAACCGCGTGCCGGCCCTGCGCAAGTTCGTCATGGAAGACGCCGGCGCGGCGACAGGCAACCTGCCGAAGCTGCTGCGCGGTGAGTTGGTGTGAGGTTCCTGGCCGTCCTGTTTTTTATGGCGGCCATGGCATTCGGCGCACACGCCGGCGAGGCGAAGTGGATCACGCATCCCCAGGCGGCGGCGCCTGTCGTCGTTCAGTTCAAGCGTGATATCGAATTGGCGGACAAGCCGAAAGCGGCCCTGGTCGAGGTCAGCGCCGACAATCGTTTCATCCTCTATGTCAACGGCCAGCGTGCCGCGGCGGGGCCGGCGACCAGCGATCTGGCGCATTGGCGCTATGAGACGGTCGATATCGCACCGTTTCTGAAGAGCGGTGCGAATGCGGTAACGGCGGTGGTGTGGAACTTCGTCGAGCCGGGCGTCGATGATCTGAAACTGCAGACCGGACCGTTGGCGCAACAGTCGGTGACGACGGGATTCTATCTCAAGGCCGAGGACGACGCTCTGGGCGGGTTGAACAGCGGGCCGGATTGGCAGGCGGCGCTTGATCCAGGTCACATGGCGACGTCGGGCATGGCGCAGATCGATACGCCGGACTGGCTGGGTTATTATGTCGCCGGAGCGCCGGAAACGATCGATGCGCGTGTGCCGGTGGCCGCCTGGGTTGCTGCGGCGCCGGTGGCGGATGCGTCGAAATGGCTGTTGTCGGCCGATCCCTTGCCGGCCATGACGTTTCAGCGCGTCGAAAACGGCCGGACGGTGCGGGGGATGGGCGCTTTTCCGGCGGCGGGGCAGACCGTGCCGCCGCACAGCCATATCCAGCTGCTGATCCGCCGGCCGATGATGGTGTCGGCCTATCCGCAGCTCAGTGTTTCCGGTGGCAAGGATGCCGTCATCAAGATGACCTATGCTGAGGCGTTGTATGGCGCCGATGGCAAGAAGGGCGTGCGCGACGAGGTCGGCGACCGCCATATCCGCGGCCTGACCGATACCTTTATCGCCGACGGTTCGGACCGGACCTTTGCGCCCTTGCATTGGCGGACCTGGCGGTTTTTGCAGCTCGATGTGACGACGGGCGATGCGCCCCTGCGGTTGGAGGGGCTGAAGACCTTCGAGACCGGCTATCCGTTCGTGGCTACGGGTGCGTTTTTGTCGAACGATGCCCAGCTGAACCAGATCTGGCAGATCGGATGGCGGACGGCGCGCATCGATGCTCACGAAACCTATATGGACTCGTCCTATTGGGAACAGCTGCAATATGTCGGCGATACGCGCATCCAGATGCTGATCTCCTATGCCGTGTCCGGCGATACGCGATTGGCGGTCAATGCCATCGACGCTTTCGGTTGGTCGAAGACGGAGGGCGGGTTGACCGAAGGGGCGTGGCCGAGCCGCGGGCATAACCCGATCGCGCCGTTCTCGCTGCTGTGGATCGGCCAATTGCACGATTGGTGGATGAACCAGCCCGACACGGCGGTGGTGACGCGCAACCTGCCGCGGGCGCGCGAGGTCCTGGCCTGGTTCAAGCCCTATGTTCATGCCGACGGTTTGCTGGGCAAGAACCCGACATGGAACTTCGTCGATTGGGTCGGCAAGGATCGCGATGCTTTCCCGAGCTTCGACGGCAACGGCGAGTCGTGCCTGACGACGCTCATTTATCTCGGTGCTTTGGAGCAGGCGGCCGATCTGGAACACGCTTTAGGCGACGCCAAGCTGGGCGACGACGATGCGACCCAGGCCGAGGTGGTCAAGGCCGGGATTCGCGCGCAATGCTGGGATGCCGGAAGAGGCCTGTTCGCCGACGATCCGTCGAAGACGCTGTTTTCGCAGCACACTAATGCCCTGGCGGTGCTGTATGATGCGGCGCCAGCCGATCAGGCCCAGGCGATTTTGGGCAAGATCACCGGCAAGGGTATCGACGCGCCGGACGGCCTCATTCCTGCCAGCTATTATTTCTCGTGGTACCTAGTGCGCGCCTATGAACATGCCGGATTGAGCGATCGCTATCTCGGCCTGTTGCAGACCTGGCGCGACCTGCTACCGCTGCATTTCACGACCTGGCCGGAGGACCGCTTCGAACGGCGGTCGGATACGCATGCATGGAGCGGACATCCGACCACGGATCTGTTGGCCATTGTTGCCGGGGTCGAGCCTGCGTCACCGGGATATGCGACGGTGAAAATCGAGCCGCATATCGGGAGCCTGACCTCGCTGCACGCAGTGGTGATGACGCCGTCGGGCGCGGTGAGCGTCGATTATGCGGTCACCGACAAGGGTTTGAAGGCGTCGCTGCGCCTGCCGGCCAAGTTGACCGGGACCTTTGTGTGGAAAGGGGTCAGCCATCCCCTGAGCGGCGGATTGAACGGGTTCAGCCTGTGACGGAACGTAATTTGGCGGTCGACAGCCTGAAGATCGGGTTGGCCTGCATGGTCGTCGGGATTCACAGCCATTTTCTCAAAAACGAAAGTCCCTGGTTCAGCAGCCTGCTGACTGACGGTTTGTTCCGTGTCGCCGTGCCAGCGTTTTTTATCCTCAACGGCTATTATCTGGCGCCGGCGCTCGATGACGCATCGGCGTTTGGGCGGTGGCTGAAGCGCATTCTCATCCTGTACGGTCTGTGGTCGTTGATCTACCTGCCGCAATTTGCCCCGCCGTGGCACCCGTTCAATCAGTTCGGTGTCCTGCTGGCGACCGGGTTTAATCACCTGTGGTACCTGATCGCCGCAGCCATGGGCGGGTGTTTGCTCTATGTCGTGCACGGCCGCTGGCCGAAGATTTTGGCTGTTTTGGCGCTGGTGCTTTTCGTTGCCGGAGCACTTGTTCAGTATACGGTCAATTACGAATGGCTGTTCAAAGCCGAAATCGAGCGGCTGCATTTTCTGACGCCGCTTTACCGCAATTTCGTCTTCTTCGCCTTCCCATATATGGCGCTGGGCCTCATCGTGGCGCGCCAGGATTGGCTGGGCAAGGTCTCGCTAGGCACCGCGTGGATCGTGGTTGGGGTTGGGATTGCGTTGGTGACGGCGGAAGCGTTTATCAATCTCAGCCATCACATAGCAGGCACGTTCGATTTGCTGATAACGGCGCCGGTGGCGGCTCTGGGCCTATGTTGGCTTGCCCTGAAATCGCCTTTGAAGACGACATCGGGTTATCTCAGTCCTTTGTCGATCTTTATCTATCTGTTGCATCCGTGGCTGTTGATCGCGCTCGCGGCTGTCGGGTTCAGCGCAACATGGCGCGACGCACCCGTGGCCATTGTCGTCTGCGTCATCGTGGCTCCGGCGGTGATCTGGTTGAACCGCCGCTTGCCCTACAAGATTCTTTAACCCTTGATGGGGTCGAACTTACGCGCCTGATCGGCCAGCATGATCGGCACGCCCGAACGGATCGGATAGGCCAGGCCCGCAGTGGGGCTGATCAATTCCTGGGCCGCCTTGTCATAGGTCAAGGGGCGGCGCGTGACCGGGCAAACGAGAGCCTCCAAAAGGCGCGGATCGACCTCTAGCTCGGGCTTGGTGTTTTCGGTGACGTCGTTCATGGCAGGGGCCTTAGCTGAAAAGCATGGAGGACAGGCGGCGGCGGCCGGCCTTGGTCAGTTCGGACGTGTTGCCGAGCGCGGTGAAGATCTTGAACAGATAGGTGCGGGCGGCCTGGCCGTTCCAGTCGGGCTCGTATTTGACGATCTCGAGCAGTTGGTTGATGGCTTCGGCGGTCTCTCCCGTGGCGGCCAGGGCGCGGCCGAGGTCGTACATGGCGTCGAAATCGCGCGGGTTGGCGGTCAGCTTGGCACGCAGCCCGGCTATGTCGGTTGGCGCCCCTTCCGCCAGTTCGAGCGCGGCACGCAGGCCCAGGATGTCGGCGTCCTTGGTGTCGGCCGGGGCCATGTCGAGGACCTGCTTGGCCTGCTCCGGCTGCTGGACCTTGAGATAGGTGCGGGCGATGCCGGCAATGGCCTTGGTGTTTTCGGGATCCTGCTCGAGGACGAAGCTGTAGGCTTCGAGCGCGCTGGTGACGTCGCCGTCGTCGATCGATTGTTGGGCCAGGGCCAGGGTTTCCTCGACGGTCGGGCCGGAATCGCTGATGCCGAGCTTCTCGACAAAGGTGCGTACTTCGCCTTCCGACCTGGCGCCCATGAAGCCGTCGACCGGGCGACCGTCGACAAAGGCGTAGACGGTCGGAATCGACTGGATGCGCAGTTGGGCGGCAATGCCCTGGTTCTTGTCGACATCGATCTTGACCAGCTTGACCTTGCCCTTGGCCTCCTTGATGACCTTTTCGAGGGCCGGGGTCAGCTGGCGGCACGGTCCACACCAGGTCGCCCAGAAATCGACGATGACCGGGGTGTGCTGCGAGGCCTCGATGACGTCGGCCATGAAGGTGGCTTCGGAACCGTCGATGATATTGGGGTCGGTGCTGGGCGTGCTGGGCATGGCTTTACCTTTGGAAATCCGTGCGGTTGAGATGGGCTTCCGTGCGTGTGGAGTCAAGCGGAAGAAGGGAAGGTTTTGATCCACAGATAAGCCAGATAAGACCAGATGGTCATGGGTTGCACGGGCTTAGAGTCTGAATCTCTTGTATTCGAGTTTTGCACCGCCGAAATTGAGCAAAAGGCCTTTTGGAATGCGCGCAGCGCGCAAATAGTTCAGGACCTGGGCTTCCTCCATGCCGGACATGCGCCGAAGCGCCTTGAGTTCGACGAGAATTTCATCGAAGCAAATCAGGTCCGCGCGATATTGGCATTTCAAAAACCCTTCACGATAGGGAATGGGAAGGGCGCATTCGCGCCGAAAGGGGATGCCGGCCCTCTCCAGTTCAATACCCAGGGCTTCCTGATAAACCGGCTCCAAAAAACCAAAGCTCAGACGGTTATGCACCTCCATGGCCGCTCCAATTATGGCGTAGGTCTGTGCATCGCGTTGATCTGCTTCCAAGTGCCGGTCTCCACCGTTTGTGATGATCCTGAAATCTGTGCTTATCTGGCTTATCTGTGGATAAAAACCTTTAACTTCAAACAAGTATGCTGAAGTCGATGATTTTTAACGTCCGACCCAGCGAGGCGATAAAGGCGCGGAAATCGGCCTGGAACAGGGCGGTGGTGGCGGTATTGGTCAGGGGATGGAAGTTGACGATGTCGGCATCGGCCAGGGCTTTGTCGAGGATGAAGCGGACCTTGTGTTCCGGATCGTTGATCAGGCCAAGTGCCGTTACCGAACCCGGGCGGACGCCCAAGGCATTGTAAAGCCGTTCTTCGGAACCGAAGGACAATCGGCCGGAGCCGATGACCTTCGGCAAGGTCTTGAGATTGATCGTCGTCGACTGTTCAGCGCTGATCAGCCAAAGCTGGCCCTTGTCGTCTTTCAGGAACAGGTTCTTGGTATGGGCGCCCGGCAGTTGCGACTTTATGTCGTCGCCCTCGCCGACGCGAAAGACCGCTTCGTGGTACAGGGTGCTTGTTTTCAGGCCAAGATCGGCTAAGGCTAAAAGCAGTTTTTCAGGTGTATAATGAGGCTCGGTCATGAGCCCGATTTAACACAAATACGGACTTAGCCAAATGGAACTAGAGTGCTTCGTGATGACGACCTATCCGCCGGAAATCGTGCCGGGGCGGCCCGACCGCGACTGGATGGACAGTTTTCAATCGCGCTTTCCCTATCGTTGCCTGCCGCTGGTCATGGCCAATACGACGGGGTGGGAAATCCTCTGCCCGATCGATTTCACCGTCATCTGGAACGGTGGCTCAGGCAAGGATGACCTGATGATCAGCTGCGATTCCGATCCGGACTATAAGCTGGATCACATTGCGCAGTCGCACTTTACGCATGGCGTGCTGACCTTCCATACCGGCTACATGTTCCGCACGCCGCCGGGCTATGCCGTGCTGGCCGGCGGCCCGCCTAATACGGTCAAGGACGGTATCGCGCCGCTGACCGGCCTGGTTGAAACCGACTGGCTGCCGTTCCCCTTCACCATGAACTGGCGCATGACCCGGCCGGGTATGGTCAGCTTCAAGAAGGGCGAGCCGTTCTGTTTCATTCAGGTCGTGCAGCACAAGGCTCAGGACGAGATCCAGCCGGTGATCAAGTCGCTGGAAAGCGATCCGGAGCTGAAGAAGCAATTCCACGCCTGGGCGACGACCCGCGACGAGTTCAACAAGAGTCTGAACGCGCGCGATCCGGAGGCAGTGAAGGCGGGCTGGCAGAAGTTCTATTTCAAAGGCGAGAAGCCCGACAATACCGGCAAGCCGGTCGAGGTCGTCGATGACCACACCAACCGGCGACGGCTGAAAATGCCCAAGGTGATCAAGCCGAAGGCGCGGAAGTAACAAAAAGGCCTGGCGGTTTTAACCACCAGGCCTTTTTGTTTGACAGGTTTTTGCGACTATTGCCGTTCGACGGGACGCTCGGCCGGGCGAACGATGCGGGAGTCGAGATTGCCACGCAAGGTGCGGGCGTCATAGGCGTTCGGGCTATCCGGCTTCTCGCCCTTGTGCATGACGATTTCAGCCGTGGCTTCGTAGCGCGTATATTGCACGGTGTCGAAATCACCGCCCCACGGGTCGCCCCAGGCGCCCCAGGCGCTCCAGCGGCTGCCGCGGTAGAAACGCCATGACAAACCGCTCATGAAAGGGTCGCGCATTGGGCCAACGGTACGGGTCTTTTCATCCGTGCCGCGGTTGACGATTTCGAACCAGTCGTAACCGGCGTCGAGCGTCAGTTCGGCGGCGCGGTAAAGCATGTAATTTTCAACGGTTTCGCGCGAGGTCAAGTCGTTGCCGGCAAAGCCCAGCCGGTAACGGTTCTCTTCCAGGCGCGTTTCGGCATAGCCCGGCGCCGAGCGGCCCGGCGTACTGCGCGTCAGGTCGGCGGGTTGATAAGGGGTAGGCGTGGCGCAGGCCGACAGCAGGGTCAGGCTGGCGGCGGCGATCAGAGCGGTAGACAGGATTCTCATTTTACTCTCCCCAAAATGCAGACATTTTGCAGTCATTATTCCGTTAACACAGTTAAAGGTCAATGTGGCTTATTTACGCTCAAACGCCGCGAGTTCGCACAGCATTATGCGGCAGATGGTCGCGCATGGTTAAAGCTCTGTCCTTGTGACCTTAATCACGCGCGGCGAGGATCCGGTTCACGGCCGGTGCAAATAATCCAGCACGGCGTGGGCGACGATCAGGCAGGCAATGATCATCAGGATACCGCCGGCGCCGAGATCGAACTTCTGTTTGTTTTTCGGCTCGCTGAGGATACGGGACAGGCTGACGGCACCGAGGCCATAGGACGTCATGGTGATCACGTCCATGCCGATGGTGGTTGCCGAGAAGACGACCATCTGTGGCACCATCGGGCGGTGGATATCGACAAAGGGCGTCAGGACCGCTGTCAGGAACAGCACCATTTTCGGGTTGAGCAGCTGGACCATGAAGCCTTCGCGCAGGGTGACCCAGTTGGATTTCTGCTCCAGCGGCGCCGTGAAACCGGCATCGAGCGTTTCGTTCTTGATGTTGAGCGCGGCGTGGAAGGTCTTGAAACCGAGCCAGCCGACATAGAGCCCGCCCAGGAAGGCGATGATCTGAAAGACGACCGGGAAGGCCTGCATCAGGACCTGGAGGCCGAGTGCCGAAGCGACGAACCAGACGACGGAGGCCGAATTGGTGCCGACGACGCCGGCCAGGACGCGCAATTTGCTGCCCGAGAGGCCGGTGCGGATGAAGAACAGATTGGCCGGGCCCGGCGAAATCGCCATGAAAAACATGGCGACGACAAAGGCATAATATTTGGCGGGATCGACGGGCAGGACCATGTCCTGCACCTAACATGGCTTAAACGGAATTGGCAGTCTTGGTGTGGGTAAAGGCGGAAAAGGTTTCGAATTTATCATGAGCGAAGCGCAGCATGTCGATGCGGACGCTGTCATTGTTGAAGGTCAGGATATTGAAACCGTTGGGTTGGCGGCGGATGCGTTGCGACAGGGTGGTCGAGGCATTGACGAACAGGGTAGTGTGGTCGTCGACCGACAGGGGCTCGACCAGGGCGTGATGTTGATGACCGGCGAGGACGATGTCGATACGTTGCTCGGCTATGGTTTCGAGCGCTTTCGAGCGGCCATAGACCTTGACGTCGAGCGGTAGCTCCTTGGCGCTGACCAGGGGATGGTGCAGGACCAGCATGCGCCACCGTGTCGTCGAAGGGGCAAAAAACCGCTCGATCTCATGGCGTTGATGGGGGCTGACACCACCATTGGCCCAGTTCCAGTGCGGCATGATCACGCGCGCCGAATTGATGCCCTTGATGTCGACGCAGGCGGTACGCAGGGCTGGCTCCATGTCCGCGGCGATATGGTGTTTGTAGCGGCCGAACGGGTCTATGAAACGCGTCAGGTCCATGCCGGGCAGGTCATGATTGCCGGGAATAACAAAATAAGGGACGGTCAGGCTTTCGAAAAAGGTTCGCGCCTCTTCGAATTCGGCGATGGTGGCCGACTGGGTGATGTCCCCGCTGGCTATGACCAGGTCGGGGGCGTCATCGTTCAGGTGGCGCAGCAGGGCGTCGGTCACCGGCTTCGAGGTGCAGCCGAAATGCAGGTCTGAAATATGGATGATCTTCATTTGGCGCACATCCCGGCGGGGTCTTTCAGACAGTTATTGACGGCATAACGCGCGACGTCGACCTGATGATGAAGGGCGATATTGACACTGGCGGCCAGGACCAGGGCGCCACCGGCCACGCCCAGCAGTTTGCCGGCGTCCAGGGGTTCGGTCTGGCGATAGAGATAGGCGAGGCCCAGCAGGGCCAGCCACAAACATCCGAAAGTTAGTCCGCCGATAACATCGGATAGCCAGTGTGCGCCGAGATAGAGGCGGGAGACAGCGATGGCGGCAACAAAGGCCAGTGCACCGGCGGCCACGGCCAAACGCCAGGCCGGCTTGACGAGCCGCATGACGATGATGGCGAGGAAGCCGTAGAGGACGGCATTGGTCGTGCTGTGGCCGCTGGGGAAGGAATAGGCGCTCCAGCCGGCATAGTGCATGTCACCGGGCCGGGCGCGATGCAGGGCAACCTTGATGGCGGTGTTGATCGCGGAGCCGCCGCCCGCTGCCAACAGCCAGAAAACACATGTGCGCCAGGCGCGTTTCCAGGCCAGCCAGCCGGCGACGACCACGCCGACCGCCGTGACGACGAGGGTATCGCCCATTTCGGTCAGGGTGATCATGATCTGGTCGAGCCAGGGTGAGCGCGCGTGTTGGAAGGCCAGGTAGGTGGCGCGATCGGCCGTCATCAGGGTGGCTTCCGTGTGCATGTCCTCGATGATGTCGAGGAAGCGCCAGGCGGCGAAGACCAGAAGGACGCCAAGGGCTGCAATCGCGCGCCAATCTGGGCGAAAGGGGACGGGTGCGGTCATGCCGCGGCCTTCGGAACGAGAAGGTGGATGAATTTGGTCTTGAGTTTGAAATCGAGCGGGGTGTGCATCTTCTGGACTTCGCCGTCGATCGAGACCAGCTCATACTTGCGTTTGGTCCACAAGGTCATGGCCTTGCCGGTGATTTCGGTCAGATCGGGGTCTTTGAGCCAATGACCGAAGACCAGGCGCGCCATGAAGCGCAGGTGGGAGCTGCGGGTTTTGGTGGTGGCGATATAGGCGGCCAGTTCGCCGCCGTTGAGATCGCTGCGTTTGAAATTGCTGTCGGTCAGTTTGTCGCTGTCGGCGAAGCGGTTGTCGGCGACGACCAGGGCGGCGGTGTGGAATTTCAGCATCTCGTTGCCGACTTTGAGGACGACGCGCTGTTTCTTGTTTTTATCGAGATTGTTGAAGACGAAGAGGAACATCTTGGGGAAGAGGAGGAAGACGTTTTCGCCGCGGTTTTGTTCGCGGAAGACCGAGGCCTTGGGCATGGTGCCGATAGAGGCGCAGCACAGGAAGATCTCGCCATTGACGTAACCGGCGTCCATGGTGGTCTCGGTGACGCCTTCGGCATAGGCGGTGAGGGCCTGTTGCAGGGAGGTCAGGCCGAGGTCGGTGGCCAGCAGGTTCATGGTGCCGAATGGCAGGATACCGAAGGCTTTTTTGTGCGTGGCGAGATATTGCGCGGATTCGCGGATGGTGCCGTCGCCGCCGCCGATCAGCAGGTATTCCGGGCGGGCGGTGAGGCGTTCCAGCTCGGCTTGCATGTCTTCGGGTTCGGCGAAGATCTGTTCTTTGACCGGGATTTGGCTGTGGGTGATGGCCGCTTCGATGGCCGGCTCGCCCATATTGAGGACGGTGCCCGATCGTTTGTTGATCAGGATGTTGAAACTGTTCGTCATGCCGCGCAGTTAGTGGCGGGCGCTGCAAAGAGTCAATGTGGCAAACTATGGGGCGTGGGGTCCGAGACCCCACATCTTTGCTTCTTCTTTCCTGACCCCTCGGCCCTCTGGGCCAGGGTCAGGAAAGAACAGGGAAGGCTTGGGGCCGCAGGCCCCAAACCCCGTAAGTTAGCCGCGTTGATCCCTTTTCGCCGCCACCCGCAACCTCAGCGCATTCAGCTTGATAAACCCGGCGGCATCGCGATGATCATAAGCAACCTTGCCCTCTTCGAACGTCACCAGGTCCTGGTCGTACAACGAATAGGGGCTCTCACGGCCGATAACCGTGGTATTGCCCTTGTAGAGCTTGACCGTGACCCGGCCGGTGACCTTTTCCTGGCTGTAATCGATCGCCGCCTGCAACATGTTGCGCTCGGGCGAGAACCAGAAACCGTTATAGATGATCGACGCATATTTCGGCATCAGCTCATCCTTCAAATGCATGGCGCCGCGATCGAGCGTGATCGACTCGATACCGCGGTGCGCCGCCAAAAGGATGGTGCCGCCCGGTGTTTCATAAACGCCACGCGACTTCATACCGACGAAACGGTTCTCGACCAGGTCTAAACGGCCGACGCCATTGTCGTGACCCAATTGGTTCAACTTGGTCAGCAAAGCAGCCGGCGACAGGGCCTCGCCATTGATCGCGACCGGATCGCCGCGTTCGAAATCGATGGTGAAGACGGCCGGCGTGTCCGGCGCAGCCTCGGGCGAAATCGTGCGCTGATAGACGAATTCAGGTGCCTCGACGGCTGGGTCTTCCAACACCTTGCCTTCGGATGACGAGTGCAGCAGGTTGGCGTCGACGCTGAACGGGGCATCGCCGCGCTTGTCCTTGGCGATGGGGATTTGATGCTGTTCGGCAAAGGCCAGCAGGGCTTCGCGCGAGGCGAACTCCCATTCGCGCCACGGGGCGATGACGCGGATATCGGGCTCGAGGCCGTAATAGCCGAGCTCGAAACGGACCTGGTCGTTGCCCTTGCCGGTGGCGCCGTGGCAGACGGCGTCGGCGCCGACCTTGCGGGCGATTTCGATCTGCTTCTTGGCGATCAGCGGGCGGGCGATCGAGGTGCCGAGCAGGTATTGGCCTTCATAGACGGTGTTGGCGCGGAACATCGGGAAGACGTAGTCGCGGACGAACTCTTCGCGCAGGTCTTCGATATAGATGTTTTCCGGCTTGATGCCGAGGAGTTCGGCCTTCTTGCGCGCCGGCTCCAGTTCTTCGCCCTGACCCAGGTCGGCGGTGAAGGTGACGACTTCGGCATTGTACTCGGTCTGCAGCCACTTCAGGATGATCGAGGTGTCGAGGCCGCCGGAATAGGCGAGGACGACTTTCTTGACGGGCTTATCGGTAGCTGCGGACATGGAGCGTGTGACCTTAGGTTAAAACAATCACGCGCGCTTTAAGGTTTCAGGGATAAGGATGCAAGTGACAATCGCGTAAAGCCCGTCGAACGCACCTATGCCCGACAAAAAAGCCGCCGGTTTCCCGACGGCTTCTTGAGATTAAACGGTGACTTGCGTGCCCAGTTCCACCACACGTCCCGGCGGGATATGGAAGAACTCGGTCGGATTGGCGGCGTTTTTCATCAGGAAGATAAACAGCTTGTCCTGCCACAGCGGCATGCCGGAATTGGCCGAGGGCACGACGCTGCGTTTGCCGACGAAGAAGCTGGTCGCCATGATGTCGAACTTGAGACCGAGCTTGCGGCAGAGACCCAGGGCACGGGGCAGGTTCGGGCTTTCCATAAAGCCGTAGAGCAGGGTGACCTTTTTGAAGTCGTCATTGAGGACTTCGATCGAGACGCGGCTGTCTTCGGAGACGCGCGGTGTACCGACCGTCTTGACCGTCAGGATAATGTTCTTCTCATGCAAAACCTTGTTGTGCTTGAGGTTGTGCATCAGGGCCACCGGCGCCGATTCAGCGTCCGAGGTTAGAAAGATGGCCGTGCCGGCGACGCGGTGCGGCGGCCGCTTTTTCAGCATGTCGACCAGGTCGAGCAGGGCGACGCTGTCGCGTTTCGACTTGTCGGACAGGGTGCGCGAACCGGTCGCCCAGGTCAGCATGATCATGATCAGCACGCCGGCCAGCATGAGGGGTAGCCAGGCGCCTTGCGGGATCTTGAGCAGGTTCGAGGTGAAGAAGACGAGGTCGAGGCAGCCCAACGGCACGACGAGCGCCCAGGCCTGCCAGCGCTTCCATTTCCACACGTGGCGCAGGAAGACATAGGCGAGCAGGGTGTCGACCAGCATGGCGCCGGTGACGGCGATGCCGTACATCGAGGTCAGGCGATCGGTCGAGCGGAAGGCGAAGAGCAGGATGAGGACGCCGACCATCAGCATGGTGTTGATCTGCGGTACGAAGATCTGACCGGCCTGAGTCTCGGAGGTCCGTTTGATGTCGATGCGCGGCAGGAGGCCCAGCTGAACGGCCTGCTGGGTGATCGAGAAGGCGCCGGTGATGACGGCCTGGCTGGCGATGACGGTGGCCATGGTGGCCAGGAAGAAGACCGGCCAATAAGCGTATTCCGGCACCATCCGCCAGAACGGGTTCTCCCGCGCCGACGGGTCGGCCAGAGTCAGGGCGCCTTGGCCGAGATAGTTGAGCGTCAGGCACGGCAGGACGAAGAACAGCCACGCACGCTGGATCGGTTTCTTGCCGAAGTGACCCATGTCGGCATAGAGGGCCTCGGCGCCGGTAACGGCCAAAAAGACGCTGCCCAGGATGACGAAACCCATCAAGCCATTGGCGAACAGGAAGGTGATGCCGTATTGCGGCATCAGCGACACCAGGATTTCAGGCCTGTCGAAGATATGCAGGAGACCGAGCCCGCCCAGGGTGAGGAACCACAAAACCGTGAGCGGGCCAAAAAAACGCGCGACCTTGGCCGTGCCTTTCGATTGCACCATGAACAGGGCGATCAGGATGATGGCCGATATGGGCACGATGAGATGGTGCACCTTGCCGCCGAATCCAGGCGCGTCCTTCAGGCCTTCGACGGCGCCGAGGACCGAAACGGCCGGGGTGATGATGCCGTCGCCGTAAAACAGGGCGGCGCCGCAGATGCCGAGGAAAAACACGGTCGGCGAATATTTGCCGAGGGCCTTTTGCGTCAGGGCCATCAGGGCGAGCGTGCCGCCTTCACCCTTATTGTCGGCCTTCATCAGGAAGATGACATATTTCACCGTCACGACCATGATCAGCGCCCAGAAGACAAGCGAGATCACGCCCTTGACGGCGAGGTCGGCGCTGGTGCCTTCGCGGGTGTGGAACAGGGCTTCGCGCATGGCGTACAACGGGCTGGTACCGATATCGCCGAAGACGACGCCGATCGAACCGATGGCCAGGGCCCAGAAGCCTTCGGAGCCGTGACCATGACTGTCGACCGAATCGGTCGGATGGTGCGGCGCCTTGTTGGCCTTGTCAGGCTTGGCGAAATGGTCTGTGGAAGCGGCGCTTGCTTGCTCCGGTGCGCTGCCGGATACGGCTGAGTCCGGCGGGGAGGCCGTAGGCTCAGCAGGGTTGTCCCCAATCATTCATACTCTCCTGAGGGCCGATGACACACAGTCTCTTGATGTCCCTCGCTTGAACGTGGCGCTCTTACGCCTATTTAAGGACACATTCAATGGGTTGGTTGAGCGGGTGCACAATTCCGCTAGTGTGGCTATCCGAAATATCGTAATCTCATAGTCCAATGTCCGACAGTCAAAGATTTCCCGTTGCCGCGCACACGCTGGCCTACCTGGCCCACCGCAACGCCTATTCGCGAGAACAGGCGGTGTCCAGCTCCGTGCTGGCGGCCTCGATCCCGACCAATCCGGTGGTCATCCGCCGTATGACGACGCAACTGGCCAAGGCCGGCTTGCTGGCGACGTGCTCGGGTGTGGCGGGCGGTGCGTGGTTGCTGAAAAGGCCGGAACATATCCGGTTGGATGAGGTATTGCGCGCGGTCAATGGCTGCGCCCATTTGGGCAGCGCACCGGTCGGCGCCAAGGGCTGTCCGATCAGCCAGGCCATACCCAAGGCGGTCAATGAGGCCATGGCGCTGGCCAATGCGGCGGCATCGCAGAGCCTGTCGATGATCACCGTGGCGGACTTGTTGAAACATACGCATGACCTGCCGGTCGAGGCCGTGGCTTAATCTGCTTGCAATTTTGCGTGCGGTCGTGTTTCGCTCTGACGTGATTTTTTAGTTAGAGGTCAATGCTTTGACACGCCGTCTCGTCCTGATTACCGGAGCTTCCTCGGGGATTGGCCTGGCCTTTGCGCGGGCCTATGCGTCGCACGGCTGGGACGTCGTGGTGACAGCGCGGCGCCAGGACCGGCTGGATAAGCTGGTCGAGGAAATCCGCCTGCGTTTCGGCGTCGAAGCCCATGCCATTGCCGCGGATCTCAGCGATCCCTCAGCGCCGGAAGCCCTACAATCCGGTATCCTCGCCCTGGGCCGGACGGTCGACGGCCTGGTCAATAATGCCGGTTACGGCCAGCCCGGCGGCTTCCTCGGCAGCACCTGGGAGCAGCACCGCGCCTTCATGCAGGTGATGATGCTGGCGCCGACCGAACTGATTCATCGCTTTTTGCCGACGATGAAGGAACAGAAGTTCGGCCGTATCGTCAATGTCGCCTCGGTCGCCGGTTTTCTGCCGGCCTCGCCGGGGGACACGTTGTACGGCCCGATCAAGACCTATCTGACGCGTTTTTCACAGGGCCTGCATCTCGAAGTCCGCGACCATGGCGTCCATGTCAGCGCCCTGTGCCCCGGCTGGACCTATTCGGAATTTCACGATGTCGTCGGCACGCGCTCGAAACTGAGTCAGGCCATCCCGGAGTGGGCGTGGATGGGCGCCGACGAAGTGGCGCGCGAAGGCTTTGTCGCCGCTGAGGCCAACCGCGCGACCTGCGTGCCGGGGGCGCCGAACAAGGCGATCGCATCGCTGTTGAAAGTGTTGCCGGACGATTGGGTGATGGAGTTTGCTTCCGGCCAATTGCAGAAGATTCATCGCTAAGCCTTTTGGCAAGACGGTGATTCGATATCACGGGTGGAAGCAGGCCGCTGCTTTAATTTCTCAACAGCTATTGATTGTCCTTTCACAACCATTCAGGGCAGGATACAGTGTTGCTTAAAGTACAGGCGTACCCAGTCCCCGTCATACGGTTCAAGTCAGAAACGCCATGGATTCCGCGATTTTCAACGATCTGACGCGAGACGACTCGCTGCTGCAAATCGTTCTTCAGACCGTGCTCGACGGCATGATCATTATCGACAGCTGCGGGACCATCCAGAGCTTCAATCAAGCGGCCGTGGAGATTTTCGGTTACGGCGCCGAAGAGGTGATCGGCCAAAACGTCAAAATCCTTATGCCCGAACCCTATCACGGCGGGCACGACGGCTATTTGCACCACTTTTTGACGACCGGCGAAAAGAAGGTCATCGGTATCGGCCGCGAGGTGTCGGGCCGGCGCAGAGACGGCAGCGTTTTCCCGATGGAACTTGGCGTCAATGAAATGCGCATCGGTGAAAACCGCCTGTTCGTCGGCACGATCCGCGACATCAGCACGCGCAAGGCGGCCGAGACGCAAATATTGGACAAGACCAAAGCGTTGGTGGAGGTGGAATCCTTGCACCGCATGTTGATGGAGGGGGTCGCGGACTACGCCATTGTCCACCTCGATCCCGAAGGCCGGATCACCACCTGGAACCTGGGGTCGCAGAAGCTCAAGGGTTATACGGCCGAGGAGATCGTCGGGCAGAATTTTTCGGTTTTTTACACCCAGGCGGACATCGATCTTGGCGCTCCGCAACAGGCCCTGGACAAGGCCCGCGCCGAGGGCAAGTTCGAAGAAGAATGCCGGAGGGTGCGTAAGGACGGCAGCCTGTTCTGGGCCGGTATCGTGATCGATCCCGTGCGCAACGAGCGGGGCGACCTGACCGGTTTCGTCAAGGTGACGCGCGATATCACGCAACGCAAGGCGGCGGAAGACAATCTGCGCGCCGAAGCCGCCCGCCTCCAGGCCGTCATGAACACCGTGCTGGACGGCCTGGTGACGATCGACAGCCGGGGTATCGTCCGCAGCTTCAATCCCTCCTCGGTGCGGATTTTCGGCTACCAGCCTGACGAGGTCATCGGCCAGAACGTCAAGATGCTGATGCCCGAGCCCTATCATGGCGGGCATGACGGCTATCTCAGCCATTACCAGACGACCGGCGAGAAAAAAGTGATCGGCATCGGGCGCGAGGTCGCGGCGCGGCGCAAGAACGGCAGCGTCTTTCCGATGGAGTTGGGGGTCAACGAAATGTGGGCGGACGGCGAGCGCATGTTCGTCGGCACCATTCGCGACATATCCGAGCGCAAGGACGCGGAGGCGGCGATTCACACCTATGTCGAAAAGCTCAAACGCAGCAACCAGGAGCTGGACGACTTCGCCTATATCGCCTCGCACGACCTGAAAGAGCCGATCCGCGGTTTGAGCAACAACGCCATGTTTTTGCAGGAGGATTATGGCCACAGCATAGAGGACGGCGGCAGGCGCCGACTGAACCGCATGGTCTATCTGTGCCGGCGCATGGAAGCCCTGGTCGACGATCTGCTGTATTTCTCGCGGCTCGGCCGCCAGGACCTGGCCATCCAAAGAACCGATCTCAACGCCATGATCCGTGACATCGAGCTGATGATGGACATTACCCTGCAAGAGCAAAACGCGCTCATCGTCGTACCGAAACCGTTGCCGGTTATCACCTGCGATGTGCCGCGGGTCACCGAGGTGTTTCGCAACCTCATTACCAATGCCGTCAAATATAACGACAAGCCGCAAAAGCGCATCGAGATCGGCGTGAACGATTCGCAGCCCCAGCATCCGGTTTTTTATGTCAAGGATAACGGAATCGGCATCGAGCCGCGTTTTTATGACGACATCTTTCGTATCTTCAAACGCTTGAATGAAGAAGATGATACCGCCCGGGGCACCGGCGTCGGACTGACCTTCGTCAAGAAGATCGTCGAACGCCATGGCGGACGGATATGGCTCGACTCCGAACCATCGAACGGCACCACCTTTTACTTTACCCTGCAAGCTTCGGGAGGATCCTAGACATGCCGGCCATACCCGTCATTTTGCTCGTGGAAGACAATGAGGACGACTACGAAGCGACGATCCGCAGCTTCAAGAAAAACCATTTCCTGAATCCGGTGCGGTGGTGCAAGTCCGGCCGCGAGGCCCTGGATTACCTGAATAGTGAAGGACCTTATGCCGTGGAAGGCAGTGCGCCGAAGCCCGACCTCATCCTGCTCGATCTCAACATGCCGGGTATCGACGGCCGTCAGGTCCTCAGCCACATAAAAGGCGATGCCACTCTCAAACCGATTCCGGTCGTCGTCCTGACGACGTCGTCCGATGCCAAGGATGTCGAACAGTGCTATAACCTCGGCGCCAGCACCTATATCCAGAAGCCGGTCAGTTTCGAGGGCTTGACCGAAGCCATCCGGACGATGAAAGACTATTGGTTCGGTGTGGCGATACTGCCCAATCATGACAAGGGAAATGACAGACCGTCATGACACATGCCAACCAAACACGGGCCAGTGCCGTGCCGTCTGTCGCCGATTCGCCGATCGTGCTGCTTGTCGACGACAGTCCCGATGATCGCGAACGCTATGTCCGTGCCCTGAAAAAGATCGAAGACGTAGAATACCGGTACCTGGAAGCCGCCGGCGGCGATTCCATGCTGGAATGCCTGGCGACGGTACGGCCGGACTGCGTCTTGCTCGACTATTCCCTGCCGGGGCGAAACGGACTGGATCTGCTGCGGCAACTGGTTCCGCAATTTCCTTATCTGCCGATCATCATGATGACGGGTCAGGGTAATGAAAACATCGCCGTGCAATCCATCAAGTCGGGCGCCCAGCATTATCTGGTCAAGTCGGAGATCACGCCCGAACTGCTGCATGAAACCATCGTGGCCGCGATCAAGCACAGCGCCATGGCGCATGACCGCGAGCTGCTGGTGCGAAAACTGGCGAACACCAATACGGAGCTGGAACGCTTCGCCTATGTGGCTTCACACGATCTGCAGGAGCCGATCCGCACGGTCGTCAGCTTCAGCAAGATTCTGTCGGACGAATATGGCGAGCTCCTGGACGACGCCGGCAAGGAATATCTCTGCGTCGTCCTCAATTCCAGCGCGCGCATGCACGATATGGTTGCCGATCTGTTGACCTATACGCGAACGGAAGATAGCGGCGGCAACCTTGTCTTTTTCGACGGCGCCCTGGTCCTCAGCAGCGCGCTCGACAATTTACGCGAGCTGATCCGCGAGCAAAAGGCGGAAATCACTTTCGACGCCTTGCCGACGTTTTACGGCAGCCCGGTACAATTGATCCGTCTTCTGCAGAACCTGATCACCAATGCCATCAAGTACCAGCCCCCGGGCAATATCCCCCGCGTGCATATCGGCGTCATCGACCAGCCGGACAGGTGGTGCCTGACGGTCAAGGACAATGGGCTGGGCATTGACGAGAAATATAGGGCGCAGATTTTCCAACCCTTCCGCCGCCTGCATGTTTGGGAAAACATCACCGGCACCGGACTGGGCCTGTCGATTTGCAAGAAGATTGCCGAAAACCACAGCGGCGACATCACCGTGACCTCAAAGGAGGGGGAGGGCAGCACGTTTTACACGACGCTTGCCAAACCCTCGAATGTCGCGAATTAAAGCGCATCCTGCGTTCAATTTGTCAGCCAAATTAACCGCTGACGGCTTTGGCCTTAATGCGAACCTTCTATCGCCATGAGCCGTGTGGTGTCCGTTTCGTCGTAAAGATCGAGGGTCGGCAGCAGGTCCAGAACCTTGCGCAGGCGATCGAGCGAGGGCGGCTTCAGGATATATCCGACGGCCCCGAGAAGCCTTGATTGAACGCGGTCGGCCTCATAGGCGGAGCCGGTGCACATGACAACGGGGGTCGCCCGCAGGCGCGGATGGTTGCGGATGTCCTCCAGCAGGACGAAGCCGCCGTCGCCGGGCATGTTGATATCGAGCAGGATGAGGTCGATTTTCCGATGGGCTTCGTCCGCCTCGATAAGAATCTTCAGGCCCTCACGGCTTGACCGCGCGACGCTGAGTTCGCAGCCGACACCGACCTGGCCGAGAAGATAGTGCTGCGCCAGCAGGATGTCGCTACGCGAATCGTCCACCAACAGAACGCGTGCGGGTCGTAGCGCGTAACAATTGGCCGGTATGGCGTTGCAACCGGCGTCGTTCAGCCGCGGTTCGGACGTAGCGAAATTTCCCATCCACACCTCCCTTATTTTTCTTCCCCTGCCGTGGTCATCACAAAGGTCTTGGCCGGCAGGCCTATAGGTGACGGGCGTATTTTTAGTTTCGCTCGCCAGCTTCGAAAGGGGCAAGCGTTTGGCATAGTTAGCACCACAACCCTAAGAGGTTGGTGTTAATATATCATTAATATTTCTTAAAGCAGAATTCCGCAGTGGTCGCGCCGCGCTCCGGATCCGTTCAGCGATGGTGCGTCGTTGTGGTATAGGGATGCGCGGCGCTGGGCAGGATGAGATTGTGGGTGATCTCGCTGACCGAGGAAATAATGATTTGGACACTGAGCGCGCACAGGATCAGGCCCAGGACCCGGACCACCACAACCATGCCGACCCGGCCGAAGACGCGCGAAATCGTGTTGGACAAGAGAAGCGTCACCAGAACCGCGGCGGCGGTGGTGAAGATGGCGGCGACGCCGAGCGCCAGGCCGGACAGGCCCAGTTTCTGCGCTATGTCTGCCTGGATGATGACGGTCGAGATGGTGCCCGGCCCGACCATCAGCGGAAAGGCGAACGGCACGACCAGCTTTTCGAACGACTTCTTGGCGCTTTCGCGGTGACCGAGCGGTTGCACGCCGGTGGCGGGATCGCCGCCCGACTTGACCTCTTCGGCGTGGCTGAAGGTCTCGAGGAAATCGCCGCGCGCCATGTCGAGGCCCATCAGGAACAGCAAGAGGCCGCCGGCGATACGGAAGGCATCCATCGAAATACCGAAGAATTTCAGGATATTGAGGCCAGCGAAGAAGAACAGCGTCAGGATGATGGCGGTGAAGATGGCGATATAGATGCTGAGCAAGCGCCGGGCCGTCGGCGATTGGCTTTGGGTCGCTGCCGCGAAGATCGGCACATTGCCGATCGGGTCGATCAAGGCAAAAAGCGTGATGAAGAAGTTGACGTAGAACTCAACCAGGCTCATGAGACGGTCTCAGCATTCAAATCAGGGATTTCAGGGGGCCGCGCGCCCTCATAGCAAATCACGCCTGCCCATAACAGAAGAAAGCGACGACCGACCATGAGCCATCTGCTGCCTGCCGACCCGCGTGTGATCGTCGCCCTGGATGAGCCCGATGTCGATTCGGCGCGGCGGTTGATCGCGACACTCGGTGACAGCGTGTCCTTCTACAAGATCGGCCTGACGCTTTTGGCCCAGGGCGGGTTGGCTCTCTGCGAAGAGCTATCGGCGGCCGGCAAGTCGGTCTTCCAGGACTGGAAGCTGCACGATATCGGCGCCCAGGTGGAAGGCGCAGCGAAAGCGGTGTCGAACGGCGCCTGCGACTTGCTGACCGTGCATGCCGAGCCGCAGGTAATGAAGGCGGCGATCGCCGGCCGTGTGCGCGAGAACTGCAAGATTATTGGCGTGACAGTGATGACCAGCCTGACCCAGGACGATCTCGATGCCATGGGCTATGGAATGCAGCTCAGCGACCTGATCCTGCGCCGGGTCGATCAGGCGGTCGAATGCGGCATGGACGGGGTGGTGGCCAGCCCGCTGGAAGCCGAGATGATCCGGGCGCGCGTGCCGGCGGAATTCCTGATCGTGACGCCGGGCGTGCGGCCGGTCGGCGCCGACATCAACGACCAGCAACGCATTGCCACGCCTCAGGACGCTATTCTGAACGGCGCTTCTCATGTTGTGGTCGGCCGGCCGATCACCCGCGCCGCCGATCCCGTCGCCGCGACGCAAAGCATTTTGGCCGCCCTGCACAACGCGTAACATGCGTTTGTTAGCGTGAACCGGCGTCCGAGAGCGTCAGTATCGGGTCCAGGGTGCTTGCACCCTGGTGGCTAAAAGTCGACGGCGATGCCCTTGCGTTCCCAATCGCCGTAGCGTGTCGGCTCCGGGCCCGGCGGGCCGCCTTCCTCGATGGTTTTGGCGGCTTCGGCTTCCGCCAGATTACGGCGTTCGGCGGCTTCGGCCAGGGCGCGCTGGGCGGCGGGGGTCAGAACCTTTTTCGGTTCCAGGCTGCTGAGATCACTGGAAGATGACATTTGTGTAATCGCCTTGCGGGCAAAGGACGGGGTTTCCATATCTAGGCTCTGTTTGATGTTTCCTCAAGGAGCTTAAGTAAGATGAACCCGTTGAAGACCTGGTTGCTGCTGGCCGGCCTGACCGCTCTGTTCGGCGTGATCGGCATGATGCTGGGCGGGCCGACGGGCATGCTGATCGCACTGGGCATCGCCGTCGCGATGAATGTTTTCGCCTATTATAATTCCGACAAGGCGGTCTTGCGTATGTATCAGGCGCAGGAAGTTGGGCCAGACTCCGGCAATGCCTTGCTGCGCAACTATTACAGCGATATCGAGATGCTGAGCCGCCGCGCCGGCCTGCCCATGCCGGCGGTCTATGTCATCGACAGCGACCAGCCCAATGCCTTCGCCACCGGCCGCAATCCGCAGCACGCGGCCGTGGCCGCGACGACCGGACTGTTGCAGATGCTGAGCCGCGAGGAGATCCGCAGCGTCATGGCGCACGAGCTGGGCCACGTCAAGAACCACGACACCCTGACCATGACCATCACGGCCACCCTGGCCGGCGCCATTTCCAGCCTGGCCAATATGGCGATGTGGTTCGGCGGCGGGTCGCGCGACGACGAAGAGGGCGGAAACAACTTCCTGGTTGTCATTCTGATGGCGATTTTGGCGCCGTTCGCCGCCATGATCGTGCAGATGGCTATTTCGCGCGCCCGCGAATACGAAGCCGACCGGATGGGCAGCGAGATATCGGGCGATCCGGAAGCCCTGGCCGGCGCTTTGAAAAAGATCGAAGCCTATAGCCAGGGCCGCATCAATTACGGCGCCGAACGCAATCCGGCGACCGCTCACATGTTCATCATCAACCCGTTGAGCGGCCGGGGCATGGACAATCTGTTCTCGACCCACCCGGCGACGGAGAACCGCGTCAACGCCTTGATCGCTCTGGCCATGGAGATGAAGCGCCGTGACTCGGGCGCCGGCACGACGGCCACAGGACTGCCCACGGTACGTTAACGGAAAAAGCGTTTACGCGCAGGCCCTTTACGCCTATGAGGTGCCCCTTACCCAGCATCTTATGAAAGGCCTGCCCCATGGCCCCGTCCGCCCCGCCGAAAAAACCGTCCTTCCAGCGTAAGCTGGTCAAGCGCCCGACTGGCAAATATGCCCTGAAGCCGAAGCCGGCGCAGAATATCGTCAGGCACGACCCGCCGACGGTGAATACCGACGACGACGGCGATATCGGCATGAATGCCCGCATCGCCGCCATGGCCCTGATCGACGCCGCTTTGACCAAGCGTACCGGTTTCGACGAGGCGGTGACGCGCGGTGAGTTTCTGGCGCTGTCCGAAGGCGAACGCAGTTTCGCCCGCGCCATGGCCCTACTGGTCCTGCGGCGGCTGGGGCAGCTCGACTATATCATCGAAAAGAAGACGCAAAAGGCGCCGTCGGCCGCAGTGTGCGACCTGTTGCGCATCGGCCTGGTCCAGATCGGCTTCATGCAGGTGCCGGACTTTGCGGCCGTCTCGACCACGGTCAAGCTGGCCGAGCGCGCTTCCAATACCCGTCCATTCAAGGGCCTGATCAATGCCATCCTGCGCGGTGTCATTCGTGAAGGTGGCCTGAAGCCGCCGGTGGCTTCGCGCCTGGCGCCCGACTGGCTGTTCCAGCGCTGGGTGCAGGCCTATGGTCAGAATAACGCCGAGGGCATCGCCATGATGCTGACCGAAGAACCGGCGACCGATCTCAGTTTCAAGACCGCCGACGACATGGCGAAACATCAGGAAGCCCTGCAAGGCACGCCGCTTGGTGGCCTGTCCATGCGCTCGGGCCTGCGCGGCAACCTGACCGAATGGGCCGGCTATGACGACGGCGTGTGGTGGGTGCAGGATGCCTCGGCCTCGATCGCCGTCAATCTCTTGGGCGACCTGACCGGAAAGACCGCCATCGATCTGTGCGCCGCGCCGGGCGGCAAGACTTTGCAATTGCTTGGCAAGGGCGCGAGCGTGGTGGCGCTAGATCGTTCCAAGAATCGCCTGAAACGCGTCGAGGAAAACCTGCAACGCACGCATTATGAAGCCGAACTGGCCATGGGCGAGGCCGAAAGCTTCGAAGACACCCGCCAGTTCGACGTTGTCCTGTTGGATGCGCCTTGCACCTCGACCGGCACCTTCCGCCGTCAGCCTGATGTGCTGTGGGCGACCAAGCCTGCGGATATCGCCAAGCTGGCCGACGTCCAGCACCGCCTGCTCGATTCCGCTGCCGATCGCGTCAAACCGGGTGGCGACCTGGTCTATTGCGTCTGCTCTCTGGAACGTGAAGAGGGTGAGAGCCAGATCATCGCCTTCCTGCGCCGGCATAAGGATTTCGTCGTCAAAAAGCCGGAATCGGACGCCATCACAGCGCTCGGCCTGGTGCCCGAGACCCTGCGCCCGGAAGGTTGGCTGCGCCTCTTGCCGCATCAACGGCCGGGCGGTCAGGACGGCTTTTTTGTCGCGCATCTGACCCGGCAAGCTGATTGACCTGATTTTCCAACCGCCTTAAGCACATAACTCCCTCTCCCGGCGAATCTACATGACTCAAAACGCTCCGCTCATCTGTCCGTCCATCCTGGCCTCCGACTTTGCGTCCCTGGGCGCCGAGGTCAAGGCGATCACCGAGGCCGGCGCCGACTGGGTGCATATCGACGTCATGGACGGCCATTTCGTGCCCAATATCACCATCGGGCCGGACGTGGTGAAGGCGTTGCGCCCGCACACCCACCTGCCGTTCGACTGCCACCTGATGATCTCGCCGGTCGATTCCTTCCTCGAAGCCTTCCGCAATGCCGGCGCCGACCTGATCAGCGTCCATCCGGAAGCCGGCGCTCACCTACACCGCACGCTCAAATATATTCGCCAGCTGGGCGCCAAGGCCGGTGTCGTCTTCAACCCGGCGACGCCGCTGGAGATCCTCGACTGGGTCATGGACGATGTCGACCTGATCCTGATCATGAGCGTCAATCCAGGCTTCGGCGGGCAAAGCTTTATCGACAGTCAATTGCGCAAGATCGAAGCCGTGCGCAAGCGCCTCGACGCCGCGGGCCATCCGGCCATTTTGCAGGTCGACGGTGGTGTCAACGCGCAGAATGCCGCGGCTTGCGTCGCCGCCGGCGCCACGGCCCTCGTCGCCGGCACCGCGGTATTCAAGGGTGGGCCCTCTGCCTATGCCGCCAATATCAAGGCCCTGAAGGGCGAGGGCGCATAAAGCTGATGCTGGCTTACGAGTCGTCCAGTCCTATTGCCGAATTGTCGACGGTCAAGACGCCGTGGGCCAAGGTGGTGGGCGTATGGCTGCGCAAACAGATCGGCGCCGAGGTCTTCGGCATGCCGGGTTATCGCTTTACCCTGAAAGGCCGCACACCCGACGGTTTCCTAGCGGCGCCCCACGAAAGCCGGCCGGCCTTTCCATTGATGGGTAAGGCCATCCTGGCCGGGCGTTTCTCGATGGCCGGCGGCCGCATCAGCGTCCAGGGCAGCGGCGATCCATGGAATCGGCCGTCGCCGACGCGGGCCTTCGCTGTCGAACTGCACCGCTTTGCCTGGCTGGGCTCGCTGATGACCCAGGGCGATGACGGTGCACGCGAGGCGATGCGGCTGTTTTTGCTATGGCACAAGACCTTCCGCAGCTGGACGCCGTTTACCTGGGGYGAAGAGGTCCTGCCGCGCCGGCTGATCAATCTGTCGCTGTTTGCCCGTCGTCTGTCGGCCGTGGCGACGCCGGATGAGGTCATCGTTCTGTCGCAATCCCTGGCCGAACAGGGGCGACATCTGCTGCGGCTGAACCAGAACATGGCCTGGCAGGCCAATAAGGCCGTGGCCCTGATGACGCTCGGCTGCGTCCTGTCCGGCCGCGTCGGCGACGGTTTCCGCCGCACGGGTTTGAAACTGTTGCCCAAGGCGCTGAAGCGCGCCGTCCTGGCCGACGGTTCGCACGCCTCGCGCAGTGTCGAACAGGGCCTGGACCTGCTGTACGATCTCTTGCTGATCGAGGATGGCCTGGCGCAGCGCAGTCTGCCGGTACCCGACTATATCCAGCAGCATATCGACCGCCTGACGCGCTTCGTGCGCACCCTGTCGCATCCGGACGGCAGCCTGTGCGCCTTTCAGGGCGCGGAATCGATCGCCGCCGAGCATATCGAGCCGGCCCTGGTCCATGACGACAACCGCGCCACGCCGGTCAGCCTGCCCAATGTGTTGGAACAGGGCCGTTTCCAGCGCCTGCTCGGCCGTTCTTTGAGCGTCTTTGTCGATACCGGCGAGGCCAAGGCCGGCGCCTTCGGCTCGGCGGCCTGCGATCATCCCATGGCGTTCGAAGTCTCGGGCGGCCGCGACAAGCTGATCGTGCTGCCTGGCTGGTCGCCGGCGCAATCGGATCGCCAGGAATTCCGCATCGTCGGCGCCGCCAACAGCCTGACTATCGGCGAGACGGCGATCTTGAGCCCCGTTACCGGCCGTTTTGGCGAATTGCTCAACTTTACCCTGGAAGGCCTGCGTTATCGCGTGCGCAACCGCCGCGTCGATGCCGAGGAATCCGGCACCCTGCTCGAGATGGAGCACGAAGGCTGGCGGCCGAAGTTCGGTCTCAAGCATGAACGCCGGCTCTATGTCGACGCCCTGCGTGACGAACTGCGCGGCGAGGAACGGCTGACGCCGATGGAGGCGCGTCAGGGCGCCCAGGCTCAGGCCCTGCCGGTGGCGGCGCCGTTCACCGTGCGCTTCCTGTTGCATCCCGAGGTCCAGGCCTCGATGGCGCGCGACAAGAAGAGTGTCCTGCTGCGCGGGCCCGGCGGGCGGGGATGGTGGTTACGTCACGACGCCAAGGAGGTCGCCTTGGAAGCCGGGGCGGTGTTCGAAAAGGGTGTGGCGCGCAAGGCGACGGTGATTGCCCTGCGCGGAGTATGCCGGCTGGATGCGCCGACGCGGGTGCGGTGGAAATTGTCCCCGGCGGAATCATAAAATTGCGTTCCGGTAATTTATTCTGCCGCAACAAAGCCAAACTGTATCCTTATTTCCCGTGCAATAGAGTGCGCGCCAGCACACGAAGTACAAAATAAGGAATTTAGTCATGTCGCATATAGCTCGTAATACCGCCCTCGCCCTCGCCGGTTTGGGCCTGATCGCTACTTCGGTTGTCGTACCGTCGGTTGCCGGAGCCTATTCGGTGGAATGCAAATATATCCAGAAGCGCGACAGCAAGACCGGTACGGTCATCGGCGCGGTCGCCGGCGGCGCCATCGGCGGTTCGCTGGCCAATACCCACAACAAGGGCCTGGGTACGGTCGTGGGCGCTGTTGTCGGCGGTGTCGTCGGCTCCAAGGTCGGCAAGAACCACGGCAAGAAGGAATGCATGAAGGCCATCGCCTATCGTGAAGAAACCCACTACCGCAAAATGTCGAACGGCCGCTATGAAAAGGTCGTTTACAAGTACGTTCGTGAGTAAATTCTCGCCCACAATATTTGAGAGAAGCCCTGTTTTTACAGGGCTTTTTTTATGCGAAAACGGTCCCGCGAAAAAAAGTGCAGTCTGAACGAGCATGAACGCGGTGCTCAAATCCCGTTCAGGTTCAGGGGGTTATAACTGTCCTCATGATCGGCAACGGGATGTTCCTTAAAGCCGGCAAAACATGAAGGATTGAAGTTATGAAAAACGTTATCAAAACCACCATCGCTGCTGTCGCCACCACCGGCATGTTGCTGGGTGCCACCATCGTCCCGACCACCGCTTCGGCGCAATCGTCCTATGTCTGTGAGACTGAAAAGTCGAACGACGCCAAGACCGGCATGATCCTGGGCGCTATCGCCGGCGGCGCCATCGGCGGTTCGGTCGCCAACACCCACAACAAGGGCCTGGGCACGGTTGCCGGCGCTGTCCTGGGTGGCTTCTTCGGCAACAAGATCGGCCACAACCACGGCAAGGCGACCTGCAACAAGATCGAAGCCGCCGCGCAAGAGCAATATGGTCATTACGACTATCGTTCGGGCCGCACGACCCATCGCTATTCCGACAGCCGCTATGGCAATGGTTATGCCTACAGCAATAGCAACCAATATGGCCGTCGTTACTAAGTCGTGACGCGCCACTCAAAATAACCCCGCCGCAAACCCTGCGGCGGGGTTTTCTTATGGCGACCCGTGGTGTAAACGCAGCCGACTCCTCCCAACACATGGATAGCTTTATGCCCGCCGCGCCCGATTTTCCGCCCGCCGCCGATCTCGTCATCCCGAAACGCGCCCTGATCTCGCTGTCCGATAAGGCGGGCCTGATCGAAGCCGCCACGGCGTTGCACCAGGCCGGGGTCGAGCTGCTGTCGACCGGCGGGACGCGCGCCGCCATCGAAAAGGCCGGCATCCCGGTCAAGGACGTCGCCGACATCACCGGCTTCCCCGAAATGATGGACGGCCGGGTCAAGACCCTGCACCCCAAGGTCCACGGCGCCCTGCTGGCCTATCGCGACGCTCCCGAACACGCCCAGGCGCTGAAGGACCACGATATCACGCCGATCGATATCGTGTGGATCGATCTCTATCCGTTCGAATCGACGGTCGCCGCCGGTGGCGCCTTCGAAGCGGCCATCGAAAATATCGACATTGGCGGGCCGGCCATGATCCGCTCCTCGGCCAAGAACCACCCCTATGTCAGCATCTGCGTCGACAAGGCCGGCATGGACGAGGTCCTGGCGGCCATTGCCGAGGCCGGCGCCACCTCGATGGCCCTGCGCAAATCCCTGGCAGCCAAGGCCTTTGCCCGCACCGCCTCTTACGACGCCGCCGTCTCGACCTGGTTCGCCGGGCAACTGGGCGACGCCTATCCGGCGCGCAAGACCATCGGCGCCACCCGCTTGCAGACCATGCGCTACGGCGAAAACCCGCACCAGTCGGCGGCCTTCTACAAGACCGGCGAGGACCGTCCCGGCGTCGCCACCGCCAAGCAGCTGCAAGGCAAAGAACTGAGCTATAACAATGTCGCCGATACCGATGCGGCGATCGAGCTGGTCAGCGAATTCGACGCCCCGGCCTGCGTTATCGTCAAGCACGCCAATCCGTGTGGCGTTGCCGTCGGTGGTGACCTGATCGAAGCCTATCGCCGCGCTTTGGAATGCGATCCGGTGTCGGCCTTCGGTGGCATCGTCGCCCTTAACCGCCGCCTCGACCGCACCACGGCGGAAAAGATCGTCGAGATCTTCACCGAAGTCGTGGTCGCGCCTTCGGTCGACGATGACGTCGCCGAGGTCTTCGCCGCCAAGAAAAACCTGCGCCTGCTGGTGACCGGTTCGCTGCCCGACCCGCTCTCCGGCGGTCAGGTCTTCCGCTCGGTGGCCGGCGGCATGTTGGTGCAGTCGCGCGATACGTCACGTATCACCGCTGCCGACCTCAAGGTGGTCACGAAGCGCCAGCCGACCCCGACGGAAATCGAAGACATGCTGTTCGCCTTCACGGTCGCCAAGCACGTCAAGTCGAACGCCATCGTCTACGCCAAGGACGGCCGCACCGCCGGTATCGGCGCCGGCCAGATGAACCGCCGCGATTCGGCGCGCATCGCGGCGCTGCGCGCCAAGGAAGCCGCCGAGGGCCTGGGCCTGACGGAGTCGCTGGCCAAGGGTTCGGCCTGCGCCTCGGAAGCGTTTTTCCCGTTCCCCGACGGTCTGCTGGAAGCGGCGGCCGCGGGCGCCACGGCTGTGATCCAGCCGGGCGGTTCCATCGGCGACAAGGCGGTCATCGACGCCGCCGACGCCGCCGGCCTGGCGATGGTGTTTACCAGCGTGCGCGTCTTCCGCCACTGATTCTGACGGGTCTTTTTGCCCCCGGGTGCGTTGGCTTCGCTAACGTGTATAAGCATACACGTGTCGCTCGCCGCCTGCCCGGATGACAAAAATTCCTCGCCAGAATTCCGGCGTGAAGTAAGGCAGGGATCAGTGTTGCATTTGCGCGGTACCGGACTTGCCGATATCGGGTGTGCTGCCGGTGACCAGCGCCTTGATGTAGCTGACGCCGCGGACTAGGGCATTGGGCGCCTCCCAGAACTCGGCGCGTTCGGCATCGAAGCGCAGCAGGGTCAGGTTCGGATCGTCCTTGCCTTCGGGGAACCAGACCTTGGCCATGTCGTTCCACAGCTCGTCGATCTTGGCGCGGTCGTCGGTCAGGGTCGCCTTGCCCGATACCGAGACGAAATTCATCGACTTCGGGTCCGAGTACGACAGCAAGGCCTCATGGCTCTCACTGACCTCATCGGCTTTGCGCGAATCCTTACCGGTGAAGAACCATAGCGTACCGTCGAATTCGTCGGTTTGCAAAGCCATCATCGGCCGTGAATGGGCTTCGTGCGTGTCCTGATCCCACGTCGCCATCATGGCGACCCGTGTGTCCTTGATCAGCGACCAGATTTTGTTGCGGGCGTCTTCGCCGTGCAGAGTTTCCATGGAATAGTCTCCTTTCGTGAGCGGAGACTATGGTCTCGGGTCCGGTAAGGAAGCGATGGGTCCATGTCGGTCATAACGTAAATGCCCGGTCGAAACGCCTAAAACCACAAGAAAGTTAAGGACTTAAGCCCTCCAAAACATGCTTTCAGGCACAAATAAAGTACCAGATAACGGCCTGTATTCATGCGGCAAAGTGTCGCCAAAATCGCCCAATCGGCCCGTTGCCAACATTCTTCGGGCCCGAAATTGATCTAAATCAAGTACAACTTTGACCATTGATGTTCTTTCCACACGCTAGAAGGCCCATGCTTTCGGCGTGCGACAGTATTGCACACTCCATTTTCTAAAATGGAATTGTAAAGCGGCTTTATGGATAGATTACGTCGTATACATGGTTGGCAGCAGTTGGTTAGAGCAATGCGGCACGATAGCTATCGGTTCTTTACCGTTGTTGCTGGTGCTTTTTCTTGCCGGATTGACGGGCGGCGTCACCCATTGCGTGACCATGTGCGGGGTTTTCGTACTGGGACAACAGGGCAGCGTGACCGGGCCGGGCATCCTGCGGCGCCTGCTGCTGCCCTACCACCTCGGCCGTATAACCACCTATGTGGCGTTGGGCGTCGTGGCGGGTTTCGGCTTTCATTTTCTCACCGACTGGCCGGGCTTTACCGTCATTCGCAAGCTGATGCTGGCCCTGGTCGCCATGATTTTTCTGACCACCCTCGCCGGACGTCTGATGGCGCGCTTCGGCCTGAGCCTACCGTTCGCCCTGGCTCCGAAAGTGACCTGCGGCTTGCCGGCGCGCCTGGGCAAGGCCCGCAACGCCTGGCAGCGCTACGGCCTCGGTCTGTCGCTCGGGCTCCTGCCGTGCGGCATGGTGATGGCCGGTCTGATGGCCGTGGCGACGACCGGTTCGCCCCTGATCGGCGGCCTTGGCATGGCGCTGTTCGGCCTGGGCACGGCGCCCGGCCTGATGGGTTTCGGACTTTTAAGCGACCGGCTGCTGCGCGGCCTGCCACGTCTCCAGGACTGGCTGACCGTGGCGGCTCTGGGCGTCAATGGCGTGCTGCTACTGGGCCTGGCGCTCGGATGACAAGATTTTCGGAGGTATAAGAATGGATACGACCCTGTCCGCCGTCGCGGCAGACATACCGCGGCCCGTTACGGCGGCCGCCCCGCGCTACGACGAAGAGGTGATCAAGTATTTCACCATCGCGTCGATGTTCTGGGCGATCGCCGGCTTTGCCGTCGGTCTGTTGCTGGCTTTACAACTGGCGTTTCCGGCGCTGAATCTCGAGCCCTATCTCAACTTCGGCCGGTTGCGCCCGCTGCATACCTCGGCGGTCATTTTCGCGTTCGGCGGCAATATCCTGTTCGCCACGTCCTACCATGTCGTCCAGCGCACCTGTCATACCAAGCTGTTCAGCGTGAAGATGGCGTGGTTCCACTTCTGGGGCTATCAGGCCTTTATCCTGATGGCGGGGTTGGGCTATCTGTTCGGTGTCACCCAGGGCAAGGAATATGCCGAGCCGGAGTGGTATGCCGACCTGTGGCTGACCATTGTCTGGGTCGTCTACCTCATCAACTTCCTGATGACCCTGACGATGCGCAAGGAAAAGCACATCTATGTCGCCAACTGGTTTTTCCTCAGCTTCATCGTCACCATCGCCATCCTGCACCTGGTCAACGGCGTGTCCCTGCCGGTGTCCCTGGTCGACGTCAAAAGTTATTCGGTGTGGGGCGGCGTCCAGTCGGCCCTGATCCAGTGGTGGTACGGCCATAATGCCGTCGGCTTCTTCCTGACCGCCGGTTTCCTCGGCATGATGTACTATTACATCCCCAAGCAGGCCGGGCGCCCGGTCTATTCGTACCGCCTGTCGATCATCCACTTCTGGTCGCTGATCTTCATCTATATCTGGGCGGGTCCCCATCACCTCCTCTACACCTCGCTGCCCGACTGGGCGCAGACTCTCGGCATGACCTTCTCGATCATGTTGTGGATGCCGTCATGGGGCGGGATGATCAACGGCATGATGACCCTGTCGGGCGCCTGGCACAAATTGCGCGACGATCCGATCCTGCAGTTCATGATCATCGCCTTGAGTTTTTACGGCATGTCGACCTTCGAAGGGCCGTTGATGTCGATCAAGACGGTCAACTCCCTGTCGCACTACACCAACTGGACCGTCGGCCACGTTCACGCCGGGGCGCTCGGCTGGGTCGCCTACATCTCGTTCGGCGCCATCTATTACCTGGTGCCGCACCTGTGGAAGAAGGCCGGCATGTTCTCGACCAAGCTGATCAGCCTGCATCTGTGGGTCTCTACCGTCGGCATCGTCGTCTACATCACCTCGATGTGGGTCGCCGGCATCATGCAGGGCCTGATGTGGCGCGCCTACGACAAGATGGGTTTCCTGACCTACTCCTTTGTCGAAGTCGTCCAGGCTATGCACCCCTACTACATCTTCCGCGCCGTCGGCGGCGCCCTGTTCCTGATCGGTGCGCTGATCATGGTCTACAACATCTGGCGCACCATCAAACTGCCGGACGCGGCGCCGAAACCCGCTGAGATGCCGGTCCTGGCCGCGGCGGAATAGGAGAGCGAAATGTTGGAAAGTCACAAGAAACTTGAGCGCAACTCCATCCTGCTGCTGGTCTTCGCGGTGATCGCCGTGTCGGTCGGCGGTATTGTCGAGATCGTGCCTTTGTTCCGCATGCAGACCACGATCGAGCCGGTCAAGGGCGTGCGCCCGTTGACGCCGCTCGAACTGTCGGGCCAGGACATCTATATCCGCGAAGGCTGCAATGTCTGTCACTCGCAACAGATCCGTCCGTTGCGTGATGAAGTCCAGCGCTACGGCCATTATTCGCTGGCGGCCGAAAGCATGTACGACCACCCCTTCGTCTGGGGGTCGGAGCGTACCGGCCCCGACCTGGCGCGTGTCGGCGGCAAATATTCCAACGCCTGGCATGTCGAGCACCTCAGCGATCCGCGCAACGTCGTGCCGGAATCGATCATGCCGCGCTACGACTTCCTGGCGCGCAAGGCACTCAATACGACCGACCTGGCGCAAAAACTCTCAGCCCTGAAAACCCTGGGCGTGCCCTATAGCGACGACGATATCGCCAATGCCACGATCGACGTCCAGATCCAGACCCTGCCCGATGAAGATGCCAGCGGGCTGCAAAAGCGCTATGGCCCCAAGGTGATCCCCCAAGCCTTCGGCGGCGAACCGGGAACGCCCAGCGAGATGGACGCCCTGGTCGCCTATCTCCAGCAATTGGGCACCCAGGTCGACTTCGCCACCTACGACCCCGATTATGAGCTCCATCGCGAAACGGCGGCCAAGGCCGGGGCGGGTGCGAAATGAATATCGGCCAAACCGAAGTCGGCTTGATCGTGCTGGTCGCCTTCACGGTCAGCTTCCTCGCCATCTGTGTCTGGGCGCTGTGGCCATCCAACCGCAGCCGCATGATCGCCTACGGGCAAATCCCCCTCGAAGAGGACAAGGACAATGACTAAGAAAAAAGACACTAAAGGCGCTGGCAAGGGCTCTGGCGACGTCGACGCCGTCAGTGGCATCGAAACCACCGGTCACGAATGGGACGGCCTGAAGGAACTCGACAACCCGGCGCCCCGCTGGTGGCTGATCGTCTGGCTGGTCACCATCGTCTTCGCCGTCGGTTACTGGGTCGTCTATCCCGCCTGGCCGACGCTTGGCGGTCACACCAAGGGTGCGTTCGGCTGGACGCAATATACCAAGCTGAAAGCCGAACAGAAGGAAATCGACGCCCGTCAGGGCGCCTATCTCGCCAAGTTCCACACCATGAGCTTCGATCAACTCAAGACCGACCCGGCGGAGTATGAATTCGCCCGCGCCGGCGGTGCCGTGGTGTTCAAGGAGAACTGCGCCGCCTGTCACGGCGGCGGTGGCGAGGGTCGGCTCTACACCAAATCGGGCGGCGGCTATCCCAACCTGAACGACGACGATTGGCTGTTCGGCGGTTCGCTCGACACCATCTATCACACCATCCAGGTCGGTTCGCGTTCGACCGACGCGGACACCCACGCCACCTTGATGCCCGCCTTCGGCAATGGCCTGTTGAAGTCGGACGAAATCGACGATGTCGCGACCTATGTCCTGCAGATGTCGCACGGCGAGCCAGCCAATCCGAGCGCCGCCTGGACGCGGGGCGCGGCCCTGTTCGCCACCAACTGCGCCTCCTGTCACGGTGCGGCGGGCGAAGGCAGTACGGATCTCGGCGCGCCGAAACTGAACGACGCCATCTGGCTCTACGGCGGTGACAAGGCGACGGTCATCGATACCATTACCCATGCCCGCGCCGGCGTTATGCCGACCTGGAAATATCGTCTCAGCGAGGATAACCAGCGCATGGTCGCCGTCTATGTCCACAGCCTCGGTGGGGGACAGTAGCCGCGTGCCCCAGTTGTTCGAAAAGGCGGAGAAGATCTATCCACGCCGGGTTGCGGGCCTTTTCCGCAACCTGAAATGGCTGGCCATGATCGTCCTGCTGGGTATCTATTACGGGGCGCCGTGGTTGCGTTACGACCGTGGCCCCCACGTGACGGATCAGGCCATCTTCATCGACCTGGTCGGTCAGCGCGGCTATTTCTTCGGCATCGAAATCTGGCCGCAGGAAGTCTATTTGCTGGTCGGCGTTCTGATCCTGGCCGCCATCGGCCTGTTCTTCGCCACCTCTTTGCTGGGCCGCGTGTGGTGTGGCTATGCCTGTCCGCAAACTGTCTGGACCGACCTGTTCATCTGGGTCGAGCGTTTCACTCAGGGCGATCGCAACGCCCGAAAGCGGCTCGACGAGGCGCCGTGGAACCTCGAGAAGGTGTGGAAGAAGGGCCTGACCCATGCTGTCTGGCTGGTCATCGGTCTGGTCACCGGCGGCGCCTGGGTCTTCTATTTCAATGATGCGCCATCGCTGCTCGACGACCTCATTCACGGCACGGCCGGCACCCTCGTCGTGGTGTGGATTATCGCCCTGACCCTGTCGACCTATTTCATGGCAGGCTTCGCGCGCGAAAACATCTGCGCCTATGTTTGTCCCTATGCCCGCTTTCAATCAGCCATGTTCGACAAGGATACCCTGATCATCTCCTATGCCGCCGAACGCGGCGAGCCGCGCGGCAAACACAAGCAGGGCACCAGTTGGGAAGGCCGCGGTCACTGTATCGATTGCAGCGCCTGCGTCGTCGTCTGTCCGATGGGCATCGACATCCGCGACGGCCTGCAATCCGACTGTATTTCTTGCGGCCTGTGCATCGATGCCTGCAACGATGTCATGGAAAAGATCATGTTGCCGCGCGGGCTGATCCATTACGATACCGAAAACAACCAGCAGGCCCGCATGGCCCAGATCGCTTCGGGCGTACCCGGCACGCGCGGCAAGATGAAGTGGATTCGTCCCCGGACCGTCGCCTACGCCATGATCCTGTCCTTTGTCGGGTCGCTGATGCTGGGTGCTGTCCTGTTGCGCACGGAGACCGAACTCAGTGTCATCCACAGCCGCTCCCCGCTCTATGTCCGGCTGTCGAACGGCGACATCCGCAACAATTATCAGCTGAAAGTGCTCAACAAGACGCACTTCGACCGCAGCTATGTTTTCACCGTTTCCGGCCTTCAGCCCAAAAATGTCGCCTTGCTGGCGGCCGGCGACGCACCGGTCCGCACCCTCAGCGTTCCGGCCAACAGCGTCGGCGAATTCCGTGTCCAAATGACCGCCGCCGCCGGCGGTCCTGCGCGCCTGCCCGTCACCTTCCAACTCCAGGATTCTGCGACAAGCCAGGATCCTGCTGCACAAAAGACAGCTCACCATGTCAGTTACTTCCTCAAACCTTGACGCCGATCAGGCCGCCATCGATCGTCACCGCGGCCGTTTCGTGCCGTGGATCATTGCGGCCTTTTACCTGACCTTCATGTCGGCGCTGATCGGCTTCGTCTTCATCGCCTACGCGCACCCGCCGTCGGAAGTGACGTCGGAAGCCTACGAAAAGGGCCTGGCCTATAATGACACCCTGGCCAAGTCGGCGGCCCAGCAGGCGCTTGGCTGGACATCGACGATCGCTTACAGCCACGGCCGGGTGACCCTTGCCTTGCAGGATCGCCAACACAAACCCATCACCCAGGCCCGGGCCAGGGCATGGTTCGTCCATCCCGACAACCACGCACTGGATCGCAGTTTCGATCTGCAAGCCGATGGCAAGGGCGTCTATTCGGCGGCCGCGGCCCTGCCCGACACCGGACAATGGACGGTTCACGTCACCGCGGCGTTTGGCACGGACGAGTACCAATCCCTCAGCACCGTCACGGTCGAGTAGACCGCTATGGAAATCCTTCTTTTCCTTATTCCTCTGGCCTTTGTCCTCGGCCTGGCCAGCCTGGCCGGCTTCATGTGGGCACTCAATGCCGGCCAGTTCGAGGATCTGGAAGGCCATGCCAGCCGGATTCTCCAGCCCGACGAAGACGACGCGGCCGAGGTGAAGCCCGGAAAGGTCGAGCTATGAGCGCGGCCGTCGATTTCAGCTGTTTTGCCCGTGAGGAAAAGGATCGCCTGTCGCTCTATATGCAGGTCGACGGCATGACCTGCGCCGCCTGCGCCTTCTCCATTGAGCAAAGCCTGCAGGCCCACGACGGGGTCGAGGCGCGCGTCAATTTCTCGACCCAGAGACTGCGTATCAGCTGGCCGCGCACCCTGCCGAAAGAGGCGGCCAACGATTTCGCCCAGGAGGTCGAAGCGCTGGGCTTTCATGTCGCGCCGTTCGATCACGACAGCCGGCTGCGTGCGGCAAAGGCCGCCGAACGATCCTTATTGTCGTGCCTGGCCGTCGCCGGTTTCGCCACCGGCAATATCATGTTGTTTTCCCAGGCCCTGTGGTTTTCGCCGGCGGGCTCATTGGAAGGCGCGACGCGTGACCTGATGCACTGGGTCATGGCGCTGATCGCGCTGCCGGCGACCATCTATTGCGGCCGGCCCTTTTTTTACTCGGCCTGGAATGCGCTGCGCCACGGCCGCACCAATATGGACGTGCCGATCTCGCTCGCGGTCGTCCTGGCCAACGGGCTTTCGCTGTTCGAGACCGTGCGCCACGGTCACTATGTCTATTTCGACGCTTCGGTCATGCTGCTGTTCTTCCTGCTGATCGGCCGTTTTCTCGATCTGAAGGCGCGCGGCAAGGCGCGCGAGGCGGCCGAAGGCCTGCTGGCCATGCTGGACGGCACGGCTCAGGTCCTGCGGGACGGAGTGACGACATCGGTCCGCATTCGCGACCTGGCGCCCGGCCAGATCCTGATCGCGGCGGCGGGAGAAAAGATCGCCGCCGACGGGGTGGTGACCGCCGGTACGTCCGAGATCGATACGCAACTGGTCACCGGCGAAACCCTGCCGCGCATCGTCGCACCGGGCGATCGCGTCTATGCCGGCATGATCAACCAGACAGCGCCAATCCAGGTGGCGATCACGGCGACGGCGGACAACAGCCTGTTGTCCGAGATTGTCAGCCTGATGGAAAGGGCCGGACAGTCGCAGAGTGCCTATGTCCGTTTCGCCGATCGCGTGGCGCGGCTCTATGCGCCGGTAGTTCACACCCTGGCCCTGTCGACCTTCATCGGCTGGCTGGTCTATGGTCATTTTCATGGCGGCATCGTTTGGGAAGACGCCTTGCTGAAAGCCATGGCCGTGCTGATCATCACCTGTCCGTGCGCCCTGGGGCTGGCGGTGCCGGTCGTTCATGTCGTTGCCTCGGCGCGATTGTTTGCCCGCGGTATCCTTCTGAAATCGGGCGGTGCGCTCGAAGCCTTAGCCGGAATCGATACCGTCGTGTTCGACAAGACGGGCACCCTCACCGAAGGCCGTCCGCGCTGGTGTAACAGCCATGTTCTGACCGGCGACAACCGCATCCTGGCCGTCGCCATGGCCATGCATAGCCGCCACCCCCTGTCCCAGGCCGTGGCCCGTGAAGGCCATGCCGGGGCCCTGCCGGCCTTGTCGGTCGAGGACCATCCGGGTCATGGGCTGTCGACCCTATGTGACGGCGAGACCGTGCGTCTGGGGAAGGCCGCCTGGGTCGGCATTCCGGACAGCGGCGGCGATGAGATGGACCTGTGGTTCCGGCGCGGCGAAGGCCCGGCTATCCGGCTGGTTTTCGAAGACGCGGTTCGTGGCGATGGGGCCGAAGTCGTGGCGGCCCTGCACCAACGCGGCCTGCGCGTCTGTATGTTGTCCGGCGACCGGCCCGCGGTGGCCGAACGCCAGGCGGGACAACTCGATATCGCCTTCGTTCGTTCCGGTTTGGGGCCGGTCGAAAAGGTCGAGGTGCTTGAAGCCATGCGTGCCGAAGGCCGGAAGGTGCTGATGGTCGGTGACGGCCTGAACGACGCCGCGGCCCTGAGCGCCGCCTGGGTATCGATGTCGCCGGCCAGCGCGATCGACATCACCCAAAACGCCGCCGGCCTGGTCTATCGCGGCGAGGGCCTGATGCCGGTCCTGACAGCCTACAATATCTCTGTGCGGACACGAAGGCTGGTGCGGCAAAATTTCGCCCTGTCCCTGGCCTATAACGCCATCGCAATTCCGGCCGCCGTCCTCGGCCTGGTGACGCCGCTGGTCGCCGCCCTGGCCATGTCGGGATCGTCGCTGATCGTGGTGCTCAACGGCCTGAGATTGAAGTCGGAAAAGTAAAACGCCGCCCTGCTATGACACAGGGCGGCGCGCGCGGACGGGAATCCCGGAGAACCTGAAGAGATCAACCCGCCTGACGCAAGGGTGTAAGGTGCAAGGGCGTGAGCAGATTAATGACGCCGATGCAGCCGATAACCGGGTGATACAAGGCGTCGCTCGACCGTTCGATTCCGTCCCCTTCGGAGACGAGAATGACGTCTGGCGGGCCCTTACCGGCGGAAAAGGTCGAGATGTCCGCCGTAAGAATGACGTCGATCTTGCCACCATCGATCCAGGCCTGGACCTGGTGGCAGATCGCCGCGTCGTTATCGTGGACGCAGGCGTGATCGGCCAATTCATGACCGCTAGCCAAAATCAGGTCCGCCAACTCGCTACCAGGCTTGTCATAATCGACAGCGGCGGCGTCCGTGACGCTGAGCACGGCTATGTTGAGCCTGCGCGGGGTCCCCGCCACAGTGGTACCCAGGGCGCTGAGCGAATGCATGAGGTTGCTCATCGCGCGGCCGTCTCAAAGCGCGGAAACAGTACATCGTTCTCGAAGTGAATGTGGAGGCGCAGGTTGTTATCCAACTGGCGGCAGGTGTCGTAGAGCAAGCGCCATTCACTGCCGCCATGATCGGGCGCCGTGAAAGCGTTGGTCAGCCGGCGCAGCGTATCAAGCTGATCCGAGAAATCTTCGTGTTCCGCCCGGCGGCGGTCGATCGGAAAGCGCAGATTGTGCTGCGGACTGTGCAGCATGGAGGGGAACAGATCGTCCTGCTCCTTGTCGAAATGGTCGGAGAGTTCGTCCGACAAGATCTTGAGGAAATTGGCGAGGCCGTGCGGGCAATCCGGATGATCGCTGTGCAGACGCTCGATGGTGCGGGCTGTCGCGATGACTCTCGGAAACAGGAGGCGCAAGGCGTTGTGGTAACGCGCGACCAGATGACCGATCAAGGCCTCGGTCGCCAGACCCGACATCAAACGGCCGGCGTCTTGCCCGGGCCAGCCGGGCTCATCCGAATATTGCCTTGCCTGATGTGTCATGCGGCCTCCTTTGCGACAATGACACTACGACATCTGCGCACGGGACGCCTTAAAGCGGGTCAAACCCAGGATTGAAATCCATGGTGGCGCCGTTTGACTTTGATCAATGCTGAAGGGATCCCCAGTGAGCATGCTTCGGAGTGTTTTCCCCGAGGTTCGTCCCCGGCGCGCGACGATCGGCCACACGGCACGCCGGCGCAGCCGACGGAAGACATGGTATAAAATCGTCACGGTCACACTATGGAGACACAAATGGGAATGATGCCGCAACAGGGATCGTGGCAGATGCACGATAGCCTGCACTGGCTCGGCAAGGAGGCGCCGCGTTATACTAGCTATCCTTCGGCGCACCATTTCGGCGATCTCCCGGCCGACACCTATGCCGGCTGGCTGGCGACACTGCGGCCGCAGGACAGTGTCGGCCTCTATCTCCACGTGCCGTTTTGCGAAGAGATGTGCTGGTTCTGCGGTTGCAATACCCACATTACCCGGCGTTACGATCCCGTTGAATCCTATGTCGACCAACTGATTGCCGAGATTGCCCTGATCGGCACCCATCTGGGCTTCCGCCCGAAGGTTCACGGTATCCATTTCGGTGGTGGCTCTCCGGGCATCATGACGCCGCAGACGCTCGAGCGTTTAATGGCCGCGGTGCACACGCAATTTGCCATCCAGCCCGGCGCCGAGATTTCCATCGAGCTGGATCCGCGCCGCATAACCGTGGAAAAGGCCGAGGCCTATGCGGTGCATGGCTTCAATCGTGTCAGTCTGGGTGTCCAGGACACCCAGCCCCAGGTTCAGCAGGCGATCAACCGCATCCAGCCCATCGCCATGATCGCCGACCGCGTCGCCCTGCTGCGCCGTCAGGGTCTCGACGCCATCGGCATCGACCTGATCTATGGCCTGCCGTTCCAGACCTGCGACAGCATCCAGGCGACGCTGGACGATGTGCGCCGACTGGGTGCCGACCGTATCAGCGCCTTTTCCTATGCCCACGTGCCCTGGGTCAAGAAACACCAGACCCTGATCGATACGGCCGCCTTGCCATCGGTCGCCGACAAGGCCGCGCAATATCTGTTGATCAATGCCGTGCTCCAGGCCCAGGGCTATGTCGCCATCGGCATCGATCACTTCGCCAAACCGGATGACGGTTTGGCGCGCGCCCTGGCCGGCCATACCTTGCGCCGTAACTTCATGGGCTATACCGACCAGCCGAACGACCGTCTGATCGCGTTTGGCGCCTCATCGATCAGCGAGCTGGACCAGGGCCTGGCGCAGAATATCCCGCAGAGCACAACCTATCAGGCCACGCTTGCCCGCGGTGAGTTGCCGACAAAGCGCGGGTGGGCCTATCGCGGCGACGACCTGGTGCGCAAGGTCCTGATCAGCGAACTGATGTGTTATTTTACGGCCGACGCCGGTGCCATAGCGCGCAGCCATGGCCTGGGCGAAGACTATTTCGATGCCGATATGGCCGGATTGGCAGAGTTTGTCGAAGCCGGCCTGGTGGAGATCGACGGACGCCGCATCACCTTTGTGTCGCCGCTTAAGATGCTGGTGCGTTCGGTGGCCTGTGTCTTCGACGTCTATGCCCGCGATGTCGAAGGCGGCAACCGCTACTCGAAAGTGGCTTAATACCGCCGGCGCCGGTCACTTACCTTTCTACCGCTATTCACATTCTTTCTTTGCGACTTTCGACACCTCATAACGGCTCATTTCAATCGGCCCGACGATTGCAACTTTTGACCCGAGCAGGCACTATCCTACAGACGGAGATCAATACCCGGGAACCCACATGGGCAAGGAACGAATGGAAACATTCTCAGATCGGGTCAGCGCGGCAATTATCGGCCCCAGAGGTAAGATATGAAGAGCTTTTATCGTATATGTCTCCTGCCGTTGGTGACAGTTTTGGCGTCGAGTCACTGTGCCGCGCAAGATGCACCTTCTGCCTTGCCGAACCAGCCTGACGCTCTGGTGCACGCTCTTTACAGTCAGGTTGTGGCACGTCATCCGTTCGGGATACCTTACGGCGAAGACATGACGGTCGTCGCGCCATATATCAGCAAGACATTGCATCATCGGTTCGATCAAACACGCGCCTGCTTCGCGGATTGGACCAGGCAGAACCCAGACCCAGATCTGAAACCACCATCAATCTGGATTGAGGATGGGCTTTTTTCAGGCAGTAGCGAGGAGGCGACGCCTAAGGCTTTTTCTATTGAGAAAACCGAATTGGAGAGCGATGGCTCCACGCGCGTACATGTGAAATTGACATGGAGGAGCGCACTGGAAGAGCCGCTCATTTGGTATGTCGTGGCGGTAGTGGTTCACGAAGGCGATCGCCCTGTCGTAGATGATGTGCTTTTCTTGAAGGACGATGACCATGAGATCGGCTCTCGGCTTTCTGAAGCCCTGGCGGCAGGATGTGATGGGCCTCGCTGGGTCGATACAAGCTATTGATGCCATTACCCAGCGCGATGAGTCATCGCGCTGGGTAGGAAGCAGGTCGTTCGGATTGTCCTCAGGAAAAATCGAGCACCATCCGGCCTTCGATCTTGCCGGCCGCCAGGTCGGAGAAGATGGTGTTGATGTCTTCCAGCGGCGCCTTTTTAATATCGGCCTTGACCTTGCCGGCGGCGGCGAAGGCTATCGCTTCATCGAGATCGCGCCGGGTTCCGACGATCGAGCCGCGCACAGTGATGCGCTTCAGCACGACATCGAAGATCGGTGTCGGGAAATCACCGGGCGGCAGGCCGATCAGGCTGACAGTGCCCTTGCGGCGCACCACGCTCAAGGCCTGGGAAAAGGCGGGCGGCGAGACCGCCGTGACCAGGACGCCATGGGCGCCGCCGCCGGTGGCCTTCATGATCTCCGCGACGGCATCCGGTGACCTGCCGTCCACAGCCAGGTCGGCGCCGACGGCGCGCGCCAGGTCGAGCTTGTCAGGAGCGATATCGATGGCGGCGACATAGAGGCCCATGGCCTTGGCGTATTGAATAGCGACATGGCCTAATCCGCCAACGCCTGAAATAGCGACCCATTCGCCGGGGCGGGCCTCTGTCTCCTTCAGGCCCTTATAGGTGGTGACACCGGCGCACAGGATCGGGGCGATTTCGGCAAAGCCGACATTGGACGGCAGGCGCGCCACGAAAGGTGCGGCGGCGATGACATATTCGGCGAACCCACCATTGCAGCTGTAACCGGTATTGTGCTGTTGCTCGCACAGGGTTTCCCAGCCGGTTTCGCAGTATTCGCAATGTCCGCAGGCGTCGTGCAGCCAGGCGACACCGACGGCATCCCCTTCCTTCAGGCCGGTTACGCCTGGCCCCATGCCGGCGATCACGCCGGCGACTTCATGACCGGGGACGAAGGGTGGTTGCGGCTTGACCGGCCAATCGCCATGGGCGGCGTGCAGGTCGGTATGGCAGACACCGCAGGCCATGACCTTGACGAGCACCTCGCCAAAGCCGGGAACGGGAATGGCCATGTCTTCTATGGTCAGGGCCGTGCCGAATTTGCGGACCACGGCGGCTTTCATCGTCTTTGTCACAAAGACTCTCCTTATGTGATGTGGTGGATGTGGGTGTTCCGCCCGTCCGACAGAATTCCATGACGGCCATGATGGACAGCTTTCCGCGCCGGAAGCTTTGATCCGGATCAAACGCTTAGGATGGACCGACTGCTGTGCGACAGCCTGACGCGCGGCAGGATGCGCAGGTCACAGGCTGCGTGATTTCACGTAAAACCCTACCAACAGATTTTTGTAACGACACGGCAAAGGAAAGCGTGATCATGACCCACACCTATAAAACCTTAGTAAATATGGGGGCTTTGACGGCCTTGACCTTGGCGGGCRCCGTCCATGCCCAGGATGCAGCTCCAACGGATTTCGTCGCCAAACATGCTGGCCAGTTCACCGTCGTCGCGCGCGTCACGACCGTCGCGCCCTCCGAAAGGGGCGATATCGTCACTGCCGCCGGCGCCGCTTCAGGCCTGCATGTCAGCGTCAATAACGACACCGTACCGACGCTTGGTTTCAGCTATTTCTTCACCGACCATGTCGCGGTCGAAGCCATTCTCGGCACCTCAAAACACACTATTTCCGCCGTCGGTGGCACAACCAATGTCCAGGTTCATGACACCTGGGTCCTGCCGCCGGTTGTCACCCTGCAATATCACTTCAACCCCACCGGCCGGGTCAGTCCCTATATTGGTGCCGGGGTGAACTACATGGCCTGGTATGGTGGCAAGGATAAAAACGGCTTCAAGGTCCGGCTGAAGGACGGCCTGGGTACCGCCGTTCAAGGCGGCGTCGATATCGCCCTGAAAGGTCATTGGGCGCTCAATCTCGATTACAAGAAGGTGTTCTACAACACCGATGCCAGAATCAATAACGGTGCACTCAAATCGCACGTCAAGCTCGATCCATCCGTGGTGTCCCTGGGCGTGGCCTACCGTTTCTAAGACACTTCCTGAGTGTGTGTCCCTGACTGGCGGTCCGGATTTGCCCGGGCCGCCTTTTTTTTGCGCCTGCAAGGGAGGTTGTCGTGGCTCAACTGACCATGTGGACACGCCCCGGGTCACTCGAACGAGCGCGTTCGCCGGTCATGAAGGCTTTGATATAGCTGAAGCTTTTGGCGATGTGGAAGCCGGGCGCATCCCAGAACTCGGCGTCCTCGGCTTCGAAACGGATCAATACCAGGTTCGGATCGTCCTTGCCGACGGGGAACCACGCCTGGACGATGTCGGTCCACAGCTCGTCCATCTTGGTGCGATTGTTTTCCACGGTCGCCAGGCCCGAAATCGACACCCAGGTATGGGCCTTGGGATCGGCATAGGTCAGCAGGGTGTGCGAATTGGCGCGGATTTCGGAAATCTTGCGCGAATTGGCCTGGGCGAAGAACCACAGAGTGCCGTTACTCTCCGCCTGTTGCGCCATCATCGGCCGGGCGTGAAACATACGCGATTGGGCGTCGAAGGTCGTCATCAGGGCGACCTTCGTCTCTCGTATCAACGCCCAAACCTTGGCGCGCGCCTCTATACCGTAAAGGGTTGTCATAATGCCATTCCTCAGGTGAGCGGTATTATGACGCTTCCATGTGTAAGGATGCTATGGCGCATTACACATTGAATATAAGCGCATCACACCTTTTGGTGGTTAAGGCTTGTCCGTTGCTGAGACCGAAACCGTACGGCCGAAGCGCTTGCCGTTCGGCGAGACGGTGCGCAGGTCGACCCTGCCCTTGACGTCGACCGGCGCCGTGTAACGTGTCCAATGGCCGCCCTGGGTGCGGTACTGAATCGTCAGATTGGCGTAGGACACGTTGGCTTCCAGCACGCCGCCGGTGATGCGGGCGCCCGGCACCGGCAAGCGATAGGTCAGGCCTTCGCGATCGAGCTCCGCCAGTTGCGGCGTCAGGTGGGTATTGAAGGTCTGCCAGTCGGCCAGCAGCTTGGCGGAATCAACCTGGCCGTCGCCGAAACTATAGGACTGGCCGGGTTTATAGGCCGGCTCCCAGTCGGCGGTATGCCAGGCGCGTTCGGCCAAGGCCAAAACCCGCGGATAGAGCATATAGTCGGCGATACGGTCGCTACGCACGCCTTCGCTCCACAATTGGCCCTGCATGCCGGTGATATGGCCCTTGCCGGTCAGCGGCACGGAATCGGTTATGGTCGCGCCTTCGCCGTCATGATTTTTCATGATGGAGGCGTTGGCCGGCAAATTTTCCGGCATGAAGCTGAATACCTTGAACAAATCGGTGTTGCGCGACGCCCAGTCATAGCCGCGTTCCTTTGGGTCGGCGGCATAGGGCATATCGAAATAGAGCGTCTCCGGTGTCGACATGACGATGCCCCAGCCGTAATTGGCCTGGGTATAGGCCGCCGCTATGCCGCCGGTAAACAGGCCGCCCCAGCTGTTCGACTGCACGACTTTCGGCATCTGCGCCGGGTCGGCCGAGCCCATGCCGTCGCTCCAGCCGGCGGGCTCGATACCCTTCTTGTCGAGCATCTGCGCCACCTGGGTGATGAAGCTGGTGCCGAGCTGCTCGATGGTCATGTGCTGGTCGGCCATCAGTTTCTGGCAGGCCGGCGAGCCGGTCCAGGCGCCGGCCGTTTCGTCCGTGCCGATATGGTAGATTTTCAACGGCAGACCGGCCTCGTCGTGCATCGCCTTGATGCTGTCGATGACCTTGTCGATGAAGTGATAGGTCGAGGGCAGGCAGATATTGAGCGTATTGTCGTTATAGTGTTGGATGCTGTCGTAAACCGTGGTGTCGGCCGGATCCTGCAGGCGGTACTCGGCGGCTGCCTCGGGCTTGCCTTCGGCGATCAGGCGGCGGGCGCGTGCTTCCATCGAACGGACGGCGGCGCGGCTGTGACCCGGCATGTCGAAGGAGGGGATGACCTCGACATGGTGCGCCTTGGCGGCCCTTAGAATGTCGATATAGTCGGCCCGCGTCAGGAAGCCGTTGACGCCGCCTTCGCTGCCGGGATGAGCGGTATTGCCGTCGGGGCCGGCGCCCAGTTGCGGTAGCAGGCAGCGGTCTTCGGCGAGGTCGTGGCAGCGCTTGGAGCCGATATCGGTCAGCTCCGGCAGGCCGTCGATGGCCAGGCGCCAGCCTTCGTCGTCACCGAGATGCAGGTGCAGACGGTTGAGCTTATAGGCTTCCATATTGTCGATAACGGCCAGGATATGGGCCTTGCTTTCGAAATTGCGCGCCAGGTCGAGATGGAGGCCGCGGAACGTAAAGCGCGGCGCATCGCTGATCTCGATCGGCTTGAGCCGGCCGTGCTCGAACGCCGCCTGCTGGGCCAGGGAGGCCAGGGCATAGGACGCGCCGGCGCTGTCGGCGGCGGTGATATGGATGGCGCCGTCCTGAGCGGTCACATGATAGGACTCGGCGGCGCCCTGGCCGCTGACCTCTATGGTCACGGGCACGCCGCGGTCGAAACGGCCGACGGTCGGCTTCAGTTCGTCCAAAGCCGACTGGATGTCGACCATGGTGGCGCCGGTGACGCTGACCTTGATGCCGCCGCGCAGGTTCAGGGCTGCCCCGTCCAGGCGCTTGGCCATTTGCGGCGTCGGCAGGATGATGATGTCGGAGGCATCGGCCGTCGCCAGCCTTTGAGCGTTTTGCGCGAACAGGCGTTCCGGCGTCAGCCAGGCATTCTGGTCGTTGCTGCCCAGCTTGGCTTCGTCGGTCATGGGCTTGTGGAAGGGCAGGTATTCCTGGCCGCTGACCGGATCGATGGCCGGCCGGGTGGCGTCTATCGTACGCGCTGTGAGACCTTCCGCCGCGACATAGGCATTGGGTGAAATGTGGAATTCACTGAAAAAGGCGCCTTCGCCGTGGACGGTGATCGGATAGGTCCTGTCCGGCGCGATCGCGACGCCGGGCTTGGGCGTCAGGCGATAAAGGTCGCCATTGATATGAGTGATGTCAAAGCTGTCGCTGTCAATGCTCTTGATGGGCATCACGCTACCGAAATAGACGGACCAGCCGGCGGCCGGGACGGTTTGGGGCATGGTGAGGTCGATCTCGGCCACCATGCCGCCGGGTGATTTGTTATCGAGGATGGCGAAACTGTAGCCGAGGTGATGGGCGAAGCTGTCGAGCGCGGCCTGCGCGGGCGCTTGCGCCAAAGCCGGGGTGGCGAGAAACAGGCAGGCAGCGGCGCCCAGCAGGTGGTGACGCAGGCGTTTCGACATGGTTTCCTCGCTTGATATGAGCCTTGACCGCAAGGTGTCGCAAGCCAGGCGATCTGTCAATGCGTCCGAAGGGTCTATTTCGCAATTTTTGACACCAATGTGAGACCAATTATAAAATGGACGCTGCTGCTGCAATGCAGTAAGTCAAACGCATAGAGCAAGATATGTGGCAATAGCGCCGCTATTGATCCATGCCGATGCAATACCAATTTCCGCACAGGGGACGGACGATGACAAGCTTGAAAATCCTGACGGTGACAGCCGCCCTCGGCCTGGGTGCGGCCCTGCCGCTGGCCGCGGCGCCCGTGGTTATCGGTTATGTCCCGAGCGAGAAGGGGCTGGAGACGACCCTGAACCGTGTCGACCTCAGTCCCTATAGCCACCTGATGATCGCCTTCGCCAATCCCGACGCCTCGGGCGCCTGGCAGGTTGGCGATCATCTGGCCTGCATGCCCGACACGGTCGGCGCCAATGTCACGGCCGTCAGCCTGCATACCGCCATGACCAAGGCCCATGCCGGCGGTCAAAAGGTCCTGTTGTCGATCGCCGGTGGCATCCTGCCGTCGTGCGCCGGAAATTGGTCCGAACTGGCCGCCGCGGGCAAGCGCGACGCCCTGGTCAAATCCCTGGCGGCGGTGGTCGATGCCTACGGTTTCGACGGTGTCGACGTCGATATCGAAAGTGCGACCCTGACCCAACTGTTGAACGATAACGCTTATGTCCCGCTGGTGGCGGCCCTGTCCAAGGCGATGAAGGCCAAGGGGCGTTTGCTGACCGTCGCCACGGCTTCCTATGTCGGCGGCACGGTGCCGTTGAAGGCGCTGCCCTATTTCGACTATGTTGGCGTCATGTCCTATGATGACACCACCCCCGGCAACGCACACAGCAGCTATGCCAAGGCGCGCGCCGAGGTCGATTTCTGGTTGGGCCGCGGGGTGGCGAAGGACAAGCTCATCCTCGGTGTGCCGTTTTACGGCTATGGTTACGGCAGCTATCAGGCGTCCTATACCTATCGCGACCTGGTGGCGCAGTTCGGCGCCGAAGCGGCGGCGGCCGGCGACACCATGGGCCAGATCTGCGCGACATGCAGTTATGTCACCTATAACGGTCCGGCGATCCTGACGCAAAAGGCCCAAATGGCCAAAAAGAAGGCCGGAGGCGTCATGGTGTGGGAAATTTCGCAGGACGCCGCCGACGGTGCCCTGATCAAGGCGGTGCAGGCAGGCCTGGCCGATTAGGCCAGGAGGGCGGATTTTGACGTCAAATTGGAGGTTTGTCGGCTTTTTTGGCATTTGGACAATACCAATTATACAACTCTATAGGATATCTTGGCGGCCATGTCATAGATCTTGTCTTGCGATGCAATTGCAAATGAAACTTAATTGGCTGATTCTTAAGTTATAAATTTACGTCATCCCGACAATACCCGCCTAAGAAGCCGGCACTTTTGCGCGTCTGGCGGGGTCGGCCCAGTCGTAAGTTCATTGACGCAACCATACCAATGGAATATGACTCGAAGGACCGTGACGACTAGATTCGTCGCGGCGTGCCGGTCCGCACAGTGTCTGGATCGCGACCGGAATACCGGCGCGATCCGTTGAAGGCCAGGGTCACAACAGCCGGGGTACCGCCTATGTCATTTATTGAAACCGTCGGTCGCCTTGTCAGCGACGACCCCGCGCCTCTGTACATGCAATTGCAGAAGGTGTTGCGCGACGCTATCGTCAGCCGCGTCATCAATCCCGAAGCCGCCATTCCGCCAGAACGCGACTTGGCTGAGGAGTTCGGCGTGTCGCGTCTGACCGTGCGCAAGGCCGTCGACGGTCTCGTCAGTGAGGGCCTGATTACGCGGCGCCGCGGCGCCGGCACCTTTGTCGCCAACCGCGTCGAAAAAAGCTTCTCCAAGCTGTCGTCCTTTTCCGAAGACATGGTATCGCGCGGACGCGTGCCGCACTCGGAATGGCTGGCGCGCTCTGGCGGCGGCGTGACGCCGGAAGAATCCCTTTCCCTGGGCCTGTCGCCGGGGACCCTGGTTTATCGTTTCCAGCGTCTGCGTTATGCCGACGGCATGACCATGGCGCTGGAATATGCCACCATACCCGGCTATTGCCTGCCGTCGCTCGAAGCCGTCGGGGAATCGCTCTATGCTGCACTCGAAGCCGCCGGCAATCGGCCGGTCCGCGCCCTGCAACGCCTACGGGCCGTCGGATTCACCGTCGAACAGGCGGAGATCCTGGGCGTCCGTCCCGGTGACGCCGGCCTGTTCATCGAGCGTCGCGGCTTCCTGGCCGACGGCCGCGCGGCGGAACATACCCAAAGCTATTATCGCGGCGATGCTTATGACGTCGTGGCCGAGTTGAACCGCGTTTAGGACCTAAGTCGTGGGGGCATACCCCCCACACCCCGTACCTTCCAGACAAAAAAACGCACCGATCTTGCGACCGGCGCGTAAGTTACCCAGGGAGGAGACGGGTTTCTAGAACTTGAACTGTACGCCGGCCTGGACGCGACGATCGTTCTTGAACCAGGCATTGGGCGCTAACAAGCCTTCATCATTGACCTGTTGTTTCAGCACCGTGTCGGTGTCGATCAGGTTGGAGCCTTCCAGGCTGAATTCGACCCGGTCGTTCAGGCGATATTTGAACGAGGCATCGAGATAGCCGGTATCCATCTGCCAGATCGGCAGACCGACGCAGCAATCGACGGCGGTGACCAGGAACTTGGAGCGCCAGTTATAGGCGATGCGCGCCGAGAACGACTTCTTTTCGTACATCAGGATCAGGTTGTAGGTGTCCTTGGAGACGCCTTGCAGAGCGTGCGGATCGATCGAGTCCGTGGCCTGGCTGAGGCCGCCGCCGCCGGTATTGGTCGTGCCGTCGGCTGATTCCGCCACCAGGTTGGTGTTAGTGATGCCGCTGTTCTTGACATAGGTGTAGTTGGCCTGGATGCCGAGACCGTCGAACGGCGCCGGCAGGAAGTTGAAGAAGCGGGTATAGGCCAGTTCCAGACCCTGGATCTTGGCGCCGTCGCCATTGACCGGGCCATTGCCTTCGACGGTACGCGTGACGCCGTTATTGGTCAGAGTCAGGTTGTACTTGCCGTAGGTGATGTAGTCGTGGAAACTCTTATAAAAGGCGGTGGCGGTGAACGATCCGACCGAAGCGAAGTAGTGCTCCAGTGTGATGTCGTACTGATCGGCCGTCATCGGCTTAAGATAGGGGTTACCGGCGGTGAACTTGTATTGATAGTCGTACCCGATGGCATGGCCGTTTGAGTCGTAGTGGATGGCCGGGTTGGTCGTGCTGTCGAGGATGGGGGCGATACGTCCAATCGAAATGCCCGCCTTGAGCAGACCCATATCGGGACGCGACATCGCCTTGGAATAGGCAAAGCGCATGACCCACTGGTCGTTCAGGTCGAACTTCAGGTTCAGGCTGGGCAGGGTATTGCTGTGCGAACCCTTGACCAGGCCGGGATATTCGGCGCCGTTGTTGAAGGCGATTTCGTCGGCCGAAACCACGCAGCCTTGCGTCGATTCCTCGTGCGTCGGGCCGCCGAGATTGTTGGGATCGTTGGGTACCTGTTTGCGCGTACAGATCAGTTCCTGGGCGGTGAACGGCTGATCGAACGTGATGCCGCCGCTGGAATAGTTGTCGGTGGCGACGACGCGGACGCCGATATTGCCGGACAGCTTGATGCCGTTAAAGATGACGACGTCGGGTCCGCCGAACTTCAGCATGGCGTAGACGGCGCGGGTGTCTTCCTTGACCTGGTGGATTTCGTTGGGCGTGTAGCAGCCGATCTCACCGGTATAGACTTCGGCGGCGCGGTAACCCTCGCCGGAACAGACGGGATAATATTCGCTGAATTTGACGCCGCCCGGCGTGACGACGGCGTCGTGGCCGAGGGCTGCGCCGAGGTCCGCGACCGACTTCAGGCGGTTCATGTTGAAGAAGACATAGTCGGTCTTGCCCTCAAGGACGCCGCCGCGCAGGAAGTTGCCGCCGAAGTCGAAGGTCTCGGTATTGCCGGTGGGGTAGGACGGGCCGTCGGCATTATAGACCGCCGACTGGTTGCCCCAGACGCTGGTGATATTGGCCCAGTTATAGGCGCCCCAGCGCAGGTTCTGGTCGCGGTTGGCGACGCGGACGCCGACTTTCAGGCTGTCGAGCCATTTACTGCCGATCTCCCATTTGACGTCGGCTCGCAGGGCGTCTTCCTCGCCTTCCGATTCCTCGGTGTGATCGGAAGCCGAGTAGTAGTTGTAATTGTGGGCGTTGGTGAAACCGCCGGCGGCCAGGTTGACCTGTTCCGGGTGAACGTCGCTCAGGGTCATGATCGGGTATTTACCCGTCGCGTCGACCGTGAAGTCGCCATAGGTATTCATATTGACCGAGGCGTTGAAGTTCTGAACTTCGGATTTGACATGTTGGACGTCGAAATTGGCATGCAGGGTATCGGAGATGTCCCACTTCAGGTTCAGCGAGTAGTCTTCGGTATATTCGTCGTTCTTCAGATAGTTGGATTGCGACTGAACCTGGGCGCCGCGGCGGCTTTGACCCGTGGTACAACCGTCCCACGAGTGGCAGATGGCAAACAGTGGAATGGCATTGCCATTGGCATCGACGCCGGTCGAGGCGACATTGGCGGCGGAGGCCGCGTCATTGTCCTGATAGCCAGTCAGGGTCGACATCTGGCCGCTCGTGAACATGCCGTTGCTGTCGAAGGTGAAGGCCGGCGTGCCGATTGCCGGCGCGACGACCGATGGATCGCTTTCGATATAGGTGGTGGGCAGGCCGTAGAAGCTGAAGGCGCTGCCGGAAATGACATGTTCCTGCCAGGCATTGCGGTATTGCGAGCGGTTATAGGTGCCGGTCAGCAACAAGGTGCCGTCGGTGCTGCGCCACTGGGCGGCGAGGGCGACACCCTTGCGGTTGCGGTCGTAGACATTGGCGTGATCGTAGACGACCGACGGGATATAGACATTACCGGTCGTGCCGAAGACCGACGGCGCGAAAATGCCCATACGGTCATACTGGATGCCTTGCGAGCCGGTATAGACCTGCGAGGTGGCGAAATTGGCCATCAGGCCGAAATCACCGGCCGAGGTCGACCAGCGGTCGGACCAGATGCCCGAGATGTCGTAACCGGACTTCTTGGCCAGGTCGCCGTAATTGCTGTCGGCGGACAGGACCAGAAGGCGGCCCTTATTGTCGAAGGGCAGGCGGGTACGCAGATTAATCGAGCCGGCGATGCCGCCTTCGATCATGTCGGCGGTCTGGTTCTTGTAGGTATCGACGCCGGCCATCAGTTCGGGCGAGATGTCGCCCCAGTCGAGGCCGCGCGAGGAGTTGGCCGAGAAGGTGTCGCGGCCGTTGAATTCGGAGCGGACCTGCGGCAGGCCGTCGACCAGGACGCCGGAGGGTTCGGCCGAAAAGTGGGCCGTATCGTCGGTACCGTTGAAGCGCGATACGGTTATGCCGGCGACACGTTGCAGGGCTTCTGAAACCGACTTGTCCGGGAAGGAGCCGATGTCTTCGGAGGTGATGGAATCGACGACCGTGTCGGCGCTGCGCTTGATCTGCTGGGCGCTTTTCAGCGACTTGCGGACACCGACGACAACCACTTCCTGGGCGTCTCCGGCTACCGGTGCTGTGTCAGAGGCAGGTGCGGCAGGATCCTGGGCGGGGGCATCCTGAGCCAAGACCTCCCCGGCGAAGACATCCCCTGCGAAGACGGGCGCAGCCATCAGGGCCAGGGCCGCGAGAGTGGCGAGCCCGGTGCCGGCCATCAGTACGCGACGGTTGCGACAGGAAAAGGTCGTTTTCATTTATAGTCTCCATGTTGGATCCGGACCGGCGGATGAAGCCCGGTCGCGAATCGGCGTGCGTCGGTGGCACAACGCGAAAAGTGGAAAGAGTTCAGGAGTCGGATCACCTCCCGGCGGCCGCGAAGGCTTCCGGTATGTCCGCGCCCCCCGGAGCAGCGGATGGCCTAGTGCTCGTGCATTTCGAATACCAATTGCGCAATTGGTACAAACCAATAAACAACAAATAAAATACCCTGTCCACAGCCAATTATTACACTAGCGTCAAAATGTTCACAAACGTGCAAAAATTACGCAAAATGAGCAGGTTATGTTGCATAAAATCCTACATTGAGGCGAAAAGACACGAGTTCGGCAGGCAAATTGACGGTTTTTACGCAAAACCCAGTTGACAGTTTTTACACAATACTCGTCTATCTGAAGGTAATTGGCGCGCGAAGTCCGAAATTGGTACTATCGTTGTCCTAAGAGAATATCCAAAGAGACTCTAAAGGGAGTGATGTCATGAAACTGTGGACCTCGAACTTTTCCGCGATTGTTGGGGCCGTTGTCGCCCTCGCGGTCACGGCGCCGGCACTGGCGCAGACCGTCGATAACCCGACCGTTCTGAACGCACCGGGCGTCAATGCCTGGAGCGTCTACGGCGCCGGCCAAGTCAATAAGCTCTATAAGGATCCCGCCGTCCAGGGCGGGGGCGCCATGCGTATCACCATTGCCCAGCCGACCGAGAACGCCTGGGACATCGGCATGAGCACGCCGGTCGACAAGGCCTTCAAGAAGGGCGAAACCATTATGCTGGCCGTTTGGGCCAAGGTGGAGTCCGACGACGCCGACACCCTGGTCAAGATCCCGGCCGCCATCCAGATCAACACCTCGCCCTATACTGGCATCATCCAGGGGAGGATCACCCTGACGACCCAGTGGCAGTTGTTGCATATCGAAGGCGTGTCGAATGACGACTATGCGGCGGGCAAGACCAATGTAGCTCTGTCCTTGGGCGGCTCGGCCAAAAAGATCGATATCGGTCCGGCCTTTGTGCTCGACGAAGGTATCTTGCCGTAATAGGTATTACAGACTGCTCCCTCGCAATCTTTACTTTCTGTTGCGTCGTCGCCCATTTTATCCTTACCCGTCGCTAACTAAGCTTCCTTCGCACGGCCACTATAAAACCGGCCATAATCTGAGGGAGCTTCGCCATGTTGGGCACTATACTGATCATCGTACTTATTCTGGCCGTTGTCGGCGCCTTGCCGACTTGGGGCCACAGCCGCTCGTGGGGCTATGTTCCGAGCGGCGGTCTGGGCCTTGTCGCCCTCATCATCATCGTGTTAGTCTTGATGGGACGCATCTGATCATGGTGCGCGCCAATATCGGTCGTGGTCTGATGGTTCTGATCGGTATCGCCTTGGTGATCGTCGCCGTGGCGGCGTTGAACATGCCGGACCATCATACGGCAAGCGGCGGTCCCGCCGTGGCTGCGGCCGATAGCGCTTCGAAATAAAAAATCGCATCTCTCAATTGAACCTGTCACCGGGCGGCGGCCACTAAGGGATAAAGCGAGGGAGTACGCCATGGCGGACATGATGGAGCGTGAGGCTTTGGTGGCGGGTCTGCTGCGTCCTGTCCCCCATATGCAGGGTCAGGATAGCGCGTCACAAGCACCCCGTGGTCGGGGCCTCTTCCTGATTGGTGACTTTCGCTGGATCGACGGCGGCCTCGAGGTGCGCAAAACCGGTGTCCGTCTGAAGCTCGATCGTTATTTTTTCGCTGAAATGGCCAGTTGGGCAGTTTATTTGCCGCTGCTGACGATCATGACATTACGCGCCCGGTTGAGCCGGCGGCAGCGGGTTGCCCTGTGGTACGAACCGGAACTGCCGCGGCCCTGGTATCTGATGCGCGGGGCTGCCCTCTGGGCCGGCATGAGCGTCGCCAGGACGCCGGCAGAGGCGGCCGCGAGCTTCTATTTCGACGACGCCACCACGGGCGAAGCGCCGATGATCCGCCTGCAAAAACGCTTTAACCACGACTGCAATGACGTTTCCAAGAGCCATGTCGCGCGCGTCTTCGAAGAGGTCTTCGGCTATCCGCTGCTGGTCGATCCGCACACCATGACCGGCCAGATCGTCGAGAAGTCGGAAAAGAACGGGGTCCACGACGGCCGGGTGGTCACAGCACCCCTGACGCCGCAACCAGATTGTTGTTACCAGCGCCTGATCGACACGGCCGATGACAACGGCGTCTGCCACGATCTGCGCACACCCTGCGTCGGCGGCGTGCCGGTGGTGGTGTGGCACAAACTCAAGCCTGGCAATGGCCGCTTCAGCATCAACAATCAGCGCGCCGTGCTCGAGGAACCCGCCGCCGTCTATTCGCCGGCGGAACTCAACCTGATCCGGCAATTCACCGCGCGCATGGGCCTGGACTGGGGCGGGCTCGATATCCTGCGCGATCGCGACGGTCGCATCTATATCGTCGATGTTAACAAGACCGATCTCGGACCGGTGATCGCCCTGTCGTGGCGCGACAAGTTCGTTTCGATGAATCGTCTGGCTCTGGCGTTGAAAAAGCTGGTCGGTGTGAACCCGGCGGCGCCGGCATCACATTAAAGGTCATGAGCGGAAATCCATGATCATGTCCAATATAGCGGCGGATGATCTGAAGGCCCGGTTCGGCGCCTTTATTCGCGACCAGAGCTTCCCCTGCGTCGGCGCCAAATCGGCCCTGGCGCGGAGTCATATCGACATGCTCGTGGCCACCGATTTGCGCTGTCCGGTCGATGACCGGCGCATTCTCGATACGCTGACGGCGACCGCGGATCAGTATCGCGCCGACCCGCAACCCTTTCACAGCCTGGCCGTCATCTTCCGTCAACCCGACGACCTGACGGAAGTGGCCTTCGAACAGGCCATGTGGGGGCGGCTTCAGGCCCTGGCCGATCGCGACGCCGCGCGCGGAACGCTTTACGACCCGCGCGTCAGCCCCGACGCCGTCGACCCGCATTTTTCCCTGAGTTTCGCCGGCGAGGCCTTTTTCCTCGTCGGCATGCATCCGCACAGCAGTCGTCCGGCCCGTCGTTTCATGACGCCGGTCCTGGTCTTCAATCCCCACGACCAGTTCGAAAAGTTGCGCGACGAGGATCGTTACGAGGCGATCCGCGACGCCATCATCAAACGCGACATCGCGCTCGCCGGCTCGCCCAATCCCATGCTGGCCGTCCATGGTGACAGCTCGGAAGCGGCGCAATATAGTGGCCGCGCCGTCGGTCCCGACTGGCGTTGCCCGTTTCAGGCTCATAATACGGATATCAAGACATGACGCTTACCCTGGACTGCAATATTATCGAAATTCCGCCGCGCTCGGGCGCTGCGTTCAGGATGAACAAGGGCCAGCGCCTGCGCGTCATCGATCCCAATGGCGAACAGGTCTCCGACATGCTGGCCTTCAACGCCCACGATACGGCCGAGGTGATTTCGTCCGGCCGCACGCTCGACTATGCCAGCAAGTTGTTTCTCACGACCGGCGACCCGCTCTATTCCAACCGCAGCCATATCATGTTGCGCATTATCGAAGACACGGTCGGCCGCCACGACTTTCTGCTGACCCCGTGCTCGAAGGATACGTTTCGTATCATCTATGGCGACGAGCATCCGCATCACGGTTGTTTCGGCAATCTGTCGCATGCGCTCGAACCCTACGGCATCGTCCCGGACCAGATTCCGGTCGCCTTCAATATCTTTATGAATGTCCAGGTGGCGGGCGACGGCGCGCTGACAGTCGAACCGCCGATGAGCAAGGCCGGCGACCATATTTTGTTCGAAGCCGAGATGGACCTGATCGTCGCCCTGACCGCGTGCTCTGCCTTGCAGTCGAACAATTACGCTTTCAAGCCGATCCACTACGCCATCGAAGCCTGATGACAGCTTGCTGAAAGCGCTATAAATCTTGCTCAATGAGCAAAAACACAGCGGGGCAACAGGTGACGGATCAAGCGGGCGCGCCGCGTAGCATACTCATTATCGGCGGCGGCACGGCCGGCTGGTTGACGGCGGCGTCCCTGGCCAAGGCCTTCGGCACCGGGCGTCCGGGTGCGCCTACGATCACCGTACTGGAATCCCCCGACATCGGCATTATCGGCGTCGGCGAGGGCACCTTTCCGACCATCCGCCAGACCCTGAAAAACCTCGGCCTTGAAGAAGCTTTGTTCATGCGCGAAAGCCATGCCACCTTCAAGCAGGGCATCCGTTTTGACGACTGGGAAGTGACGCCGAAGGACGGCCGCCACCGCCATTATTTCCATCCCTTCGAAGCGCCCTATTGGGGCCGTGAGGAACTGAACCTGCTACCCTACTGGTTGTTGCAGGACAAGGCGACGCGCAAGCCGTTCGCCCAGGCCGTAACCTTCCAGAAGCGCATCGCCGACGCGAAAATGGCCCCCAAGCGCATTCATCACGGCAACTATGCCGGCCCGCTGAACTATGCCTATCACTTCGACGCGGTGAAATTCGCCGCCTGCCTGGCCAAACACGCCAAGGGCCTGGGGGTACGCCACCTGGAAGGCAATCTGACCGGAGTGGTTCTCGACGATACAGGCGCCATCGATCATGTCGTGACGGCCGAGCACGGTAACCTGACCGCCGGCCTCTATGTCGACTGCACCGGTTTCCGCTCGGAGCTGCTGGGCAAGGCTTTGGCCGTGCCGTTCCAGCCGATCAAGGACGTCCTGTTCACGGATCGCGCGGTCGCCATGCAAGTGCCTGACGAAGGCAAGGACGATCCGATCCCGAGCTATACTATTTCCACAGCCCACGAATCCGGCTGGACCTGGGATATCGCCCTCGATGGACGGCGGGGCGTCGGCTATGTCTATAGCAGCGACCATTCCGGCGACGACCGCGCCGAAGAGGTGTTGCGCGCCTATATCGGACCGCGCGCCGAGGGCCTGAATGCTCGCCGCATCAAGTTCCAGGCTGGCTACCGCACGAAGCACTGGGTGAAAAACTGTGTCGCCGTCGGTCTGTCGGCGGGATTCCTCGAACCGTTGGAATCGACCGGCGTCGTGTTGATCGAATCGGCGATCAACAAGATCATCGAATTCTTCCCGCACAGCGGGCCGGTCGACGCTTCGGCCGACAGCTTCAATGAGATGATGGTGGCGCGCTACAACACCATTATCGGCTTCATCAAACTGCACTATTGTCTCAGCAAGCGCGAGGAGCCGTTCTGGCGCGACAATGCCGACCCGAAGTCCATCCCCGCCCACCTGCGCGACCTGCTGGCCCTTTGGCGTCACCGTCCGCCCAGCCGCTACGACTTCGTCCTCGACAATGAATCCTTCGCCTATTTCAGCTACCAGTACATCCTCTACGGCATGAATTTCGCCACCGATTTCGAGGCTGCGCGCGCTGCCTTGCCGATGCAGGACAAGGCCGAGGAAATCTTCGCCCGCGTCGCGTCCTTCGGCGAGCAGGCGGCGAAGGAACTGGTCCCGCACCGGCAATTGCTCAACGCGGTCTATAAGGGCGGTTTCGTCGCCGGACCGCCCATGCGCCCGGCCGGCCAGCCGGTGCGAGCGGGTTAGCTATCGCGCCACTTCGATAAAGCTGTTGGCGGTCAGCCGCCCGGTCGCCGGATCGTCGGTCAGGGTCGCCTCATCGAGCAGGCCGGCGTGCAGGACGTGGCTGCGATAGACGATCAGGCGATTGAAGACGATGTCGGCGCGATCGATCATCTCGTAGTTCGGTGTGTCCGGGGTCACGTGACGGGTCAGCCGCGCCTTGCCCGCTTCGAGTTCGGCTGCGGCCTGTTCGACATAGGCCGGCCGGCGTCTTGCATCGATGCCCTCGAAACCGGTGGCGATATGGCGGAAGAAGCCGGTGCCGCCCTTCTGGCCATGGCAGAGATAATGCACCATGGCGATGCGGAAGGGATCCGGAGAATCATGGTGCGGCACCTTTTGAATCGGTTCTATCTGGTCGGGCGCCAGGGTGGCCAGGGCGAAGAAGCCGAAAAACCTGAGCGGCAGGTGGCGCGGTATGCCGAAACCGCGTTCCAGCATCGGCCGCAAGGCCGTCATGACAGTCTCGCTGTAGCCGGCAGGCAGGGGTGCGTTGAGGCCGGGATAGCGGCTGTGGCCGGGTGGCGCGAAGGTGGCGGCCCTGGCCTCGTCGATCAATGCCTCCGGTGCGGCCAGGGCATGGTCGATGATCAGCAATGGATGACCTTCGCGGCCGATGCGGCGCAGGTCCAGTCGGGCATCGGGATTGAGGATCACGGGCTGGTCTCGGTCTCAGTCAGACAGGGTTGGCAGACAGGTTTGGCGGACATGTTGGGTTGCGCTTGGTTGCGGGAAAATCTTAGCGGATCACCCGTGACAGCGCAAATTTTCGCGGCGTTAGCATCCTGGAAACGACACCGGTGGCATTCTTAACGGGCGGACAGGATTAATTTCTCGTTAGGGCTGTAACCGCTTTCCAAATTCACTATGGACGGTTAAGTCGGATGATGCCTATATCGTAAAAGCCGTGTCCGAAAAACGCGCCAAAGTGTTTACCCCGAGTAGGCAGTAAGGACAGTAAGAGTATGACCGACCGCACATCCAGCGCCTCGGAAAAGCCCATGGTACGCTTGAAAATGGCGGATATCGCCCGAATGGCCGGGGTTTCCGTGTCGTCGGTGTCGCGCGCCCTGGCCGGCAGTCCGCTTATTCCTCAGACGCAACGCGACAAGATCAACGCCATCGCGCGTGAAAACGGCTATGTCGTCAATTTGGCGGCGCGCAACCTGCGTTTGCAAACGACCCAAACTATCGGTTTGGTTCTGCCCCTGGGTCATGAGGACGGGCAGGCGATCAGCGACCCCTTCCTGCTGGAACTGATCGGCTGTCTCGCTGATGAGGTCGTACGCCGCGGCTACGATCTGTTGCTGTCCAAGGTGACGGCGACCCACGAAGGCTGGCTGCGCGAACTGACCGGCTCGCATCGCTTCGACGGCCTGTTAGTCCTGGGCCAAAGCGATCAACATAAGGTGATCAACAATCTGGCCCACCATTACCCTGCGATGGTGGTGTGGGGCGAAAAACTGGCGGACCAGGCCTATTGCAGCGTCGGTGTCGACAATTGCCTGGGCGGTTACCTGGCGACGCGCCACATGGTCGCCAGCGGTTGCCGGGACATCCTGTTCCTCGGACCCAAGGGTATTCCCGAGGCCGAGGCGCGTTTCAGCGGCTATGCCCGCGGCCTGGCCAGCGCGCCGTTCCGCATGGGCGAAGCGATCGAGTGCGAAACCCATTTCTTCTATGAGTCCGGCTACGAGGTCGTGCGCGACCTGATCCACCAAAAACATGTCTTCGATGGCCTGTTCTGCGCCTCGGACATCATCGCCCAGGGCGCCATGGCAGCCTTGGTCGAGGCCGGTCTGCGCGTGCCCGAGGATGTGGCGGTGTGCGGATTCGACGATATCGCCGTGGCCAAAAACCTGTCGCCGGCGTTGACCACCGTTTGCCAGGATCGCAAATTGGGCGCGAAGCACATGGTCGACCTGTTGTTCCGCCGTTTGGGCGGCGAGGCCTGTGAACCCATGGTCATGGCGCCGAATCTGGTTGTGCGCGCATCGACCCGGCCGGTTTAGCCTTTAGCCGGCGCGGGGATGACGGTTGGGCCAGTTCTTAAAGCGTCGGGGTGTTAAACCGTCGGGCCGATCTGGCCGTCGAACTTGCCCTTGAACGCCATGGCCGACAAGGGCTGGCGCTGCGACGGCACCTCACGGGCGCGCAGGCTTTCTGACAAGATTTCCGGATCGCCTCTGTAACCGACGGCGATGGCGCATTCGACCTTGAGATTGTCGGGCAAACCGAGGATCAGGGGTGCCTTGGCGTAGTCGACGCCGCCCATGCCGTGCGCCACCAAACCCATGCTGTGGGCTTGCAAGGCCAGCGACATCCACGCCGCCCCGGCGTCGAAACTGTTGGATATGTTCTGGCGCTCGCCATCGAACGAGGTCACCGAGGTGACGAAAAACAGGGCGCCGGCGTGCTTGGCCCAGCCTTCGTTGAACGGGACGAGCAGCGACAGCAGGGTTTCGAATTCGGGCTCACCCTTGATCCCATAGATAAAGCGCCACGGCTGCATATTGGATGACGATGGCGCCCAGCGCGCGGCTTCGAGCAGGGTCAGGACCTGGCTTTCACTGACGGTCTTGTCGCTGAAGGCGCGCGGCGACCAGCGCTCGGTGAATTGCGGCAGGATATCGTACTCGGTCTCGCGGCCGGTGGTCGATTTGCTATTGGCTAGGGCGGTGACGGTCATAGGTGGTCTCGTGGTCTAAAGTGTACTAAGGCTGAATCAGCCCGGCGGAATCAGGTTCAATCCGTAACACATATTGTGACAGTTTGGGCGCTTTGCAAGGGGTTTTTGATTGCTCGATACCATTCAATACCGATTCAGCGTCCTCGAGCCCTTTATCACCGTTTATGGGCCGGAAGATGACCGGCCGCGCCCGGCCGTCCTGCTGTTTCATGCCTGCAACGGCGTGCGACATCATATCCACGACTATGCCAAGCAGGCAGTGGAGCTGGGTTACCGCGCCTTTGTCGTCGATTCGTTTTTGCCGCGTGGCTGGGACGAGACGGCGGCGATGAGCCTGGTCTGTTCGGGCCTGGCCCTGCACGGTTATGAGCGTTCCGGCGACGTTCTGGCGGCGGCCTGGGGGATCGGCCAGCGCGCCGATGTCGACGAGGATCGCCTGGTTCTGGCAGGCTGGAGCCATGGCGGCTGGGCCATTATGGACCTGCTGGCGCAGAAATTGATCCGCGACGGCGAGGCGCGGCTGAGCAATCCCAGTCCCGAGCCGCTGTTGGGCGTCAAGGGCGTCTTTCTCGTCTATCCCTATATCAGCTTCCCGGCGCTGTCGAACACCCATGGCTGGGAAGTGAAGCCGAAGACCTTGGCGATTCTGGCGCGGCAGGACTTCCTGACGGCCCATGCCCATGCCGAAAATGTCCTCAACCATTTGAAGACCGAGGGTGTGCCGGTCGAGACGATGACGCTGAATTGTACCCATTGTTTCGATGAGGACAGCAGTCTGCACTTCGGTCCGTTCATGAGTTATGATAAGCGTAGTCATGCGGCGACGGGGGCGGCGTTCGCGGCGTTTTTGAAAGAAACGTTGGGGGATTGATCCTTGGATACAATGGCGAAGCGCTATGCGCTGCTGGAACCGTTCGTCTCGGTGTACGGCCCGCAGGATGATAAAGTGCGTCCGGCTATGGTGCTGTTTCACGGCTGCGGCGGCTTGCGGCCGCATGTTCATCTCTATGCCCAGGCGGCGGCCCTGACCGGCACGCGCTGTTATGTCGTCGACAGTTTCGCGGCGCGCGGCTGGGACCGCACCTTTGCCGTCTCGCTTATCTGCACCGGGGCCGTCATGCAGGGTTACGAGCGCTCGGGCGATGTCCTGTCGATGCTATGGGGTCTGAAACAAAGCGGCCTAGTCGATATGGACAAGGTCATCCTGACCGGCTTCAGCCACGGCGGCTGGTCGATCATGGATTTGATGACCGAGCCCCTGGTCAAGCCGGGCGAGGCGAAACTGGCCGATCCCGATCACAGCCTGGCCGACCGTGTCGCCGGCCTGTTCCTGGTCTATCCCTATATCAACTTCCCGGCGCGTTCGAACACCAACACCTGGGTGCGGACGCCGAAGACCTTTGTCGTTTTGGCGCAGAAGGATCACCTGACGCCCATCAAACATTCCGACAAGATCTTCCGAAAAATTCAGGCCGCCGGCGCCGATGTGACGACCCTGACCCTCAACGCCACCCATGCCTTCGACGAAGAAGACAATAAGGGCGCGGTCATGGCCTATTCGCCGGAAGCCGTGCAGGCCTCGGTCGAGGCCATGCTGAAGTTTATCGGTGAAACAATCCAGGCCTAGGAATATAAATTCACCACGGAAAACTCTACATTGGCGCGGTTTTTCCAGGCAGGGGCTCGTTCGACACCGGCATCAACAAGGTCACCGGGCCGGCCTTTTCGAACATCAGGGTGACGGCCTGGGTGTCGCCGTCCTTTGGCCRCACAGTCAGGTTTTGCAGCATGATATGATTGCCGCCGGGTGCAAAGACCAGGGTTTCGCCGGCCCTGATGACGAAGCCATTGCTTTCCTCATTCATCGTCATCATGCCGCCGCTCATGGTCATGCTGTGCAGCCCGACCTTTTCGGCGCAGGCGCAGGTGGCGGCGACCAGGCGCTCATCTGTCGTGCCGGTATTCTTGATGGTGACATAGGCCGAGGTGTTGGGATTATTACCCAAGGCGGCGCGCATGGCGTAATCGCTCATGGTCACCGCGTTCTTGGTCACGACGCCATTGACGTCGCTGGAATGGCTGACCGTGGTAGTGCGGGTCTCCTTGGCCTGGCAACCAGCCAATGCTAGGACGACAAGGGCGGCGATGTGGATCTTGCGCATTTTCATACCTAACATTTAAGGTTCGCAGAGACTGGCTCCGTTTAGCCCCACAAACCGACGATCTTTTTGACTTCCTTGACGATCGGTTCAGCCACCGCACCGGCGCGTTCGGCTCCGGCATCGAGGATGGAATCGATCTGCGCCTTGTCGGCCAGAAGATCGCGCAAACGTTGCGACACCGGCGCCATCTTTTCGACCACGACCTCGGCCAGGGCCGGCTTGAACGTACCGAAGCCCTTGCCGCCGAAATTGTCCAAGACCTGCTGGGCGCTCATGTCCATAAGCGTGGCATAGATCCCGACCAGGTTTTCGGCCTCGGCCCGGCCCTTCAGGGCCTCGGTGTTGTCGGGCAGCACCTCGGCATCCGATTTGGCCTTCTTGATCTTGGACGCGATAGTGTCGGCATCGTCCGTCAGATTGATGCGCGAATTGTCCGACGGGTCGGATTTCGACATCTTGGCCGTGCCGTCACGCAAGGACATGATGCGCGCGCCCGGGCCCTGGTACAGGGTTTCAGGCAGGGGGAAATAGTCGACGCCGAAGTCATGGTTGAACTTCTTGGCGCAATCGCGGGTCAGCTCCAGGTGCTGGCGCTGATCTTCACCGACCGGCACGTGGGTCGCCTTATAGGTCAGGATATCGGCGGCCTGCAGCACGGGATAGGTGTAGAGCCCGACGCTGGCGCGCTCCTTGTCCTTGCCGGCCTTGTCCTTGAACTGGGTCATGCGGTCCAACCAGCCGAGACGGGCGACGCAGTTCATGATCCAGGCCAGCTCGGCATGGGCGCGCACCGACGATTGCGCAAACACCGCGGCCTTGTTCGGGTCGACGCCGGACGCCAGGTAACATGCGGCGATTTCACGGGTCTGATCGCGCAGCTTGGCCGGGTCTTGCCAGACGGTGATGGCATGCAGGTCGACGACGCAATAGAAGCACTCGGCTTCGTCCTGCAATTTGGCGAACTTCTTCAGTGCGCCGAGATAGTTGCCGAGGTGAAGCGCGCCCGAAGGCTGCACACCGGAGAGTACCCGCATGGTTTTCATCTGTTATTTACGGCGCCGCAGCACCGCCTTCAGTTCGGAGGGGCGGAAGGCCCCGGTCGCAAAGAGAAGGGCGATATAGAGGAAAACGCCGGCAAGACAAACCCCCACCACAGCGATTTCCTTCGTGCCGATTGCCTTGTGACCCAAAATCGTCACGGCGTGGACGCCGTTGTGTAGGGGCAAGGTCAGGCCGATCACGCCTTCGATGGCGGGTCGGATATAGGAGGCATAGGCGCAAAAGCCCGCCATGGCGGCCGCGGCCACTAACACCAGCAACAGCCGGCGGAAAGCCTGGCCGCCCAGGATCCAGAACTTGCGCCGGGCCAGGGTGACGATCATCAGCAGGGCATTGACCCAGGCGGCGGTCGAAGTGCCGATGGCCAGGCCCTGGACGCCGATCAGGTGGAACATGGTCAGGCCGACACCGAGATTGACGATGACCGAGACGACAGCGAACTTCATCGGCCCGAACGTGTCCTTGCGGGCGAAGAAGGCGGGATTGAGAATCCGCGTCAGCACGAAGGCCGGCACGCCCCAACCATAGTGGAACAATAAATGCCCGACCTGGGTCGCGTCGTCGGGCAGGAACTGGCCGCGCGTATAGACGCCATCAACCAGGAAAAACGGCATGGAGACCAGGGCGACCGCCGCCGGCAGGGCAAACACCATCGAAAACACGAAGGCCTGGTCCATCGTATTCTGGGCATGCTCGTGATCCTCGGCATGGATGGCGCGCGACAGGGCCGGCAGCAGGGCGGTGCCGATGGCGACACCGATCAGGCCCAGCGGCAATTGATAAAACCGGTCCGCAATGCTCATCCACATGGTGGCGCCGTTGATCGCCGCGGTGAAGGATTGCGAGACGAAGACATTGACCTGGGTGGCGGCGGCGGCCAGGGCGCCGGGCACGGCCAGCAGCAGCAGGCTGTTGATCTGCTTGGAAAACACCGGAATGATCGACAGGCGGACATGGGCGCCGGTCTTGTTGGCGCCCCACAGCAGCAGGATGGCCTGCAAGACGCCGGCGATAATGGTGCCGACCGAGCCCCACAGGGCCGAGCTGAACGGATCGTGGGTTGGCAATACGCAGGCCAGGGTGACGGCATTCAACAGAATCGGCACGCCGGCCGACAACATGAACTTGCCGCGCGCGTTCAAGACGCCCGACAGGTGGGCGACGATCGCCATGCACGGCAGGTAGGGCATGGTGATCTGGGTAAAGATGATCGTCCATTTCATCTTTTCCGGATCGGCCGCGAAATCGGCCTTCCACAAATACATCAGCCACGGCATGGCGAATTCACAAGCCAGCGTGAACACAACGGTCACGAAGACCAGGGTTGCCATGGCGTCATGGGCCATCTTGTCGGCGGCGTCCTTGCCCTCGCGCTCCAGCGCGGCGGAATAGGATGGCACAAAGGCTGAGGAGAAGGCGCCCTCGGCGAAGATGCGGCGAAACAGGTTGGGGAACTGCTGGGCCGTGGCATAGGCATCGGCCATGATATTGTGGCTGGCGCCAAGATAGGCGGCCAGGACCAGATCGCGCGCGAAGCCGGCGAAGCGGCTGATCAGGGTAAAGGCGGCATTGATCAGCGAATTGCGCATCAAGCCCGTCGATTTTTGGACGGGCGTGGCGGCGGGCGGCGCCTCAGGCGCAGGCGTATCTGACACAGGGGTACTCGGCTGGAGGTTCATCACCCGTTTAAGCCCACGTCGCGTTTCTCGCAAGCGCTTATGGGTTAACGGGGAGGGCCTCTACCGCGCTAAACTGGCCTTGGCGCGGCTCAGGTTCGACTTCTGCGGCGGCGTGCCCTGGTCGAGTACCGCCAGCAGCGACTTTTTCAGGCCGAGTTTCTGGCCGGCGCCCAGCTGCGCCTTGCGGAAATGGTCGGTGACATAGAAAGCGTCGACGGCGCGTTCGCCGTAGCAATCGACGTGGGCCGAGGCGATATCGAGTCGCGCCTTGGCCATGATCTCGACGATGTCGGCCAGGAGACCCGGCCGGTCGCGGGCCGAGACCTCGACGATCGTGACATTGGCATTGCTGTCGTCATCGAAGGATACGGTCGGGGCGATGGCGAAGGCCGCCGTCCGCCCGGCCATCGGCGAGCGCCAGGTCAGGGGTTGCGGCAACTGACCCTTGGCGGCGGCTTCGAGGGCGGTTTCGGCGTTCGTGCGGCGGCCTGTGTCGTCGTGGGCGAACGGAAGACCTTGCGAATCCTGAACATAGAAGACGTCGAAAGCCCGGCCCGTACTGGAGGTAAAGACCTGGGCGCCGACGACATTGGCGCCGAGATTGGCGAAGGCGCGCGACAGGTCGGCAAACAGGCCGGGGCGGTCGACGGCCGAAATACAAAAGGCGGTGGCGTTGCGCGCCGCATCGATACGTGCCTTGACCGCAGGCGCGTCATCGCTGGCGCTCCACACCAGGGCGGCGTGCTGCTTAATGTCGTCCGGGGTAAAGGAGAACAGGTAGGACTCGTCCATAGTCTTCAGCCAGTCGGCCATGGCCGGATCGTTGGCGCTGAGTTCCTCGCGACGGGTATCGGCACGATCGTGCATTTCCTGGCGTACACGCTCGATGGCGTCGCTGCCGCGGCCACCGCGGAAGGCGCTTTCGGTGGCGGCGACAAGGTCGCGCATCAGCTGACCCTTCCAGGCGTTCCACACACCCGGCCCGACGGCGCGGATATCGGCGACCGTGAGAATCAAAAGCTGGCGCAGACGCTCGGGTGTTTCGACGATGTGCGCAAACGAGGCCACGGTTTCGGCGTCGGAGACATCGCGCTTTTGCGCGTAGTCGGACAACACCAGGTGGTGGCGGACCAGCCAGGCGACCTGATCGACCTTCCACGGCTCGACGCCCAGACGTTCGCACGCCTTGCGCGCCGCGATTTCGCCGCCGATCTCCTGGCCCAGCTCATTGCCCTTGCCGGTGTCGTGCAACAGCATGGCCAGATACAGACTCTCCTTGTCGACCAGCTGCGGCATAATGGTGCTGGCCAGGGGGTGCTCGTCCTTGTAGCGGCCGGTTTCGATGCCATGGATGATATCGATGGCGCGCAGCGTATGCTCGTCAACCGTATAGGCGTGGTACATGTTGAACTGGGTCTGCGCCACGATCCGGCCGAATTCGGGAATGAAGCGGCCGAGCAAACCGGTCTCCGACATCATCGACAGGGTCTTGTACGGATTCTTGCCGCGGACCAGCAGGTCTAGAAACAGTTGCGCCGCCTCGCGGTTGCGGCGCAGGGACGGGGTCACCAGTTTCAGGTTGCGCGCGATGGCTGTGAAGGCGTCGGGATGCAGGTCGAGTTCCAGGCGGTCGGCCATTTTGAACAGCATGAACATCGCCACCGGTGACTTCTGGAAGATGTCCGGGCTATTGACGCTGAGACGGCCGCCGGTGACGACGAAGCCTGGGTGGTCGGCCTTGGTCAGGTTCATCAAACCCGACTGGATCATGTTGGACAGCCGCATCAAGGGCTTGGCCTGTTGCTCCTCCAGCTTGGTGCAGAAGGTGCGGGTGAGCGCGCCGACCTCTTTCGTCGTGACGAAATAGCGACGCATGAAGCGTTCGACATTGGGTTCGCCGAAGCGATCGACAAAGCCCATGCGGCGGGCGATTTCGGGTTGCAGATCGAAGCCCAGCCGGTCCTCGCCACGGCGGGCCGTGACGTGGATCAGTATGCGGACCTTCCACAGGAAATCGAAGGCGCGCATGAAGATGGCGCGTTCCTTGTCGGTCAGGATAGTGTCCAAAACGGCATCGCCCTTTTTGCTGCCGCCGGCCAGATATTTGGCGATCCAGAACAGGGTATGCAGGTCGCGCAGGCCGCCCTTGCCTTCCTTGACATTGGGCTCGACGACATAGCGCGTCGTGCCGGCCTTCATGTGGCGGGCGTCGCGTTCTTCCAGCTTGGCGGCGACGAATTCGAAGGCGCCGGACTTTAGCCCTTCGCTTTGCATCTTGTCTTCGAGGTTCTTCGCCAGACCGGCGTCGCCGGCGATGCGGCGGCTTTCCAGCACGGCCGTCATGATGGTGTGGTCGCCCCTGGCATATTTCAGCGTTTCGTCGACCGTGCGCGAGGCGTGGCCGACCTTCAAACCGAGATCCCACAGGGTATAGAGGATGAACTCGATGACCGATTCTGAGTGCGAGGTTTCCTTGTAGGTGCGCAGGAACAGCAGGTCGAGATCAGAATAGGGTGCCAGTTCGCCTCGGCCGTAACCGCCGACGGCCATCAGCGACAGGCGTTCGCCTTCCGTCGGATTGCGGGCACGGTAAACGTGGGTCAGCGTAAAGTCCCACAGGGCCGAAACGATTTCGTCGGCGGCCTTGGCCAGGGCACGGGCGGTGTTGTGGCCGCCATGGTGTTCGTCGACACGGCTCAATATGCCGTCGCGGCTGAGGTCCCAGGCTTCCTTGAGAATTTTCACGGCGCGGCGGCGCAGGTCGGACGTGTCGCCATTCGACTCTTCCGATGCCGCGGTCAGTGCCTGGCGCAGGCGCGCACCGTCGATGCGGTAAGCCGGTAAAAGCGGGTTGGTCACAGTCAACATGGCGTCGGGGTCACTCACTTTACGAATGCTGATTATGTAAGCAATTTACGTAAATTATAAATGACTTCCAGAGCTTCTTTTGGGCTTAAATCGTCCGGATTGATCGCTTTCAGGGCGGTTTCCAGTTTGGACGGGGTGAGCGTGCGGCTTTCCGGAGCGCGGCTATGTGAGAACAGCGGCAGATCGTCGAGGCGCAGCTTGGTCTGGTTGTCCTCCTCCAGCCGTTCCAGGATGTCGCGGGCCCGGGCGACGACACCTCCCGGCATGCCGGCCAGACGGGCCACCTGGACGCCATAGGACCGGTCGGCCGAGCCCTTGCGCGCCTCATGCAGGAAGATCAGCTCACCATTGTGTTCACGCGCCGTCAGCGACAGGTTGTTGACGTGGCTGAGGCGCCCTTCCAGCTTGGACAGCTCGTGATAATGGGTGGCGAACAAGGTGCGGGCATGCAGCCGGTCGTGCAGGTGCTCGGCGCACGCCCAGGCGATGGCCAGGCCGTCATAGGTCGCCGTGCCGCGGCCGATTTCATCGAGGATGATGAAGGATTTGTCGGTCGCCTGGGACAGGATGGCGGCCGTTTCGACCATCTCCATCATGAAGGTCGAACGGCCCTGAGCCAGGTCGTCGCCGGCGCCGACGCGGCTGAACAAACGGTCGACGACACCCAAACGCATCGAACGCGCCGGCACGAACAGGCCCGCCTGGGCCATGATGATGAGCAGGGCGTTCTGGCGCAGGAAGGTCGATTTACCGGCCATGTTCGGGCCGGTGACCAGGGACAGGCGGGCGGCTTCGGCGCCGCTGGCGTCCAGTTCAACATCGTTGGGCGTGAACGGCTGGCCCTGAGCCTTCAAAGCCGCGGCGACGACCGGATGGCGTCCACGGCAGATTTCGACATAGGTGGATTCGTCCACCACAGGGCGCGCTGCGTCATTGTCCTCGGCATAACAGGCATTGGCGCAGGCGACATCGAGTGCGCAGATAGCGTCGTGGGCCGCCTGGATATCCGGCGCCAAAATCCGCACCTCTTCCCGCAGTGTGTCGAAAATCTCCATTTCCATGGCGAGCGCCTGACTGGCGGCGCGCTGGATACGGGCATCGAGATCGATCAGCTCGGTGGTGACGAAACGCACCTGATTGGCCAGGGATTGGCGGTGGATGAACTGCTTGTCCGTATCCTGGGCCTGAAGCTGCTCGGCCAGTTTCTGGTTGAGCTCGATGAAATAGCCCAGGACATTGTTGAACTTGATGCGGACGGCGATGCCGGTTTCACTCGCCAGGCGCTGTTCCAGGGCCAGGATGACCTGGCGGCTATCGTCGCGCAGGGCGCGGGCATCGTCAAGGTCGGCATGGCAGCCGGTCTTGATGAAACCGCCGTCTTTCAGCGACAGGGGCGGTTCTTCCACCAGGGCCTGTTCCAGCCGGCGGCGCAGGGCATCGATCGGGGGAGTGGGCACCAGGGCGTCGACAATGGCGTCGATCTCGGCCGGGGTCGGCAAGGTCTCCGGCAGGTCGATTGCGCGGCTATGGACGGCGTCATTGAGCGCCGCGGCTATGGTTTCGCCGATATTGAGGGCATTGAGAATAATGCCCAGGTCGCGCGGGCCGCCGCGGTTAAGGCTGAGGCGCGACAACGCGCGCGCCTGGTCGCTCAAGGACCGCATGAGGCTGCGCAGTTGGTCGCGCAGGTCGCGGCGAGGCAGCAACCAGGCGACCGTATCGAGCCTTTGATTGATGTCGTCGGGATGGAACAAGGGCCGCGACAGGCGTGTCAGCAAAAGCCGGCTGCCGCCCGAGGTGACGGTCTGGTCGATGACCGAGACCAGGCTGCCCTCGCGTTTGCCCTGTTGCGTGCGGTCAATTTCCAGCGAATTGCGCGTGGCGGCGTCGATGCTGAGGAAATTGTGCGAAATGACGCGCACCGGCGGCTTCAGCACCGGGCGCTTGCCGGCCTGGGTCAGGTCGATATAGGCGGCTAGCAGACCTAGCGCCGAGACCTCGGCCGGGCTGAACTGGCCGAAACCGTCAAGCGTTTGGACGCCATAGAGCTTGAGTAAGCGCGCTTCGCCCGACGTCGGGTCGCTGAGCGAGGCCGATTGCGGCTGGATGACGCCGCCATATTGCTTAAGAACGGCGTATAGGTTTTCGTCCTGGAGGATGCGGTCGGAGACCAGGCTTTCGGACGGCCGCAGCGCCGACAATTGCGCGCCCAACTGGTCGGGCTCGATCTCCAGGCATTCGACATCGCCGGTCGATAGCTCGACGGCGGCCAGGGCCATGACACCGCCGCGTTGCGACACCGCGATCAGACGGTTGGCGCCGCGTTCTTCCAACAGGGTGTCTTCGGTCAGGGTGCCTGGCGTGACGACACGGGTGATGCCGCGTTTGACGACGGCCTTGTAGCCGCGTTTCTTGGCTTCGGCCGGGTCTTCCAGCTGGTCGCAGACGGCGACGCGAAAGCCCAGGCGGATCAGTTTGGCGATATAGGCGTCGGCGGCATGGGCGGGCACGCCGGCCAGGGGGATGTCTTTACCCTGAAAGGTGCCGCGTTTGGTCAGGGCGAGCGACAGGGCTTGCGAAGCGGTGACCGCGTCCTCGAAAAAGATTTCGTAGAAGTCGCCCATGCGGAACAGCAGCAGGGCGTCGGGATACTGCGCCTTAAGCTGGATATATTGCGCCATGACGGGCGTGGCGCCTTCGATGTCGGGTTCCGGGGTCAAATCGGTCTGGGCATTCATGGCGCCGGAGGTTAACGAGTCTTAACGTCCGTGAGAAGGGCCGGCTGCTACAAAAGTGTGCAGAAAGCGTCTTCAAAGCCACCCTCACGTCAAGTTTTGCCCTTACATGGCGAAAAGACACGATTTGTCATGATTCTTGGCTTTATAAGGCTTTGAGATTGTTCTAATCGGTTTGTCCAACATAACTATAAAATAGCCACACAGACGCTTAACGGAAATTATGACCACCGAAAAACAGACCTTCAGCGACGACGAAGCGCTGGCGCTCCACCAATTCCCGCAGCCGGGCAAGATTGCCTTGATGCCGACCAAGCCGATGGCGACCCAGCGCGACCTCGCTTTGGCCTATTCGCCGGGCGTTGCCGTACCGGTGCGCCGCATCCACGAGAACCCTGACGCGGCCTACGATTATACCGCCAAGGGCAATATGGTCGCCGTCATCACCAATGGCACGGCCATCCTGGGGCTCGGCAATCTCGGCGCCCTGGCGTCGAAGCCGGTCATGGAGGGCAAGGCCGTCCTGTTCAAGCGTTTCGGCGATATCGATAGTTTCGATATCGAGGTTGCGACCCAGGATCCGGACGAATTCATCACGGTGGTCAAGAATATCACTGGCGCTTTCGGCGGCATCAATCTCGAAGACATCAAAAGCCCTGAGTGCTTCATCATCGAGTCGGCCCTGCAAGACATGGCCGATATCCCGGTCTTCCACGACGACCAGCATGGTACGGCGATCATCGCCGCCGCCGGCTTGATCAATGCCTTGGAAATCACCGGCAAGCGCATGGAAGAGGTCAAGGTCGTGCTGTGCGGCGCCGGCGCCGCCGGTCTGTCGTCGCTTAGCCTGATCAAATCGCTTGGCGTCAAGCACGAAAACACCACGGTCGTCGACATCCACGGCGTCGTCTATGAAGGCCGTAAGATCGACATGGACCAGTGGAAGTCGGTCCACGCCACGCGCACCAACAAGCGCACCCTGGCCGAAGCCATGGTCGGCGCCGACGTCTTTTTGGGCTTGTCGGCCAAAGGCGTTTTGACCTCCGAGATGGTCGCCACCATGGCCGCCAAGCCAATCATCTTCGCCATGGCCAATCCCGACCCGGAGATCACGCCCGAAGACGTGGCCAAGGTCCGCAACGACGCCATCGTCGCCACCGGCCGGTCGGATTACCCCAACCAGGTCAACAATGTCCTGGGCTTCCCCTACATCTTCCGTGGCGCGTTGGACGTCCGCGCACGTCGCGTCAATCACGAAATGAAGCTGGCCGCGGCGCGGGCCCTGGCCAACCTGGCGCGCGAAGACGTTCCGGACGAAGTGGCGGCCGCCTATCAGGGCCGGCATCTGAAGTTCGGACCCGATTACATCATTCCGTCGCCTTTCGATCCGCGTTTGATCTGGTACGTGCCGCCGTTCGTCGCCCAGGCGGCGATGGACACCGGTGTGGCGCGCAAGCCGATCGACGATATGGATGCCTATCGCAAGCGTCTGGAGCAACGCCTCGATCCGTCGGCGGGCTTCCTGCAAACCATCTATACCTCGGTCAAGTCGCGGCCTCCGAAGCGTATTGTCTTTGCCGAAGGCGAGGATGTCTCCGTCATTCGCGCGGCGCATGCCTTCAAGCTGCAGGGTTTGGGCACACCGATCCTATGCGGCCGGGAAAACCTGGTCGAAGCCAATATGCGCGCTGCCGGCATCGATCCGAAGGAGGAGGGCATCGAGATCATCAATGCCCGTCTGTCACATCGTAACGCGGCCTATAGCCAGCTCTTGTATTCGCGCTTGGCGCGTCAGGGCTTCCTGAAGCGCGACGTCGATCGTTTGATCAACCAGGACCGCAACTCGTTCGCGGCCGCCATGGTGGCGTCGGGTCATGCCGACGGCATGGTGACGGGTGTGACGCGCTCGTTCGACCAGGCTTTGGACGACGTCTTGCGCGTTGTCGATCCGGCGCCGGGCGGGCGGATCATGGGCATGACGATCGTTCTGGCCAAGGGCAAGACGATCTTCGTCGCCGATACGACCGTGGCGGAAATGCCGACTCCGGAAGAGCTGGGCGATATCGCCATCGAAGCCGCCATGGCGGTGCGCAGCATGGGTCATACGCCGCGGGTGGCGTTCATGAGCTATTCCACCTTTGGCAATCCGTCGGGTGAACGTTCGGATCGAGTCAAGCAGGCGGTGAGCTTGCTGGAGCAGCGCGCGGTCGATTTCGAGTTCGAGGGCGACATGCCGCCGGACGTGGCTTTGGATCCGGCCTTGTGGGCCAATTATCCATTCCAGCGTTTGACGGCGCCGGCCAATGTCCTGATCATGCCGGCGATTCAGTCGGCGTCGATTTCGACCAAGATGATCGAAGCCCTGGGAGGCGCCACCGTGGTTGGGCCTCTGTTGCTTGGCCTGTCGCGTCCGGTGCAGATTTGTCAGTTGTCGGATTCGGTGTCGAAGATCCTGACCATGGCGACGTTCGCGGCTTATGATATTCGGGCGGCGGCGAAGGCGTAACGCTGTCGCGTTTTGGGGTGTGGGGCCCGAGGCCCCACGTCTTCTCTTAACGAACAAAAAAGGCGACCCTCGCAAGGGGGATCGCCTTTTTTGTTTATCAGGAAAGGCGAGGGGTCAGGACCCCTCGACCCCATTACGCGACAGCGTTAACCGGCTCCTTCCGGCGCACCACCAGCCACACCGCCATGACGATCGCCACAAACCCGATCACCACCGTATAGGCAAAGAAGGCGAAGTAACCCGCGCCCATGGCCTGCACGCTGACCCCCAGCTTTTGCGACGCCGTGACATAGGCGTCGGGCGTCAAATGACCCATCAAACTCTTGAAAATACTAGAAAAGCCGCCAGCATCCGCCGCCTTGGCCGAGGCTTCGACAATGCGCCCGGACTGAGAGCCGACCACCTTGCCCAAGACCGCATAAAGGCTTGAGAAGATGGCGTATTGCGAGGCCGTATATTGCGGCGATACCAGGGTCGACATATAGGCGATCAAGACCGTCCCCTGGATCGAGGCGGCGATATTGTCCATGGCCAGGGCTAGCGCTAAAGCCGGCAAACTGTGGCCCGACATGGCGAGGATACAAAAGCCGACATGGCTGAACGGCCCGACGACCGCTCCGATGATCAAGGAGGTGCGGATACCAACCCGTGCCATGAGGAAGCCGGAGATAACGACCCCGATCATGGTCATGATTGTGCCGAAAATCTTGCGCATCTCGCCCACCGCGTCGAGCGAAAAGCCGAGATCTATATAGTAGGCATTGGCGATGTTGAGCGTGAATTCGCTGACACGATAGACGCAGATCAGCGCGAAGATAAAGAACGCCCAGTCATGATAACGTTCAAAGAAATCAGCCATCGGCGCGATAAAGGCACCCTTGAAATAGGCGCCCGGTCGCGTCGGCCACGGCAAGGGCATGCAGGCCACGATCAGCAGGCCCAAGCCGCCGATAACAAACGGCACCTGCAACAGCCAGCCCGTTGTCTTCGAGGCGAAAAAGTCGGCGAAAGCCTTTTGTTGCGCGGCACTTTCACCCAGAAAGCCCAAAATGCCATTGATCATGTCGGGTTTGCCGGTCAGGCCGGAGCCGATGATAACGCCAGCCACAACAATGAGAAGACCGCGTCCCACCCATTCAAGAACCTCGGGTACCGGCCGCACCGGCAGACCTTCGTAATGGATCTCGCGCGGTTCATGCGGACGGCCACGAGGCGCCAGCCAAACGGCGATCCAGCCGATGGCGATCATTGCGGCCATAATGGCGTAGGCTGCCGGCCAGCCGATACGTGTCGCCAGTACCAATGGGATGATGCCGGAAATGAGGAAGGCGGTGCGATAACCCCATTGATAGGCCGCCGTCATAACCCCCAGTTCTTCCTTGCTATCGGCCGCTTCAATCCGCCAGGCATCCAGGACGATATCGTGCGTAGCGCCGAAAAAGCCGGTCAGGGTGGCAAACACGGCCATTTGGATCAATTGGGTTTTCGGGTCTGTGGCGGCGATGGCCAACAAGCTGACGGCGATCAGGACCTGCAAGACGATCATCCAACTGCGGCGGTGGCCCAGCTTTTTTGTCAGGAACGGCAGGTCGAGCCGGTCGATCAACGGAGCCCACATGAATTTCAGCGTGTAGGAAAAACTGACCAGGATGAAGAAGCCGATGACCTGCAAGGACAGGCCGTCGACGCGCAGCCAGGCATTGAGGGTATCGCCGATGAGCAGGAAGGGCAGGCCGGTGGCGTAACCGAGCGCCAACATCAGCAAGGCCTTTGGCTTGGTATAGGCCATGAAAGCTTCGAGCGTAGAGCCTTTCGGCTTGTCGGCTGTTTCGGCCAGCGCCTTGTCCTTATCCGCCATCTTCGTCTCCCTGCTGCGACAGGCGGACGGTAAGTGGCTTTGCGCGCTTCGTCCAGACGCTTTGCGTTCGGGATAAGCCGGACTCACCTATGTCGCTGGGTGGAAGGGACTTAAGAAGGTAAGGTTGAAAACAGATAAGAAGGGATAAGAGGGCGATAAGAGGGCGATAAGAGGGCCGCTACCGCGTCCCCGCTGTGGCATGGCCGGTGGTTTGATCGACGCGAAGCGTCAGGCGGCAAACATTTCGATAGCGACGCTATGCGTCAGAATAAGGTTAGTCAGCAACCGCGTCAGGGACGCGGTAGCGGCCCTCTTATCGCCTTCTTATCCCTTCTTATCTGTGTTCAAACCTTCCTTCTTTCTGCCCTCGTAATAGCCCGTGGTATCAAGAAGGGCCAACGGCCGTTTTAGGCTGTTTTGACCTTGGGCTGTTCGCCGGTCCAGGTTTGCAGGCGATGCTTCAACGCCACCAGCTCGATCGGCTTGGTTAGGAAGTCGTTCATTCCGGCCTGGAGGCAGGCGCGCCGGTCTTCCTCATAGGCATTGGCGGTGAGCGCAATAATCGGCGTTTTGATGCCGAGCAGACGAACCTCACGCGTGGCGCCCAAACCGTCAAGGCCCGGCAGACCCAGGTCCATGAAGATGATGTCGAACTGCCGGTTCTTGAGGATGTCGATGGCTTCTTCACCCGAGGCCGCGCGTTCGACGCGGCAGCCTTCGCGCTGTAGCAGGATCTGGGCCAGCAAGGCATTGACGGGATTGTCCTCGACCAGCAGCACGACCTTGTCCGGCGCCGATTCGCGGACGATGCGTTCGTCGTCATTGTGTGATTTCGCCGGTGTGTCGTGATGACGATCGTGCAAAGCCTCGAGGCGTTCGAACAAGGAGGCGCGCCGCAAGGGCTTGATCAGATAGCCGGCCCAACCCTGTTCGCGCCACTGGTCGATTTCGTCGCGCTCTTCGGCGGACAGCAGGATCAGGCTTTTCGTTGTTGGCGCCGGCGCCGGACCGGCCAGGGCCGCCCGATCGCACAGGACGATGGCCTTGCGATCGCGGCAGTCGTCGAGCTGGCGAACCTGGCAGAGGCGGCAATCGCAGGCGGCAAGATGACTTTTCGCCGAAGCGGCCAGAATGTCGTTGTCGCTGACCAGGGTGACGATCTGCGGATGGTGGGGCCACGGGCGCTGCGTACGCAAGCCATAGGCGGCGCGGAAGGCGACGGTGAAGGTCGAGCCCGTGCCCATTTCGCTGTCGAGCTCGAGCGTGCCGTCCATGGCTTCAACCAGCTTCTTGACCACGACCAGGCCGAGACCGGCGCCGCCGTAACGGGTGGCGTGGGTCGGGTCGACCTGACCGTATTCCTCGAAGATGCGTTCGCGCGCTTCGGGTGGGATGCCGGGGCCGGAATCGCGCACACTGAAGCGAATCTGGCCGTCGGACGACAGGCCGACATGGATCAGCACGCCGCCCTTGACGGTGAACTTGATGGCATTGCCGGCGAGATTGAACAGGATCTGGCGCAGCCGGCCTTCATCGGCCTCGATATGATCCAGTTGCGGGTCGAGGCTCCAGGCGATTTCGATGCCATTGGCATGGGCGCGCGGCGATAACAGCTCGGCGACGCTTTGCAGCAGGGGCTCAAGATAGACCTGGCCGATTTCCAGCTCGATGCGGCCGGCGTCGATGCGGGCATAGTCGAGCAGGTCGTTGACCAGGGTCAGCAGGTGCTCGCCGGACTCGCGCGCCGTGGCGATATAGGAGTTCTGATCGGGGCTTAGCGGCGTTCGCGACAGCAGGGACAGCATGCCCATGACGCCGTTGAGTGGTGTACGGATTTCGTGGCTCATCAGGCGGAAAAAGTCTTCGCGCGCCTTCAATCGTTCTTCCGGGCTTTGACCGTCGGAATTATCGCCGTTCTGAATCGTCATGTCTGTGCCGCACTCATCTTCTGATGCGGTAAGCCTACGACAAAATGGTTAGATCGCCCTTAAGCGCGACGACGATACCGGTGGATATGTTCTTAGGCTTCGGCGGTCACGCGGTCCGCCTTGACTTGGCCGCGTCTCAACATGCGTTGGTAACCGAGAATGCCGCAGGCCAGGCAGATCAGCAGAGCCCAGCCGCCCCACAGGCCGACCGCGGTGGCGTAGCCGTAGATGCCGAAATTGGCGATGTTATGGATGAAATGAGAAAAGACGGCATTGAGTTGGCAGGCCGCCGCGAAAAACACCCAGATGCGTCGTGACACGACCGCCAGGACGAGAAACAGGGCAAGTGCGACGATATCGATTACCGTAACGATCGCGCCCGGTCCGCCGCCATTCGGCAGGTGGAATATGACGGTCAATATCCAGCCGATGGAAATAATTGCGGCGCCCCAGCGCTCCACCGGTCCGCCGCGCCAAAAGGCCCAGATACAGCAGATGATGGCGGCCAGGTTGCCGCCCCACACCCACAATATCCAAACCCATTGGAGCAACATCCGTTACGCGGCCTCTTGCGGTTCCTCGACGACGTTGATGTAATGGCCGGTCGGCCGCGGTTTCCCGTCGTCCACTCCCACCATCACGGTCCGGCAGCCGATCTGCGTCTTCACCTCATCGAGAGACTTGTGCAGATCGACGGCTACGCGTCTTGCCTTCGACAAACGCTTATACAAAACGGCGATGCCGTCAATGGCATCCTGTCCGACCGTCGCCGACAGACGCGAGTCCATCCGCATGCGTCCGAGCATTTGCCCCAAGGCCGCCACTTCGCAGAGCGCCGTCTCGATGGCGTTTTCAGCCATCAGCAATTGCTCTGTGCCCTGGCGCACCATTTGTGTTCTTTGCATTCCAAAATCCCCTAGCCTGGCCTATTCGGCCTGTCGCCCCGCCAAACCGGCAATGGCTACCGGGTTTGGCCTGTTAAATTTTGAATAGCCTGGATCGTCGTTGCCGTGCCTGCCATTAACGCCACTACCAGGAAAGTCAGGATAGCCGCGATCAAGAGGACAGCGCCGATGCATTGCAAAACGGTCAGGCTCATCAGCCATCGCGTGAACCCGCTCCATCGTCCGTCAACCAGGCGGTCGCCGCGACCATGGTGAAGACGGCCTTCTCCGGCCCCATGGTCTTTTCGAGCGTCTGAAGGGTTTGCAGTGTCTCCTCGATCTTGGCGTGCTTGCTCGGGAGAGCCAGCATCCGCCACGCGGTTTCGAGATCGGACCACCGCATCAGGAGGAATTGTTCGTTCGGAAGATAGGACTTGTTCATGCCCCAACCCTGTCAGACAATCGATATCATTGCCTATTCCCCTTGGCGGGGGTCCTCCTTCGCGGGGGAGGGGCAGAGAGGGAAGCCCCTGCGATTCATGAGCCGCCAGGACGCGTGCGGCCTCGCGGCTGGTCGCAACGCCGAGGCGCCGGCGCGCTGTCTCCGTATGCGCCTTGACCGTGTTTTCGCTGATATTGAGGACGCGGGCGACCTCCTTGGCCTGGAGATGTTGAGCCACCAGGCGGAGAATCTCTCTCTGACGCGGCGACAAGGCGTCGACTCCTGTAGCAGTTTCCTCCAAAATGATGTCCCTCGTTGCAGCGTCCACGCGATCCGATGGATCTGTCCAAGGTCAACCTAGCAGCGATTTGGCATTTCATCAAAGATTCGACTCACACGCCACGTTCGTTTGCGCAGGCATATTCTCAGATCCGTCGCCGCGCCTGTAGCGAAGTCTATTCGACCTCGACCGTGGTGACGGTGTCGTAACGCCGGTCAAGCTGGGTAGCCGTAACATACACGCTCCACGACCCCTTGGCCGGCAGAGGTGCCGGCGCTGAGTAGCGGCCCCTGCCCTGGTAGCGGAGATCGAAGACGCGGGTAAGGTCGGGCCGGTCACGATAAACGAACGAGGCCGTAACCTGGGCATGTTCAACGGGAGCATGACGACCGTCGCGCAGTCCTATCCTGATTTCGCCGTTGAGGTATTTTATCCTGGACACCCAACCGAGAACCTCCTGAGGCACTGCCCTGTATGTACCCTTGTCATAGCCTTGATCACCGGCAAATTTCGACGCAGCCTCCTCATAGGGCCGCGCGTGCGCCACGGCCGCGAAGCCGGTCCATGCCGACACAGCGGCCAGGCAAGATGCCGAAGCCAGCCCCAGACAAACAGCGCCCCTGATCCATAATTTGGGAGATGCCTTCGAGTATTCGGGTGCTAATTTCTTGTCCATGGCAGACGTCTTTTCCAAGGCAGATGTCACATCAGCGGAACCAGACGATGGAACGCCGCGATAACGCCAATATAACTTTGAAGGGCGTGACGTCCCTTGATCTCAATCAAAGCCGTGTCCAATATCCGCGACACCAATGACCCTTTCGGAAACCTTGACGATAATCCTGTCGCGACTGGATGTTGAATTTGACATTAAACCGAAAATAGCGGCGACTGGCTTTTGCCGAAATAGCTTGGGATGGCAGACGATACCGGACTGACTGGGGCGATCGCGTGAAGGATATATTCGATACCTTGCGGCAACGCCGGGGACATTTCTACGACGGCGTACTGGGGGGCAAGTACGCCGGCTGGCCGTCCTATGCCTTCGCCATTGTCTGCAGCCTGCTTGTTTTCGGCATTCGCGAAGATCTCGGCCCGGTTGTCGGCGGACGGTTAGCTTTCGCCATTACGGTCCTGGCCATTTTCGCCAGTTCCATCCTCGGCGGATTGTGGCCCGGCCTGTTGGCCGCCGGGCTGACCATGTGTGTCGCCTTGATCACCAGACAGGGTCCCGGCGGTTTCGGCGAAATCGCCAGTCTGATCATTGTTTATGTCGTTACCGGCGGCCTTATGTCCTGGATGGGCGAAGTGATCCATCGTTCGCGTCATCGGCAAATTATCGCGGAGGAAAAACTCGACCGGCGCGAAGAGCAGATTCGCTCGATCTTGCAGACGGCGCCGGATGCCGCCATCGTTATCGACGAAGCCGGCCGCATGATTTCCTTCAACGCCGCTGCCGAACGTCAGTTCGGTTATACGGAAGACGAGGTTCGCGGCCAAAACATCAAGATGCTGATGCCGCAGCCCTATCAGGGCGAACACGATGCCTACCTACACCGCTACATGCAAACTGGTGAGAAACGCATCATCGGCAAGGGCCGCGTCGTCGCCGCGCAGCGGCGCGACGGATCCACCTTTCCCATACTGCTGTCGGTCGGCGAAATTCGTTCGGGAGACAAGCTCTATTTTACGGGGTTTATCCGCGACCTGACCGAACGCGCCGACGCCGAAGCACGGCTGGAACAGCTGCATAGCGAATTGGCGCGCCTGTCGCGGGTCAATGAACTGGGGGAGATGGCCTCGACCCTGGCCCACGAACTCAACCAGCCTCTGTCGGCGATCGCCAACTATGTTCAGGGCTGCGTGCGCATGTTGCGCGATTCCGTCGACGAGCCCGGTCCCACTATACGGTCGGCGCTTGAGGAAACCGCGAAGCAGTCCTTGCGGGCGGGCAAGATCATCCACCACCTGCGCGAATCGGCAACCCATGGTACGACTGAGATGAAGCGCGAAAGCCTGCGCTCGGTTATCGAAGAGGCCGCTGCCCTGGCGCTCACCGGCTGGCGTGAAAAAGGGATCAAGGCCATATTCGATTACCGTACGGAAAAGGATGCTGTTTTCATCGATCGCGTCCAGATCCAGCAAGTGCTGATCAACCTAATGCGTAACGCCGGCGAAGCCATGAGCGGTTCCGCCGTGCGTGAGCTTACCTTGTCCATCGTGACGGCGGAAGAAGGCATGATTGCCGTGGAGATCGCCGATACGGGGCCCGGCATCGGTGACGAGGTGGCGCAACAGCTGTTCCAACCCTTCGTCAGCAGCAAGCCGGGTGGCATGGGTATCGGCCTCGCCATCTCCAAGCGCATCATCGAGGCCCACGAAGGTCAGATCGGCGTCAGCCGCAACAACCGGGGCGGGGCGACCTTCCGCTTCACATTGCCTCCGGCGGAAGATAGAATCGCGGACGAAGCAACCGCAAACGAGGAAAGCGCGTGAGCACGGATCGCATCATTCACGTCGTTGACGACGAGGCCCCCGTCCGGGCATCCCTGGCTTTCCTGCTGATGACGGCGGGCTTCGCCGTACGCGCCCATGACGGCGGACCGTCTTTTCTTGCTACCTTGTCCGATCCCGCCAATGCCTGCCTGATCACGGACCTCAGAATGCCGGAGATGAACGGCGTCGAACTGATCGAAGCGGTGACGGCGCGCGGATGGAAAATTCCGGCCATCGTCGTTACCGGGCACGGCGACGTGCCGATGGCGGTAGCGGCGATGAAGGCCGGGGCCAGCGATTTTATCGAAAAGCCGTTTGCCGACGACGTTATCATCGAGGCCATTCATCGCGCCTGTGCGCAGGAAAAGGCTCAGGCCGAGCAGGGCGCGGATACGGCGCAAATTCGCGACCGTCTCACGCAACTGACCGCTCGCGAGCGCGAAATTATGGCCAGTATCGTCGCCGGCCTGCCCAACAAGACCATCGCCTACGACCTGCAAATCAGTCCGCGCACGGTCGAAGTCCATCGCGCCAGCGTGATGAATAAGATGCAGGCCAAGAGTCTGCCGGAACTGGTGCGTATGACACTGTCCGTCGATTTCCAGAGCTGATCCGCAGCCTATTGATCGACGTCAATTCCTTGGGCGCCATTATCGTCTAAATCCAGTACATGCCCGGTTTCAATTCATCATCCGCTGTCCTGGTTATCGCTCCCGATGCCGATTTGAGGCATTCGCTTGCCTTCATGCTGTCCGCGGAGGGTTTCTCTGTCGAGACCGGTAATAGCTGGCCGCCGGAAAGCATCTTCGGCCAGCCGAAAGCCGTCGTCATTGACCACGGTGCACTCAGCAAGGGATTCGTCGACGACGGGCGGCTCACAGCCCTGCGTGACAAGGCCATTATTCTGATCGGCCGCGACGGCCGAACGCCGCCTTTGCCCGAGGCCACGATCGTGCGCAAACCCTTGCTCGACGGAGCGCTTGTCACCGCCCTGCGCAACGCCCTGAGCGTGCAAAATCCGGCGGCCAATAATAACGATCATGCATTGTAGCCGTTCGTATACGTAGAATCCCTTAGGGATAAGACCGAATACCGACTTCGCATTTTTTGCGTCATCACTGTCTCACCGCTGATTAACGGAGAGTTCCATGTTCGACGCCATGCCTTCCACCATCCCCGCCGCCCGCCATCCAGCCGCGCCCGCCGTGGTCAGCCGTCTCGACCATTTGCTCAGTGGTCCGATGCTGACCTTCAATCCCGGAGCAGAGATATATGCCGAAGGTGACAAGTCGGGAGCCCTTTATCAAGTCGCTTTCGGTGTCGTTCGTATCTACCGTCTCCTGGCCGACGGTCGTCGTCAGATTTGCGCCTTCCAGATGCCCGGCGAAATTTTCGGCTTCGAAGCCGGCGCCGAGCGCCATTTCTTCGCCGATGCCGTCAGCCTGACCGGCCTACGCGTTCTGCATCCCGGCAGCGAGGCCGAACTGTCGCACGAACTTTTCAAACTGGCCCTCAACTCCCTCAGCCGCGCCCATGACCACCTGCTCACGGTCGGCCGCAATGACGCCGCCGGGCGGGTCGCCGCCTTCCTGATCGAAATGGCCGGCCGCCAGAATTCGCGCGACGACGACGTCATCGACTTGCCGATGTCGCGGGCCGACATTGCCGACTATCTCGGCCTGACCATCGAGACCGTATCGCGCGTTCTGACCAAGCTTAAGGATGCCCGCATCATTCGCATGGCGACGTCGCGCCATCTCGATGTTCTGCGCTGGGATGCCCTTGAAGACATGATGGCCTGATTGCCTCACCTGAACCTTGGCAGAAGTTAACATTACACGGTAGGCCGGGCCCGCGGCATTGACCCCGGTCAAATCGATGATCATCTTCCGCCTATGACGAAGTTAAGTGCCGGCATATTGCTGTACGAAAGGGGTGATCAAGAACTGCGCGTCCTGCTCATCCATCCGGGTGGTCCGTACTGGGCCAAGCGAGATCTCGGCGCCTGGTCCATACCGAAAGGGGAATATGAACCGGGAGAAGTTGCCGAAGACGCCGCGCGGCGTGAACTAGCCGAAGAGACCGGCCTTGTGCTGCAAACCAGCTTCCATGAACTCGGCGAGGCCCGTCAGCCTTCAGGCAAACGGATCACCGCCTTTGCGGCGGAGGCGCAGTTCGATATCGCCAACCTTCGCAGTAACCTGTTCGAAATGGAATGGCCGCCGCACTCGGGCCGCACTCAAAGATTCCCCGAGGTCGATCGGGCGGGCTGGTTTTCGTTGGCGGAGGCACGACGCCGGATCTTACCTGGTCAGGCCGTGTTCCTCGACAGGGTCGAAGCGCTTATGACCGGCTAATGCCCGCCGACTGGCATCAGCGGCCGAACGCCAATGACGACAGGAATGCCGTCGTGGCGTTGGAGGGCGGCGTTCGCTGTGACCCAATCGATGGTGACACCCTGCGCTTCGACATTGTGCAGGATGAGTTCGGCTTCGCTCAAGATCTCGTCTGCCGGTTTGCGATTGCCGGCCAGAGCGCGCGCCTGGCTCTGGGTCGGCGTTACCTCGAGATAGAGCTTGTCGTCGGAGGACCAACCGAGCTTGACCGGGGTATCGACTACGGTCACGGATGTGCCCACCTCCACCATGCTGAACAAGACCGCAACGTCTTCAGGATACATGCGCATGCAGCCGTGGCTGGCCGGTTTGCCGATGCTGCTGGGTTGGGTGGTGCCGTGAATCAGATATCCCGGCCAACCGAGACTGAGCGCGAACTGACCCAGGGGATTGTTCGGTCCCGCTGGGACGACGGCTGGCAGGCGCGGGTCTTCGGCGCGGATATTGGGCGGAGGCGTCCAGGTCGGATTTTTGCGCTTCAGCACAACGTTGGTAGTGCCGGTAGGTGTCAGCTAGCCTTCGCGGCCAATACTGATCGGAAAGGTTGTAATACTGCCATCCACATTATAATAAAACAGGCGCAGTTCGGCGAGATTGATGACGATCCCGCTATGCGGCGCGTCAGGCAGGACGTGGATCTGGGGAATTGTCAGGATATCGCCGGCCGCGGGCTTCGACATCGCCGGATTGGCGGCCAGGAGTTCGACGGCGCCAATATCGAAATGGCGGGCAATCGAGGCGACGGTATCGCCTTTTTCGACGACATAGGTTTGCGCTGCCCCCACCAGATCGCCATCGGGTGTAGCCGCGACGGCGTCGAGGGCGCCGAAAAAAGCGGTACAGATGATGATAAACAGGGCGAGAAAGCGGTATTTTGCGGTGTACATACCCCCGCTATTAGGCGCCGCGCACCGGACTGTAATTGATACGCGTCAAATCGGCGCGATCAGGCTCCGATCAACCCCAGTGACGTACTCGCCCGGTATCGACATGAATGAAATCCGAAGCCGGATAATAGCCAACCCCGCCCATCTTCAGGCTGAGCGCAGCATCGTGCAATTGCGCCAGATCCTTGCCGGGGAGGCTGATGTCCAGGGCCCGGCCTTCCATGTGCAGGCTATGTTTAGCGACACCGTCGGAATGGTCGTGCAGCATGGCGTTGGTGACCGGCGAGCGATAGCCGCAAATAACATTGAAGGCACCGGGTGCCTCCACCCGCGCCTGCAAGGTGTGTAACTGATCGAAGACGCCGGGGTCGATATCGCGGACCTCGCCCGTGCGCCAATCGCGCAGGAAGTGGTTGAGCGCTGCCAGGGCATCGGGTTGGTAACGGCCGTTGTCGAAATAGGCCAGGTTGATCTTTTCGCCGGTATGCATGTGGTAAAACGCAAGTTGCCGGGCGGTTTCACCAGCGCTGGCGCGGGCAATGAGCGGATGGAAGGCAAAGGGAGTAGCAGCGCAGGCCGCAATGCCGGCATGAAGTCCGGAATGAAGGAATGAGCGACGCGACAGGATCATGGCATTACCCATAACATGCATGTGGTCTTTTGTGGAGATGGAGTGCGTCATATTCACGCGGGTTTGATCACGCTCAATTTCACCACGCGCGAAATGGCTAATGGTAGCGGCCTTGCTTCACTCCATTCAGGCTAATCATGACCGTCGACGATGCCAATTTGCGCGAAAACGATCATTACAGCGCCATTATGCGTGGCGCGAAGGACCTGCCGCCGATCCGTGTCGCTGTGGTCCACCCTGTCGATATCCGCGCACTCCGGGCGGCCATCGATGCCGCTGAACAAGGGCTGATCGAACCGGTCCTGGTTGGTCCTAAACAGCGTATCTTGCAAGCCGGAGCGGTTTGTGCGGCGCAGGGCGGCGGCGACATTTCGGCCTGGGAAATAATCGACACCGAACATAGCCATGCGGCGGCCGAAAAGGCCGTGGAACTGGCCGCCGCTGGCAAGGTCGATGCCCTGATGAAGGGCGCGCTCCATTCGGACGAGTTGTTGCACGCCATTGTGGCACGGGATTCGGGTCTGTGCACCGAGCGCCGTATCAGCCATGCCTACGTGCTGGACGTACCTTCCTATCACAAGCCGCTGATCATCACGGACGCGGCGGTCAATATCGCGCCTGATCTGGCGACCAAGGCCGACATCTGCCGCAACGCCATTCACCTGTGGCACAGCCTGTTCGGCAACGACCGCCAACCCAAGGTGGCGATCCTGTCGGCCGTGGAAACGGTAATGCCGGGCATGCCCTCGACGATCGATGCCGCGGCCCTGTGCAAGATGGCCGAACGCGGCCAGATTGTAGACGCCATTCTCGACGGTCCCCTGGCCTACGACAATATCGTCAACCGCCAGGCCGCGTTGGACAAGGGCATTGTCTCCGACGTTGCCGGCGACGCCGATATCATCGTCGTGCCCAATATCGAGACCGGCAACGCGCTGGCCAAGCAACTGATCTATCTCGGCAATGCCAATGCGGCGGGCATCGTCCTCGGCGCGCGCGTCCCGGTCATTTTGACCAGCCGCGCCGACTCTCTGCGCACCCGGCTATTGTCCTGTGTCGCGGCGCTCTACCTTGTTCAGGCGCGCAAGCACGGACATGTCAAATGACCGGCGACGCTCTCCTCACCCTCAATGCCGGCTCCTCCAGCCTCAAATTCCGCCTGTTCGGCTTGACGCCGGGCCTGCCCTTTCTTCTTGGCGGCGAGGTCAGCGGTATTGGCGGCGGCGCCCTTTTCGAAACCCATCGCGCTGACGGCGCCTGCACTCAGAGCCGCAAACTGGCGGCGGACACCGGCTTCGACACCGCCCTGGAGGAGGTCCTCGCCTGGCTCGACGGCCAGGACGAGCGCTGGCGGATGGCGGCGGCGGCACACCGGATCGTCCACGGCGGCCCGGACCATGATCGCGCCATCGAACTCGACGCACAGGTCATGGACTATCTGAGGAGCCTGATCCCTTTGGCGCCGTTGCATCAGCCGCACAGTCTGGCCGGTATCGAGACCCTGTGGCGCCGATATCCCGGCCTGCGGCAGTACGGTTGTTTCGACACGGCCTTCCATGCCCGTCATGAGCCCTTGGTCACGGCCTTTGCCCTGCCGGCCCACGTTCGCGACATAGGCGTGCGGCGTTACGGCTTTCATGGCTTGTCCTACGCCTGGATCGCCCATTGTGTGGCGTCCGACTTTCCGCATCTGGCCGAGGCCCGGGTCGTGGCGGCGCACCTCGGTAATGGCGCCAGCCTGTGCGCCATGAAGGCCGGCGTCAGCGTCGATACTACCATGGGGATGACGGCGCTCGACGGCCTGCCCATGGGAACGCGTTGCGGTGCGCTCGATCCTGGAGTTATCCCCTATATGCAACAGATCCTGAACCTGACGCCGGAGGAAACCGAGGCCATGCTCTACAACGAATCCGGCCTGAAAGGCTTGTCCGGCATCAGCGGTGACATGCGGGTTTTGCTGGCCAGCGACGATCCGCGCGCCGCCCTTGCCGTCGACCATTTCATTTACAGGACGGCCCAGCAGATCGCCGCCATGGCGGTCAGTCTGGGTGGTATCGACGCCCTGGTCTTCACCGGTGGCATAGGCGAACATGCCGGAACCGTTTGTGATCGGATCGTTGACCGCCTGGGATTCCTGTCGCCATTCGAATCCCACACGATCGCCGCCAATGAGGAGGGCGCCATGGCCTTGGAAGTTGCCGGCCTGCTGACCGTCAGCGCCCGCCAAAAGGTCGCGGAGTGAAGACGGGGCTTTTTCCGCGCCGATATTGATCGCGATCAATTCGCCACTTCCGGGCCGACCTATGATGAGGCCTTGCCGACCGTTTTTTTGCCGAAGGAGATTTCCATGGCTGTCGATACTGTTGCATCCCACGCCGCTAGCGCCCTCCGCGAGAGCGCCGCGCTCAATGAGGGCGCCGAAACGCTGAAAAACGCCACAGATAGTCTCAACCGTGTGACCGGCGAATGCACGGCCATGTGCACCGACACCATGGCGGCCGCCATGGAATCCGGCGCCCGGACATCGCAATTGATGAGCGAGCTCGCCAAGTCCTATATGGAGGTGTGCGGCGCATCGGCGGTGACCATGGCCGAAATCGGCCGCGAATCCTTCACCTGCCGCTCACCCGCCGACATCGTCGCCTTGCAAAAGAAGGCCGTTCAAAGCTTCACCGAGACCTTCGCAGAATCGAACAAGGTTTACGGCCATATTTTCGCGACCTGGTCCAAGGCTTTCGAGCCCCTGGTGGCGCGAGTGGCCGATGGACCGGAACGCCTGTTCAGCGCCATGGCCGATTGACCCTTGCGGGACCTTGTTTTCTGTCCGACGGTTGGTTGCCCCCACCGACTGTCGTCCAGCGACCGGCGTGGCGCCGCCCTTCCTGGCGCCGCGCCGGTATCCTTGTCCGTCATGCCAATTCCGGGCAGGTAACATGAAAGGCCGCTTCCCTCGGGAGGCGGCCTCTTTTTTGCGTTTATGAGGTTTATGATCAGTGAGCCAGCAGCAGCGGGATATGCGTATGTTTGATGACGTAGTTGGTCGCTCCGCCCAGGATCATCTCACCGACATGGCCGGCGCCGTAGGCACCCATCACCAGGACGTCGGCGCCCAGTCGCCCGGCCTGGGTTATCAGGGTTTCACCGACACTGTGGGTATCCCGCGGCAAATCCAGGATCTCTGCTACAATACCGTGGCTGTGCAGGTAGGCGAGGACGTCGGATTGCGATCCGGCGCCAGGCGTGTCCTGCGCTTCTTCGGCGCATAGCAGATAGACCGAACTGGCCTGCTGCATCAGAGGGATGGCGTCCCGCACGGCGCGGCCGGCGGCCAGGCTGCCGTCCCAGGCGAGGACGACCGTCTTGAGCAAGCTCTCGCCATCGGTGTCGCGGCCGGGATGGCGCGGGATCAGCAGGACCGGCCGGCCGCATTGGAACAGGGCGGCCAGGACGGTTTCGAGGTCGCCCAGGGGGTCGTTGTCATAGGCGGTCACGATCAGGTCGACAGTCCGGCCCGCCTGCGGCAGGCAGGATTTGGCGGTACCGATCGCGGTGCGGAACTGAGCATGCAGTAATGGGAGATCGGCCGCGCCTTCAAAATGCAGTGGAATGCCGTGGTGCGTGGCGACATCGGCGGCATAGGCTTGGGCCGCGACGGTCAGATCGCGTGCCGCCTTTTCGAGGACAGAGACCTTGGCGTCGCCGGCGGGGACCGAGAGGCCATATTGGGTAATTGCGTCATAGAAGATCGGCGGCGCCGCCACATGCAGGATGCGAAGCGTGGCACCGTGCGCCCGTGTCAAGGCGAAGGCCGTGTGCAGGGCGCCCAGTTCGTCGGCCTCGCCGCCGAACAGGCATTGCAAAGTCTTGATCGCCATGGTCTTGCTCCCTTTGTCCGATGACAGATGGCGACAATGACACTGGCTGACGCCGGGGCATTGACCGCGATCAAATCGCCCTGGTGCGGTGTGTCAACGACCTCAGGCCAAGTGATTATGGCCGTGGTTATGGGGCTGGGTCGCGGCGATGTCGTCGTTGAGCGCGCTGTTGCGGCGATAGATCAGAGCTTCGGCGACATGGCGGCGCAGGACCGGGCCGGATTGCTCGAGGTCGGCGATGGTGCGCGCCAGGCGCAGGGTGCGTGTCCAGCCGCGGGCACTCAGGCCCGTTTGCTGGGCGGCCTGGGTCAGGAGCTCCTTGGCTTTGATATCGAGTGCACAAATGGCTTCGAGGCCGGACCCGTAGGACGTGGCGTTCAGCGCATTGTCGCCACTGAGGTTCAGGGTGCGGGCGCGATCGGCCTGGATATCGCGGGCTGTCGCGACGCGGGCGGCGACCTCTTTCGACCCTTCGGCGGGTGCCGGCAGGGCCATGTCCATGGCGGTGACGGGCGGAACGTCGACCTGCAAATCGATGCGGTCCATCAGTGGGCCCGAGACACGGCCCTGATAGTCTTTCAGGCAACGCGGCGCTTTGCCGCAAGCGCCTTTGCCGACGCCGCCATAGCCGCAACGACACGGATTCATCGCCGCGACCAACTGCACCCGGGCCGGATATTTGACGTGGTGATTGGCGCGGGCAACGATAATTTCGTTGGTTTCAAGCGGTTGGCGCAGGCTATCCAGGGCCTGCGGGCTGAATTCCGGCAATTCATCCAGGAACAGCACGCCATTATGCGCCAGGGACATTTCTCCGGGCTTGGCGCGCATACCGCCGCCGGTCAGGGCGGCCATCGAGGCCGAGTGATGCGGTGAGCGGAACGGCCGCTCGATAGTCAGTTCGCCCTTGGCGATCAGGCCGGCCATCGACCATACCTGGGAGGTTTCCAGCAGTTCGTGCGAGGTCAGCGGCGGCAGGATGCCCGGCAGGCGCTGCGCCAGCATCGATTTGCCCGAACCCGGCGGCCCGACGAAAAGAAGATTGTGCCCGCCGGCAGCGGCGATTTCGAGCGCGCGCTTCGGCGTTTCCTGGCCCTTGACCTCGTTGAGATCGAAGACCTTGCCGGCGGTGCGGGCCTCGCCGCGTTGTGGCGCTTCCAGCACGCAATGACCCTTGAAATGGTTGATCAGGGCGATCAGGGAGCGCGGCGCCAATATGTTCATGTCGCCGGCCCAGGCGGCTTCGGCGCCATTGTCGGCAGGGCAGATCAGCCCCATACCCCATTGATTGGCGTACATCGCCGCCGGCAGGGCGCCGCTGATGGCCGCGATCTGGCCGTCCAGCCTCAACTCGCCGACCACGACATAGTTGGTCAAAGCGTCCTGCGGGATCACACCCATCAGCACCATCAGGGCCAGGGCGATCGGCAGGTCGAAATGGGTGCCTTCCTTGGGCAGGTCGGCCGGCGACAGGTTGGCGACGATACGCTTGCCCGGTAGGGACAGGCCCATGCCGGCGAAACAACCGCGCACGCGCTCGCGGCTTTCGGCGACCGCCTTGTCGCCCAGGCCGACAACATGAAAAGCGACCTGGCCATGGGTGGTGACGACTTCGGCCTCAACGCGGCGCGCCTCGGCGCCTTCGAAGGCAATGGTCGTGATGCGTGCGGGCATGGATTGTCCCCCCAGGTCAGTAGATGAGAACGGCGCGTTTAGACGCGCACGAAACTATCCACAGACTAGTGCAGGGAAAAATACAAATCAAGAACAAAAATGGAACAAAGGCGCAATAACCCAGATTGACCTTAGGTAAATAAGCCAAAAGGTGCCGAATCTTGAAAGTTTTTAGCGTCCGCGGGCTCGTCCTCAGGCCACGGAACCGATCTTCTCAGCAATGCGATCCCATAAAATGTCGCCGACATCAACCCCCTCGAACGCCTTTAACTGTACCGCGCCGGTGGGTGAGGTGACATTGATTTCGGTCAAGTAGTCGCCGATGACGTCAATACCCACAAACATAAGACCTTTTTCCTTGAGCACGGGTTTCAGCCGTTCGCAGATATCACGATCACGATTTGTTAAGACTAAGGGTTCGGCAGTACCGCCGACGCGCAGGTTCGAGCGCACGGCGCCCGCTTCCGGAACGCGGTTGATGCCGCCGGCGATCTCTCCGTCAACCAGGATGATGCGCTTGTCGCCGGCGCTGACGGCCGGAATAAATTTTTGCAGGATGACGGGTTCACGGCTCATCGAGCCGAACAGCTCGATCAGGGCGTCGAGATTGCGGTCGCCGGCCTTCAGCTTGATGATGCCGTTGCCGGCGGCGCCGTGCAGGGGCTTCAGGATACAGTCGCCGTGTTCGGCGAAAAACTCATGCAGGGAGATCGGGTCGGCCGAAATCATGGTCGGCGGTTGTAGACCTTCGAACCGCGTCGCCAGCAGCTTTTCCGGCGCGTCGCGCACGCTTTTCGGATCGTTGACGACCAGGGTTTTCGGATGGACGGTCTCGAGGAAATAGGTGGTGGTGATATAGGTGATGTCGAAGGGGGGATCCTGGCGCAGCAGGACGACGTCGACATCATTGGCGAGGTCGAGAACTTCATAATCGCCGGCGGTGACGTGGTCGCCCTTGACCTCACGCAGAGCGACCTTGCGGGCGCGGGCAAAGACGCGGCCGTTTTCCATGCTGAGGTGGCGCGGCTCATAGACCCACAGGTCGTGACCGCGGCGCTGGGCGGCCATCATCAGCAGGAAGGTCGTGTCCCCGCCGATATTGATCTTTTCGATGGGGTCCATCTGGACGGCGACGCGCAGGCTCATGAAAGGCTCCTCAGTTTGAACCCATATGTGCCGGGCAAACCGCTAAGGCAAGGGCGGTGTTATAGTCTCTCGGTCTTTTCAAAGGCATTGATGGCGTGGCGCGGCCATTTCCCGGGCGCCAGGGTGTAGAGATCGATATTCAGGTCGAGCGCTTTCAGCCTGGGTTTGCGTGCCTGCAAGGCGAGACCCGCCTGCCACAGACGTTCCTGCTGGATGGCCGATACCGATTCCACGGCGTCTTCGTGAAACTGGCGCGACTTGACCTCGACCATGGCCAGGCGGCGGCCTTTTTGCGCCAGAATGTCGATTTCGCCCTGGGGCAGCTTCAGGCGGAAACCGAGGATGCGATAGCCTTTGAGCATCAGGTGGACGAGGGCGACATATTCGGCCAGATGGCCGCTTTTATGCGCCTTTCGTCCACGCTCGCCTCTGCTCATTTGCCTTTGAGCTCCAGGGCTTTCTGATAGATGAGCTTGCGCGGCAGGCCGAAGACGTGGGCCAGCTGCTGGGCGGCATCGGACGGCGAATAGTGCTCAAGGGCCAGTTTGAGCGCCTCATCCAGGGTATCGGCCGATGGCGCGGCCTCGGCGGCAGGCGCGATGACGATAACGATCTCGCCCTTGGGCTCGGCCAGGGCGGGATCGGCGACAAGCGCGCTTAAGCGGCCGCGATGGGCGGTCTCGTAGAGCTTGGTCAGTTCGCGACAGACGGCGGCTTCGCGATCGCCCAGGGTCGCCAGCAGGTCGTTCAATGAGTCGTGCAGGCGCGGCCCGGTCTCGAAGAAAACAAGCGTCGCCGGATTGGCGGCAAAGTCGCCGAGGAAGGTTTTGCGCGCCGACGATTTGTTGGGCAGGAAGCCGGCAAACAGGAAACGGTCGGTCGGCAGGCCGGAGATACACAGGGCCGCCAACACGGCCGAGGCGCCCGGGATGGGGTGGACTTGGGCGCCGGAACTTTGCGCGGCGCCGACCAGGCGGAAGCCGGGGTCGTTGATCAAGGGCGTGCCGGCGTCGGAAATCTGGGCGATGACCTGGCCGGCATTCAGGCGCTGGATGATTTCGGGGATCAGTTTCGGCCCGGCATGGTCGTCGTAACGCAGCAGCTTTTTCTTCAGGTCGTAGGCAGCCATTAGCTTGCCGGCGACGCGGGTATCCTCGGCCAGGACGACATCGGCGGCGCGCAGGACGTCGAGCGCGCGCAGGGTGATGTCGCGCAGATTGCCGATCGGCGTGGCGACAATATAGAGGCCGGGACTGACGGGCCGCGGCGGCGGGGCAAACAGGGATTCCATACGCCTATGTGGCGCAGGATAGCGGTAAGGGGAAGAGGCTATTTTGGCCGTCGCCGTCTTCTCCAAAATGGCCTTCGGTGCGATTCGGAGTAGTTTTGGCAATTATTCGAGGAAACCGGCGCTCCGAATGGATATCCAGTCGGCTCAACCTGGTATTATAATACATTAGCGTCGAGAGCCTGATTCCCTGCTCAGTAAGGAAAATCTCTCAAGCGAGGAGTTCCAGCAATAGCCGGTCGAGAACCACTCGGCCCTTCGGAGTGGCGGACAAATGCGCGGCGTTCATGGCTATGAAACCCTGGTCGATCAGAGGCGCGGTCTTGTCGAGATCGAGGTTCGGCAGGCGTTCGAGCGCCACGCCTTCGCTCATGCGCAAGCCCAGCATCAGGGCTTCCTCTTCGGCTTCTTGCGCCGTCAGAGGGGTGGATTCGATGGGATCGGCGGCCACCGTATAGGCCTTGAGGTCGCTTACGGCCACCGTGGCATGACGCACGCCGTTGCGAGTCAGCCGGCCATGGGCGCCGGGGCCTATGCCCATATAGTCGACGCCTTGCCAGACCAGGACATTGTGCGCCGACCTGGCCTTTGGTCCGCGCGCATGGTTGGAGATTTCATAGGCCTCGAAACCCAGGGCTTCGAGCGTGTCCTGGGTCGTGAAGTAGAAGGCTTCGGCCAGATCCTGGTCGGGGGGAGACCATTGCCCGCGTTTGACGGCGCGGCCAAATGCCGTGGCCGCTTCGATGGTCAACTGATAAGGCGAGATATGTTCGATGCCGAGCCCGGCGGCGCGCGTCAGTTCGGCTTGCCAGGCGGCGACCGTTTGGCCGGGCAGGGCGTAGATCTGGTCGAGCGAGACCCGACCGAACACCTGTTGCGCCGTCTCAACGCCACGGACGGCTTCAGCGGCGGAATGGTTGCGGCCAAGGAATTTAAGGGCATCGTCGTTCAGCGATTGCACGCCCAGCGACAGACGGTTGACACCGGCGTCGGCAAAGCCGCGATAACGGGCGATTTCGGCATCGGTCGGGTTGGCTTCGACGGTAATTTCAATATCGTCCGTATACGGAAGGAATAATATCTTTGCCCGGTCGATCAGCTCCGCAACCCATTCCGGAGGCAGCAGGGACGGGGTGCCGCCACCGAAAAAGATACTCGCCAATCGCCGAGGTTCCAAGGTTGCGGCCTGGGTGTTCAGGTCGCGCAGGATGGTGTCGAACAGGGCGCGCTGCGACGCCTGGCCGCGGTCGCGCGTGACGTTGAAATCGCAATAGGGGCAGATGCGCGAACAGTAGGGCCAGTGGACGTACAGGCTTAGGGGCGTCAAAACAACGCCGCCCTGAGTTGTTCGAAGGCGAGGTGGCGATGGCTGATGGCGTCCTTGGCGGCCGGTTCCATCTCGGCGAAGGTGATGGGATAGCCGTCGGCCTGGAAGATCGGGTCATAGCCGAAGCCGCGGTCGCCGCGGCGCGGGAAGACGATCTGGCCGTCGACGCGGCCTTCGAAGACGCAGGCGTGGCCTTCAGGCCAGGCGACGGCCAAGGCGCAGGTGAAGTGCGCCTTCAGGGTAAAATCGCTGCCGAGCTCGATCTCGGCTTTGCGCAACTTGTGTTCGATGACCTCCACGGCGCGGTCGAAATCCTTCATCGGCCCGGCCCAGCGCGCGCTGTAGATGCCGGGGTCGCCACCCAGGGCATCGATACTGAGCCCGGAATCGTCGGCCAGGGCGACCATGCCGGCGGCCATGGCGGCGTGGCGGGCTTTCAGGATGGCGTTGCCGATAAAGCTGACCTCGGTTTCCGGCGGTTCGGGCAGGTCGAGCGACGCCGCGGTGACGACATCGAAGCGGCCGTCGAGCATGGCGGAGATTTCGACCGCCTTACCCGGATTGTGGGTGGCGGCGATCAGTTTTTGGCCGGGGATCAGGGACAGGCTCATGGAGGTCTCTTAAAGTCGTGGGGAAGATAAGGACCCCTCACCCGGCCCTGCGGGCCACCCTCTCCCCTTGAAAGGGGCGAGGGGAAAGCTGAAGTCCTACCGCTCAGGAGGAGGACATAATGACAAATCAGTCACTTGTCACGCGGCGTGCAATTTGAGAGGTTGCAGGAGACTGAAAAGGACCTGACCATGCGTTTTCTCGGGCCGCGCTCGATATCCAGCTTGTTGAAGACGGCGCTCGATGTCGTCTATTACGGCCTGTACGTCGTCGTCTTCGTGGTGATCCTGCTGGCGGTATGTCTGTTGTCGGTGCCGAACCTGGCAGCCGAGGTCGTGCGCCACATGAATATTTCGGCCCAGGTTGGCGCCGTGTCGCAGGCCCTGATGTTCCTATTTTTTGGTATCAGTTTGAGCGGCTATCTGCTGGTCATGCATTGGACGCGGCAGGTATTTTCGACCCTGGCGGAGGGTGATGTCTTCCATCCCGATAATACGACGCGGCTGCGTTTGATTGGGTTTGCGCTCGGGGGGCTGGAGATTTTCGGCTATATCGTGCGGGTGTTCGCCGAGAAGGTCTTTCACCTGCCGTTCGAGTCGGTCTACGGCCTGCGGGCGGTAACGACCTGGTTTTCGGTCCTGGTGGTGTTCGTGTTGGCGGAGGTCTTCAAGGAAGGCGCGCGCCTACGCCAGGAAGCGGATTTAACCATATGATCCGTTTGAGTTTGGCCGAAGCCCTGGCGCGAAAGCGGTTGTCGATCGTGGAGTTGTCCGACCGAACGGGGATCAGCGTGCGCGATCTCGAAGTGTTGCGCGACCAGAAGGCCATGGCGTTACGGCTTAAGACGCTGGATTGCCTGTGCAAGGCGCTGTCCTGTACGCCCGGCGATCTCCTGGTCTATGAGGAAGACTAATGGGATCAAAGGTATAGCGCACCGAACCTATAGCGTTCGCAAGCGTTGGTGCCACTTTGCCTTTACTTGCTTAGCGCTTGATTCTGCAGCTCAAACAGTTCTGTCGCGCCCTTGATCGCCAGGTCATACAGCGTATTGAACTCGTCGCGTGAGAAGCCGCGTTTTTCGCCGGTAGCCTGGATTTCAACGGCATCGCCGGTGCCGGTGATAACGAAATTGGCGTCGGTTTCGGCGTTGGAATCCTCATCATAGTCGAGATCGAGGACCGGCGTACCGTTGAAGATGCCGCACGAGATAGCGGCGACCTGGTCGGTGATCGGGTTGGTGGTGATCAGCTTGTCCGCCAGCAGTTTGTTACACGCCATGCTGAGCGCGACCCAGGCGCCGGTAATCGAGGCCGTACGGGTGCCGCCGTCGGCCTGGATGACATCGCAATCCAGCGTGATCTGGCGTTCGCCCAGTGCCTTCAGGTCGACGACGGCGCGCATCGAGCGGCCGATCAGACGCTGGATTTCCTGGGTGCGGCCGGATTGCTTGCCGGCGGCGGCTTCGCGGCGCGAACGAGTATGGGTGGAACGCGGCAGCATGCCGTATTCGGCCGTCACCCATCCCTGGCCCTTGCCTTTGAGGAAGGACGGCACGCCCTGCTCCAGCGAGGCGGTGACCAGGACCTTGGTGTGGCCGAAGGTAACCATGCAGGAGCCCTCGGCATAACGTGTCACGCCCGTCTCGATGGTCACGGCGCGCAACTGATCCGGCTGGCGATTGGACGGACGGATGGTTTTGAGCGCGGCGAGGGCGTCGAACTGGGACATGGGGCAACCTTAAATAAGATGGCCCCTGACCTATCAGGTCACGTCGTCGAGAGGAACCGAAAAATTGGTCCTATACCGGCGGCTAGTTACGGCCCAGCAAACCTTGTTCGCGCTGGATCGGCGTTTCGCTGTTATAGACCGGCGTCCTGATCTTGCACTTATCGTCCACGCAGGCGAAGCCACGATGATCATCGTCGCGGTGCTGGGCGGTGGCCAGTTCGCTGGCCGGGCGAATCAGGCCCGGGCGATTGTCGATCGGCGTTACCGCTGCGTCGGCCAGGGTCGGGTTGGGCGCCGTGGTGTCGAAGCCGGTCGCGCGGTTTTGCAAGGCGGAGGTCACAGCCTCGGGCGCCGGCGGCGTATAGACATAGGCTTTAGGTTCGGCGACGGCAGCGGAAGCGGCGATGACGCCGAGCGCGACGGCAAGAGACAGAATCTTAAAACCAGCCATGACGAACCCCTGTTGCAATCGCGACAGAATTAGCGCGCTTTGCGGCAAATTCAAGACGGCCAATCAGGCCGGGCAGCGGGTCCGGCGGCTTTTGCGCGGCGCCAGCAACAGAGCGGCACAGGTGACGATGATAACAAGGGCCGCGGTCCCCGCGCCCAGAGTCAGCCAGCCGCCCGGCAGGCAGGCGCCATAGGCGCTGCAATGGTCCGACGCCGCGAACAACAGGTTGGTCACGCCCGTCATAAAGGCGCGCAGGGCGAAGGCGCCGGCAACCAGCAGCACGGGGGCCGCGGCCAATTTCCAAATGAGGGGGCGTTTTGCAAAGGTCATGTCTTAAGAGTACCGCGCGGCGTTTAAGTCTTTGTTAGAGGACAGGGTTAAGGACGGTTTAAGCTTGTTGCCGGCGTCAAAGCTTTGCTACACTTATCATGTGATGAAATATCCGCCCTCCCTGTCAGGTCTGATGAGTTCCAGCGCGTCGTTGAGCGAGATGGACCAGCGTGCCCGCGACGTCTTCCGCCATGTCGTCGAGACCTATCTCGAAACCGGTGAGCCTGTCGGATCGCGCACCGTGTCGCGCAACGGTGTGCATCTGTCGCCCGCTTCGATCCGCAACACCATGCAGGATCTGGCGCATCTCGGATTGTTATCGGCGCCGCATACCTCCAGCGGCAGGCTGCCGACGCATCAGGGCCTCAGGCTCTTTGTCGACGGCCTGCTCGAGATCGGCGATATCGGCGAGGACGCCAAACGCGATATCGAGGCGCGATTGACCGGCAAGGGCCAGACCTTCGATGGCGCGCTGCGCGAGGCCAGCAACCTGTTGTCGGGCCTGGCCGGCGGCGCTGGCGTCGTCATGACGCCGTCCTTCGAGGCGGGGGTCAAGCACGTCGAATTCATCTCCCTGAGCAAGGAGCAGGCCCTGGCGGTCCTGGTCTTCGACGACGGCCGGGTGGAAAACCGGCTGATGGCACTGGCGCCCGGCATGACGCCATCGGTCCTGGTCGAAGCGTCGAACTATCTCAACGCCCATCTCAAGGGCCGGACATTGTCCGAGGCGCGGGTCGAGCTGAAGGCCGAACTGGAACAGGAGCGGCTGAAGCTCGACGAGGCCGCGGCCACCCTGATCAAGGACGGTTTGGCCATCTGGTCGGGCGGCGACAAGGAGCGCCGGGCCTTGATCGTGCGCGGACGCGCCAACCTGCTGGAGGCGACGCAAAGCCATGAGGACCTGGAGCGTGTGCGTTCGCTGTTCGAGGATCTTGAGCAGAAAGAAGAGCTGATCGACCTGCTCGACGACGTCAAGGACGCGCAAGGGGTGAGAATTTTTATCGGATCGGAGTCGAAACTGTTTTCTTTATCGGGATCGGCTGTTATTGCAGCGCCGTACATGGTGAACCAGAAGAGCGGTGCGGCCAAGGTTATGGGTGCGATCGGCGTGATCGGACCCGCCCGGTTGAATTATGCCCGCATCATCCCACTTGTGGACTACACCGCCAGAATTTTGGGCCGATTGCTGGAGTAGCCTCGGCCTATTGTCATGAGGACTGGATTTCGAGATGAGTGAAGAGACCGAAAACGAAGGCGTCGATCTGGAGCAGGACGCCGATGCGCTGTTGAACGCCGAACTGGAAAAGCTGCAGGCTGAAAACGCCGCGCTGAAGGAACAGGCGCTGCGCTATGCCGCCGAGGCCGAGAACATCAAGCGCCGCGCCGAACGCGAAATGAACGATGCGCGCGCCTTTGCCATCCAACGCTTCGCCAATAGCCTGCTGGGTGTCGCCGACGTGCTGACGCGCGCTCTGTCGGCCGTGCCGGCGGACATTGCCGACCCGGCGTTCAAGAACTTCGTCGCCGGCATCGACATGACCGAAAAGGAACTGGCCGGCGCGTTCGAGAAAAACGGCGTCAAGAAGATCGCGCCGATGAAGGGCGACAAGTTCGACCCCAACCTGCACCAGGCGGTGATGGAACAGCCCTCGACCGACGTCGAAGGCGGCGGGGTCATCATGGTGATGCAGGCCGGTTACGAGCTCTTCGGCCGTGTCATTCGCCCGGCCATGGTCGCCGTGGCCGCCAAGACGGCGGGCGCCGCTCCTGCTCAGCCGAACGGTTATGCCCACGGCGCCGACAGCGACGCCGGCGCCAAAATTGACACCCAGGCAGAATAAGGTCTTTCGAGCCACAAACATGAAAGCCTCCGGACCTCGGTTCGGGGGCTTTTTCGTGCGTGTTTTCCAACGCGTTCGCAAAGGTAAACACGTTTTCTTGATTCGGCCGAACGGGGCGGAAACGAATCGGCACCGAATCAGCGACATCGCCGTGTTTGGCTTTTGTTCACCGCTATATCTTGCGGGTCGTCGCCAATTTAACCATAGGCAGTTGCCCCGGCATTTTACTTTCCGCTGAAACCTTCCACTTTTTCAACCTTTTGCTGCTATAGCGAAAATCATGCTCGACACGACCCAATTCGACCCCGCCCATTATGTCCTGATCATCAAGTGCCCCGATACCCGCGGTATCGTCGCGGCGGTATCGGGCTATCTTTACGACAACGACATTTCGATCGTCGAATCGAACCAGTTCAACGATGCGCTCGGCGACATGTTCTATGTCCGCGTCGTCTTCAAACAGGCCGGCGCCAAAATGCCGCCGATGACGACCCTGCGCGACGGCTTCAAGCCGATCGCCCACCGCTTTTCGATGGACTGGGAAATCTTCAACCTGTCGGCCAAGCCCAAGGTCCTGATCGCCGTGTCGAAGTTCGGTCACTGCCTCTACGAATTGCTGCACCGCTGGCGTTCCGGGCTGCTGCCGGTCGATATCGCCTGTGTCATGTCGAACCATGAAGACATGCGTTCCTTCGTCGAATGGAACGGCGTGCCCTATGTCTGTTTGCCGGCGACCAAGGACAACAAGGCCGAACAGGAAGCGCAGTTCGTCAAGCTGATCGAGGATCATGAGGTCGATCTGGTGGTTTTGGCGCGCTACATGCAGATACTGTCGGACGATTTGAGCCGCCGTCTGACCGGCCGCTGCATCAATATCCACCACTCGTTCCTGCCCAGTTTCAAAGGCGCCAAGCCTTATCACCAGGCCCATGCCCGCGGCGTCAAGATCATCGGCGCCACCGCCCACTATGTCACCTCGGACCTCGATGAAGGCCCGATCATCGAGCAGGACGTTCAGCGCGTCCACCACGGCCTGACGCCGGAACAACTGGTCGCCATCGGCCAGGATATCGAAGCCCGCGTCCTGGCCCGCGCCGTCACCTGGCATGCCGAGCGCCGCGTTATCATCAACGGCTCCAAGACGGTGGTGTTCAGCTAAGACCCGGGGCATCGGGTACAGTTGACGAGGCCCCCGTTCAACCGTAACAAACGAGATCAGTTTATTTGGGGGAACGTGTCATGCGGTCTTTTGTGTCTGTTTTTGCCGTGGCCGCCGTGTTTGCCACTTCGGCCGCCGCCGACGAATGGACCGTCAAGCCGCAATGGGTCGCCGCCCACGAAGCCTTTCTCGCCAGCGACGCCCTACGCGGCCGCGGCAGCGCCACCCCGGATGAAGGCATTGCCGCCGCCTATGTCGCCGCGCAGTTCCAGAGCTATGGTCTGCAATTCGCGCCCGGTATGACCGGCTTTCAGCAAACCGCCTGGGTCGTGACGCCGAAACTGACCGGTCAGGCCAACCTTAGCGCCGGCGGCGTGTCGATCGGCGAAGGCAAGGGCCTGACGCTTCTGGTGTCGTCCGCCCACAATATTTCTGGAACGATCCAGGTCGTGACGTCCGACGATCCCGCCAACCTGCCGGCCGGCGATGTCCTGCTGATCAACGCCACGGGCACGACCTCGGCGTCGAACTGGCTGCGCGCGGCCCGCGCCAAGGGCGTCAAGCTGGTTCTGTTCCGTGACGGCGAGGCGGCGCAAGCGCTCCTGAGCCGGGTCGGCGGGTCGACACGCGTCTCGAGCTATCTTGAGGACAAGCCGCCGGAAGGCACGCCGACCGACAGCGCCATCCTGTCGGCCGAAGCCTTCGACAAACTGGCGGCCGCGCCGGGTACGGCCGTGACGCTCGACCTTGGCGCTGTCGCCTTCGTCAAGTCCGTGACGACCAATACGATCGGCTATCTGCCGGGCAGCGATCCCAAGGCCGGCGTTATCCTGGTCACCGCCCATATGGACCACCTCGGCGTCAAGCCGGACGGCACCATCATGCACGGCGCCAATGACGACGCCTCGGGCACGACGGCCGTGCTGGAAGTGGCCCATGCCCTGAGCGCGGGCGCCCAACCCAAGCGCGGTATCCTGTTCGTCGGTTACGGCAGCGAGGAAATTGGCGGCCTGGGCTCGACCTATTTCGGCATGCATCCGCCCGTTCCCCTGACCGATATCGTCGCCAATCTCGAATTCGAAATGATCGGCGCCCACGATCCGAAGATGGCCGAGGGCGAAATGATGATGACCGGCTTCGAACGCTCCGATCTGGGCGAGACCCTGAAGGCGCATGGTGCCCTGGTGGCGCCCGACATCTACCCGGATCAGCATTTCTTCGAGCGTTCCGACAACTATTCCCTGGCTCTGCAAGGTATCGTCGCCCACACGATTTCGGGTTGGGCGGTGACGCCGACCTATCACGATCCGTCGGACGACCTGGCCCACCTCGACATCCCGTTCATGACCCAGGCGATCCAGTCCTTGATCGAGCCGGTGCGTTACCTGGCCAACAGCGATTTCAAGCCGTCATGGAAGCCCGGCGGCAATCCGCAGAAGAAGTAAGACTGTAGAAGCAGAAGAAGTAAGACTGTAGAAGTAGGTTACAGGTATCGCCCAAACCAATCCAGGCAGCTGGCCCAGGCAACTTCGGCGGCGGCCTTGTTATAACTGGCGCGGTAGTCGGCAAAGAAGGCGTGTTGCGTGCCTTCCATCAGCACGATATGCGACGGCGTCTTGTGCGATGCCGCCAAGGCGTCGTTCATGCGCTGGGTTGAGGCCACCGGGATGCCCTTGTCGCCATCGGCATAGAGCCCCAGGACCGGCTTGGTCAGGGAGGCGGCGATATCCATGGGCCACGGACGGTCTTCATCGCCCATGAATTCGGTATTGGCCGGCTTTTCGAGGCGGCCATACCACGCGACCCCGGCCTTGATCTGCGGCATGGTGGCCGCTGCCATCCATACGGGTGAGCCACCCCAGCAGAAGCCGGTAATGCCAACGCGCGACATGTCGGCAAAGCGCTTGCTGCCGAACAGGGTGTGTTTCTGGCCGATCTCGGGCTCGGAGGCGAGCCAGTCGATCTGAGCCTGGATGTCGGCCATGACCTGTGGATAGTGGGCGGCTTCGACCAATGCCTTGACCGTGTCGAAGTCCTGGGCCGCCGCCGCATTGCCCTTGCGCGCGAAGAAATCGATGGCGATGGCGCAATAGCCTTGATGCGCAAAGCGCCGGCAGATGTCGCGGATATAGTCGTGCAAGCCGAAGACTTCGGAGACGACGATGACGACCGGATAGGCGTCGGGCTTTTTCGGCACGGCGATATAGGCCGGGATCAGGTAATCGCCTTCGGGATGCAGGGGCGGGATGGTCAGGTCCTTGGCGATCAGACCGTTCGCATCGGTGGTGATGGCCTGGGCATTGACGGGTCCGGTCGACAGGGCATAGCCGGCAAAGAAAAGCCCGGTGGTCAGGCCGCGGCGGCTGAGATGAAAATCATGCGGCGGGGCGCCTTCCGGACGGGTGAGCGGCAATTGCGTGTCGGCCATGTTTTGTCTCCAGCTTTTATGGCTTTTTCCCCTGAGAGGCTTGTTGTACCTCAAAGCTATAGCAAGGCAAGAGGCAGAGAGTTTCGGGTTGCTCTCCCATTTACGGGTCCAGGGTGCGCGCACCCGAATATACCCTTTAAAAAATTGCGATCATTACCCTTGCGTACCCGGTCGAATATCCCATATCCGCTACAGCTTTCAGGCATCCCACCGCTTAGGGGGCTTGAAATTCCATTAACTTTCATCTTAACGGGGATGGACATTCGCGGCGCTTCCTTCATAAGGCCGCCAAGCACCATTCGCCTTAACGGAGCAGAACTAGACCCATGGCTAAAATCATCGGTATCGATTTAGGTACGACCAATTCCTGCGTGGCCGTCATGGACGGCAAGAACCCCAAGGTGATCGAGAACGCCGAAGGCGTGCGGACGACCCCTTCGGTGGTCGCCATCGTGGATGACAGCGAGCGCCTGGTTGGCCAGCCCGCCAAGCGTCAGGCCGTCACCAATCCCTCGAACACGCTCTTCGCCATCAAGCGCCTGATCGGCCGTCCCTATACGGACCCGATGGTACAGAAGGACAAGGGCATGGTGCCCTTCGAAATCGTCAAGGGCGCGACCGGCGACGCCTGGGTCAAGGCCCATGGCAAGGATTATTCGCCGCAGCAGATCTCGGCCTTCATTCTCGTCAAGATGAAGGAAGCCGCCGAAGCCTATCTCGGTGAGACCGTGACCCAAGCCGTCATTACGGTTCCGGCCTATTTCAACGACGCCCAGCGTCAGGCGACCAAGGACGCCGGCAAGATCGCCGGTCTCGAAGTCCTGCGCATCATCAACGAACCGACGGCGGCCGCCTTGGCCTACGGCCTCGACAAGAACGATGGCAAGAAGATCGCGGTTTACGATCTCGGCGGCGGTACTTTCGACGTCTCGGTCCTCGAAATCGGTGACGGCGTCTTCGAAGTGAAGTCGACCAACGGCGACACCTTCCTCGGCGGTGAAGACTTCGACATGCGCGTCGTCGACTACCTGGCCGACGAGTTCAAGAAGGAAAACGGCGTCGACCTGCGTTCGGACAAGCTGGCCCTGCAACGCCTGAAGGAAGAGGCCGAAAAGGCCAAGAAGGAACTGTCGACGGTCGCGCAATACGACCTGAACCTGCCCTTCATCTCGATGAATGCCTCGGGTCCGCTGCACCTGAACCTGAAGCTGACCCGCGCCAAGCTGGAAAGCCTGGTCGAAGACCTGATCCAGAAGACCCTGGCGCCGTGCCAGCAGGCCCTGAAGGATGCCGGTCTGAAGGCGTCGGACATCGATGAAGTCATCCTGGTCGGCGGTATGACCCGCATGCCCAAGGTCGTCGAAGCCGTGAAGGCCCTGTTCGGCCGCGAGCCGCACAAGGGCGTCAACCCGGACGAAGTCGTGGCCCTGGGCGCCGCCATCCAGGCCGGCGTTCTGCAAGGCGACGTCAAGGACGTGCTGCTGCTCGACGTCACCCCGCTGACGCTTGGTATCGAAACGCTCGGTGGCGTGTTCACCCCGCTGATCGAACGCAACACCACCATCCCGACCAAGAAGAGCCAGGTCTTCTCGACCGCCGACGACAACCAATCGGCCGTGACTATCCGCTGCTTCCAGGGTGAACGCCCGATGGCCGCGGACAACAAGCTTCTCGGTCAATTCGACCTGGTCGGCATCCCGCCGGCGCCGCGCGGCGTGCCGCAAATCGAAGTCACCTTCGATATCGATGCCAACGGCATCGTCAATGTCCACGCCAAGGACAAGGCGACCAACAAGGAGCACTCGATCCGCATCCAGGCCAATGGCGGCCTCTCCGACGCGGACATCGAGGAAATGATCAAGACGGCCGAAGCCAACAAGGCGGAAGACGAAAAGCGCAAGCAGCTGATCGAAGCCCGCAACCAGGCCGACGCCCTGATCCACTCGACCGAAAAGGCCGTCAAGGACTTCGGCGACAAGGTGGCCGCCGCCGACAAGACGGCGATCGAAACCGCCCTGACCGAACTCAAGGCTGCCAAGGACGGTGAAGACGCCGACGACATCAAGGCCAAGCACCAAACCCTGCTGACCGCCTCGATGAAGCTGGGCGAAGCCATGTACGCCGCGCAACAGGACGAAGGCGAAGACGCCGCTTCGGCCGAACAGCCGGCGGATGACGGTGTCGTCGATGCCGACTTCGAAGAAGTCGACGACGACGGCAAGAAAAGCGCCTAAGCGCGCCATGGACGCGGATTCTGACATCATTGTCTCCGCGTCCGCCACGGAACACAGGACGGCGAGGTTTGACTCCTCGCCGTCCGCGTTCCATATATTCCCAGAAACAAGTGATGAGGCCGCGCTAACCCTTAAGAAACGGGTCAGGCGTTATGTTTGGCCGGCATCGGGGCAAGTAGCATGAGCAAGCGTGACTATTACGAAGTGCTGGGCGTTGAACGCACGGTCGACGAAGTGGTTCTGAAAACCGCCTTCCGCAAGAAGGCCATGGAACACCATCCCGACCGCAATCACGGCGATGACGGCGCCGAAGCGCGCTTCAAGGAAGTCAACGAAGCCTATAGCGTGCTGTCGGACGCCCAGAAACGCGCTGCCTACGACCGTTACGGCCATGCTGGCGTCAACGGCCAAAGCAACGGGTTCGGCGGCGGGGCGCAAGGCTTCTCCAATGTCGAAGACATTTTCTCGGAAATGTTCGGCGACATCTTCGGTCAGCAACGCCGCGGACCCTCGGGGCCCCAGCGCGGCGCCGATGTCCGCTACGACTACGAAATTTCCCTCGAACAGGCCTATCAGGGCGACGAGATCGAGATCACCGTCCCCACCACCATGACCTGCGAAGTCTGCCACGGCTCGGGCGCCAAGCCCGGCACCAAGCCGTCGACCTGCATGACCTGCGGTGGCCAGGGCCGCGTCCGTGCCTCGAATGGCTTCTTCGCCGTCGAACGCACCTGCCCCAGCTGTAACGGCCAGGGCACGATCATCAAGGATCCCTGCAGCGAATGCCGCGGTCACGGTCAGGTCCGTCAGAACAAGAACCTCAAGGTCCGCATCCCCGCTGGCGTCGACGACGGCGCCCGTATCCTGCTCAAGGGCGAAGGCCAGGCCGGCCCCAAGGGCGGTCCCAAGGGCGACCTCTATATCTTCCTCAGCCTGGCTGATCACGACATCTTCGAACGTGACGGCCTCGATCTGCACTGCTCGATCCCCGTACCGATGACGACCGCCGTCCTGGGCGGCGATCTCGAAGTCCCGTGCCTGATGGGTGGTGAGAACTGCGACGGTCAATGCAAGCTCAGCGTCGCTGTCCCCGAAGGCGCCCAGACCGGCCACAAGGTCAAGCTGAAGGGCCGCGGCATGCCGGGCCTGAACTCGAAGCAAAAGGGCGATCTGATCGTCGAACTGTTCGTCGAGACACCCAAGCACCTGACGGCGCGCCAAAAGGAACTGATGAAGGAATTCGCCACCCTCGCGGAAGAGCAGTCCTATCAGCAGTCGCAAGGCTTCATGCACAAGGCCAAGCGGTTTTGGGATGATATCACTGGGGCGGCGGCGCAGTAGCAGGCCCTTCGGGGACCAAGGGGCAAGCCCCTTGGAACCATAACGATGTGAGGGATTGACCAAATGAACCCTTATGCCTATTCGGAAAGAAGCATTTCCGAATAGGCATAAGGGTTTTTCATGGCCGCTCCCACGACACGCTTCGCCATCAACGGCGCCAAGGGCCGCATGGGCCAGGCCGTCGCACGCGTGCTCGATGACGCCAAGCACACCGTCGTCGCCCGCCTCAATCGCAACGACATGCCCGACCTCACGCGTACCGACGCGGTCATCGACTTTTCGCGGCCGGAAGCCTCCCTGGCCCTGCTTGAAGCCTGTGCCGGCGAAGGCCTGTCCCGTCCACGGCCCCTGGTTCACGTCATCGGCACCACCGGCTTCACGCCCGAAGAACGCGACCAGCTCAGTCACTTCGCCGACCAGGTCGTCATTATCCAGTCCGGTAATTTCTCGCTCGGCATCAATCTCGTCATGGGCCTGCTGAAACAGGCCAGCGCCCGGCTGAGCGCCGAAGACTGGGATATCGAAATCACCGAAGCCCACCACCGCCGCAAGGTCGACGCGCCGTCCGGCACCTCGCTGATGCTGGGCGAAGCCGCCGCCTATGGCCGCGGCGTTTCGCTCGATCGTGTCAAGGTCGCTGCCCGCGACGGCATCACCGGCGCCCGCCGGGCAGGCGATATCGGTTTTTCCGTCGTCCGCGCCGGCGGCATCGTCGGGGAACACAGCGCCATCCTGGCTTCGGAAGACGAAATCATCACCCTGTCGCACTCCGCCCGCGACCGTACCCTGTTCGCACGCGGCGCCGTGCAGGCCGCGCTGTGGGGCCGTAAACAACAGGCGGGCCTCTATGATATGCAGGACGTACTTGGATTTTAGGCCGTAAACCCATACGAATATGCCTCCCGGCCATAGGCGGGAGGCATATAAGATTTCAGCTGGCGGTCAGCTTAATGCGCTGCTTTTGCCGCGCCCTTGCTGAGCGTTCTCAAACTGCCGATCATGCCGATCATGCCGTAAGCAAAGACATAGAGCAGGAAGATCTGCACGATCGCCGACAGGTGGCGGAAATCGGGAAGTTCCGCACGATGCCCCGACACGGTCGGCCACAAAATGCGAATCGCCAGCACCAAAATCAGCGCGACCAGGGCTTTCACAGCGTAATTTTCCGGCTTGAAGAAAATGCCGATGGCCATGGCGATCAGCAGAATCGGCAAGACATTGACCGCGCTGACTGCGTCCTGAAGGCCGTCCCCCAAACCAAGAATAAAGTTCCAGATGTCGTTCATAAGATCGTCTCTCGTCGGTTGAAGTGAAAGGGCTACACCGGCAGGATACGCGCCATTAACCATCTTTCAAGGGCGAAGATGAACGGGGGATGAACAAATTTGCGACTACACCGGCTTGTGACCGTTCGGCTTGGGGTGCGCGACCAGCGACAAGGTGTGTTTGACCACTGACAGCCCGACAATAATCGCAAAGCACATAATGGCCAGGACACCGGTCTGAATCTCGACTTCGAGCTGGGTGAAGTCGGGCCAGATCGGCTGATAACCGGACACCATCGGCCACACGGCGGCGATCAGTACGGACGGTACCAGGGCCAGAAGTGTATTGAGGAAGGGGTTGGCGCGCTTGCCCTGGGCCATGCCGATGAACAGACTGATAATCAGGGCCGGGACCGGATTAAGTCCTATCAGCGCCGCCTGCGCCGAATCCCACATGGCCCAACCGAACTGGATGAAACTGTTCATTCTACTACCGCCCTAACTCAGCCGCGACATCGCGGCGCCCTTGATCACATCACTTAGCTTCCCGATGACTGAACGATGTCTGTGGCTGTGGTTCATTTCCCGTTCATGGGCATCAAAAAGCTATACGATTCAGGCAGGCTGAAGTGCTTCGCAGGATATGCAAAGTCGGATAATGTGGTTATGTGATCACAGATGTGTGTCTTTAGGCGAGTAGTTAGTCGCGCGATAAGAGAATGTTACYGGCCGGTCGAGCCGAACCCGCCTTCGCCGCGCGCCGTCGCTTCGAGTGCCTCTGGTGTTTCCCAGACGATGCGGGCATGTTGCGCCACAACGGCCTGGGCGATACGGTCACCGCGGTTGATGACGAAATCTTCCGAACCGAGATTGATCAGGATGACGCCGACTTCACCGCGATAGTCGCTGTCGATCGTGCCGGGGCTGTTCAGGCAGGTGATGCCGAACTTCAGCGCCAGGCCGGACCGCGGCCGGACCTGGACCTCGTAGCCCAGCGGCACGGCGATCTTCAGGCCCGTTGGCACCAGGGCGCGCGCCAGCGGCTTCAGCACAAGGGTCTCGCCTTCAGCGATGGCGGCGCGCAGGTCGAGGCCGGCCGAACCATCGGTTTCATAGGCGGGCAGGGCGAGGCCCGAGGCGTGGGGCAATTGCTGGACGTGGGCGATAACGGTCATGAACGGATTCCAGTGAAGTGACTCCAAGCCGCGATGATGATTGCGGCTTGGCAAGGGCGACGGCCCGCCGCCGCTGATGCGGCGCCTTAGGCTAAGCCCGCTATTTCATGATTCCATAAACCGCTCCATCTTTTGCTGTGGTGAATTATCCCAGCCGGTACTGCCCGTGCGCGTTCAAAATTACCTCTTCCAGCTTGCCGCTACGCCGCAGCTTTACCTTGGCGCCAGGGGCACCGCCGAGCCGCAGCGACGCCACCTGCCCGGCGCGCCAGGTCATGTCGAGCCTGACGTCGCCGCGCACTTTGAGGCCGCGTACCGCGCCCGACGGCCAGGCTGAGGGCAGGGCCGGCAGCAGGATGATCTCGCCGCCCCACGACTGGACGATCATTTCCATGATGCCGGCCGCGCCGCCGAAATTACCGTCGATCTGGAACGGCGGGTGGGCGTCGAACATGTTGGGATAAGTGCGTTGCGCACCTGTCAGGGCTTTCAGGACGGTATGGGCATGGTCGCCTTCACCCATGCGCGCCCACAGGCACAGCCGCCACGCCGTGCCCCAGCCGGTGGCCAGGTCGCCGCGCTGGATCAGGCTGGCCTTGGCGGCCTTGATCAGGTCCGGCGTGTCGCGGACATTGATCTGGCCGCTGGGATAGACGGCATAGAGATGCGAGACGTGACGATGATGTTGTTCCGGCGCCTGATTGTCCCAGTCTTCCAGCCATTCCTGCAATAGTCCGGTCGAGCCAATCCGGTCGGGGGCGATGCGCGCCCGCGCCTGGGTAATCTGCCCCATCAGGCCGGCATCGGCGGCCAGAAGATGGCCGGCCGCCAGCGTATGGTCGAACAGGTCGCGGATAATCTGCCGGTCCATTGCCGGGCCGGCAACCAGGGAAGAGCCGAAGGGGTGCTGATTTTCCGGCGACAGGGACGGCGAGGTCATCAGGCCGCGCCCTTTAGGATCTTCGATCAGCGTATCGAGGAAGAACTGCGATGCCCCCGCCAAAAGCGGGTACAGCCGCTTCAGCACCGCCTCGTCGCGGCCATAATCGTAATGGTCCCATAACGTATTGCACAACCACGCGCCGCCACAGGGCCACAGGCCCCACATCGGTCCGTCGATCGGCGCTGAAGCCCGCCACAGGTCGGTATTGTGGTGCGCCACCCAGCCGCGGGCATTGTACATGGTTTTGGCCGTTTTGGCGCCGGTCACCGACAGGTCTTCGACCAGGCGCAGCAGGGGCTCGACGCAGGCCCCCAGGCCGGCGGGATCGGCGGGCCAGTAGTTCATCTCGGTGTTGATGTTGATGGTGTATTTGCTGCCCCACGGCGGATTGGTGCCGGCGTTCCAGATGCCCTGCAGATTGGCGGGCTGCGTGCCCGGTCGCGACGACGAGATCAACAAATAGCGAGCATATTGAAAATAGAGCGCGGCGAGCGCCGGATCGTCGGCGTTCTCGGCGGCAATCCGAACGTCGGTCGGCTGGGTGGCGGCGGACGTCCGCCCCAAGTCCAGGCTGACCGGCGCATACAGGCTTTGGTAATCGCTTATATGATCGTGCTTCAGGGCCGCATAGGGCTTGCCGGCGGCCTTGTCTGTGTCCTGCCTGACCATGGCGACGGGATCGCCACTGACGTCATGATAGTTGATGTAGCTGGTGGCGCCGGCGATCAAAAGGGTGACCTTGCCGGCGTCCCGGACATGGATGCCGGAATTGGCGACAATCACCTGTCCGTCCGCGATCACCTTGATGCGCAGGGCGTAGGTCAGCCCGGCGGCAACGTCGGGACCGGCCTTGTTGCGGCCGGTCACCAGCAAGGCATCTGTGCCGTCGGCTGTCCGTAGAACATCACCGCGTGCCTCGTCTGTCGCTTCGGTCATCAGCCAGTCGGTCGCTTGCTGTGTCACCAGGTCGGTCGCCGAGCCGTTATAGGCGGGCGAGGTATATTGCGCCTCGCCGGGACCGCGGTAGGCCAGGTCGAAGCTCAGCCGTCCCTTGGGTGCCTCCAGGTGGACGACAATCACCCGGTCCGGCGCAGAGGCAAAAACCTCACGCGTAAATTTGACGCCGCCCATCCGGTATTCGGTACGGGTGACCGCCGTCGCGAGATCGAGGCGGCGTTCATAGTCTGTGGGTTGTTGGGCGCTGGCGAAGGTCAGGAAAATATCGCCGAGCGTCCCATAGGCCATTTGCGACAAGGGTTTGGCCATTACCTTGGCGCTGGCCAACTGGGTCGCTTCTGCGTATTTGCCGTCGGCCAGCAGGGCACGCACCTCGGGCAGGGCGGCCAGGGCGTCGGGATTGTCCGGCGTATAGGGCGCACCCGACCATAGCGTATCTTCGTTCAGTTGCAGACGTTCCTGGGCGACGCGGCCGAAGACCATGGCGCCCAGCCGGCCATTGCCCACCGGCAGGGCCTCTTCCCAGCGCGCTGCAGGTTGTCGGTACCACAGACGGTCGTCGCCCTTTGGCGATTCCGTCCTCCCGATGCTTGCGGTGAGGCCGAGCGCCGCCGTGCCGGCCAGCACGCCACGCCGTGACACATAATGTCTGGTTTTCATTCGTGCGTCTCCCAACTGTCCGGCCTTTGATCCGGCCGCGTACATTCATATATGAATGTTACTAGCATACTCGAAAATTCATGCCCAGTAGGCACATAGCCGGCCATTTCGCCCGCTGCATTCTGAATTTTTTGTAATGATGGCATTTCGGGCAATTGTGTATGTTGTAACAATCTCAACCGGCTTTTGGGGGCATCATGACCTTGCGCGCGTCTCTTTTCATCACCTTGGCCAGTACTTTGGCATGTGGGGCTCTCATGGGCACGACCGCGCTGCCGGCATACGCTGCCGACAAGGACAAACCCGCCGCCGAGAAGGCGGATGCTAAGGCCGACGACAAAAAATCCGATGACGAACTGGCGCCCCTGCCGGACGACAAGACCATCCACCAATCGATCATGCTGAACGGCAAGACGCTCAGCTATGACGCCACGGTGGGCAAGATCGCTGTGCGCGACGACAAGGGCAAGAAGATCGCCGACGTCGTCTTCACCGCCTACACCTTGCCGGGCAGCAAGCCTGACCGGCCGGTGACCTTTGCCTTCAACGGCGGCCCTGGCGCCTCATCGGTCTATCTCAATATGGGCGCCATCGGCCCCAAACGCGTGCAATTCGGCGTCGAAGGCGATGCGCCGTCCGACCTGAAGGTTTCCGACAACGCCAATACCTGGCTCGACATGACCGACATGGTGTTTATCGACCCGGTCGGCACCGGTTTTTCCCGTTCCGACGAAAGTGACGACGCGGCCAAGAAGGATTTCTTCTCGACCGAAGCCGATATCAATTATCTGTCGCGCGTCGTCTATGACTGGCTGGTCAGCAACGGCCGCCTACGTTCGCCGAAATATGTCATGGGTGAGAGCTACGGCGGTTACCGCGCGCCGCGCATCGCCAACAACCTGCAAACCCGGATGGGTGTCGGCGTTTCCGGCCTGATCATGGTTTCGCCCTATCTCGACCCGGCCGCCATCGGCGACGAAACCGCCCTGTCGCCCCTGCCGTGGATGATCAACCTGCCCTCCATGGCCGCCGGCAATTTCGAGCGTAAGGGTCAATTGACCCCCGCCGCCATGGCCGATGTCGAACATTACGACCGCACCGAATTCGTTACCGACTTCCTGGCAGGCCGTTCCGATCCGCAGGCCGTCAGCCGCATCGTGCAAAACGTCTCGACCTATACCGGCCTCGATCCCGCCCTGGTCCAGCGCATGGCCGGCCGCGTCGACATCGGCACCTATCTGCGTGAGGCCCACCGCAGCGAAGGCAAGATCGGCAGTGTCTACGACTCGAACGTCACGGCCTACGACCCGTTCCCGGAATCCTACGACCAGCAGTCGGGCGACCCGATCCTCAACTCGCTGATCGCGCCGACGACCTCGGCCATGGTCGATTTCGTCACCCGCGAAGTCGGCTGGAAGACTGATGCCCATTACGAAGCCCTGAACTATGCCGTCGGCCGCGCCTGGGACGACGCGCCGCCGAAGGACAAGCCCGTCTCCGACTTGCGCGAAGCCATCGCCAACGACCCGCATATGGGTGTGCTCATCGTCCACGGTTATAACGACCTGTCGTGCCCATTCTTCACCTCGCAACTGGTCATCGACCAGATGCCGAGCTTCGGCAGCGACCAGCGCGTCAAGCTGTCGGTCTATCCCGGCGGGCATATGTTCTACAGCCGCCCGGACAGCGCCGCGTCTTTCAAGGCCGACGCCAAGGCGCTGTACGGGGCGTCTTAGGGGGTTGTCCGCAGATTTACGCAGATTTTAAGAGGTGATTTTTCAGAGTAATGTCGGCCGCCAGAGGTAAAAAACGATCAACCTGATGATCGCTTTGCGATCGTTCGGATCGAGCGGCCTGCGAAGGTCGCGTGACGGATCGCTCTGAAAAATCACCCTCTTAAATCTGCGCTAATCTGCGGACCTCCTAATCCTTAACCCAACCGCCCCGCAATATACTGGCTGAGATAGTCCGCGACATCATCCTTGCTGTCGCCTGGAATATCCGCGAAGCCGTTTAGGTCGAGCAGATGCGCGTGGTTTTGCGTCGTGCCGAAGACGCCGGCGCTGACGTCATTGGCGACGATGGCATCGCAGCCCTTGGACGCCAGTTTGGCGCGAGCATAGGTCTCCAGGTCATTGGTCTCGGCAGCGAAACCGATGACCAGGCGCGGCCGGTTATCGAGATGCTTCGACACGGCTTCCAGGATATCCGGCGTCTTGACGAAGGCGACCGACAGCTCCGGTTCGCCGGTCTTCTTCTGCTTCTCCGTGGCGACCGTCTTGGGCTTCCAGTCGGCGACCGCGGCGACAGCGACAAAGACATCGGCCGGCAAGCGTTCCAGCACCGTATCCAGCATCTCCTGCGCCGTTTCGATATCGATCCGTGTCACACCCTTTGGCACGGCCAGGTTGGTCGGCCCCGAGACAAGGGTGACCCGTGCGCCATCGCGCGCCAGACGCTCGGCAATGGCATAACCCTGGCGGCCGGACGAGCGGTTGGTCAGGCCGCGCACCGGATCCAGCGGCTCGAAGGTCGGGCCGGCGGTGACGATCGCTGTCTTGCCGGCCAGGGGTCCGGTCGCCGTCAACTGCGCCTGGATGACGGCTAAAATCGCTTCGGGCTCGCTCATCCGCCCCAGGCCATATTCGCCGCACGCCATGTCGCCTTCGTCGGGCCCAACGAACAGCACGCCATCGCCCTTCAGGGTCGCCAAATTGCGCTGGGTCGCCTTATGGTGCCACATGCGCACATTCATCGCCGGCGCCATGAGGACGGGCTTGTCGGTGGCCAGCAACAGGGTCGAGGCCAGATCGTCGGCCAATCCGCCCGCCAGCTTGGCCATGATATTGGCGGTCGCCGGCGCCACCACGACCAGATCGGCCTGGCGCGACAGCATGATATGACCCATCTCCGTCTCGTCGGTGAGGTCGAACAGCTCGCTATAGACCTTGTCGCCAGACAGGGCGCCGGCGGTCAGCGGCGTGATAAATTCATGCGCCGCCTTGGTCATCACCACGCGGACAGCCAGCCCGGCCTTCTTCAGCAACCGGATCAGCTCGAGCGACTTATAGGCCGCGATGCCACCGGAAATGATGAGAAGAATCCGCTTGTCGTCCATGTCCATCGTCCTTCTCAACCTTGCCGCCTTGTGGCATAGGTGGGAGCGCAAGGGCAAGGGGACAAGGATGCGCAAGGCGTTTTGGCTGATCGGATGGTTGGCCCTGCTGGTGGCGGGCTGCGATGCCGGGCCGTCGGCGGTGATGCACGATGGCGACGGCAAATCACCGGCAACATCTTCTCAAGCCGCGCCGGCTTGGGCCGACAAGAGCGCCGCCAAGGTCAAATCGCCGCCGTCAGGCGAGATCGAGGAAGCCTCGATGCCGATTCCCGGCGAGGCGGACTCTCCGCAAACCACGCCAAAAGACTTTATCCCGCTGAAGGTCCCGGCCGGTCATGCCGCGATCACCGACACGAAATACGGCGATTGGCCGCTATGGTCGAAGAACCGCAAATATACCGCCGACGACAACGCCCATTACCATTTCAGCAAGCACGGCGCCGAGTTCGGGGCCAGGACCTATCCCGACTATGTCGCCATGGTCCACGGCTTCATCCATAGCCCGCCGCCGGGGACCCAGACCCTGAAACGCAGCAATGGCGACACCCTCTATTACGACCCGAAACAGAACATCTTCGCCGTCGCCACCAAGGCCGGCGCGCCGCGCACCTTCTTCCGGCCGGACAACGGCGTGGCCTATTGGCAGAACCAGAAGCAAATCGAATCGACGCGCCGGACGATCCGCCGCGACAGCTATGGAGACGACAATTGAGCGATAAACCGCCCGTCGCCATCCTGGCCGCTGATGTCGAACCCCGGCGCAAGCCCTCCAACTATCCCGAGCCCTTCTTTTCGATGATGGCCGGCCGTGAAAAGCGCGCGCTCGGCGACGTCTTCGGCCTGAGCAATTTCGGCGTCAATCTGACACGGCTCAAGCCAGGCGCGCGGTCGTCCCTGCGCCACGCCCATTCGAAGCAGGACGAATTCGTCTACATCCTGGAGGGCAACCCCACCCTGATCACCGACGAAGGCGAAACGCCCCTGTCGCCCGGCATGTGCGCCGGCTTCAAGGCCGGCACCGGCAATGGCCATATGCTGATCAACCGCAGTGGCGAAGACGTCGTCTATCTCGAAGCCGGCGACCGTACGCCGGGTGACCAGGGCAGCTATCCCGACGACGACCTGCAAGCCGTCATGGTCGACGGTGCCTGGGTGTTCCGCCACAAGGACGGCACGGCGTACTAAGCGCAATCCAAAAAGCGTGCATCTGTGTCTCCTTGGCACTTTTTGGAAGTATTGCGCGTCAAATATAGACCTTGGTAAGGCGACGCTGTTTAGGGTGCCGGCATGAAATATGCGCAACAGCCCTGGTTCCAAGCCGCGGTAGTCATCCTGGCCGCCGCGCTGATCCATGCCGTCCTGCCGCTCGATACCGATATCTACTGGCTATGTTCGGTGTGCCGGCGGTTGCTGGGCGGCGCCGTGCTCTATCGCGATATCGTCGAGACCAATCCACCCATGGCGGTGTGGCTTTATCTGCCGGCCGTGTGGGTCGAACACGTCACCGGCGTGGCCGCGGAAACCGTCTTCGTGACCATGGTCTTGCTGGTCGGCGCCGGCTCGACGCTTGGGTTCGCGCGTTTGGCCGGCCTGGGCATCGGCGGTCGCTGGGTCGTGCTGTTCATCGTCCTGATCATGCCCTTGTCGGCCTTCGCCGAGCGCGAACATATTGCCGTCATCCTGATGCTGCCTGTATTGGGGCTTGCCATCCGCCGCGCCAAGGGTGAGGCCGTGGCGCTATGGGCAGCTGTTCTTTGTGGCGTCCTGGCAGGGCTGGCGCCGATGATCAAACCGCACTTTGCCCTGGGTCTGGCTGCGGCCTTCGGCGCGGCGGCCTATGTTCGACGGGACTGGCGCTTGCTGCTGGCGCCGGAAATTGTCGTGGCCGGCACCTTGTCGGTCGTCTACGCGGCCTCGGTCTATCTTTTCATGCCGGCCTATAGCCATGACGTCCTGCCGCTCTTGCTCGATGTCTACCGGCCGATGCGCAAGCCGTTCTGGAACCAGCTGACCTCGACCCAGGTCCTAACCTGGGCCATGTCGGTCGGCGCGCTGTGGTACCTGCTGCGGCGTTTCGACGCCTATGCCACCGTCCTGCTTGCGGCCTCGTTCGGCTTTCTGATCGGCTTTGTCGATCAAGGCCGCGGCTGGGCCTATCACGCCCTGCCCATGGTGGCGACCCTGATGCTGGCGGTGTGGATAACGGCCTGGCCGACGATCGCCGCCGGGCAACCGGAAACGCGTATGCGCGCCATCGTCGCTTGTTTCGCCGCCCTGGTGAACATCGCCGGCTACAGCATCTTCACCTATCCGGCCCAGGGCGTCGTGCCAACGATCCGAACCGTCGTGGCCCACCCAAGCGTTATGGCCATTACGGCTGACCAGGCGCCCGGCCATCCCATCGCCACGCGCATCCACGGTTCCTGGATAGGCACCTATTCCAGCCGATGGATCACGGCCAACAGCATGGCGCTTTACAGTTCGACCGACGATCCTGAAAAGCAGAAACGCCTGGTCGGTTGGATGGCTTTCGACCGCGCCGCCACCAATCGCGACCTGGCCAGGCGGCCGGATATCGTCCTGGTGGGTTTAGGTCCGTATAATTGGCCGCGATGGATCTCCGCCGATCCTGAAACGGCGCGGCTGATGACGGACTACGTCCTGGTGGCGACGGACGAGATGACGCCGCAAAAGCGCAAGACCTATGAAGGTGTCCAGGCCTGGGTGCGGCGTGATCTTGTTAAGCCTTAGTCGGCAGGGTGCGCCAGCCGCTCATGCTTGTCGAAAAAGTCGCGCGCAAAGGCGGCCAGCTGGCCGTCGGTCGGGTGGTCGGTGACTTCGTAACCGAGGATATGCGGCGCCAGTTGCGGACGATGCTTTTCGACATAATGGCGGTAAGCGTTGAGTCCGTCATGGGAGCCGGTGACCAGGATTTGCGCGGTGCCGGCCAGTGCGTCGCTGACCTCGGCGAAGAACTCATGGACATCGCGGACATCGCTATTGTGTTGCCGCGTTTCGTGGGTCTTGGCCTTGAAATGACGGGTGTCGGGGTTTTCGCCGTCAAGCTTGGTAAACTGAGCCTTGTGACTGTCGATGGTGAGAACGGCGCGATTATGGGTCATGACTTGCCTCCTGTGAAACGGACAGCGGTCCGAAGGGGCCGTTGATCTGCGTTCAACTGTAGGCGAGATTATCTCAAGATGTGATGGCTTTCATTGCGCCAAATCAACGCACGGCCATCCAGATGATGACGCCCAGCGATATGACCGACACGACCAGGGCGATCAGGCCGAACATGCGGCCTTGCGACGCGACGACGCGCAGGGTGGTCAGTTCGAACGTTTCCCGAGCCGTGACACCCTCCTCGTCGTCCGACCGCAAACGGCTGACGAGCTTTTCGAACAGACGGCGGGCTTCGACCACCGGCGACAGCTCGCGCGAGATCCAGTCCTTGACCACCGGGCGGGCGGCTTCCCACAGATTGTGCTCAGGGTAGATCCGCCGGGCGACACCTTCGACACTGACCATGGTCTTTTGCAGCAGCACCAGTTCCGGGCGCAGGTGCATGTCGAACTGGGCGGTGATTTCGAACAGTTGCGTCAGCAGCCGGCCCATTGAAACCTCGGTCGCCTGGCGCCCCAAAACCGGCTCGCCGACCGCGCGCAGGGCCTGAGCGAAGCTGTCGACATTGTGGTGGCGCGGAACATAACCGGCCTCGAAATGGACCTCGGCCACCCGTTTGTAATCGCGGCGCAGGAAGCCCCACAGCATTTCGGCGAGATAGCGCCGCTCCTTGGGGCGCAGCCGGCCGATAATACCGAAATCGATGGCGGTGATCTGGGCTGGCGCTGAGACGAACAGATTGCCTTCGTGCAGGTCGGCGTGGAAGACGCCGTGATCGAGGGCCTGGCTCAAAAAGGCGCGGATGAGATTGTCGGCCAGTTCCTTGTGATCGAGGCCGGGCAGGGTGAGGGCTTCCGGCCGCGACAACGGCGTGCCCTCAGCCCATTCCGTGACCAGAACGCGGCGCGACACCTGATGCCACACCACATTCGGCGCCCGCATCCATGGTTCCTTGTTGATGATCTTGCCGATCTCGTCGCACGCCGATGCTTCGAGGCGCAGGTCGAGTTCCAGGAGCAGAGATTGCGCCACCGTGGCGACAAAGGCCTCGGGCTCCAAGCGCCGTGCCGTCGGAAAGAAGAAGGCGATGACCTTGGCGCCCAGGGTCAGCATGCCGATATCGCGGGCGATGATGGTCTCGATATCCGGGCGCAGGATCTTGACGGCGACCTTGCGGCCGTCCTTCAGGATGGCCTCGTGGGCCTGGGCGATCGAGGCCGAGCCCAAAACATCACCGAACTCGGAAAAGATGGTCTCGACCGGGGCGCCCAGCGATTCCAGCACGCTGGCCTCGGCCACCGCCTTGGAAAACGGCGGCAGATTGTCTTTCAGGTGCGACAGGTCGGTGACGAAGGCCTCACCGAAAATATCGGCGCGCGTCGACAGGACCTGGCCGAGCTTGATAAAGGCCGGCCCGAGGTGATGAAAGGCCTTGGCATAGCGCTCGCCCGCGCGCAGTTGCGATTTTTTGGCGAACATCCCGCGCACAACCCCGACAAAAAAGCGAGGAATCGGATCGAGGAGGTGCGAGGTCTCCTTCGGGATCAGGGCGTCGTAACGCAACAGGACAAAGCCCGTGCGGAACATGCGCAGCCAAGAATCGATACCTGCCATGGGAATGTCGAGCCTTACGCCCAGCCCTCGTGCAGTGCGCAAACGCCGCCGGAGAAGTTGGTATAGCTGAGACGCGTAAAGCCGGCCTTGGCCATCATGCCCTTGAAGGTTTCCTGATCCGGGAAGCGCTCGATGCTTTCGACCAGGTACTGATAGCTGTCGCGGTCCTGAGCCACCAGTTCGCCCATAAAGGGGATGACCTTGAAGCTGTAGGTCTCGTAGATTTTCGCCACTGCCGACGACGTAGGGTGCGAGAATTCGAGACAGAAGAAACGGCCGCCGGGCTTCAACACGCGTTTGGCTTCGTTGAGCGCCACCTGGACGTCGGCGACGTTACGGATGCCGAAGGAAATGATATAGGCGTCGACGCTGTTATCGGGGATGGCCAGGTTCATGGCGTCGCCGACCGACCACGAAATCTCCGGCTCGTGCAGTTTCAGCTTGGCCGACTTCTCGCGGCCGGCCATGATCATGGCTTCGTTATAGTCGATGATACGGATCTCGGCGTCGCGCGCCATGGTGCCGCGGGCCAGGCGCCGGGCCTTGGCGGCACGGGCCAGCTTGGCGAGGCGGCGTGCGATATCGCCGGTGCCGCCGGCGCAGTCGATGATGATCTCGCCCGGCTGCGGATTGAGGCGGGCGCAGGCGGCGTCCTTCCACACATGGTGCACGCCCATCGACATGACGTCGTTCATCAGGTCGTACTTGTCGGCGACGCGGGCGAAGACGTCATGGACCAGCGAGACCTTCTCGCGGGCGTCGACATCCTTGAAGCCGAAGGGGGAGGTTGTTGTTTCGCTCATGCGAAGCGTTTTAAATGAGAAAGCTTAAAATGGCGACACAAAAAGTGGTAAAGGCAAGGGCCACGGGCCCTTGACCCATAAATGTTACAGCGCTCTCGCGGCGATATGTCTCAGGTGGTCCAGGCCTAATACTTCCCCTCGGCCTTGTCGGCCACACGGCGGAACGGCCCCTTATAGTCGGCGACGACCTTACGCCGGCGGTCGGGGCCGACATAATTCTGCGACTTGACCCAGCCGCGTTCGTTGTCGATGACGCTGCGCAGGCGGTCGATCAGGGCGCGCGCCGTCAAGGGCTTGGCGATGAACTCGTTGACGCCGGCATCGCGGGCTTCCAACACGCGGCGGCGGTCGGTGTGGCCGGTCATCATGATGATCGGTACATAGGGGTGGGGACTGTCGGAACCGCGGCGGACCAGCTTGGTGAATTCGATGCCGTCCAGCTGCTCCATCATCAAATCGAGGATGATAACGTCCGGCCGCCAGTCGCGCACGATTTCCAGCGCCTCGATGCCGTCTGAGGCTTCGCGGATCAGGCTGATTCCCATGGAGCGCAGCATGGTGCAGACGATGACGCGCATATAGTGGTTGTCATCGACGACGAGCACCATCACGCGTGCGAACTTACTCAAATCCAGGGTCTCCCGCGGAGGCGAAAACGGTAGAGGGTTGCGCGTCGTCAACCGCCGGCCATGCCCTTCGGCGGAATCATTAGCGTTATTCGGAAAATTGGCAAAACAAAGATTGATCTTTGCCCTAATCCGCTGTTCTCTTCCCGGTTAACGATACTTTGCCGGGCGGCCGAACGCCTGGGTACGGCGGGGACAATTCCATGATCGACTGGCATAACAGAACCCTGATCGCGGGCGCCGCGGCGGTGCTCATCGCAGGCTTCGGTGTAGGCTTCCTCACCGCCCGCGCCACCAATGGCGACCAAAGCCATTCCATGGCCGCCGTCACCGACTCCGGGGAACTGGCCGGACCGGCGACCGGCCTGTTCGGTAAGCCGCGCGACAAGAACGCCCCGCGCGCCGGCGACGCCAAGCCGGCCGGTTTCGACGTCTGGCATCAAAATCTCGATACCACCGGCACCGCGCCGAAAGCCTGTATCCAGTTCTCGCGCCCGCTCGACTCGGCGAAATCCTATGGCGACTATGTCGTCGTCTCGCCGGCCCTGCCGTCGGCCCCGGCCGTCTCGGTCAAGGACGACACACTGTGCGTTTCCGGTTTCGGCTTTACCGACCGCCGCATTACCCTGCTCAAGGGCCTGCCCAGCAAGAGCATGGAAACCCTGAAGGCCAATACGGACCTCGACTTCAGCTTCGGTGAGAAGCCGCCCTATGTCGGCTTTGCCGGCAACGGTGTCATCCTGCCGCGCGAGGAAGGCGACGGGGTGGCTGTCGAAACTGTCAATGTTACCTCCCTGGCCTTCGAAGTCTGGCACGTCTCCGACCGCAACCTGGTGCGTAAATCGGTCTCGGCGCCGGAGCCGACGGCTGAAGGCGAATGGGACGACAGCTGGGGTGACGATGCCGCCGACGATATCGGCGTTAAGATCTGGACCGGCAAGGTCGGGGTCAAGGCCGGCAACGGCGAACGCGTGACCACGGTCTTCCCGCTGGGCGCCGTGCTGAAAACCCTGAAGCCGGGCGCCTATATCGTCAAGGTGAAGGATGCCTCGGGCGGCCGCGACAAAAAAGAAGACGACCAGCCGGCCCAGGCGCGGCGCTGGGTCATCTATACCGACATGGCGATGACGACCTATAAGGGGCAGAACGGCCTCGACGTCGTTATGCGCTCGCTGAAGACCGCCAAGCCTCTGGCCGGGGTCAAGGTCGACCTGGTCGCCAGCAATGGCGATACCCTGGGTGAAGTGCGCACCGGGGTCGACGGCCATGCCGCCTTCAACGGCGCCCTGCTGAAAGGCACGGACGCCCTGGCGCCCAAGATGATCATGGCCTATGGCGCCGGCGACGACTATACCGCCGTCGATATCGATCGCTCGCCGATGGACCTGACCTCGCACGGGGTCGGCGGGCGGCAAGACAGCTCGACCACCGACGGCCGCGCCAATGTCAATGGCGTCGACGGCTACCTCTATACCGACCGCGGTATCTATCGCCCCGGCGAAGTCGTCCACCTGGTCGCCATGGTGCGCGATAATGAAGGCAAGGCGATCAAGGATCGCAAGGGCTTCCTCATCGTCACGCGTCCCTCCGGCGTCGAAGCCTTCCGCTTCGGTTTCGTCAAGACGCCGATGGGTTATGCCGGCGCCGATGTCATGTTGCCGAAATCGGCTCCGCGCGGCCAATGGTCGGCCAAGATCGTTCTTGACGGGATCGAAGGCGACGCCGGCAATGTCGGTTTCGCGGTCGAAGACTTCGCCCCGCAACGCCTCGGTGTCGACGTCAAGGCCGACGCGCAAAAACCATTATTGTCGCTGACCGAAAGCCGGCCGGTGACGGTCGCCGCCCATTATCTCTATGGCGCTATCGGTTCGGGCCTTCAGGTCACCGGCGAAGCGCGCATCCGCGCCGACGCCAACCCGTTCCCGGAATTTGCCGATTACAGCTTCGGCGATGAATCGACACCCTATGAGGAAAAATATGTCGATCTGCCGGCCTCGACCACCGACGCCCAGGGCAATGCCCTGTTCCCGTTCGACGCCTCCCTGGCCGGCGACACGACGCAACCGCTCAGCGTCCTCCTGACCGCTTCGGTCTTCGAACCCGGCGGCCGTCCGGTCAAGGAAAGCCAGACCCTGAAAATCCGCCAGAGCCCGCTCTATCTCGGCGTCAAGGTCGACCAGAAGGACGGTTCGTGGAAGGACACGCCGAAGATGTCGTTCAACATCATCGGCCTGACGCCCCAGGGCCAGAAGACCGCCGTCAAGGGCGCCAAGGTCACCCTGATTTCCGAAGTCTGGGACTATGACTGGTACATTGCCGACGGCAAATGGAACTGGCGCTCGACCCACCACGACGTCATCATCTCGACCAAGCCCTATGACCTCAACGCCAATACCGGCGCGACCTTCGAACGCAATCTCGACTGGGGCGATTACCGCATCGAGGTCGAGGTGCCGGGTCAGGCCAAGACCGTGACGCGCTTCTCCTCGGGTTGGGGCTCGTCGCAACAAGGCAATGACGCGCCCGATTTCGTCCGTCTGACGGCCGGATCGACCTCCTACAGCCAAGGCGACACCGTCGAAGTGACCCTGAAAGCCCCCTATAAGGGCGAAGCCCAGATCGCCGTCGCCACCGACCACCTGGTCGATCTCAAGACGGTTACGGTCGGTGAAGGCGGCACCACGGTGCGCCTGAAAACGACCGCGGCCTGGGGTGGCGGCGCCTATATCATGGTCAGCGTCATTCAGCCGCGCGACCCGGTAACTTCGTCAAAGCCGCGCCGCGCCATCGGCCTGATCTATGTTCCGCTCGATCCGAAGTCGCGCAAGCTGGGTGTGGTCATCCCGGTCAGCGACACGCCGCAACAGCCCAAGCTCGACATCCAGGGCCACGGCTATATCGACGTGCCGGTCGAGATCAAGGGCATCAAGTTCGGTGATCGCGCCAAGGTCAGCATCGCCGTCGTCGATCAGGGCATCCTCAACCTGACCAAGTTCACCGCGCCCGATCCGACGGCGTGGTACTTCGGCAAGCGCGCCCTCGGCGTCGACTATAATGACGATTACGGCCGCCTGCTCGATCCCAATCTCGGGGCGCCGGCGCCGATCGAATTCGGTGGCGATCAGCTGGGCGGGGAGGGTCTGACGACGACGCCGATCCGCACGGTGGCTTTGTGGTCGGGCGTGGTGCAAACCGGGCTCGACGGCAAGGCGACCATCCGCATGCCGATCGCCAAGTTCAACGGCGAGCTCAAGATCATGGCCGTGGCCTGGACCGACGATGCCGTCGGCGCCGGCCAAAAACGCCTGATCGTGCGTGAACCGGTGGTGGCGGACCTCTCCCTGCCGCGCTTCCTGGCGCCCGGCGACCACGCCATCGCGACGCTCGAACTCGACAATGTCGACGGCAAGCCCGGCCTCTACCAAACCTTTGTCCGCGGTCTGCAAGGCCTGATCATCGCCTTCGAGAAAGCCTTTAACCTCAACCACGGTGACCGTACCATCCAGAGCGTACCGATGGACGCGCCGCAAACCACCGGCATCTCGACCGTCCAGGTCGGGTTGAACGGCCAGGGTTACAGCTTCGCCGACGCCTTCCAGATCCAGACGCGCAATGGCTGGGGACCACTGACCCAGGTCGTGACCCAGTCCCAGGCGGTCAATGAAACCTGGACGCCGCCGGCCAACCTGCTGGCCGGCTTCCAGCCCGGTTCGGCGACGGTCGAAGTCTCCTATTCGCCGTTCCGCAATATCGATCCGGCGCCGCTCACCGCCGCGCTCAACAAATACCCCTATGGCTGCACCGAACAGGTGACGTCGTCCGGCTCGCCGTGGCTCTATGTCTCGGAATCCCTGGTCGGCAAGGACGCGGCCAAGCCCGCCAATTATGCCCTCAAACAGGCGGTCGACAAGATTCTCGATCGTCAGACCGAGGACGGGGCGTTCGGCCTGTGGCGGCCGGGTGACGGCGACGCCGACGGCTTTGTCGGCGCCTATGCCACCGACTTCCTGCTCGAAGCCCGCGCTCGCGGTGTCTATGTTCCGCAGGAAGCTATCGACAAGGCGCTCAACGCCATGCGCGACATGGCCAAGCCCGACGGTTTCACCAGCGTCAATTATCGCCTGAGCGTGCCGTCGGAGTGGTCGTGGTTCGGTGTGTCGGGCGAAAATCTGACCAAACAACTGCGCAGCCGGGCCTCGGCCTATTCGCTGTATGTCCTGGCCAAGGCGCATTCGGGCGATCTCGCCCGCCTGCGCTGGTATCAGGACGTCCAGTTCGCCGCCGAGGCCTCGCCCCTGGCGCGGGCCCAGGTTGCCGCCGGCCTTGACATGATGGGCGACCGTGCCCGTGCTCGTCTGGCCTTCCAGCAGGCGATCGCCAAGCTCGGCTACAGCGACCCCAATGACTGGTACCAGACGCCGCTGCGCGACCTGGCCGGTGTCATTGCGCTCGCCTATGAAGCCGGTGAAGACGACATCGCCCGCGGTCTCATTCCGCGCCTCGAAAACTCGATGAAGTCGCCGGCCCAGATGAACACGATCGAGGACGCCTATGTCCTGCGCGCCGCCTCCTATATGATGAAGGCCGCCGGCGTGACCAAGATCGACGCCCAGGGGGTCAATACCCTGCCCGGCGGCATGCACGTCTCGCGTTACGGCGTCGGCGCCCTGGCGCAGGCGCACCTCAAGAACACCGGTTCGGGCGCCATCTGGCGCACGGTGACGGTGATCGGTACGCCGTCGACTTCGCCTGCCGCCGACAGCCACGGTCTCAACCTGGTCAAGACCTTCTACGCCCTGGACGGTTCGCGCATCGATCCGTCGCATCTGGTCCAGGGACAAAAGGTCCTGATCGTCATTTCCGGCCATTCGGACATGGCGGAGCTGCGGCCCATCGTGGTCGACGATCCGCTGCCGGCCGGTTTCGAGATCGACTCGACCCTGACCAATGAAGACGCCCAGAACGGACCGTTCCGCTTTGTCGGTGAGTTGACCTCGCTGAAGGTGGCCGAGGCCCGCGACGACCGCTTTATCGCGGCGCTCGACGTCTCGTCGGCCCAGGGCTTCACCATGGCCTATATCGCGCGTGCTGTGACGCAAGGGGATTACTACTTGCCCGGGGCCGAGGCCAAGGACTTCTACCGTCCCGGCACCTATGGCCGCACCGGCGGCAGCCGCACGGTCATCTCGGCCCGGCAATAAAGCTGCATCGGCCGCCTCTCTCCTTCCCCTCGCCCCGTTCTTACGGGGAGAGGGTGCCAGGCCTCAGCCTGGCGGGTGAGGGGCCGCCGACGAAGATCAAGATGAACGGCTTCAGGTTGGCGAACCGTCTTCTGCTTTCCGGTGGCCGACACGCCCCTCACCCGGCCCTTCGGGCCACCCTCTCCCCGTGGTCACGGGGCGAGGGGAAGACACCACGATGTTCAAGCGGTTTAAAATTCTCAATCCCGACAAACTTATCGCTCCGCTGGTCAAGACCCTGATCGGCCTGATGGCGCTTGAGTTGCTGGTGGCGGTGGTCAATGTCGCCCTGCCGCCCGATATGACCAAGGCCGAACGCGCCTCGGCCGTGGCGCTCGACCGCAACGGCACCTGGCTCCGCGCCCTGCCGGTCGACGACGGCCGCTGGCGCATCCGTGCCGATCTCGACCGCACGGACCCGAGCTTCGTCCAACATTTGCTGAAGACCGAGGACGAGCGCTTCTATCTCCATCCCGGCGTCGACGCGACCTCGATCCTGCGGGCGCTATTATCGAACATCCACGCCGGCGGCATCGTCTCCGGCGGCTCGACCATCACCATGCAGACGGCGCGCCTGCTGTCGCCGCACCCCCGCGACTATGGCAACAAGGCGATCGAAGCCCTGCGCGCCCTGCAACTGGACATGCGCTATTCGAAGCGCGACATTCTCTCGCTCTATCTCACCCTGGCGCCCTATGGCGGCAACCTGGAAGGCGTGCGGGCAGCATCGCTCAGCTATTTCGGCCATGAACCGGTCAGCCTGACGCTTGGCGAACAGGCGTTGTTGATCTCCCTGCCCCAGGCGCCCGAAGCCCGCCGTCCCGACAAGCGTCCGGAGATCGCCCTGGCGGCGCGCAACCTGATCCTGGCGCGCATGCAAAAGGCCGGCGAGATCGACGCGCTCCAGGTCAAGAATGCCGTCGACGAACCGATGGTGACGAAACGCTTCACCTTCCCGACCATTGCCTGGCACACGGCCGGGCGCCTGGCCAAAAACGTCAAGGGATTGCAGGCGACCGTCGTCACCACGCTCGACGCCAATCTGCAGACTCGCCTGGAAGCCATGGCGGCGCAAACGGCGCGCGACCAGGGTCCCAATACCTCCGTCGCCATCCTGGTCATCGATATCAAGACCCGCGGCGTACGCGCCAGTGTCGGTTCCGGCGGCCTGGACCGGCCGGGCGGCTGGATCGACATGACGCGCGCCTTGCGGTCGCCGGGCTCAAGTCTGAAACCCTTCATCTACGGCTTTGCCTTCGAAGACGGCCTGGTGGCGCCGGAAACACGGCTGATGGATGCGCCGACGCGCTTCGGCGACTATCAGCCCGAGGATTTCGACCGCGTCTTCCACGGTGAGGTCTCGGTCAAGGAGGCTCTGATCAATTCGTTGAACGTGCCGGCGGTGGCGGTGCTGAACCGCGTCGGCCCCGCTGTCTTCCAGGCGCGCCTCGAAGGCGTCGGCGTCAAGCTGGTCGTGCCGAAGTCGGGCCTGCACGATTCCGGCCTGGCTCTGGCCCTCGGAGGTGAGGGCATTCGGCTTGACGATCTGGCCATGTTATATGCCGGCCTCGGCGATCACGGCCTGGTCAAGCCCCTGGCCTATACGGTTGGCGACGAAAAGAATGAACCCTCAGGCCAGAGACTGATGCGTGGCGACGCCGCCGACCGTATCATCACCATCCTGCGCGAAACGCCGCCGCCCGCCGGGCGCCTGCCCGGGCCCTTGATGCGTGCCGGCAACCGCCCGGCCTTCAAGACCGGCACCTCCTACGGCTATCGCGATGCCCTGGCGGTCGGCGTGGCCGGCGGTTACGCCGTCATGGTGTGGACCGGCCGCCCCGATGGCGGTGCACGCGCCGACCAGACCGGTCGCGAAGCCGCCGCGCCGCTGTTGTTCGACGTCTTCGATCAGTTGCAGGCCCCAACCCAGTTACCCAATGCCCTGGGACCCAATGTGGCGCCGACGGCTTTGCGCATCCTCAATGCCCGCGACAGCAAGGCGTCGATCCTGTTTCCGCCCAATAACGCGACCGTCTATGTCGAAAAGGCCGGGGTCGACAAGGATGGCAACCTGAAACTGGTGCGGCCGCTGAAACTGTCGGCCCACGGGCTGCGGCCGATCTCCTGGTACGTCAATGGCGAGCCGGTCCATGAGGACGAGGCCGGGGAATTCAGCTGGTCGCCGCCGGCCGAGGGCTTTTACGACCTGACCCTGATCGACGCCAACGGTCATCAGGACAAGAGTCATATCCGCGTCAAAACCATCGCCGGTGGCGCGCCTTAGGTGCGCTATTACCTTTTACGGGCCTCTGCATAACGACACTAAAAAACGAATGAAATCAACGAAATAGGGGTTCTTATGCAGCGCTCTGACTACTGCATTAGGCGCTTCAACTATTCGATCGTGCTCAGGTCGCGGTCCTTGGTTTTTTTGGTGGCCATTGCTGAGCACTGTGCAATAGCCGGAGGATTTCGACGCGCTCCAGTCGCGGCTTCACCCGGTACACCGCGATGAACGGGGTTTTGTCGATGACCAGTTCCAGCGTCGCCTTGCGCTTGCCGGCTCGACCCATATTGGGGAAATCGGCCAGCATGTTGACCTGGGCTTCGATATGATCACCCTGCCCGATGGCGGCGGTGACATTGCGCTCGCCAATATAGTCTAACTGACCATCGCGATCGACAATGGCTTTTTCCAGCCATACGATGATCAAGACTTCGACCCGGCGCGGGCAAGAAGCTCATCCCGCTTCTTCTTCCAGGATGCCTGGGCATCTTCATTGCTGATCCACACCGCGTCAGGGGCGTCGGCCAGATAAATGCCTTCGTCGACCTGATCGAGAAACCACTGGTCGTAGTCGGCCGAAGCCGCGTGTGTCTTGCGGAGAGCTTCGGATCTGTCTGGACGCTCGGTTGTCTTCATCTCAGCCGGCGACACCGACACCATATCGACATCGAACTTCGAAATACCGATGCCCCTCAGATAACTCATCAGAGTTTCCATTTTCTTGAAGCGCCGCTCCTGGCCACTGCGTTGCGCTTTCAGGACCCGATTGCGTTGACCGTAGGTGACTTCAATGACGAAGCCGTCCGTCTTGGTCACCACATGTGCGTCGCACACATTTCCTGCCTCAACGAGTTGGATAAGCGTGCTGTGATCGATCGTGTCGGCCGGCATGACCGTTGCTCCTGGGTTTCAACAGGAGGAGTGTATGCAATTTATTATAAGTCGCAAGGCGAAAAACAATAAATTGCGGGGTTCAGGCCTATCTGCGCGAAGAACCCTATTCGATCGTGCTGAGATCCCGGCCCTTGGTTTCCTTGAGGAAGAGGAGGGCGACGATGACGGCCAGGATACCCGTGCCAACCGGATACCACAGGCCGAAATAGATATTGCCCGAGGCCGCCACCATGGCGAACGACAGGACCGGTTGCAGCCCGCCAAACCAGCCGGTGCCGATATTGTAAGGCAGGCTCATGGCCGTATAGCGCACCCGTGTCGGGAACATTTCGACCAGCAGCGACGCCATCGGGCCATAGAGCGCCGTACAGGCGATGGCGAAGATGACCAGCACGCCGAACATGACCGGCAGATTGGCCTTTTTCGGATCGGCTTTCTCCGGATAGCCGGCCGCTTTCATCGCCGCCTTGACTTCGCCGCTTGCCTTGGCCTTCAGGGCCTTGATCGCGGCCTTGTCGAGCCCGGCGCCGGATGGGATGGCGATGGTCTGATCGCCGATGCGGACGCTGGCCGAGGCACCGCCTGCCGTGTCGGGCTTGCTGACATAGGGCGTGCCGACGCCGGTGACGACGCTTTTGGCAAGGTCGCACGGCGAGGTAAAGACTGCGGTTTGGAACAGGTCGAACTGGAAGGTGCATTGCGCCGGATCGGCGACGACATAGACCGGATTGGCCCTATGCGCCGCGTCGAGGTCGGGGTTGCCGTATTTCATCAGCATGTCGAAGCCAGGGAAGAAGGATGCGCAGGCCAGGATGATGCCGAAGCAGACGACCGGCTTGCGGCCGATCTTGTCGGACAGGGTGGCAAAGATGATGTAGAGTGGCGCCGATACCAGGGTCATGCCGATGATCAGCCAGTTCATCTGGGCCTGATCGAGCTTGACGAAGTTGGTGAGGAAGACCTGGGTATAGAAGAAGGCCGTGTACCAGATGACGCCCTGAGCCGTCATGAAGCCGAACAGGGCGATCAGCATGCCTTTCAGGTTTTTCCAGCGCGTGAAAATTTCCGACAGCGGGCTCTTGGCCAATTGGCCTTGCTCGTGCAAAGCCTTGAAGGCCGGGCTTTCGGCGGTGCGGGCGCGGATATAGACCGAGACGCCCAGCAGCAGGACGGAAATGACAAACGGAATGCGCCAGCCCCAATCGGCGAAGACCGGTTCGGTCAGCAGGGTCCGTGTCGCCAGGATGACGAGGAGGGCGGTGATCAGGCCGAACGCCGCGCTGCTCTGGATCCAGGCGGTAAAGGCGCCGCGCTTGTTGGAAGGGGCGTGTTCGGCGACATAGATAGCCGCGCCGCCATATTCGCCGCCCAAAGCAAACCCCTGGATGATGCGCAGACAGATCAGCAGGATCGGGGCGATAACGCCGGCCTGTTTATAATTGGGCAGCAGGCCGATGGCGATGGTCGCCAGGCCCATGACCAGGATGGTGTAGAGGAAGGTGCCCTTGCGGCCTTTCTTATCGCCGATATGGCCAAAGACCAGGGCGCCGATTGGCCGGGCGATAAAGCCGACACCGAAGGTCGACAGGGCGGCCAGGGTCGCCAGGGTTTCGTTAAGCCCGGTATAGAAGTTGTCGGCGATGATCTTGGTCAGGGTGCCGAAGATGAAGAAGTCGTACCATTCGAAAGTGGTGCCGGCGGCCGAGGCCGCCACGATGGTCTTCAATCCGCCGAAACGTGTCTTTGTCTTGTCATTCGCCGACATGCATTGCCCCTGTTGCCCGTTTGGGCTTGTTTGACCTGACGGCATTTGACCGAAACCTGTAGGAAAGACAAGGGGTTTCATGGCCTGTCCTGGGACTGTTTTGGCGGACTAGCGCCGAGCGGAATTTGCGGTTAAGGTGCGTTAAGGTTTGGTATCAAGGGGGTTGAGATGAAGTTTTCCGAAATGACGCGCGCGCCGGAAGGCTTGACCTCCTACGCCAAGGTCAAGCGCATGCGCCCGACGGTTATGCTGCTCAATGTCGTCGAAGGTCTGCTGGCTTGCCTGGGTGTCGTCGTCCTGATCCTGCTGATCCGTTACCATTCGTTCGAAAAGGCTGGCCTCGCCATCGACCAGGCGATCGGCTGCGTATTTCAATGTGCGCATGACTTGATCTCGCAAACGCATAAATAGGGTTGATCTCCCGGCCGCCGGTTCTATAAGCATCTCAGTTACGTGAGGACCGGATTATGCTGGATCATCTGATCGCCAATAACCGCAAATGGGCCGAGGAAAAGGTCCTTAAGGATTCTGAATTCTTTCTGCGCCTGACGCGCCAGCAATCGCCGGAATATTTCTGGATCGGCTGTTCCGACAGCCGCGTGCCGGCCAACGAAATCGTCAATCTCGATCCGGGCGAAATGTTCGTCCACCGCAATGTCGCCAATCTGGCGCCGCACCAGGACGCCAACTATCTCAGCGTCCTGCAATATGCCGTCCATGTCCTGAAGGTGAAGCACGTCCTGGTCGTCGGTCATTATGGCTGCGGTGGGGTGCGCACCGCGGTCGAGTCGAGCGAGCACGGCCTGATCGATCACTGGCTGTCGCCCATCCGCGAAGTCGCCCATACCCACAAACACGAACTGGATGCCTGCCCCGACGAAAGTCATATGCTGGACCGGCTGTGCGAACTCAATGTTATCCAGCAAGTGCGCAATATCACCGTCAATCCGATCACCGAAGCCGCCTGGCGCCAGGGACAGGAATTGACCATCCACGGCTGGGTCTATTCATTGAAAAACGGCCTTGTCAGCGATCAGGATGTCAGCGTTTCGGGTTTCCCAGACAGACGTCGCATCTTCGCGGTTTAAGCGCACTCCAAAAAGTGTCCTGCGAAGAAATCTTGCACTTTTGGATAGGGTACGCGACAAAAAATTAATCCCCGTTAACCATAATGTTATCAACAGGCCTGTGAAGAAACATCGTTTTTTTATAAGCTGTAAAGAGGTTGTTTAAGGTTTGGGCCGCATTTTGCACCTGTTCGTTCTTGGTTAAGGGACGTAGTTATTTTCTGGTGAATAGCGGGCATGGTTGCCGCCTTAGGTCTGGGTTCAGCACAATTCGGCTGTGATTACGGCATCTCGAACACGCGTGGTCGTGTGAGCGAGGACGAAGTGCGTCAAATCCTGGCCCTGGCCGCCGATTGCAAGGTTCTGCAGATCGATGCCGCCCACTATGACGGCGATGTCGAACGCATCCTCGGCCGCTGCTGGCCTTTCCCGTCGCCCTTCAAGCCCCAGGTCCGCACCCTGCCCCTCGAAAAGGGCCTGGAGTGGCTGGAATCGCGCCTGCGCCGCTCCGTCGACCATATGGGCTTAGTCCGTGCCCACGCCGCCCTCGTCGATCGCGCCGAAGACCTGATGGGCCCCGATGGCGACGCCATGTGGGCGCGCCTCGAAAAACTCAAGGGCGACGGCCTGATCACCAAGATCGGCATCAGCGCCCGTTACGAAGACCAGCCCCTGCTACTCGCCAAACGCTTCAAGCCCGATATCATGCAGGTGCCGGCCTCGATCCTTGATCAACGGCTGGTGCGCAACGGCACGATCGAAAGTCTGGCCGAATTGGGCTGCGAAGTGCAATTGCGCTCGGTCTTCCTGCAAGGTCTGCTCTTCCTGCCGCGCGAAAACTTGCCGGCCAATCTCATCCCCGTCGGACCGCACCTGTCGCGCGTACGCCGGATCATGGCCGAGATGGGCGCCGATCCGCTGCATGCGGCCCTGAGCTTCGCGCTCAACCTGGCCGGCGTCTCGACCGTCATGGTCGGCGTCACCTCGGCGGCCGAACTGCGCGCCATCGTCGCCGCCTCGGAACGCAAGGCGCCGAAAATGCCGTGGGATGCCATGGCATTGAATGACGACGTGGCGCTGGATCCGCGGCAATGGTTCGCCGATCTGGGTGAGCTGGGCAAGCGGCGTTTGGTTCGCGTGGCTTAAGGCTTTTTAAAGAGCAGGGGCCTCGGGCCCCTGCACCCCATAACCGCTCTTGTTCAATTTGCTCTTACAGTGTTGGGGTGCAGGGGTCCGCGACCCCTGCTCTTAAGAGACCTATACCTTGTGAGCCAATCGGTCGGGTGCTAAGTCCAACCCGGATTGGAGACGACCATGCCCGAATTACCCGAGGTCGAGACGGTCCGGCGCGGCCTTGAGCCCCATCTGGTCGGGGCGAAGCTGGGTGAAGTGCGCTTGCATCGCCCCAATCTGCGCTATCCGTTTCCGGAACGGTTTGCTGAACGTCTGAACGGCGCCGAGGTCTTGCGGCTGGAGCGTCGCGCCAAGTACCTGCTGGCCTGGCTGGATACCCAGGAGGTGTGGGTGACGCATCTGGGGATGACCGGGCGGTTCCAGATCAACGACTCGGCCGAGAGCCTGAGCCACTATTATCACGAGGTCACGGTGGACCAGAAGCATTTGCATTTTCAATGCCTCGCCCATCATCCGGACGGCAAGGTCAGCCGCATCGACTTCTACGACCCGCGGCGTTTCGGCTTCATGCTGCTGACGTCGCCGGCGGAATTGTATGAGAGTTCATGGTTCAAGGGGCTGGGTGTCGAGCCTTTGTCGGACGATTTGAACACTCAGTACCTGATGGGCATGGCGACGGGTCGCAAGGTCAATCTCAAGGCCCTGCTGATGGCCCAGGGCGGCATAGCCGGGCTTGGCAACATCTATGTCTGCGAGGCGCTGTGGCGGGCGCGGTTGAGCCCCGATCACGCGGCCGACAAGCTAAACAAAAAGCAGGCGAGCGTTTTGGTCGACTGCATCAAGTCGGTGCTGGAAGAGGCCGTGACGGTCGGGGGATCGTCGATCAGCGATTTCACCGCGGCGTCCGGTGAGTTGGGCACGTTCCAGCATCGCTTCTGTGTTTATGATCGCAAGGGTGAACCGTGCAAACGCGACGACGGCGGGATAATCGAGCGCAAGGTTCACCAAGGCCGATCGAGCTTCTTTTGCCCGGTGTGTCAGAAATAGCTTAGGTCGTGGCACCCGGTGCTGGCGCGGGAACAGCCTTTTCCGCCAGCAGCGGGCCGACCGTGGCAGCGAAGCTGCCATAGCTGAAGGCATTGGCCTGGGCATAGCGCAGGATGCCGTTGCGATCGATGACGTAGTTGCTGGGCACCGCGCCGCCGATAATGCCGTAATTGCCGTCGATGCGCGATACCAGCGGAAAGGACAGGACCGAGGCCAGCGGCTTCAAATCCTTGTCGGACACCGTGTCGTCGATCGTCACGGCGAAAACCTTAAGATCGTCGCCGCCCTTGCTGCGGACATAGGTGTCGATTTCCGGCAGCTCGTATTTGCACGGGCCGCACCATACCGCCCAGAAGTTCAGCACGATCACCTTGCCGGCGAGGTCGGCCAGGGTGATCTTGCGGCGGTCGAAGGTGTGCAGGGTAAATTTAGGCGCCGGCTTGCCGATATTGGGCTTGGCCTCTACGCTTGTGGCGACGGCGAGGCCGGCACCCAAGCCTGTGGCCATAACGGCGCCCAAAGTCGCCCGACGTGTGATCAATGACATTGGAACTCCCCCGTATGTAATAAGATTACGCGCAACCGCGGGTCGCGGCAAGACCGGTGAATCGGATATGAGTCCCCGTCTGTGCATAATTTTTACCCGCAAGGTGCGAAAAGGGTCTAAGGATGATTGACCGGGGCCTTAGTCTCGGTTATATCCCGCCCCCTTGAAATTCACGTCTCCGCTCATCCCGAGCGGGGTGCGTACGCTTTAACCTATACCTCCTGTCAGGTGATGAATGGCCAATAACCCCGGCGCCCGCAAGGCGATCCGCAAGATCGCTGCCCGTACCGAAGTCAACAAGGCGCGCCGCTCGCGCGTTCGCACCTATGTGCGCAAGTTCGAAGAAGCCCTGACCGGCGGCGACGCTGCCGTTGCRCAGGCGGCTTTCGTCGAGGCGCAATCGGAACTGATGCGCGCCGTATCCAAGGGCGTGGTTCACAAGAATACCGGCTCGCGCAAGGTTTCGCGCCTGGCCGCGCAACTGAAGAAGCTGGCCACGGCCTAAGCTGTCAGTTGCCAACCGTGGCCGGGCGCCTGCCCGCCACGGCCTGACGACGTGGAAGAGCCTGCTGCGAGCGGGCGGTTTCTGCAACTTCTCCGACATAATCTCTGCCCCAAACGCCCACCCATCACGGTGAGCGACGGGTGGATTTTGCCTTGTGCGCAAGCTTGTCCACACCTGTGGTAAAAAGTTGCGGGCGGCGAAAAATAATTGCCAAATATAGTATTAATTTCTCGTTGCGAGCGAACAGGTTAGCAGAGTCAAGACCCTTATACGGGGCAAACTGCAAATAAGGTCATTGACCGGGAACGCGAGAACGTTAATTTGAGGCCCTCACGGTCAAGTCGTCACAACACGGACGAATTGACCGGTATCCGGCCAAGGTCGGATCATGAGGCTTTTCTGCTTTTCCGGGGCGGTTGGACGGCTAGGTCCTGCCTGTCCCCTGGGGTTGAGTTTCGCCGGTGACGACTGCATGTATTGTGCGGTCGCCAGCTCAGCGGGGCTGTATCGATGACCCGGTCATTTCGCGTGACAGGGGAATCGGTAACCGTTTGCACGTTTTGCTTCGCGGCTGGCGTGTAAGGGGTGAAGTTTTGACCGATGGCCGAAAACGGTTGGGGTCTTCGCGGTAAAACGTGCGTTGCCGGCCTTGTGGTGAGGGTAGGGTGGCGGACGGAGCCAATGGCGCGTTGAGTGCAGGGTGTAGCCTTGCATGCCGGACGCTGAACACGTCGCTTACAGGGGGTTATGGGGATCTCGGATCGCTAAAACCAACGGGAACGATGTCATGAAGTATAGTGTGGGTAAGGGCAAAATGATCGGGGCGATAAAAGAATGCCAAGCATGACAAGCTGGTCACCGATTCTTCCTGAGTCAGTGTGGTCGAAAGTGGCGACCGTGCTGCGCAAGGAATTGGGCGAAGGGCCGTACAATTCGTACGTCGCGCCCTCATCCGTCAGGCCGGGGCCGTTCGGCGATCCGGTCCTGGTGACACCGACGGCCTATGCGCGCGACTGGATTTCGCGCAATGCCATACGCCGGGCGCAGGAGCTGTGGTCGCAGCACGATCCTGAATCGCGCATTCTCGACGTCAAATGTCGCGTCGAATATGAGGACGAGAACCGCTTGGGCGGTGAGGTTCGGGGCGGCGAAGTTCGGGTTGAAACGCCGGCCGTCACCAAGCCGTTGTCGGGTTCCGAAGCCATCAGCACGCCGGAAAGCGAGCCTGTCGCCGAGAGTCAGCCGGTTGTCGTTTCGAACGCCAATCGCATCAGCGGCTTGCAGGAACGTCTGACGTTCGACTCGTTCGTCTCCGGCCGTGGCAATGAATTCGCCTATACCATGTCGCGCCAGGTGGCATCGTGGGCCGACGGCCATTTCAACCCGGTGTTTTTCCATGGCCCTTACGGTTACGGTAAGACCCACCTGCTGAACGCTATCGGCTGGGAAGCGCAGATGCGCCGTCCCGATGCCAAGATCGTTTACCTGACGGCGGAAAAGTTCACCTCGACCTTCGTCAAGGCCTTGATGGACAAGTCGACGGCGGCGTTCAAGGACGAGATCCGCGGCGCCGATCTGTTGCTGGTCGACGACGTCCATTTCATCGGCGGTAAGACATCGAGCCAGGAAGAGCTGTTCCATACGCTGACCAGCCTGATCGAGAACAATCGTCGCGTCGTATTCACGGCCGACCGTCCGCCGTCGCAGCTGACCGAGATCGAGGCGCGGTTGCGTTCGCACCTGTCGTCGGGTTTGGTTTGCGCGCTGGATGTGGCTGACCAAAGCCTGCGCATGGGCATCATCGAGCGCAAGCTGCAGCAGTTGTCGCAGCGTTTGGGCGCGCCGCAGGAGCCGCGTCCTGATGTTTTACATTTTCTGGCCGAGCGTGTGCCGGGGTCGATCCGCGAGCTTGAAGGCGCGGTCAATACCCTGGTGGCAAGTGCTGGGCCGCGTCTTGGGAGTTTGACTTTGGAAGAAGCTATGGCGCTGTTGCAGCCGAACCTGAAGGTGGCCGTTGAGCGCCGTGTGACGGTTGACGAGATCCAGAAGCTGACCTCGGACCATTTCGGTTTGAAGCAGGCGGATTTGCTGAGCGAGCGCCGTACGCGTAGTGTGGCGCGTCCGCGTCAGGTGGCGATGTGGCTGTGCAAGCAGCACACGACGCGGTCATATCCGGACATCGGTCGTCGTTTCGGCGGCCGGGACCATACGACGGTGTTGCACGCGGTGAAGAAGGTCGAGGAGCTATTGCTGGCTGACGATCAGATTGCGCGTGATGTGGAAGCGTTGACGCGGAAACTGCGCAACACTTGATTTATGGGGTTTGGGGCCCGAGGCCCCAAGACTTCCCTTCTTTCTTTCCCCCCGCCTGAAAGGCGAGGGAAAGAAAGAAAAGATGTGGGGTCGCGGACCCCGCACCCCATAACGCAATCGTGGGCATTTTCCACCGTCGGCGATTGAACTTCGTAAATTTTGCTCTAATGTCCGCCTCCCGGCCCCGAGTTTCAGCGAGTCGGACACGACCCGCAATCAGGACAACAAGATGCAATTCATCATAGAACGTGGTGCCCTCCTCAAAGCCCTAGGCCACGTCCAGAACGTCGTCGAACGCCGGAACACCATCCCCATCCTGTCCAATGTCCTGCTGTCGGCGGAACGCGGCACCGTGTCCTTCTCGGCCACCGATCTCGACATGGAAATCGTCGATACCGCCGAAGCCACCGTCTCCATTCCCGGTCAGATCACGGCCCCCGCCCACACCCTCTACGAAATCGTCCGCAAACTCCCCGAAGGCGCCGACGTCGAAATCAAGTTCAGCGCCGGCGATGATCCGCGCCTCAGCGTCTCGGCCGGCCGCTCGCGCTTCGCCCTGCCAGTCCTGCCCGCCGGCGACTTCCCTATCATGTCGAATGATAACGAAGGCGTCGCCTACGCCATCCTGCGCGACGACCTGAAACGCCTGATCGACAAGACGCGCTTCGCCGTCTCGACCGAAGAAACCCGCTACTACCTGAACGGCCTCTATCTCCACTGCTTGAGCGAAGACGGCTCCAACTACCTGCGCGCCGTCGCCACAGACGGTCACCGCCTCGCCCTGGCCGAAATGCCTGCCCCGGAAGGCGCCATGGGCGGCCCGGGCGTCATCATCCCGCGCAAGACCATCGACCAGGCCCGCCGGCTGCTCGACGATGGCACCGGTTATGTCGACCTGACCGTATCGCCGGCCAAGATCCGCTTCCAGTTCGGTAACGCCTCGCTGACGTCGAAGATCATCGACGGCTCGTTCCCGGACTATGGCCGCGTCATCCCCAAGGGCAATGACAAGATCATGATCGTCGATACCGGCGTGCTGTCGAAAGCCGTCGACCGCGTCTCGACCATCTCCGCGGAAAAGTCGCGCTCGGTCAAGATGACGATCGAGCCCGGCCGCCTGACCCTGTCGGTGCGCAATATCGAAGCCGGCCAGGCCGTCGAAGAAGCCGAAATCGACTACGACAACGACACCATCGATATTGGCTTCAATGCCCGCTATATCCTCGATGTCATGGGCCAGATCGGCGGCGAAAACGTCGAACTGCGCTTCAGCGACGCCTCGTCACCCACCCTGGTGCTCGACCCGGTCGATAACGGCGTGCAATACGTCCTGATGCCGCTGCGCGTCTAACCGGACCGGTGACGACCCAAAGCCACGCGCTGCAATCCCTGTCCCTGACCGAGTTCCGGTCCTATGAACGGCTGGATTTCGCCGTCCATGGCCGCAGTGTCTACCTGTTCGGACCCAATGGTGCCGGCAAGACCAACCTGCTCGAAGCCATCAGCGTCCTCAATCCCGGCCGCGGGCTGCGCGGAGCTGCCTTCAACGAACTGGGCCGCCGTCTGCCCGACGAAGCGCGTGGCCGCGCCTGGGGCGTTGCCGCCAAACTCGACAGCGGCGAAAACGAAATCCATATCGGCACCGGCTCCGATCCGCGCAATCTTGACAAACGCACTGTCCGTCTCGATGGCCAGACCGTCACGGCGGCGCGCCTGCTTGAACACGTCCGGCTGATCTGGCTGACGCCCGCCCAGGACCGTCTCTTCCTCGAAGCCCGTTCCGAACGCCTGCGCTTCTTCGATCGCCTGGTCTATGCCGCCGAACCCGCCCATGCCGCCGTCGTCAGCGCCTATGAGAAGGCCCTGCGAGAACGTCTGCGCCTGCTGACCGACGGCCCGAATGACGACGGTTGGCTGACCCTGCTGGAGGCCGAGCTGGGCGAACGCGGCGAGCAGATGATCGACGCCCGCCGCCGCGCCGTTGCCGTCCTGCAGGACCAGATCGAAAACCACCAGGGACCGTTCCCAAAGGCCGATCTCGGCCTCACCGGCGCCGATTACGACCCCGACGCCAGCGTGTTCGGTCTGAGGGGCGCCCTGATGATGGGTTTCAAGCGCGCCCGCAGCCGCGATGGCGCCGCCGGCCGCTCGCTTTTCGGCCCCCACCGCATGGATTTGAGCGTCGTCCATCGCGACAAGAACCGCCCCGCGGCCGACGGTTCGACCGGCGAGCAAAAGGCCTTGCTGCTCAACATCATCCTGGCCCAGGGCGCGCGCCTGTCGGCCATGCTGAACCTGAGCCCGCCCATCCTTCTGCTCGATGAAGTGGCGGCCCATTTGGACCCCGTCCGCAGGCACGCATTGTTTGACGAGACCCATGCTTTAGGGCTACAAACCTTCTTTACAGGCACCGATCAGGGCCTGTTCGACGGCCTTACGAACCGCGCGCTCGGCGTGCGTGTTGAGGCCGGGCAATTCATTGATTTTGTTGATTAAAACGAAGGCCTTCCATGACCGATTCCAACGAACTAGACGCCGATGGCAAGGACGCCAACGGACAGTCAGAATATGGCGCTGATTCGATCAAGGTTTTGAAGGGTCTCGACGCCGTCCGCAAGCGTCCCGGCATGTATATCGGCGATACCGACGACGGCTCCGGACTGCACCACATGGTCTACGAAGTCGTCGATAACGCCATCGACGAAGTACTCGCTGGCTATGCCACCCGCGTCCAGGTCATCCTCAATCAGGACGGCTCCTGCACGGTCACCGACGATGGCCGCGGCATCCCCGTCGGCATCCATGAAGGCGAGGGGGTTTCGGCCGCCGAAGTCATCATGACCGAGCTCCATGCCGGCGGTAAATTCGACCAGAACAGCTACAAGGTTTCCGGCGGCCTGCACGGCGTCGGCGTCTCCGTCGTCAACGCCCTGTCCGACTATCTCGACCTGGTCGTCTACAGCCAGGGCAAGAAGCACGAGGTCCGTTTCGAGCGCGGCGTCACCGTCAGCCCGCTCAAGGTCACCGGCGACGCCCCCAAGCGCGACAACGGACTTGACCATACCGGCTCGGAAGTCACCTTCTTCCCGTCGCTGACGACCTTTGCCTTTATCGATTTCGACCGCAAGACGCTGGAACACCGCCTGCGCGAACTGGCCTTCCTCAATTCCGGCGTTTCGATCCGCTTCGCCGACATGCGCGAGGCCGAACCTTACGAAGTCATCCTGCATTATGACGGCGGCATCGTCGAATTCGTCAAGCATCTCGACAAGGCGAAGACATCGATCCTGCGGGCGCCGATCGACGTGCGCGGCGCGCGCGAAAAGGTCGAGGTCGACCTGGCCCTGCAGTGGAACGACAGCTATCACGAGACGATGTTGTGCTTCACCAACAACATCCCGCAGCGCGACGGCGGCACCCACCTGGCGGCCTTCCGCGGCGCTTTGACCCGCGTCATGACGGCCTACATGGAATCGTCCGGCGCCGCCAAAAAGGAGAAGGTCACGGTCACCGGCGAAGACGCCCGCGAAGGCCTGACCTGCGTCCTGTCGGTCAAGGTGCCGGATCCGAAATTCTCGTCCCAGACCAAGGACAAGCTGGTCTCGTCCGAAGTCCGCCCGGCCGTCGAAGGCCTGGTCTATGACAAGCTGTCGCAATGGTTCGAGGAAAACCCGCTCGAAGCCAAGGCAATCGTCGGCAAGATCATCGAAGCGGCCTCGGCCCGCGAAGCCGCCCGCAAGGCGCGCGACCTGACCCGGCGCAAGTCGGCGCTCGACATCTCGTCCCTGCCAGGGAAGCTGGCCGACTGCCAGGAACGCGATCCGGCCAAGTCTGAAATCTTCATCGTCGAAGGGGACTCCGCCGGCGGTTCGGCCAAGCAGGCGCGGAACCGTGAAAACCAGGCCATCCTGCCCCTCCGCGGCAAGGTTCTGAACGTCGAACGCGCCCGTTTCGACAAAATGCTGTCGTCCGAGCAGATCGGTACCCTGATTATCGCCCTTGGCGCTGGCATCGGCCGCGACGATTTCAATATCGAAAAGCTGCGCTACCACAAGATCATCATCATGACCGACGCCGACGTCGACGGCGCCCACATCCGCACGCTTTTGCTGACCTTCTTCTATCGTCAGATGCCGGAGATCATCGACAAGGGCTATCTCTATATCGCTCAACCGCCTCTGTATAAGGTCGCCAAGGGCAAGTCGTCGCGCTACCTGAAGGACGATACGGAGCTCGACGCCTATCTTATCGACGAAGGCATCGGCGACGCTGTGTTGAGCCTGAAATCGGGCGAACGTATCCTCGGTATGGATCTGGAAGCCCAGGTGCGTTCGGCCAAGAGCTTCAAGGCCAGTGTCGATCGTCTGAGCCAACGTGCGCCGGCCTTCGCCATCGAGCAGGCGGCGCTTGGCGGCTTGTTCGGCACGCATCCCGACATGGACGCCGTGGCGGTTCGCCTGACGCGCCTGAACGAAGACGGCGACGGGCCGTGGTCGGTCAGTGTCGGTCCGGCCGGCGGTTATCTGTTCGAACGCACGCGTCGTGGCGTGCAGGAAAAAATCGCGCTCGACGACGCCTTGATGCACAGCCAGGACGCCCGCCGTTTAGGTGAACGCGCCGATGGCTTGGGTGATATCTATAACGATGTCGGCATCTTCACCCGCAAGGACAAGTCGACCGATATCCGCGGGCCTTTGGACTTGGTGGCCGCCGTTTTGGACGCCGGCCGCAAGGGCATGACGATCCAGCGCTATAAAGGCCTTGGGGAAATGAACGCCGAGCAGCTGTGGGAAACCACGCTCGACAAGGATGTGCGGACATTGCTGCAGGTCAAGGTCAACCATGCCGATGAGGCGGACGAGATGTTCTCGAAGCTGATGGGGGATCTGGTCGAGCCGCGCCGGGAGTTTATCCAGGATAATGCGTTGGATGCTGAGGTGGATGCGTAAGGGAAGTCGTGGGGTCGGGGTGTGGGGCCCGCGGCCCCACGACTTCCTCAAAGTCCTATTTATGGACTTGCCAAATCGTATTTATTATACATAACTATGCTGCATGGCACAATATTCTGTGGTTCTTTCCGGAGAGAAACACACTTTCATCGATCTGAAAGCCGTGCTCGCATGTGCAAGCCCCATAAGGTCTGGAGACCGATTGGCAGGCCTCGCCGCGGATACCAATGAACGCTCTGTTGCAGCGCGATATGTCCTCGCCGATATTCCGCTAAAAACCTTCCTCGAAGACCTTGTCGTTCCTTACGAAGACGACGAGGTCACACGGCTGATCATCGACACCCACAATGCCGAGGCCTTCACGCCCGTCAGCCATATGACGGTCGGCCAGTTTCGCGAATGGCTGTTGTCCTATGAAGCGACGACGGAAAAACTGGCCGCCGTGGCGCCGGGCCTGACGCCTGAAATGGTGGCGGCGGTGTCCAAAATCATGCGCAACCACGATCTGATCTCGGTCGGCGCCAAGATTCAGGTCGTGACGGCCTTCCGCAATACATTGGGCCTGCCGGGCCGGCTGGCCAGCCGCCTGCAGCCCAACCACCCGACTGACGACCCCTTGGGCATTGCCGGATCTACCCTGGACGGCCTGCTATTCGGCATAGGCGACGCCGTGATCGGCATTAATCCGGCTACGGACAATGTCGACGCCTGTATCACGCTCCTCGACCTGCTTGATCGCCTGCGCCAGCGCTTCGATATTCCGACGCAATCCTGCGTCCTCACCCACATCACCAACTCCATCCAGGCGATCGAGCGCGGGGCGCCGCTCGACTTGGTATTCCAATCGGTGGCCGGCACCCAGGCCGCCAATGACGGTTTCGGCGTCAATATGGCGCTTCTGCGTGAAGGCCGAGAGGCAGCCTTGTCGCTGAAGCGCGGCACAGTCGGCGACAATTGTGTCTATCTCGAAACGGGGCAGGGCAGTGCGCTGTCCGCCGGCGCCCATCATGGCGTCGACCAGCAAACCGTCGAGGTCCGCGCCTATGCCGTCTGCCGTGAGTTGAAGCCTTTGATCGTCAATACCGTCGTGGGTTTCATCGGTCCGGAATATCTTTACGACGCCAAACAGATCATTCGGGCCGGCCTGGAAGATCATTTCTGCGGCAAGTTGCTGGGCGTGCCGATGGGCGTCGACGTTTGTTACACCAATCATGCCGAAGCCGACCAGGACGACATGGACAATCTGATGGTCTTGCTGACCACGGCCGGCTGCAACTTCCTGATCGCAGTGCCCGGCGCCGACGATGTCATGCTGAATTACCAAAGCCTGTCCTACCACGACATCGTCAGCCTCAGGCACATGTTCAACAAGCCGCCCGCGCCCGAGTTCGAAGCCTGGCTGAAACGCATGGGCATGCTGGACAGTGCCGGGCGATTGGCGCCGGCGGGGAACGCGGCGCCCTATGCGCGGCGTCTGCTCGATTATGGAGTTGTGCCATGACCATCGTCGAGCTTGATCCTTTCGCACGTTTTCGCAATTCCACACGCGCAAGGATTGGGCTCGGCCGCTGCGGCGACGGTATCCCCACCGCCGCCAATCTCGACCTGCAACTCGCGCATGCCCGCGCTCGCGACGCCGTCCACGGCGCGGTCGATTTCGCGGCGATGGCGGCGCGGCTAGCGCCTTTGGAGACGGTGCGCGTACGTTCCCTGTGCGAAGGCCGGACGCAATATCTCGCCCGCCCGGATTTGGGCCGGCAGGTCCATCCCGACAGCCTCGGCCAACTGAGCGGCCGTTATGATGTCGCCTTCGTCATCGCTGACGGCCTGTCGGCCGCTGCCATCGAACATCATGCCGAGAAGGCTTTGCAGGCCTGCCTCAATCGCCTGGGCGGCTTCACCGTGGCGCCGGTCGTCCTGGCCGAACAGGCGCGTGTCGCCCTGGCAGATGGGGTCGGCGAAGCACTGGGCGCCCGGGTCGTCGTCATCCTGATCGGCGAGCGCCCTGGCCTGTCCGCACCCGACAGCCTTGGGGCCTATGTCACCTATGCGCCCAGGGTCGGGCGCATGGATTCAGAACGTAACTGCGTTTCTAACATTCATCTCGACGGCCTGTCTTACGAAGCCGCGGGGGACAAGATCGTCTGGTTGATCCGTGAGGCGTGCCGCCTGGGTCTGACCGGGGTCGGTCTGAAGGAAAATGYGGCGGCAGCAGCGTTACCTGGGCCGGAATAACCCGGCTGTTTTGTGTGTAGAAGGGGATATCCCATGACTGAGACAGGACTAAAAAAGCAGCTATCGGGGCTGCACCTATGGGGGATAGCGGTCGGATTGGTTATATCCGGCGAATATTTCGGCTGGAATTTCGGCTGGGGCCTGGCCGGCACGCTCGGTTTTCTGGTCACCACGGTCTTGGTGGCCGTCATGTATACCACCTTCATCTTCTCCTATACCGAGCTAACCACGGCCATCCCGCACGCCGGCGGCCCGTTTGCCTATGCCCTGCGGGCTTTTGGGCCTGTCGGCGGCTTTATCGGCGGTTTCGCGACCCTGATCGAGTTCGTCTTCGCGCCGCCGGCCATCGCCCTGGCCATCGGCGCCTATCTCAATGTGCAGTTCCCGGGTCTCGACCCGAAATTGGCCGCGGTGGGCGCCTATATCGTCTTTATGGCGCTGAATATTGTTGGCGTCACGATCGCCGCTACGTTCGAGTTGTTCGTGACGATTCTGGCCATTGGTGAATTGCTGATCTTCATGGGCGTCGTGGCGCCAGGCTTCTCGATGGACCGCTTTACGGTCAATGGTTGGGCCGGCTCCTCGCACTTCACGATGGGCGCGGTCGGCGGGATCTTCGCCGCCATCCCCTTCGCTATCTGGTTCTTCCTCGCCATCGAGGGCGCTGCCATGGCCGCCGAAGAAACCAAGAACCCCAAGAAGGTCGTGCCGATCGCCTATATCGGCGGCATATTGACGCTTCTGTTCCTGGCCTTCGGCGCCATGATTTTCACCGGCGGTGTCGGCGACTGGAGCAAACTGGCCGCTGTCAACGACCCTCTGCCGCAAGCCATGAAGATTGTCGTGGGGGATGGCTCGGGTTGGCTGCATATGCTGGTGTGGATCGGTCTGTTCGGTCTCATTGCATCGTTTCACGGTATCATCGTCGGCTATTCGCGTCAGATCTTCGCGCTCGGCCGGGCGGGCTATATGCCGGAGTTCCTGGCCAGGGTGCACCCGAAGTTCGCCACTCCGCATTGGGCCATCCTGGCCGGTGGCGTGGTTGGGATTGCCGCCATCTTCTCTGACAATCTGATCAAGCTGGGCGGGTTGGGCCTGACCGCCAACATCGTGACGATCTCGGTGTTCGGCGCCATCGTCCTTTATATCATCTCGATGGCGGCCTTGTTCAAACTAAGGGTCAGCGAGCCCGGTCTGGAACGCAGCTTCATGGCGCCGGGCTATCCGATCGTGCCGGCCATTGCGCTGATCTTGTCGGTGGGGTGCCTGATCACCATGGTCTGGTTCAATCAGCTGCTGTTTGCGATTTTCGTCGGCATGCTGGCCATCGCCTTCGTGCTGTGGAAGGTCTTCGGTAAACGCAGCGTCGTGGCGGTTGTCGAACCGGCGGAGTGAAGGGTAAGGTCGTGGGGGCACAGCCCCCACACCCCGTAAGTTGTTTCGGGTAACCTTCCCATATAGCCAAATGAAAAGGGCACCCGTTTGGGCGCCCTTTTCATTTGGCTGGATAGAAAGTCTATCCTGAACAGTTATGGGGTGCGGGGTCCGCGACCCCGCGACTTACTCTACATCGATCTCCACACGACGGTTCAGCGGTTCCTTGACGCCATCACCGGTCATGACGGCCGGTTGGCTTTCACCCTTCCAGTCGGTCGTGATGATGCCTGCCGACACACCGTCCCTCACAAGGGCGTCCCTGACCATTTGAGCGCGCTTGCGGGACAGGCTGATATTGTAGGCGGCCGAGCCGGAGGTGTCCGCATGTCCGACAACGGCCACCTGCGTGAATTTAGCGGCGTTGGTATAGTCGCTGGCGGCCTGGACGACGGCCAGACCGTCATCCGTAATCGACGCCTTGTCGAACTCGAAATAGACGATGAAGTCGCGTCTTTCGACGCTGATCGGCGATGCTGGCGGCAACGGCGTCGTTGCCGGTTGTGCGGGCGGCGGCGGCGGCGGCGCGGCTTCATAGACAGGCGCTTCGGGCGGCGGCGGCGCGGACTCCGGACCGAAGGTCCAGCGCAGGCCAATGCTCAGAGACTGATCGTTGAAACGGCCGGACATGCGGTCACGTTCGATGACCTCGCCGGTTTGCACGACCTCGGCATTGGGGGCCCGGACGACGCGGGCCGTGGTCGGTACCCGGGGCGCTTCTTCATTGTCGAAATCGTCATAATATTTGCGATCGACCATGACATCGTAACTGACCTTGGATACTTGGAGGTAGCGATAGGTCAGGTCGACATTCAACCGGTCCGATGCCGCCCAGGTCAGGCCGGCAATCCCTTGTATGCCGGAGACAGTCTTGCTGCTGTGGATGGCGTAGGACTGGGTGACATAGGCTTCACCAGTCGGCGTCACCGTGCCGTTATAGTTGGTCTTGACGCGCACGGCGCCGGCGCCGACACCCAGGAACGGATGCAGCTTGGCGGCCGGGGCGATGTCGTAGATGACATTGACCATGGCGGTGTCGACATCCAGCGAACCGCGGGCGCCTTCATCGGTATAGGCGCCGCTGGCGATGCTGGAATTGATCTTGCCGGCGCGTTGGCCCAGTTCGAGCTCCGCGCGCCAGTTGGGCGTGAAGCGATAGCCACCGCGGACGAATACCGCCGTGTCGTTGCGTGTTTTCAGATTATAGGGGCCGGTATAGTCGTCCGGCGAGGTCACGGCATGCTGAGCCGGCGACGACAGGGGAGCGCTGCCGGAATTGGACGAACTGGAGCTGGACGATTCCGACGACGATGACGACGAGCTTTCGATCGCCACGTCGGTGACGGTCAACCGCTGGGTCGAACGCTGGTGGCCGCCGACATCGGCGGCGACATACCAGCCGATATGGGTATCGGCGAGAGCGGCGGATGTAATGGTAAACAGTGCGCAGGCCGCTACGGCCATGATTTTCAAACGCATGATCTTCGCCCCTTGATCCTGGGTGGACTCGGCTTTGGGCGCGAACTATAGCAGAAAACTCAAATTCAAAAACAACGCTCGGTGAAATATGGCGAAAGGGTGGCAATTAAGTCTCTTAACGTGACGCCAGCGTACCGAATTGGCGCCGAATTCGCCCGTCGCAGGAATTTCCGGGCCGCGATTACATCAACGGCGCGCCGTGATTGACCGGGGAGGATGGACTGCTAGGTTGGGTGTTCGACTTTCACAACGATTCCCGATCCGACGGCGCCATGATTTCCGAAACACTGAAGACCTATGCCGTACGATTTCCCGATGAGCGCGGCACAATCGACCGCATCCAGGTCATGCTGGCCGAAACGCAAGGCGACATCACGCAACGCGCCACCGTGCCGGCCCACGTGACGGCCAGTGTCATCATCCTGCAAGGTGACGCGATGCTGACCATCTGGCATCCACACTTGCAGTCTTGGTTGCAGCCTGGCGGTCACATCGACCCTGGCGAAGATCCGTTGACCGCCGCCTTGCGCGAAGCACGCGAAGAAACCGGCCTGACCTGCGACCTGCACGCCTGGCATAAGGATTTTGCCGTCCCCTACGATATCGATCTGTTGCCGGTGCCGGCGAACGCGCGCAAGGGAGAGCCCGATCATTGGCATATCGACTTTCGCTATGTCATGGTGCCGCGCGTCGGTGTGCCGGCGATTGAGCCGGAATTGGCGACCGCCTGTTTTCGCTTCGGCGATATCGGCGCCGTCAGCCCCAGCCTGGCGCGGCTTGGTGACAAATTGCAAAGAGAGGCTCTCTATGTCTGACGACGCCAAACCGGGGTTCAGCCCGCTGGCCCGCTTAAAAAGCTTCGGCTATGCCTTCGAGGGTATCGTCTTCATGTTGAAGAGCCAACATAATGCGTGGCTGCATTTGGTGGCGACCGTCCTTGTCATCCTGACGGCCGCCTTCCTCCAGGTCCGCCCCGAAGATTGGCGCTGGCTCATTGTGGCTATCGTTATGGTTTGGGTAGCGGAGTGCTTCAATACCGCCGTCGAATATGTCTGCGACGTCGTTTCGCCCGAGTACAATATGGCGGTCAAGCGCGCCAAGGACATCGCCGCCGGCGCTGTTTTAATTTGTGCCGTTGGTGCGGCTGCCATCGGCCTCCTGACCCTGTGGCCCTATGCCGACGCCATGCTGACGGCCATGCAGGGGCCCATTTCAATCTAAGTCTTGCATTTTCGTACGTGTCGTACTATGTAAGAAATTAATACGAGACGTACCATGACACCACTGAATTATGCCTTGCTGGGATTGATACGCGACGAACCGCGCACGGGTTATGCCCTGCGTAAGGTGTTCGAAACGACGCCCATGGGTAACTATTCCAGCAGCCCCGGCAGCATCTACCCTGCGCTCAAGGTTTTGGTGAAGGCCTCGCTGATCGCGGGCGGTGACAAGGCCCCCTACGTCATCACGACAGCTGGCCGGCAGGCTTTTAACGAATGGCTGCTCAAACCGATGGCGGAAGATGAACCGGTTCATATGGCATTACTGCGGTTTGCCTTCCTGCACGACCATCCCGACAAACAGGTGTCTCTCGATTTTCTCAAATCCTTCGCCATGGCCGCCAAGGCGCGCGTGACCGGTTTGAAGGCATTTATGTCGAGCGACCTTTGGAACCATATGCCAATGCAAAGCCGGTTGGCAGTGGAACACGGTCTGAGAACGACCGAAGCATCGGCGGAATGGGCGCTCGATGCGTGGAAGCAACTTGCACAATCCGAACCATAACTCAGAAGAGGGAACACAATGAAAAGCGGACTTGTCTTCACGGCCAAAACGGTTGCCGTCTTTGTCGCTCTCATGTTGGGGCAGATAGTCAGCGGTATGGTCATCCTGGCGGTCGCACGTGGACCCATTCCCCCAAATGTGAACGATGGACCGATCACGACCGTTATGGCCAGGCCGCTTATCGCGGCCGCTTTTGCCGTCGTTCTGGCGCTGCTGGCGGCCAATATGCGCTGGGCGACCTGGGGCAAGGCGGCGGCCCTGTTCGTTATCCTGTATGTATTGGAAACCGGTCTGTCGCAGATCGAAGCCTGGTATTTCAACAGTTACATGCATCTGTCGCCTTCGCTCTTGACCGGTTTGGCGATCGGCAATCTCGTCAAGGCGGCGATCGTTGCCGTGGTCTGCGCCCTACTATGGTCGGCAAAAACCGTGGAGCCGGCGGAGACTTTGGGCGGACTGGCGTGGAAATTGCCGGTCATTATTCCGATCTATATCGTCTTCTATTTCGGCGCTGGAGCTCTAATCGCCTGGCAGGGCGCCGCGGTGCGCGCCTATTACGAGCAAGGCATGCATATCGACCGGGGCCAACTGGCATTGTTGCAGGTGTTGCGCGGCGCCATCTGGGCGGGCGTCGCTCTCCTGATCGTCAAAAGCCTGAAGGGCAGTGTCATGTTCCGCGCCCTCATGACCGGCCTCGCTTTCGCCGTGCTGATGGCTCTGGTCTTGTTGCTACCGAACAGCTTCATGCCCTGGGATGTGCGCAAGATGCATCTTATGGAGATATTCTCTTCGAACTTCCTGTTCGGCATCCTGGCGGCGCTGGTCCTGATGATCGGTAAAAAGCGTGAAGCCTGAGTTTCGGAGTGCTGGTTCGATTCAAAAATGGGCATGGCTACTCCGAATGCCCTTCTCGCATTATCGGAGACCGGCGGTGGAAGGGCTATATCTTGGCTTCGAACCTGAGCTCGCCCCTGAACAGGGCTTTGAGCTTGTCGGCGTCCTTTAACCCCACGATCGGCATCTTGTTGTCGTAGAGCTCTTCCTCAATGATGCCGTGGGCCTCGCACTGGTCCAGGGCGTGGGTCAGCAGGTGGGCGTCGTAGTGCCCTTTGGCGATACCGAATGTTTTCATGCGCGTCGTGTAATCCGGACCGGACGACTTACCCAGGACGTGGTCGATCAGCTTCTTGCGGCCGCGCGGCCCGTTCATGCGGTAGAGCGCCGACATCAGCATCTGCGCCGCTTCCGTGGCGTCGACCACCTTGCCGCGCAACAGGCAGTTGTCGCAGGTCCGGCACGCCTCTGTGGCGTCTTCACCGAAATAACGCCTCAGCGCGGCTTTGCGGCATTCATGACCCAGCACCATCTGGAAAAAGTCGCGTGCCTTCTGCTTTTGGAAGGATTGGTCGCCCGAACCCTCGGCTTCGCGCAGACCCGAACGGCGGATGGCCCAGCCGAGATCGCCCGAGGCGTAGAACACAACGCCAGAAGCCGGTTTGCCGTCACGGCCGGCGCGGCCGACTTCCTGCCAATAGGCTTCGGTGCTGGACGGCGGATCGGCATGGATGACGAAGCGGACGTCAGCCTTGTTGATGCCCATGCCGAACGCAATGGTGGCGACCATGATCTTGGCCTTGCCCGCCATGAAGGCCTTCAGCCGGTCTTCGCGCACCTGGGCGGACAGGCCGGCGTGGTAGGCAAGGGTGGAAAAGCCTTCCGCCGCCAGGTTTTGCGCCAGTTTTTCGGTGCCGTCGCGTGACCCGCAATAGATGATGCCCGAGGCGCCTTTCAGCCGCGCCAGCATTTCGGTGATGTGCTTGAGCGCCGAGCCCTTGCGGCGAACGAACCGCAGCGACAGGTTCGGGCGATCGAAGCCGGCGACGATTTCCACCGCATCGGGAATGTTGAGCGCGACCTTGATGTCGGCGCGGGTGTGGGCGTCGGCCGTGGCAGTCAGGGCCAGGGTCGGCACGTCCGGCAGGAGTGCCTTCAATTGCCCCAGCGCGCGATATTCCGGGCGGAAATCGTGGCCCCATTGACTGATGCAGTGCGCCTCGTCGATGGCGATCAGGTTGGGTTTGAGCTTGACCAGGCGGTCAAGCACGAAGGGCTGCATCAAGGCTTCGGGCGATAGATAGAGCAGGTCGAGGTCGCCGTTGCGTGCGTCGTCCCAGATCAGGCTGCGCGCGTCCATGGATTGCGAGGAATCGAGGCGTTCGGCACGCACGCCGCGCGCCTTCAAGGCCAGGACCTGGTCGCTCATCAGGGCGATCAAGGGTGAGATGACGACGCCGATGCCGGGCCGGACGATGGCCGGGATCTGGTAGCACAAACTCTTGCCGCCGCCGGTCGGCAACACGGCCAGGGTATCCTTGCCCGCCATGATGGAGGTGATGACGCTGGCCTGCTGGCCGCGAAAAGCTTCATAGCCGAAGACGTTTTGCAGGGCCTGGACCGCGGCCTGCATGTTGGAATCGGTGGTGGAGCGGTCGAGAAGGGACGCATCGGACATGCCCGCAAGCTAGGATGGTTTGTCCGCCACGCCAAGGGTTAACCCTTAATTTAGCCAAAAAGAACTGGTCAGTTGAGCGTGCCGGACGGTCCGCCTTAACGATGTTTCACGCGACAGCCGCGACAAGTTTGGCTATAACGGCGGCAGGGCGCTATCTGTCGGTCCGGAAAGGACCGGCTCAGTAAGGATTTTCGTATGGCTAAGGACATGTCCTCTGCGGGGGGGAAGAGGCAGGGCAAGCGTTCGCCCCTACAGGCCCTGATCTATTGGAGCACCATCGTCATCATCTGGGGCGCCATTTTCGCGGTTGCCTTTATCGGCGTCATGACGATCGACCTGCCCGATACATCGGCCCTGGATCACCCCAATAAGCAGCCCGCCATCACCTATCTCGACCGTTCCGGCGCCCTGATCGCCGTGCGCGGCACCCAGGTCGGCGCTCCCGTCGATATCGACAGCCTGCCCGACTATGTGCCGCTGGCCTTCGTCGCCATCGAGGATCGCCGGTTCTTCACTCACCCCGGTTTCGACCCTGTCGGCATCACCCGCGCCCTGATGCGCAACGTCACGCGGCACAAGGGCTCCAACCTGGCCGGCGGCTCGACCATCACCCAGCAATTGGCGCGGAACCTGTTCCTGTCGGCCAATCAGAACATGAAGCGCAAGGTTCAGGAGCTGATGCTGGCCGTGTGGCTGGAGCATAAGTTCACCAAAAAGCAGATCCTGGCGCTTTATCTTAATCGCGTCTATTTCGGCGCCGGCGCCTACGGTATCGAAGCCGCCTCGACGCGCTATTTCAACAAGCCCGCCAAGGACCTGACCATCGGCGAGGCCGCCATGCTGGCCGGCATGATGAAGGGGCCGTCCTCCTATTCGCCGCTGTCCGACCAGCAACGCGCCGGCGCCCGTGCCGGTGTCGTGCTCAAGGAAATGGTCGATGCCAAGGTCATCACCGAGGCCCAGCGTCAGGAAGCCCTGAAGCAGCCGATCAATGTGTCGAAAACCCTGGCCTCGGCTCACGCCCAGTATTTCATCGACTGGCTGGATAGCCAGGTGCGTGGCCTGGTCGATCCGAAAAACACCGAAGACCTGATCGTTGAAACCACGCTCGACCTGCCGATCCAGACGGATGCCGAACGCGCCGTTCAGACCATCATGGCGCGCGACGTCAAGAAGGGCGTCCAGCAGGCGGCCGTCGTTTCAGTCGATGGCGAAGGCCGTATCCGCGCCATGATCGGCGGCGTCTCCTATGCCGATAGCCAGTTCAACCGCGCTACCAATGCCTTCCGTCAGCCGGGTTCGTCGTTCAAGCCCTTCATCTATCTGACCGCCATGGAAGCCGGCTATCAGCCGACCACGCCGGTCGTCGACGAGCCCTATACGATCAATGGCTGGTCGCCGGAAAACTACACCAAGAAGTATCTCGGCCTGATCGACCTGCAATATGCCCTTGCCGAATCCGTCAATACCGTGGCGGCACGCCTGGCCAACGATGTCGGCCGCGACAATGTCGCCCGCACCGCCAAGCGTCTCGGCATCCAGTCGAAGATCAATACCGACCCGGCCATGGCCCTGGGCACCGCCGAAGTGACACCGCTGGAAATGGCCCAGGCCTATATCCCGTTCTCCAACGGCGGCTATAAGGCCACGGCCCACGGCATCGTCCGCATACGGACGGCCTCAGGTAAGGTCGTCTTCCAATACCGCGAACCCGGCGAGGACGGCGGCCGCATCCGCGTCATCAACAACCCGCCGCTGCAGGAAATGAACCAGATGCTGCGTGGCGTCATGACCCGCGGCACCGGTGGCGGCGCCCTGATCCCGGGTTACGACCTGGCCGGCAAGACCGGCACGACCAGCGATTACCGCGACGCCTGGTTCGACGGCTATACCGGCGGGTTTGTCACCATCGTCTGGGTCGGCCGCGACGACAATTCGCAAATGGCCAAGGTGACCGGCGGCATGACGCCGGCCGCGATCTGGAAGACCTATATGACCAGCGCACTGAAACGCATCCAGGTTAGTGCGATCCCCGAAGGCCCGGCCGGCGGCGCCCTGACGCCCGTCGCCGAAGACGCGCTGAAGGACTTGCTCGGTACTCAGGCCGATGCTGTGGCGGCTTCCCAGGTGGCGACACCGGTCACGACCGACAATGGTCTGCCGCCGGTGGTTACCATGCAGCCGATCCCCAATCCGGAAGAGCCGAAGGACAAGAAAAAGGACGATCCGCAAAGCCTGGATGACCTATTCTCGCAGGCTCAGGAAAGTCATCAGTAAGGTCGAAGGGCAGGGGGCGCAGCCCCCTGCACCCCGTAACTCATCGGTGGACCTTCTGTACGTGTGGTGATGGGGTCGAGGGGCCCGAGGCCCCTCGTCTTACTGATACTTGAAAAGCTCTTGCCCGCGCTTCTTCAGCCAATCTCTTGCCGGTTTGTACGGACCGTACAGACCCGTCACCTCGGCCCAGAAACGCGGACTGTGATCCGGGTGTTTGAGGTGCGACACCTCATGCGCCACCAGATAGTTCAACACGGCCACCGGCGCCAGGATGATGCGCCAGCTATAGCGGATGGTCTTGCGCGTCGGCGTGCAGGATCCCCACCGGCCCTTGGCGTCGAATAGCGAGATCTTGACTCCGGTCACCCCCAGCATGCCGGCATAGCGGTCGGTCTCGACCTGCAGGGTCTTCAGGGCCTGCTGACGCAGATAACGCTCGATGCGGCGGGCATAGGTCTTGCCGTCGCCGCTGCTGATCAGCTGCCAGGAACCGTCGTCCTGTTGCTCCGGCCGCGCCGAAATCACACCGCCCTTTTCCGCCAGGGTCACCGCGTGGCCCTTTATCATCAGAATCTGGCCGGGCGCGAAAGCCTCAGGCGCGGCCTGGCCGGCGCGCTTTTCGATGATCCAATCGTGGCGGGTGCGGGCGAAGTCGACGGCGTCTTTCAGATGCTTGACGCGCGGCGCCGTGACGACGGCCTCGCCAGTCTTGTTGTCGATACGCAACGAAATGCGCCGGGCGCGGGCATTGACCTTCAGGCGCAGGACATAGGCGCCGAAATCGAGCACCTGACCCGGTGTGTAGGCCGGATCGCTCTTGAACAGGCTCTTAAGAAGCGCCGTCATTTTTGGCGATGAAGTCGCGGATGCGGGGATAGATCTCTTCGCGGAAACGGCGGCCGTTGAAGACGCCGTAATGGCCGGCGCCCTTCTGGACGTAGAGTTCCTTCTTGTCGTCCGGGATATTGGGACACATCTTGTGGGCGGCCTGGGTTTGGCCGACGCCGGAAATGTCGTCCTTTTCGCCTTCGACGGTCATCAGGGCGATATCGTTGATCGACGCGCAATCGACCTTGCGGCCGTTGTGGACCAGCTCGCCCTTGGGCAGGGCGAACTTCTGGAACACCAGGTCGATGGTCTGAAGGTAGAATTCCTCGGTCAGGTCGAGCACGGACAGATACTCGTCGTAGAATTCCAGGTGCTTTTGCGTCGTGTCGCCGTCGCTTTCGACCAACGAGTTGTAATAGTCCCAATGGGCGTCGGTGTGGCGCTCTTCGTTCATGCTCATAAAGCTGTAGAGCTGGACGAAACCGGGATAGACGCGGCGGCCGAGACCCGGATAGGGCGGCGGCACCGTGTGGATCATATTCGACTTGAACCAGGTGAATGGCTTTTCGTTGGCCAGGTGGTTCGTCACGGTAGGATTGAAGCGCGCATCGATCGGCGAGCCCATGAAGGTCATGGAGGCCGGGCGGCAGGGGTCGTTGTCTTCGCTCATCAAACAGGCGGCAGCCAAGACCGGCGGACCCGGCTGGCATACGGCGACCACGTGGCAACGCGACCCGATGGCGGTCAGCATGGCGCGGATATGGTCCATATAGGCGTAGAAATCGAAGCGGCCTTCCAGCACCGGTACGTTGCGGGCATTAACCCAATCGGTGATATAGACATCGTGATCGATCAAAAATTCCTGGACCGTGCCGCGCAACAAGGTGGCGTAGTGGCCGGACAGCGGTGCGACGATCAAAACGGCCGGGGCAGGCTTTTTGAAGCCGGCGCGGCGCAGGTCGGAGACATCACGCTGGAAACGCAGCAGCCTGCACCACGGCGATGACCAGTCTTCGATGACCGAGACGCGGACATCGTGGCCGTTGATGGCAACCGCGTCGATGCCCCATTCGGGCTTGCCGTAACGCTTGGTGACATTGCTGAATAGCTCTGCCGAGGCGTAGAGCGTGCGGCCGAGCGCGGTGTCGGAGGCGGGATTGAGTTTCGATCCCCAAAAATCGCGCGCCATCTGAGCCATGGCCCGGAAAGGAGCTGCGGTGTAATAGGCGTATTCGTGTAACGAATAGAGCATCAGGGTTTGAACTCACAATACTACTGGTCTTGGGCACCAACTCGGTTGCGCACTTAATCCCGAAAATGAGAGTCACTTACGGGAATGCGCCCGTCTGGTAGCTAACACTATCACAGTTAACCTGCCAAATGTTTACGGTCACATAAATTAAAAAGTGATACAATATCGTGTTTACGATGCCGGTCTGTCGCAAGTTGCGCCAGGTAGTCGCCATCCACGTCAGCCGCCGCGCATGGCGTCACGGATCAGCTTGGCATTGGCGTCCGGCGCCATTTCCTTCGACATCGGCGTGTTGAAATTACCCTTTGGGTCCATCAGGTAGATGACCGCGCCGTGATTGAAGCTGACGGTATCGCCGCTGACGACCTTTTCGACCGGCACATGATAGGCGTCGGTTACCTGATCGATCTGTGCTTGGGTGCCGGTCAGGCCGATCACCCCGGGAGGGAAGCCGCCACTGGCCAGATAGGCCTTCAGGTTGGCCGGCGTATCTCGCGCCGGATCGACCGTGATAAAGACGATCTGCAGATTCTTGGCCTTGTCGCCCAACAGTTTCCGCGTTTGGGCCAGGGACTGCAAGGTTAGCGGGCAGACGTCCGGGCAATAGGTATAGCCGAAAAAGACCGCCGACCACTTACCCTTCAACATGGCCTCCGTCACCGGCTTGCCGTCCTGGTCAGTCAGGGCGAACGGGCCGCCAATATCGGACGTCGTTTCCGACTGCGACACTGTGCCGTTTGGCGAATGATGCAGGCTGAGGTACCAATTGGCGGCCGCCACGCCGATCAGCAGTGTGAAGGCGGCCGCTATGATTGCCAGGCGGAATTTTGTCATCTATGTCTCGGCCTGTCTTGAGGTTTGTACCATGTCGCCGCCGCCGACCCTAAAAGGGTTCACGACCTTTTTCAATGGACCAGATGACGCAGACGACGGCCCGTGGATGGCGCCGGCCTTTACGCGCGAAAAGGATCATCTGCGCTTGCGTACCCTGGTCCTGCTGCGCTGGCTGGCCATTATCGGTCAAAGTGCCATGGTCCTCATGGTCGCTTTCGTCTTCGCCTACCATATCCGCCTGTGGCTGTGCCTCAGCATCGTTATGGCCAGTCTGTGGTTGAACATTGTCTTGTCGATGGGCCGCCGCTCCAGCCAGCGCATGCGCGACTGGGAAGCCGCCCTGCAATTGTCGTTCGACGCCCTGCAACTGGCCCTGCTGCTGGCGGTGACCGGCGGACTGAATAATCCCTTCTGCCTGATGTTGATCGCGCCGCCGACCGTCGCCGCGGCCAACCTGCCGACGCGGCACGGCCTGGCCGTCGTCGTGGTGTCGATGGCGGCGACGATTGCGCTGGCTTTTTGGTCGTTCGAACTGCCATGGCGTGAAGACGAGGTCTTCACCCTGCCGGCCATGTATCGCTTCGGCTTCCTGGCCGCCATCCTGGTCGGCATCGCCTTCACCGCCGGCTATGCCTGGCAGGCCTCGCTCGAATCGGCGCGTATGGAGCAGGCCCTGTCGGCCACCCAGGCCGTGCTTGAAAAGGAACACCGCCTGTCGGCCTTGGGCGGTTTGGCCGCGGCCGCGGCGCATGAACTGGGCACGCCGCTGGGCACCATCCAGGTCGTCGCCAAGGAAATGCTGCACGGCATGAAACCGGGCGATCCGCTCTATGAGGACGCTGAGCTCCTGGTCTCGCAAAGTCAGCGTTGCCGGGAGATACTGAAAGCCTTGTCGGCGCGGCCTGAAACACGCGACCTTCTGTTCGACCAGGTATCGTTGCCGGCCTTTCTCGACTCGATCGTCGCTCCCTATCGCAAGGACAAGAAGGCAATTATCGTCGACATCCACATCGATGGCGCGCCGAATGACGGCGAAGAGCTGATGATCCGCCGCCGGCCGGAATGGATGCATGCCTGGGCTGCCTTCGTCGAAAACGCCGTCGATTTTGCCCGTACGACCGTCTGGGTGCGCTTTGACGTGACAAAAGCCTATGTCAGCCTGACGATCGAGGACGATGGCAGTGGTTTCGCGCCGGACATATTGTCGCGCCTGGGTGATCCCTATATCTCTTCGCGGGTGTTCGGCGACGACGCGCCGGCGGCCGAGGGACGCAGTTATTCCGGTATGGGGCTTGGCTTTTTCATCGCCAAGACACTGTGCGAACATACCGGCGCCATGGTCACCTTTGGCAACCGCGAAAGTGGCGGGGCCTATGTCCGGGCCTTGTGGCGGCGCGACCAAGAGGATATTTTGTGGGTGGCGGACACATCTGCCTAAGGAATTTTGCTATGGACGATGCATTGATGGACGGCGGCGCTTCGCTGGAGACCTTGAAGGCGGCGATTTCGGCGCGCATGGCGACATTGACTGATGTGTCGCTTTTGCTGATGGACGACGATGCCCCCTTCCGCAACCGGCTGGCACGGGCACTGGAAGCGCGCGGCTTTACCGTCACCATGGCGGAAGGCGTTCATCAGGCTCTGGACATCATCGAAAAAACGCCGCCCGCCTTTGCGGTCATGGACATGCGCCTGGAAGACGGTAACGGCCTCAAGGCGGTCGAAGCCCTGCACAAGAAGCGCCCCGATGCTCGGGCCATCATGCTGACCGGTTATGGCAATATCGCGACAGCGGTTCAGGCCGTGAAGTCGGGCGCCATCGACTATCTGTCGAAGCCGGCCGATGCCGACGATGTGGTCAAGGCCTTGCTGGTGGTCGAGGATCACGCGCCTCCGCCGCCGGAAAATCCGATGTCGGCCGATCGCGTGCGCTGGGAACATATTCAACGCGTCTATGCCCTATGTGGGCAGAACGTGTCGGAGACAGCGCGGCGTTTGAATATGCATCGCCGGACTCTTCAGCGCATTTTGGCCAAGCGCGCACCAAAGTAACCTGAGCTCGCCCTGATGGTCTGCAAACACGTCATCTCTTTGCGCGCACTTGCTCGTGTACAATCGTACACGTCGCTGCGTGTGCTCAAGAGCTAACGGTTTTCGACTCATCATGCCGGCTCAGGCCGACGGAGTTTGTATCTTTTTTTATTCGTCCGCGATGACGATGCCCGGATTATCCGGCGGGATAAAATCGAACAGCCCGAAATCGAGCGCCTTTTGCGGTTTGGCGGCGACCAGCGGGCTTTGGCTCAGGGCCAGCAACTCTTCAGGCGTCAGGGTTTGGCCCTTGACGGTTTTGCGCAGGTGCCGCGCCTGATCGGTCAGCTTCTCCGACGTCGTCGCGGCATGGCTGTCGGTAATGATCTTCCAGTAACTTACCGACAACTGCCATACGGTGGCTACCGGTGCTGTGCGTTTCGGCCAGCGTTCACCGTCCCTGAATTCCGGCGTCATGCTCTTTGTCTTGCGCCGTGCCTGTTCCTTGATCCGCGCCGTCAGCCGACAGCCCTCACCCAGCACGCCGCCATAGACCTTCAGCGCTTCGTCCTGGGTTTCATAGAGCGGCCCGATCGATTGCGTGACGAACGCCACACGTGCACCGGACAAGGTCTCGGCTTCCTTTTCACGCGTGGCGATCGCCGCCGTACCGGCTTTCATCCGGGCGAGCGCGTCATGGGCGTCATTGGCAATGGGGTAGGCAATGTTCATGTTTTGATCCGGCGGCACCATAACCCTGAATACCGCGATCTGGCAAACAGTCCGTGAACTCGCTTGACAATATTTCTTTATTTCGTTATTTGCCAAAATAACAAATGAACGAAACCTATGTCTGAAGTCTACAAAGCCCTGGCCGATCCGACCCGCCGCCGTATTCTCGAGCTGCTGAAAGAGCGCGAGATGACCGCCGGTGAGATCAGCGGTCATGTCCATGTCTCCAAGCCGACCCTGTCCGGCCATTTTGCCGTGCTCAAGGCCGCCGGCCTGGTCGATGTCACGCGCCAGGGGACCAGTCTGATCTATCGGCTGAATACCTCCGTGCTCGAAGACGCCATCTTTGCATTGATGAACGCATTCAAGGTCGGCCTCGCTGAGACACCAGCCAAGGAGATGAAACATGTACCTGAAAAATGAGATGATCGTCAGCTTCGTCATGTGGCTGATCATGGTCGGGGTCAGTGTGTGGGGTTATCAGCACGTGCCCAACGCGCCGATGGCGGTGCATTTCGGCATCGGCGGCACACCGAATGGCTATCAGCCGCGCGACGTCGCCCTGGTCATGATGCCGGCCATCAGCCTGAGCTTGCTGATCCTACTGCTGTGGCTATTGCCGGCCATTATGCCGAAAAACGCGTCGATCGAACGTTCGGCCGGCGCCTACGGCATGGTGGTCCTGGCGACCTTGGGCGTGTTGACGGTCACCCACGCCATCCTGGTCTTCCGTGCCGCCGGCCTGGCGATCGACGAGACGCGTGTTACATTGTCCGCCGTCGGCGTCCTGTTCATGATTATTGGCAACTACCTGCCCAAGACACGCAAGAACTGGCTGATGGGGGTGCGGACGCCGTGGACCTTGTCCGACGAACGTGTGTGGGACAAGACGCACCGCTTTGCCGGGCCGCTGTTCATGCTGTGCGGGGCTGTCGTCGTCCTGGCCGCATTTGTCGTACCGATCACCTGGCGGCTTGGCGTTCTCATCGTCGCGGTCGCAATTCCAGCCGCAGCCAGCGTCGCCTACTCCTATCTGGCAGCGCGCAAATTGGGCAGCGTATAATGGACTTTTTTGCTCGGCCTCACGCGCCGGCCGGCCACATCCGTGGCCTTGGCTACGCGCCAAACGTGGCGCGGGCGCTCAATGCGCCAGGTTTAAAGGCGCGGTATTGGCGTCCACATTGAACATTTTCCTGCAAGCGATTGCCTTGCAAAACTCGCCCTCGATTTGTGTCAGAATCAAGTTAGACTATAGTGGACCGTTAACTGATTCGTAGTGGGGCTAAGTAGGCGCGTAATGGCCATGGAATCGATAGCCTATACGGTAGCGGCGGGGTCGATGGCCCTTGCTTCATCCGTGACCTATCTGGCGTGGCGGACACGCACACGTCTCGCCAAGTCACGCGATGGCTTCAAGTCCGAACTGTTTACCAAAGACACCATGTTGAGTGAGCTCGATGCTGCCACGTCGGCGTTCGATGAAGCCTTCCTGGCTGTCGAAGGTGATGTCGTTCGCCTGGTATGGGGCGAGGAAACTCTGCGCCACTGCGCCGAGGCCCTCGGTCTGAAGTCCCTCATGGAAAATGCCAAGGTCGCCGATTGCGCGCCACAGGTTGTCGCGGCGCTCGGTGAAACCTCGCCCGAAGCGGCCATCGGCTTGAAATCGTTGATTTCCGAAGGCAAGTCGTGCCGTTTCGAAGTCTTCGCCGAAGTCCAGCACGGTCTGATGTCGTCCCTGCCGGTCGGCATGACCCTGATCGTCGAAGGCAAGTCGTCGGGCGCCACCGCCTGGATTCGTCTGGCCATTGCCGGCGCCCGTCAATCCTTGTCGTCGGGTCCGTTCGCCCAGATGGCGGAACACCTGCCTGCGCCATGCTGGATCTGCGCCCGCGACGGCCGCGTGGTGTGGGCCAATGCCGCCTGGCTGAAGGCCGCCGAGGCGACCAGTCTGGAACAGGCCATCAAGGCCAATCTGACGCTCGACAAAAATGCCGATACCCTGGTCCATGAGGCCATGGAGCAGAAGACGCGCCGCGAAGGTTTCCGCTGGCTGACCATTTCCGGCCAACGCCGCGCCTTCCAGGTCATCGCCGAGCCGCTCAACGAGGCCTATGTCTGCGCCTATGCCATCGACGTCACCGAGGCCGAGGAAAGCCGCGAAGCGCTCAAGCGCCACGCCAAGGCCCACGATGAGACGCTCGATTCCCTCGAAGACGCCGTCGCTATCTTCGGTCCGGAACGCCAACTGACCTTCCATAATCGCGAATTCGAAAAACTGTGGGAGCTGGAGCCGGCCTGGCTGGCCGAACGCCCGACCCATGGCGAATGGCTGGATCGCCTGCGCCAAAAGCGCCGCCTGCCGGAAACCAGCGATTATAGCGGCTTCAAGGCGCGCGAGAGCGAGTTCTTCGGCCTGACCCACACGGCCGACGACGAAATGTGGAGCCTGCCCGACGGCCGGTCTTTGCGCGTCGTGCGGCAACCGCACCCCTTGGGTGGCCTGCTGATCCTGTTCAGCGACAAGACCGGCGAGCTCAAGCTGAAATCGCAGTTCAACTCCTTGATCCAGGTGCAGAAGTCGACGCTGGACCAACTGAACGACGCCGTCTCGGTCTATGGCAGCGATGGCCGCCTGCGCCTGCGCAACCTGGCCTTCGATCGTTTCTGGAACCTGTCGGCCGACGACATGGTCTCGGTTATGGATTTCACCAATGTCGCCGAGCTGTGCCTGCCCCTGGTCCATGACCGCGGCTTCTGGTCGGAGCTGAAGGCGCGCGTTACCGACACCGACCCGCTGGCCCGGGCGCCGCAAATGGGCGAGATCAAGATTTCCGACGGCCGCCTGGCGCAATGGCGCACCCAGCCCCTGCCGGACGGCGCGACCCTGGTCGCCTTCTCCGACATCACGGCGACCCGCGGTCTGGAAAAGGCCATCGAGGCGCGCGACGAAGCACTCAACGAATCGGTGCGGCTGAAACGCGATTTCGTCGCCAATGTCAGCTATGAGCTGCGTACGCCGCTCACCACCATTGTCGGCTATGCCGACCTGCTGCACGCGCAAAACACCGGCGTCGACACCAAACAGCGCGCCTATCTCGAATCAATTCAGTCGGCCGCCCAGGAACTGGCGCGCTCGATCGACGACGTGCTCGATATGGCGCAGATTGATGCTGGCGAGATGTCGGTATCCCTGGCCGATGTCCGGCTGCTCGATATCGTCGCCGAAGTCGGCGCCCGCCTGGCCGATACTTTCAAGGCACGCGGCGTGCGTTTCGACTACGAAGGCGTGGTCGAAACCGGTACGGTCCATGCCGATGCCCGGCGCCTGGGGCAATGCCTGGAACACCTGCTCGGCAATGCCATCCGCAATGCTCAGGCCGGCGGCGCCGTGACGCTCAAGGCTCACAAGGATGGCGACAATCTGGTGCTCGAAGTCGCCTATAATGGCCGTGGCATTCCCTATCACGTCCAGGCGCATATCTTCGACCGCTATATCGGTCGTGAACGCGGCGGTCCGGGCCTGGGTCTCGCCCTGGTCAAGGCCATGGTCGAGTTGCACGAAGGCTGGATCACGCTGGAAAGCGAACCCAATGAGGGCGCCAGCTTCAAGATCTACCTGCCGAACCAAAATGCCGTCGGCAAGGCGGTGCCGGTGCCCGTGAGGGACAATCGCACCCCGGCTGCGAGCGCCGGCAAGGGCGACATCAGCGTCACCAGCGTGGCCTAGCCTCCAGCGCGGAGATTGCTCATGACGATCGCCGTCTTGTGGCCAGTCGTGTCGAGCATATTGCCGCGCCACTGGCCGTCATTGTCCTTGTGCAGCTGCAGGATGGTTGGCGATCGCGCCTTGCCGGCGAAATAGTTGATTTCGAGATCGCGGCCGGTCAGGGTCATGTCCGAGACAAAGCCGGAATTATTGACCCCGAACCCCGCCAGCATCGAACGCCAGGCGCCGTCCAGGCGGCCGCTGACCAGATTGGTGCTACGCAGTTCCAGGCCTACCAGCTTGCGGCCGTCGGGCGTCGCCACCACCCAAGACCCCTCGAGATTGCCGACCTGACTTTCCTTGGCATTATAGGCCGACCAGATGCCTGAGTCGTAGCTCATCTCGCGCCCGCTTTTCGGTGCCTCGTAATTGCCGTGATAGGCATCGACGGTGACGGGCGGCGTTTGGACGGGCGGGGTTTGAGCAGGTGTTTGAGGGTCGGCAATGTCCTGGCTCATCAGAGCGGCGGACAGAATCAGGGCAGTCAACACGGAACTTACTCGCTACAAACAGGTTCGGAGGAGGCGGAACTATGACCTAAGCAAACGCGTCTTAAGATTTCATTCACCTCATGAGTGAACAAGAAGATGTTGTTCAAGTTTTGGCCTAAAACCGCTATCAAGAGCTTGTGATCGGTGTCGCCGCGGTGCCACAACGGCAAAAAACGCCACAGCTTGATTGACACCACGGTTTCAGGGTCTAAAAGACCCGCAAATGTAATGCTCACGGCTACCGTACAAGAGGCTTACCGCATGTCCGAAACGCCACGTCGACCCCTTTCCCCCCATTTGCAGATCTGGCGTTGGCACATCACCATGTTCAGCTCGATCATGCACCGTGTCACCGGCTCGGCCTCGGTCGCCGGCCTGATCCTGATCGCCGCCTGGCTGGTCTGTTTGGCACTGGGCCGCGACGTCTACACCGTCTTCGTCACCTATGCGGCATCGCCGCTGGGTCTCCTGGTCTGGTTCGGCCTGTCGCTCGCCGGCTTTGTCCACCTGACCGGCGGTTTGCGCCACCTGATCTGGGATACCGGCGCGTCGTTCGAGCCGAAAAAGGCCGACGCCCTGGCCTTCTGGACCATGGCTTTAGGCGTTGTCATGACCATCGGCTTCTGGGCCTATCTGATTATGTGCTGCGGAGTGAAGCTATGAGCGAGACCGATATTAACCGCTCGGCCAAGGCGTGGAAAAAGTCCGCCCATCACGGCGCCGGCGAATGGCTGGCCGAACGCGGCACATCGCTGGTCCTGATCCCGCTGACCCTGTGGGCCATGTGGGCCGCCTGCCAGATCGTCGGCGGCGGTTATGATGCCGCCATCGCCTTTGCCAAAGTGCCGCTGAACGCAGGCATTATCGCCTTTGCCATGCTGATCGCCTGCTGGCATATGTATATGGGCCTGAAGGTCATTATCGACGACTATATCGGCAAGCCCTCGACCCGCGGCATTCTTCTTTTCCTTACCTTTGTCCTGAGCGCAGGCGCCTTCGTGGTGACCGCCGGCGCGCTCTGGATCGTCCATCAGGCGGCGTAGACCATGGCCAAACCCTATAATATCATCCATCACGACTATGATGTCGTCGTTGTCGGCGCCGGCGGGTCCGGCCTGCGCGCCGCACTCGGCTGCGGTCAGGCCGGTCTGAAAACCGCCTGCATCACCAAGGTCTTCCCGACGCGCTCGCACACCGTCGCGGCCCAGGGTGGCGTCGCCGCCTCGCTCGGCAATATGGGCGAGGACAAGTGGCAGTGGCACATGTACGACACCGTGAAGGGGTCGGACTGGCTGGGCGACCAGGACGCTATCGAATATCTCGTGCGCAACGCCCCCGAAGCCGTCTACGAGCTCGAACACTGGGGCGTCCCGTTCTCGCGTACCGAGGACGGAAAGATCTATCAGCGCCCGTTCGGCGGCATGACCAAGAATTTCGGCGAAGGCCCGGTGCAACGCACCTGCGCCGCCGCCGACCGCACCGGCCACGCCATGCTGCACACCCTGTACGGCCAATCCCTGCGTAACGATGTCGAGTTCTTTATCGAACATTTCGCCCTCGACCTGATCATGGATGGCGATACCTGCCGCGGCGTCACCACTTGGCAGTTGGACAATGGCGACATCCACGTCTTCCGCGCCCACCTTGTCATTCTGGCGACCGGCGGTTACGGCCGCGCCTATTTCTCGGCCACCTCGGCCCACACGTGCACCGGCGACGGTAACGCCATGGTGCTACGCGCCGGCCTGCCGCTCCAGGACATGGAGTTCGTCCAGTTCCACCCGACCGGCATCTACGGTTCGGGCTGCCTGATCACCGAAGGCGCCCGCGGCGAAGGCGGCTACCTGACCAATTCGGCCGGTGAACGTTTCATGGAACGCTACGCCCCGTCCGCCAAGGACCTGGCTTCGCGCGACGTCGTTTCGCGTTCGATGACCATGGAAATCCGCGAAGGCCGCGGCGTCGGTCCCAAGAAGGACCACATCTTCCTGCACCTCGACCACTTGCCGCCGGAAATCCTGCACAAGCGCCTGCCGGGCATCTCGGAATCGGCCAAGATTTTCGCCGGTGTCGACGTAACGAAGGAGCCGATCCCGGTTATCCCGACGGTTCACTACAATATGGGCGGCATCCCGACCAATTATCACGGCGAAGTCCTGACGCTGAAGAGCGGCAATCCCGACACCATCGTGCCGGGCCTGATGGCCGTCGGCGAAGCGGCCTGCGTTTCGGTCCATGGCGCCAACCGCCTGGGTTCCAACTCGCTGATCGACCTGGTCGTCTTCGGCCGCGCCGCCGGCCTGCGCTCCAAGGAACTGGTCAAGCCGAACTCGCCGCACAAGGATCTGCCGGCCGGCGCCGTGCAAAAGCACCTCGACCGCCTCGACCGCTTCCGCAATGCCTCGGGCGCCACGCCGACCGCCGATTTGCGCCTGAAGATGCAGACTGCCATGCAGGAAGACGCCGCCGTCTTCCGCACGGGGGAAACCCTGGCCCAGGGCAGCAAGCGCTTGAGCGACATCTTCGCGGCTTCGAAAGATATCGGCATCAAGGACCGCGGCATGATCTGGAACACCGACCTGGTCGAAGCCCTCGAATACGACAACCTGATCAGCCAGGCCGTGATCACGGTCGATTCGGCGCTGAACCGCCAGGAAAGCCGCGGCGCCCACGCCCGCGAGGATTTCTCGGCGCGCAATGACGACGTCTGGATGAAGCACACCCTGGCCTGGCTCGATCTCGGCAAAGGTACGGTCAATATCGATTACCGGCCCGTCCACGCCTATACCATGACCAACGATATCGCCTATATCGCCCCCAAAGCCAGAGTGTACTGAGATGGTCGAGTTAACCCTCCCCCGCGATTCGAAGATCAAGCAAGGCAAGCGTTACAAGGCCGCCAAGCGGACCAAGACGACGCGCACCTACAAGATCTACCGCTTCGATCCCGACAGCGGCGAAAACCCGCGCTGGGATACCTATGAGGTCGACACGGCCGACCACGGCCCGATGCTGCTCGACAGCCTGATCCACATCAAGAACCATATCGACTCGACCCTGTCCTTCCGCCGCTCGTGCCGTGAAGGCATCTGCGGTTCGTGCGCCATGAATATCGGCGGCCGCAATACGCTGGCCTGCATCAAGGGCCATGACGAGTTTTCCGGCGAAATAACCATCGCACCCTTGCCGCACATGCCGGTGGTCAAGGACCTGGTGCCTGATCTAACGGGCTTCTACAACCAATATGCCTCGATCGAGCCCTGGCTGCAGACCAAGACGCCGGATCCGACGACCGAGCGCCTGCAATCGCCGAAGAACCGCGACAAGCTGGACGGTCTCTACGAATGCATCCTGTGCGCCTGTTGCTCGACCTCGTGCCCCAGCTACTGGTGGAACCAGGACAAGTATCTCGGACCCGCGGCTTTGCTGCAATCCTATCGCTGGTTGGCCGATTCGCGCGATGAATCGACCAAGGAGAGGTTGGAGGGGCTGGAAGATCCGTTTAAACTCTATCGCTGCCACACCATCATGAACTGCGCGCAGGTCTGCCCGAAGGGATTGAATCCGGCCAAGGCGATCGCTGAAATCAAGAAGATGATGCCGGCGAAGTAACTCACGAAAAAGTCCTTCGGCGCCGCGCTGACGCGCTCTGCCTCAGTGTACTTTTCCGTGGCCCGATGTTGAAAAAATTTTCTCGGGGCGGCCCGTCGAAAATTTTCCCTTCTCTTTCGTGCGCCTCACGGCACACGTTACCTATATAAGCGTGTCGCTCGGGCTTGACGCCATGGGACGAAACGAAGGATTTTTTGATACGCCCATGGCCAAGATTACCTATATCGAACATTCCGGCGCCACCCACACCCTGGAGGTCAAGCCGGGCCAGAGCGTCATGGAAGGCGCCGTCAAGAACAACATTCCCGGCATCGATGCCGATTGCGGCGGCGCCTGCGCCTGCGCCACCTGCCATGTCTATGTCGACGAAGCCTGGACCGACAAGACCGGCAAGGCTTCGGTCATGGAAGAGTCCATGCTCGACTTCGCCAATGAACTGCAGCCGAATTCGCGCCTGTCGTGCCAGATCATCGTCAGCGACGCTTTGGACGGTCTGATCGTCCGCATGCCGGAAAACCAGCACTAAGACCTACATTCTCGTGAAGATCAGGTCGACCTCCGGCCCGCGCGCATCGGCCGGCCAGAACAGCCAGGCGGATCGCAGTCCGTGCCGTTAAGGTTGATGCTGAGTGGACCGATATAGTCCCAGCCGACATCGTCGAAAGCTTCCTTGGTCCATTTGCCCTGCTCGACCTTCAGCCCGTCGACCGGACCGCACACGGCATATTGTTCTCCGGCATTGACCGGCAGCAGGATGTAGCCCGTTTGCACGCCGTAGGCCTTAGTGGTCACCTGGGCTACGAGGTCGACATAGCCGCCATAGGCGGTGGTCATGAAACTGCGCCAGCAGACCGTATCGGACAAACCGTCATTGTTGACATCGAAATGCTCCGTATGCGGAGCATTGTTGCCGGCGCATGCGTTCACCAAGCTGTCGTGCCAGGTTTTGTACTCTTGTTCCGACGGCTCGGCCGCCTGAACCACCGGCGCCACAAGCAGGATCGTTAAGCCTGCCAAGATTGCGAATTTCATGATAAAGCCCTCCCGTAAAGACTTTACCACAAGCGGGCGGCAGGCAAAAGCACATTATTTGAACATTGTTCATTTTTCTGTTGTCATGTATACGAGCTATGTTATCCTGAAGGCCTTCGAGAGGGAGACCCATATGAACGACGACATGCCACCACCACCCCCGCCATCCACAACGCGCCCCGGCTTCGGCCGCAGCAAGGGCGCCAAGCTATTGATCGTCTGCGTCCTCGCCGTGTTGATGTCCATCCCGGCCGGCTTCGTCTTCCTCCTGCTCCACGAACGCACCGAACGCGCTCATCAGGTGACCGAAGAAATCGGCGGATTGGTCGGCGGACCGCAGACCTTCCTTGGGCCGGTCATCGCCGTGCCCTATACCGTGCCGGCGCGCATCGATATCGACGGCAGCGGCAACCACGTCACCGTTCCGGCCTCGACCGATACCCTGATCGTCTTTCCGATCACCGGTGAGGCGGTGGCCACCAGCAAGGCCAATGTCCGCTCGCGCTCCCTGTTCCGCGTGCCGGTCTATCAGTCCGATCTGCATTTCACCGCCCATTTCGACCTGTCGCAGGTCACGGCGCCCGTCAACGGCGGCCAGCTCGACTGGGGTCACGCCCAGCTCTTGTCCGGCGCCAGCGACTCACGCGGCGCCATGAAGGATATCGTCGCGGTCGTCGACCGCAATCCGGCCACCCTGGCGCCAGCCGCCGATAGCGGACAAATGGATACCAATAACGGCAATGGCGCCTACGATCTGTTTTCGGCGCCGCTGAGCGGCCTCGATCCCGCCGTTCAGCATGATATCAGCCTCGATATGAGCTTTACCGGTGCCCAGAAACTCGGTGTTCTGGCCTTTGCCAAGTCGTCCAGCGTCACCTTGTCCGGCGATTGGAATACGCCGTCCTTCGGCGGTGGTTTCCTGCCGGCGACGCGCGCCTTCCACCATGACAGCGGCACGCCCCTCGTCAAGGGCGAGGACGACCTGAAGTCGGGCTTCAAGGCGACCTGGTCGGTCCCCTTCGTCGCGCGCGGCCTGCCTGCCGTTATCACGCTTGGCAACCTGTCGTCGCTCAGCAAATCGGAACTGTCGGTATCCTTTGTCGAGTCGACCAACCCGTACCAGAATGTCGGCCGGTCGCTAAAATATGCGCTCCTTTTCGTCGGCTTGGTGTTCCTCACCTATTTCGTCTTCGAGAGCACATCGAAGCGTGAACTGCATCCGGCGCAATATATCCTGATCGGCCTGGCCCAGATCACCTTCTACCTGCTTCTGTTGTCGTTCGCCGAACGCATCGGTTTCGACGCCGCCTTCGCTGTCGCCGCTACGGCCACGGTCGGGTTGATATCCGCCTATGCCGGCATGGTGTTCAAAAGTATCGGCCGCGGCGTCGCCGCCCTGGTCATTTTCGCGCTGCTCTATGCCCTGATCTATACCCTGATGCGCATGGAAGATTACGCCCTGCTGATCGGCGCCTGCGCCGCCTTTATTGTCATCGCCGCCGTCATGGTGCTGACGCGTAACCTGAACTGGTATGGCAAGGCCGAAGCGGCAGCCGATTGACTTGACGGCCACGGGCGGGCAAACGACAGACCATGTCTCAAACGTTTGCCCTGCCCGGGTGGCTCGAATCCTTCATACCGCCGCCGACCGTCCTGACCTATCGCCAACGCCTCATCATGGTCGTCGGCGTGTTTGTCGGTATCGGACTGACGGCGTTGCTGTGTGGTCTTGTGCAATCGCAAGGCCATCTCAAATGGTGGCTGATGGCGCCCCTGGGGGCTTCGGCGGCCCAGGTGTTCGCCGTGCCCGGCTCGCCCATGTCCCAGCCATGGCCGATCGTCGGCGGCCATGCCCTGTCGGCCCTGGCCGGGATTCTCGCCTTTCACCTGCTCGGCCACACGGCTTTGGCAGCCGGAGTCGGCGTCGCCCTGGCGGCCGCTTTCATGGTGATGACGCGCAGCCTGCATCCGTCCGGCGGCGGTACCGCCTTGTTCATGGTGATTTCGCAGACCGGTGATTACGCCTTCATCCTGTTTCCAGTCATCATCAATGCGATCGTTCTGGTCACCATCGCCGTCGCCTATCACCGTCTGACCGGCCATACCTATCCCCAGCGCCAAACCCCGGCCAATCAGGCGCATCACCTGGCCCTGCATCGCTTCGACCCCTCCGATCTTGAAGCCGCTCTGATGGGCTACAATCAAGCCCTCGATATCAGCCGCGAGGACGTCGAGAAGCTGATCGAGCAGACGGAAATGCAGGCCTATCAGCGCCTGGCGGCCCAGATGACATGTGGCCAGATCATGACGACCAAGCTGCGCACCATCACGCCGAAAACGCGGCTGAGCGCCGCCCTGGCGACCATGAACCGCTATGATATCAAGGCCTTGCCGGTTGTCGATCCCGATCGCAAGCTGCTGGGGCTGTTGCGTCTTGACGACGCGTTGAAAAAGGCTGACGGCCTGCCCGCCGAGGACGTCATGCGCCAAACCTATGCCACCGCCCGCGCCGATGCGCCGGCCACCGAACTGCTGACGATTTTGGCCAAGGGCGACCGCCGCCACGTCATGATCGTCGACGGCGACGGCCGGCTCGACGGCCTGGTCAGCAAGTCGGACCTGATGGGCGCCCTCTTCCACGCCGGTTAGATCGTTCCGGATGGCGTGATGACTTTTTCAACGGCAGCGCAGCAAACACTTGCACCTGAGGCTGGTAAGGATTAGATCGCAGCCAGAAATTTGGTATTGCGGCACACAAAGGGGTTCCCATGGCACGCGCAAAGATCGCTTTGATTGGTTCGGGTATGATCGGGGGCACCCTGGCCCACATCGCCGCCCGCGAGGAGCTGGGCGACATCGTCCTGTTCGACATCATGGAAGGCACACCGCAAGGCAAGGCGCTCGATATCGCCGAAGCCACGGCCGTCTTCGGCAAGGATGTGACCCTGAAGGGCGCCAATGATTATTCCGGCATCGCCGATGCCGACGTCTGCATCGTCACCGCCGGCGTGCCGCGCAAGCCGGGCATGAGCCGCGACGACCTGCTGGGCATCAACCTGAAGGTCATGAAGRCCGTCGGCGAAGGCATCAAGCAATATGCCCCGAACGCCTTCGTTATCTGCATCACCAATCCGCTCGACGCCATGGTGTGGGCGCTGCGCGAATTTTCCGGCCTGCCGCACAACAAGGTCGTCGGCATGGCCGGCGTTCTCGACTCGGCGCGCTTCGCCTATTTCCTCGCTGAGCGGACCGGCGTTTCGGTCGAAGACATCCATGCCTGGACCCTCGGCGGTCACGGCGACGACATGGTGCCGATGGTGCGCCATTCGACGATCGGCGGCCTGCCTCTGCCGGAATGCGTCAATCAGGGCATGTTCACCCAGGACGAGCTCGACGCCATCGTCAAGCGCACGCGCGGCGGCGGCGGCGAAATCGTCGCCTTGCTGAAGACCGGCTCGGCCTTCTATGCCCCGGCCGAATCGGCCATCGCCATGGCGACCTCGTACCTCAAGGACAAGAAGCGCGTCCTGCCGTGCGCCGCCTATCTTAACGGCGAATACGGTCTGCGCGGCCTCTATGTCGGCGTGCCGGTGGTGATCGGCAAGGACGGCGCCGAGCGCATTATCCAGTTCCCGACCAATGACGACGAAAAGGCGATGTTCGCCAAGTCGGTCGAAAGCGTCCAGGGCCTGATCGCGGCCTGTAAGACGATCGATCCGTCGTTGGGTTAAATCCACGGCAACGACCTCTGAAAAGGGCTCCGCGAGGAGCCCTTTTTTGCTGCCGTCTTGCCTTTACGGCGCGCCGGAGCCAGGTGTCGGCAGTGACTCTTCCAGCCAGTCGCGGAACTGCGCCATGGCCGGGGTCTCGAGCCGGGAGCGCAGCCGGGTCAGCCAGTAGCTGCCGCGCGACACATAGATGTCGAAGGGCTGCGCGATCTGGCCCGAGGACAACAGGCGCTCGAACATCAGCGGCGGGGCGAGGGCGATTCCCGCCCCCTGGGCTGCCGCTTCCATCATGGCCAGCGACGAGTCGAACATCAGGGCCCGGGTTAGCGGCGGTCCACTGCCCAGTCCGGCAGCCTCGAACCAGCCCGACCACTCGTCCGGCCGGTAGGAGCGCAACAGGGTTTGCGACAGCAGGTCGCGCGGAGTGCGCAAGCTTGCGGCGATCTGCGGCAGGCACAGCACCGACAGAGGCGCCTCGAACAAGGGAACGGCCACCGTGTCGTGCCAGGCGCCGCTGCCGAAACGGATGGCGTAGTCCAGCCCCTCGGCGGCGAGGTCGACGCGGTTATTATTGGTCGACAGGCGCAGTTCGATATGCGGGTGACGTTCGCGCAAACGCGCCAGCCGCGGCAATAGCCAACCGACCGCGAAGGTGCCGACGGCGCCCACCGTCACCACTTCGCGCACCATTCCGTCTTCGAACCGATCGAGCAACTCCGCCATGCGGTCGAACGATTCCGTCAGCACGGGCAACAGGGCCTCACCCTCTGCCGTCACCCGCAATCCTCGCGGCAAACGCTTGAACAGGATGACATTCAGCCGTTCTTCCAGCAGCTTGACCTGATGACTGACTGCGGCCTGGGTCACGCACAGTTCGATCGCCGCGCGGGTGAAGCTCAGGTGCCGTGCCGAGGCCTCGAAAGCGCGCAAGGCATTCAGCGGCAGGGATGGACGGGGCATGCTGGATCCAAATTTTTCTAATGGCTAAGCCCAATTATCATTGTTTGCGCTTTCCACAAAGCCTTGCTATCCAAAGCCTGCCCACGCACAGACGCAAATGCAGCTTTCGGCTGCCGGATGCCAAACCCTAATAAAATCTTAACAGTCTTGCCGACGCTGCGCCGGACGGAGAGGAACATCGTGTCTTTAAAGGCGCTCCTGCTGATCACTGTCGCGCTGTTGGTTCGGCCGGATTCGGCCAGAGCTCAAGAAAGCGCTCAAGGCGGCGATCAGGCTCCGGATCCCGCCACCACCGTGGTCGTCAAGGGCGCCAAAAAGCCGGTGACCAAGAAGCTCGACAAGACCGTCTATTCCACTGTCAATAACGCCAAGGCCGAGAGCGGCACGGCCCAGGATGTCTTGCAATCGACCCCAACCGTCTCGGTGTCACCCGACGGCGATGTTGCAATCAAGGGCAATCATAATGTCACCGTCATGATTAATGGCAAGCTGTCGGCGGTCATGTCCGGCGAAAATCGCGCCCTTGCCCTGCAAACCATGTCGGGCTCGGATATAGCCAGTGTCGAGGTCATCACCAACCCATCGGCCGCCTATAATGCCAATGGCGGCGCCATCATCAATATCGTGCTGAAGAAGAACCGCAAACCCGGTGGCCATATGGCGGTGCGCGCCAATGCCAGCGACCAGGGTTTGTGGAACGCCAACCTGTCCGGCGACTACAGCAAGAACAAACTGTCCGTACACGGATCGATCGGGTCGCGTCGCGACGGCACGCTGAAGTTCCGCCGCTCGGATGTCCATTGGCGCGATCCGTCGACCGGCGCCTCCGGCGAAAACCTGTCATCGTCCGACGTCTTTATCCGCCGCATGACGCAAAATGCCTCGGCCGGCCTCGATTACGATCTCAGCAATGCCGACTCTTTGAGCGTTTCGGCCACCTATAATTTTCGCCGCTCGCGCCCCTATTTCGATGAGCTCGATCAGAACTACGCTTCGGGCATCGTGACCGACGCCTATCACCACATTTCCATCGGCCCTAACCAGCAGATGGATGACAGCTTCAATCTCAGCTACAACCGCCAAACCGACGACACGGTGCTGAAGGCTGCCCTGCAACACAGCGATACTATCAATCTGGTCGATAAATCGTTCGTCAATGCCTTCGTCTTTCCGATCCAGCCGCCCGATTATGCCCGCGTCGCCAACAAGGCGGGCCGCCGCCTCGATGAAGCCACTCTCGACTATGCCCGCCCGCTTCTGAAGACCGGTCAGCTCGGCCTCGGCCTCGATTTTCAACGCGACGCCAACATTATCGGCAACCATTTCGGCAATCTTGACCCGGACACCGGTGCCGAAACGGTCGATCCGGCCATCACCCACCGCTATCAGGTCGTCGACACGCAAACCGCCGCCTATATCACCGGCCAGTTCGTCTGGGCCGACCACTGGGAAGCCCTCATCGGCGCCCGTTTCGAGACCCTGTCTACGCGTCTCGACGCCGAGGCTGTGGGATCGGGACTTTTGGTGCCGACGAATAGCGCCGACTATCACAGCCTGAACCCCAGCCTGCACCTGAAATACACCGTCAGCGCTCACCGCAGCGTTACGCTGAGCTATCGCCAAAGCCTGCAACGGCCGGATCCTCGCGATCTCAACCCATATATCGCCTATGGCGACGCGCAAAACCGTTATACCGGCAACCCGGACCTGAAGCCGCAAGGCGTCAAGTCGCTGGAACTGACCTATGATGAAGATCGCGACGGTTTCAGTCAGGGTCTCAGCGCTTTTTACCGCCAAAGCCGCGACACCGTCGTTGATGTTCGCACCTTCACCGCCGGCAATATCCTGCTGACCAGCAAGCAAAATGCCGGCAGCGGCGCCTCGGCCGGGGTCAGCGAGTCCATCGACTGGAAGGCGTCGGAAAACCTGCACCTGACGGCCGATGCCAGCCTCTATCATGTGACCCTGGACTCGCTCGACCTGACCGGTCCTGTGCGGCAATCGGGCCTGTCCTATTCGGCCAATCTCAGCCTGGCCTATAGCTCCGGCGCCAACGACGTGACCTTCGACGCCCATGCCAATGGTCCCGGCATCGTGCCCCAGGGCAAGACCTCGGCGACAAGCGCGCTGAATATCACCTGGACGCGGCGGCTGACCCCGCGCCTGAGCTTCAATCTGAGCGCCAGCGATGTGCTCGACGGCGCCAAACAAGGTTACAGCACCACCACCTCGACCTTTGTCCAGCGCGGTTACAATCACTTCGTCGCCCGCCGGGTCTATATCGGCCTGGTCTACAAAATCGGGTGAGGTGAGGGCCCTGCAAAAAGCCGCACGTGAAACGGGCGGCTTTTTTATTTTCGCCGCGGTACAATGGCCGGACTCTGAGGAGACCCCCATGACGCCGAAAATCCTGATACCTGTTTTGGCCCTGTTGACGCCGATGTTGCTGATATTGCCGGCATGCAGCCCGAGCGGCACTTCGACAACCACCAGCACCTCCACCTCGACCGCGGTTACCTATCCGGTCGCGGCCGCGTCGTCGTCAAGTTCCATGACCGCGTCACCCAGCTTCGATTGCGCCAAGACGACCGACGACGCCGAGGCCGTCATCTGCGCCAATCCGCAACTGGCCAGGCTCGACGGTGAAATGGCCCGCGTCTACGACATCGTCAACACGGCGGCCGATACCGATCGCACGCAACTGACCCGCCTCCAGGGCGGCTGGATGGCCCAACGCGACGCCTGTACCGCCACGACTGACAAGACGGGTTGCCTGGCGAACGCCTATGCCCAGCGCATCAGCGACCTGCGCGCCGGCTATCCGTCCGCGCGTGCCGATGTCGATGGCCCCAGCATCGGCCCGATCGGCTGGACATGCCCGGGATCGACCGGCACCCTGACCTCGACCTTTATCAATGTCGACCCGTCACTGCTCTACCTCACCTGGGGTAACAAGACCGTCCTCCTGACCCAGGCGATGAGCGCGTCGGGCGCCCGTTACACGTCCAGTGACGGCGGCTACGAATTCTGGAATAAGGGTGACGAGACGACGTTCAAGGCGCCTGGCACGTCGCCTGGCACGGCCGCGGTCACCTGCAAGAAGACAAGCTGAGGATATCATGAAGCGCACCTATATTTTTATCGCTTTCGGCGTGGCGCTGGTCGCCCTGGCGGCCTGTGCCGAACGCCCGATGGGTCATGCCGGCGATCCGGCCTTTATCCGCGGTCTGATCGACGGCCTGCTGGCGCCGATCTCCTTCGTGCTCAGCCTGTTTTCCGATTCCATCCGCATGTACGCCTTTCCCAATATCGGGCGATGGTACGATTTCGGCTTCCTGTTGGGCCTGTCGGCCTGGGGTGGAGGTGCCCACACCGTGACGCGTTATGTCTATGTCGATCGAGTCGTGCGCCAACCTGTTATTGACCGATAGCCGGTTATTGACGAATAGGCGCCGATTGCCTACCCAGAGGCATGGCCATTCTGAACTCGCTCCCAAAAACGCTCCACGTTTCGCCTTTGGGCCCCACCCTTGAAACCGAACGCCTGATCCTGCGCCCGCCGATCGCTGAGGATTTCGAGGGTTTTTGTAACTTCTTCGCCGACGAAGCCACGATGAAGCTGATCGGCGGCACGGTGACCCCGCCGGTGGTATGGCGCCAGATGCGCATGGTCGCCGGCCAATGGGCGCTGGATGGATTCGGCATGTTTTGCGCTTTGGAAAAAGCGACCGGCGAGATGATCGGCCGCGTCGGGCCGCAATATCCCATGGGCTGGCCGGGTCGCGAGGTCGGCTGGGGCTTTCTGTCGAAATCGTGGGGTAAAGGCTATGCCTTGGAGGCCGCGATCGTCTGCATGGACTATGCCTTCGATGTGCTGGGCTGGGACGCGGCCAACCACGTCATTGATGCCGGCAATGCTGCATCGATCAAGCTGGCGACCAAACTCGGCTCGACCAATGGTGGGCCGTGTCTTCTGCCCGACCCGATAGGCCCCGGTGATCGCGACCTGTGGGGCCAGACGCGCGAAGCCTGGTCCACCAATCGCGAGAGGTTTTTATCATGAGCCCGACGATCGAGACCGCACGTTTGATCTTGCGCCCGCCGGCAGCCGAGGATTTCGACGGTTTTGCCGCCTTTCATGCCGATGCCGAAACCATGACGCATCTTGGCGGTGTTGTGACTGCACCGGTCGCCTGGCGCAATATGCGCGGCATGGCAGGGGCCTGGGCGCTCGACGGGTTTTCGATGTTCAGTGTCATCGAAAAGGCTTCCGGCGCATGGATCGGCCGCATCGGGCCCATCTATCCGCATGGCTGGCCAGACCGCGAGGTCGGCTGGGGCCTGTTGTCGAGATATTGGGGCAGGGGCTATGCCCGCGAAGCCGCCGCCGCATCCATGGACTTCGCCTTCGATACGCTCGGCTGGGACAAGGTCATTCACACGATCGACCCGCTCAATATCGGTTCGGCCAAGGTCGCGCAGGCATTGGGATCGCGTGTGTTAGGGCAGGGACGTCTGCCCGACCCTTACAGCCATCTTCTTGTCGATATCTGGGGGCAGTCTCGTGATGAATGGCGGGCACGTCACACGGCTTAACGATCTGCTTGCGTTTTCCGTGGAATCAACCCCGGATGTAACTTTCACAGTTTTATCTCGCGTACACAGTCATGGATTTCGACAACCTTATGAACCACCGGCTTGGGGGCTGGGACGTGGTTCCGGGTCTCGCCGGTGGTCATATCGCCCGGGTGAATGTCGCATGAGGCCTGCGCTTGCCTTCACCTGGTCATTGGAAGACATCGAGGCGCGCTTGATCGACGCCTGCGAAGACGTGTTCGCGCTCAAGGGATTGACTGGAGACGACAACCTGTTCCATCTCGGCAGCCATCCCCAGTCGACCGTGCGTGTCTTGCTGGCCATGGAAGTGCGTCTCGGCGTCACGCTCGACGAGGATATCTGTGACGGCGATGACGGCCGCATCGCCTCGGTTGCCGCCAGGATTCTGGCCCGCCTTTATCCGTAAATTTTTTTTTGCCGGGCCCCGCTTGACTCCTCTTTCATCGCAGCGTATTTAACCGATCAGTTATTTAACCAGTTAGTTATATTCAATGTCCGAAGATCGCCTCAGCACGACCCTCACCGCCCTTGCCGACCCGACCCGCCGCGCCATCCTGGCCCGGTTGGCGCTCGGTGAGACCTCGGTGACGGAACTGGCCGCGCCGTTCGAGATGAGCTTGCCGGCCGTATCCAAGCACCTCAAGGTGTTGGAGCGCGCCGGCCTGATCTCGCGCGGGCGCGAAGCCCAGTGGCGGCCGTGCAAGCTCGAGCCCGAGCCTCTGAAAGAGGTCGACGCCTGGGTCGGCGAATATCGCAAGATGTGGGAAGCGCGTTTCGACCGGCTGGATGCGTATCTCAAAACCTTGAAGCCTGACGGCGAAGTGCACTGACTAAAGAGGTCCTTACTGACTTTTTACGGAGGTTGCGATGTGGTGGGCCTGGTACAAAAAGTTATGGGAAGACCGTTTCGACCGCCTCGAAGCCTATCTGAAAACCCTCAGGAAAAAGGGAAACAACGATGACCGAAACGACTGAAACTGCAGGCTTCCAAGTCGTCAATACCCGTCGTCTGGCCTTTGATCGCGAGCGGGTTTTCGATGCCTTCGCCGATCCGGAGCAATTGGTGCACTGGTGGGGGCCGCACGGCTTCACCAACAGTTTCGACACCTTCGAATTTCGTCCGGGCGGGAAGTGGCGTTTCACCATGACCAGCGAGTCCGGCAAGGCCTTCGATAATGCCAAGGATTTTATCGAAATCGTCCGCCCGGAGCTGATTGTCTTCCGCCATATCCAGCCGATGCACGATTTCACCATGACCATGCGCTTCGAAGCTGTGGGCGGCGCTACCGACCTGACGTGGAAGATGGACTTCGATCCGGGCCAGGACGCAGAGCTGAAACCTTTTATCCAAAACGCCAACGAGCAGAATCTCGACCGGTTAGACACCTATCTGAGGAACCCCAAATGACTCTTGAATCTCCCGCTTCCGAAGACGAGGTCTTCATCCTGTCGCGCGTTTTCGACGCCAGCCCGGCCCTGCTGTGGGACGTGCTGACCAAGGCCGAACATATCGGCCAATGGTTCGCCCCTCCGGGCACGACGCTGAAGGTCAAGTCGCTCGACCTCAAGCCCGGCGGCGTCTTCCAGTACGGCATGGACATGCCCGGCGGCCTGGTCATGTGGGGCAAGTGGGTGTTCCGCGAGATCGAAGCGCCGACGCGTCTGGCCTATGTCGTCTCCTTCTGCAACGAAGCCGGCGAGCCGGTCCGCCATCCCATGGCGCCGTTGTGGCCGCTCGAGGTTCTGGCCGTTCAGACCCTGACGGCCGAGGGCACGAAAACGAGATCCGAAAGCCGGTCCTATCCCATCAATGCCACGCCGGAAGAACGCACCGTCTTCAAGGCCGGTCACGCCAGCATGCAGATGGGCTTCAGCGGGACCTTCCTGCAGCTCGACGCCTATCTTGCCAAGATTGGAGCTGCAAAGTGACTCGCTCCGCCAATCCCGACATGTTCATCATCGAACGTGATTTCGATCATCCGGTGAGCCTGCTCTACTGGGCGTTCACCGACCTCCCCGCCAAGCGCGAATGGTATGGCGGCGAAGGTAGCTGGGAGGTCACCGACCACAGCCTCGACTTTCGCGTCGGCGGCCACGAACTGTGGCGCGGCCGACCCAGCCCTGAGGCAAACTGGATGACCAGCGACACCGCCTATTACGACATCCTGCCCGACGAACGTCTGATCCTGGGATTTATCATGACCATGGACGGCAAGTTGTTCACCGCCTCGCAACAGGTCCTCGAATTTTCGGCCAAGGGTGCAGGCTCGCACCTCAAGCTGACCGAGCAGATCATCTATGTCGACGGCATCGATCACCCTGAAGATCGCCGCAAGGGCACAAACGACATGATGGAAACGCTCAATACCTATCTTAATAAGGTCAAGGAAAAAGTCTGATGTGGACGATTATCGCTATCCTTTTGGCCGCGGCCGTCGCAACTTTTCTGATTGTCGTCGTCAGCAAGCCGAACAGCTTTCGACTACAGCGCTCGATTACCATAAGTGCGTCGCCCGCGGCCATCTATCCCTATATCGCCGACTTCCACAAATGGCCGCAATGGTCGCCGTGGGAGAAACTCGATGCCAATATGACGCGCAGCTATGGCGGCCCTGCCGAGGGATTGGGGGCAACCTATGACTGGTCGGGCACGGGCAAGGCCGGCACCGGCCGCTTGGAGATCATCGAAGCCTCACCGTCGACGCGACTGCTGATCAAGCTGCAATTCATCAAGCCGTTCAAGGCCACCAACAGCGCCGAATTCACCCTGCAACCTCAGGACGGCGCCACCGTCGTCACCTGGGCCATGTTCGGGCCGTCGCCCTTTATCACCAAGCTGATGCACACCTTTTTCAGCATGGAAGCCATGGTCGGCCCCGATTTCGAAGCCGGCCTCAAATCTCTCAAAACGCTTAGCGAAGGAGTACAATCATGAAACACGTCCTGCTGATAAGCTGCAGCCTGCTGGTCCTTGCCGCTTGTTCGCCCAAACCTGCCGGCGAAGCCGCCGCCCCGGCCTCGTCATCAGTCGCCGCCGCCAATCTCGACGCCGGTTTCCCGAAAGCCTCGATCGAAGGTCTGCCGGCCGGAGAGTACAAGATCGACCCGCCCCACGCCGCCTTGACCTTCAAGGTCAACCACCTCGGCTTCTCGCACTACACCTCACGTTTTTCGAAGTTCGACGCCACGCTGAACCTCGATCCGGCCCATCCCGAAGCCGCCACCCTGACGGCTCATATCGACCCGATGTCCCTGGCGCTCAACGCGCCGCCGGCCGGCTTCCACGATGAGCTGATGGGCAAGACCTTCTTCGACGCCAAGCTGTTCCCGTCGATCGATTTCGTCTCGACCAAGGTCGAAAAGACCGGCGATTTCACCGCCAAGGTGACCGGCAACCTGACCCTGCACGGCGTCACCAAGCCGGTGACCATGGATGTGACCTTCAACGGCGGCTATCCCGGTTTGGCCGGCATGGACCCGCATGCCCGTATCGGTTTTTCGGCGACGGGTCAGTTGAAGCGTTCGGACTTCGGTATGGGCATGGGCATTCCGGCGCCCGGTTCGCGTCTGGGCGTCAGCGATGAGGTCGATTTCGCCATCGACGCCGAATTCGCCGGCCCGGCCTTGCCGGCCGCCGCTGCCGGAGCTTCCGCGTCGTGACCTATTCCAGCCATCACCATACCTTCACCATCGACCGCCTGATCGATGCCCCGCCGGCGCTTGCCTTCTTCGCCTGGGCCAATGCGGATGCCAAGGCGCAATGGTTCGCTGCCCCCTCGGCCTGGACAGCACTGGAACGTCATTTCGACTTCCGCGAAGGTGGCTCCGAGCGCCTGAAAGGCCGGTGGGAAAACGGTACGATCAGCGATTTCCAGTGCCAATATCACGACGTCGTGCAGGACAAGCGCATCGTCTATACCTATGATATGTTCGTCAACGACAAGCGGATTTCGGTCTCGTTGGCGACTCTCGAATTCACGGCGGAAGGCAACAAGACCCGCCTTTTGCTGACCGAGCAGATCGCGCATCTCGACGGCTATCCGACACCGGAAGATCGCGAAGTCGGCACCCGTCACCTGCTCGACAAAGCCGCGGCGTTTATCGAAAGCCAAGTTGTTAAAGCCTGAGGAATCGCTATGAAAATCACCACCTATCTTACGTTCAACAACCAGTGCGCCGAGGCCTTCGCCTTCTATGCCGAAACGCTGGGCGGCCAGATCACCTTCATCCAGACCTTCGGCGAATCGCCGATGAAGGACATGTTTCCCGGCGATGAAGACTTGATCATGCACGCGACCCTGCAAATCGGTGATCAGGAAATCATGGGGGCCGATGCGCCACCGTCGCGTTACAACAAGCCGGCGGGGTTCGGAGTCACCATCGCCTCGTCCGACCTGGCGCGCATCGAACGCATCTTCAACGCCTTTGCCGACGGCGGCGAGGTCGACATGCCGTTGCAGGAAACCTTCTGGGCGCCCAAGTTTGGCATCGTCACCGACCGCTTCGGTACACCGTGGATGCTCAACGGCGAAACCCCAGCCTAAAAAGCAGTCCCTAAGCCATGGACACGCACATCATCACCGAAGACCGCGACATCATCCTGACGCGGCGTTTCGCAGCGCCCCGGCCGCTGGTCTGGCGCGCCTGGACCGATCCCGCCATGATATCGGCATGGTGGGGCCCGGAGGTCTTTACCACCACGGTCGACATGGATGTTCGCGATGGCGGCGTGTGCAATCTCACCATGCATGGGCCTGATGGCGCCTATCCGATCGACGGTACCTTCGAAGAGGTCGTCGAAAACGAACTGCTGGTTATGATCTTCACGCTCGACCGTCACCCGCCGGCCTGGCACGAGCTGATCAAAAACGCCTATGTCGAAGCCGGCGGCTATGCCGAGAGCTATGTCTCAGGCCCGATCGTCACCCGCGTCCTGTTCGAAAGCGACGGTGATGCCACCCAGGTGACGGTGCGCCAGCACTTCCCCAACACCGCCTTGCGCGATGCCCATGTCAAGCTTGGCAACGGTATCGGTTGGGGCCAAAGCTTCGACAAGCTCGACAAGGTCCTGGAAGGCGCGCAATGAAACATCACATCGAGGGCGGGTTCGACGTCAAACGTTCGGCCGAGCCCGTCCATGCGGCCGGCGAAGGTCTGTTGGGCCGCCATGCGCTCGACAAGACCTATCACGGCGACCTTTCCGGTACCGGCATCGGCGAGATGCTAAGTGCCGGCACGACGACGCCCGGTTCCGCAGGTTATGTCGCCATCGAAAAGGTGACCGGCAGGCTTGGCGGCAGAACCGGCAGCTTCTATCTCATGCACTATGGCGTCATGACGCGTGGCGACGGGTCATTGCGTATCGAAGTCATTCCTGATTCCGGTGCGAACGACCTAGTCGGTCTGACCGGCACCATGCAGATCAAGATCGCCGCCGGCGGGGTGCATAGCTACGTCTTCGATTACGAACTGGCGTGACGGCTTGCCGTCACCGTGGTGCATGCTAAGGTCGCCTGACAACGGGGGCGATCATGAAAAAGTGGCTTGGCATTTTGCTGTTGGCTGGACTGGCCGGCTGTTCGCCGCAGGGCGTTGTTACAGCCTGGCACTGGAGGGCGTTCCTGAAATCGCCCGGTGAGCCGACCTTCAAGTCGCTTTACGCCGATGTGACGGCTTGCCGGTCAGCGGACTGCCCACAAGGCGTACAAATCGATGAGGAAATGATCGACGACCTCGCCGACCTGGTTCGCGCCAAGGACCCCAATGCGCTGAAACTCGCCTTGGCGGCGGACAAGATCGTCGCCCACAACGCGGCCGGCGCGGAATATCTGAACGCCAGTTACGGTCCCGCGATTCGTGACGAAGCGCCGATGTTTTTGCAAGATGCCGTCGATGCGGGACGTCAGGACACGGGCATTGTTACAGTCACGCCCGAAAGCCTGATCGACAATGACGTGGGGCAATACAAAGAGCTTGGCCTCCGCCGCGACGCTCTTATGGCCGTCAGTGATCCGCGTCTAATAACCACGCGCGATGCCTATGTGGCGGCGATCGACCTGCAACGAACAAAGCTCGAACCGAGCTTGCCGCGCAGGCCCGTCCCGCCGTCGGATTATTTTGGGCTGCCAAAGAAGCCCTAAACCCAGCCATCCTGTTTCAGCGTCTTCTGATAACTGCGGCTAACGGGTGCCGAAACGCCGTTTTTCAAGCCTAAACTCAGCCTTCCATCGCCGCGCGCTACATCGGCGACAGCGTCCTTCGCCACCCACCATGACCGGTGGGTCTGGCTGCCCTCGATGCCGTCCAGTTCGCGAATGGCGTCGTACAGCCGCATCAGGATCAGGGCATCGCCGACCGAGGTATGGACGCGGAGATAATGGTCCTCCGCCGACAGGGCATAGAGTTCGGCGTGACGATATTTGAACGGCAGACGTTCACGAAACGCATGTCCGGGCTCGGTTTTCGTTTCCGACGTCCTGTAAACATGGCTCTGTTTTGGTTCGCGATGGCTGAGATACTGGATGATGCACATAAAGGCGGTAATGCAGGCGACCGGACCGACAAAGAAACGTAGTCGGGGCACGTCGAACGCCGAGCCTTCGAACACCGTGGTCAGCAGCCACACGACAACAGTGATCACCGGCGTAAAGGCAAGAAACTGGACGATGGCGTCGGGCAGGGGATCGAGCCGGAGGAAGCGATCCATGACCAGGCTGACCAGTTGCACGGCGACGGTCCCGCCCATCATGACAACCAGCCAGTAGGTGAAGCGCGTCCATTCCGACAGGTTTGCCGTACCGAAGGCGCCGGTGAAGCTGAGCAGCGCCGCCATCGCGACGGCGATGCAGTAGACGCGTAGCCAGGTCCGTTCGCCCCACGGCGCCGTCACGATAAGTATAAGGCTTGCAATTGGCGAAGCGTGAACGGCATCGGGCGCCGATTCACGTAGATCTTGCGGCTTTTCACGCATCCGGCCGGAACTCCCTCGATCGATGGCCTACAGGTTAGGGCAGATACAGCCCCTCATCAATCGCTTAAGATAAGGCGCCCGCCATGACCGATCTCGAAACCTCCGCCCCCGTGAAACATGCCCTGCCCATGGGCACCATCTTGCGCCGTGGCCTGCTTGGCCTGGCCATTACCGCCGGCATCGTCTGGTTCGTTATCGGCCGCGGGCAATATGGCGCCCAGGTCGCGCAGAGCTTTCAGCACATGCACCCGCACGGCCCGGACATGGCGCTGCTGGGCCAGCAGCCGATGGTCGTCCTTGTCCATATGTTTGTCGCCATTGCCGCCTTCGCCGTCGGCCTGTTCCAACTGGCGGCGCCCAAGGGCACGATCCCGCACCGCGTTATCGGCTGGGCCTGGCTGATCTTCATGACGGTCATCGCGGTTTCCAGCCTGTTCATTCGCAACGTCAATCACGGCCATTTCAGCTTCATACACATCCTGTCCGCCATAACCCTGATACAGATTCCGGTGATCATCTATCTGGCGCGGACGCATCAGATCCAGAAGCACGGCGCCGCGGCCTACGGCCTGTTCATGGGGGCATTGTTGATTGCCGGTCTGTTGACCTTCATTCCCGGCCGTCTGATGTGGCAATTGTTTTTCGGGTAAGGCTTTTTAGCCCGAACGCCGCATCGACGGCGGCGGGCGATTGCCGGAGCAATAAAGCCATGGAAAGCGCTGTCATTAGGTAGCGCTACCATTGCTTACGGTATCAGGAGAAACCGACTCCGCCGCGCGGGCAAAATAAGTCAAATTTCTGTGACTGAGCAGTTGCACACAGGCAAAGGCATCTCTATAAAGCCCACGTTCGAAGGTCGGGCCGGAGCGCCCGCCCTGCATGTATTTGCCCTCGCGGCAGCATTTCAGACCGGTTCCATGAACATTCACGAGCATCAAGCCAAGGCCGTCCTCAAAGAGTTCGGCGTCGCCGTTCCGCGCGGGTACGCCGCCTTTTCCCCCGATGAAGCCTTCAAGGCCGCCAAGGACCTGGCCAAGGACGGCAGCAAGGTTTTCGTGGTCAAATCGCAGATCCACGCCGGCGGCCGCGGCAAGGGCACCTTTGTCGGCCTCGGTCCCGACGCCAAGGGCGGCGTCCGCGTCGTCAAGACGCCGGAAGACGTCAAGAAGAACGCCGACGAAATGCTCGGCCGCGTCCTGGTCACCGTTCAGACGGGCCCCAAGGGCAAGCAGGTCAACCGCCTCTATATCGAAGAAGGCGCCGACATCGCCAAGGAACTCTACCTGTCGCTGCTGGTCGATCGTGAATCGTCACGCGTCTCGGTGGTCGCCTCGACCGAGGGCGGCATGAGCATTGAAGACGTCGCCCACGATACACCGGAAAAGATCCTGACCTTCACCATCGACCCGGCCACCGGCGTCTTCCCGCACCATGGCCGCGCCCTGGCTGCCGCGCTCAACCTGAAGGGCGATGTCGCCAAGCAGGGCGCCAAGCTGCTCGGCCAACTGTACGCGGCCTTCGTGGCCAAGGACATGGACATGCTGGAAATCAACCCGCTGATCATCACGGGCGACGATCGCCTGCTGGTGCTCGACGCCAAGTGTTCGTTCGACAGCAATGCCCTGTTCCGTCATCCCGACATCTTCGCTCTGCGCGACGAAACCGAAGAAGACGAGAAGGAAATCGAAGCCTCGAAGTACGACCTCAGCTATATCGCCCTCGACGGCGAAATTGGCTGTATGGTCAATGGCGCCGGGCTCGCCATGGCGACGCTCGACATCATCAAGCTCTATGGCTCCGAGCCCGCCAACTTCCTCGACGTCGGCGGCGGCGCCACGACCGAAAAGGTCACCGCCGCGTTCAAGATCATCACCTCAGACCCCAAGGTCAAGGGGATCCTGGTCAACATCTTCGGCGGCATCATGAAGTGCGATATCATCGCCCAGGGCGTCATCACGGCGGTCAAGGAAGTCGGCCTGAAAGTGCCGTTGGTGGTTCGCCTCGAAGGTACCAATGTCGAGCTCGGCAAGAAAATTCTCAATGAAAGCGGACTGAATGTAATCGCCGCGAACGATCTGGCCGATGCGGCCGCCAAGATCGTCAAAGCTGTGAAGGGTTAAGTATCCATGTCCGTTCTCGTCAATAGCGAAACCAAGGTCATCTGCCAGGGCATCACCGGCAGCCAGGGCACCTTCCACTCCGAACAGGCCATCGCCTATGGCACCAAGATGGTCGGCGGCGTCACCCCCGGTAAGGGCGGCACCACCCATATCGGCCTGCCGGTCTACAATACGGTTGCCGAAGCGCGCGAGCGCACTGGCGCCACCGCCACCGCCATCTACGTCCCGCCCCCCTTCGCCGCCGACTCGATCCTCGAAGCCATCGACGCCGAGATGGAACTGATCGTCTGCATCACCGAAGGCATTCCGGTCCAGGATATGGTCAAGGTCAAGCGTTCGCTGTCGGGCTCCAAGTCGCGCCTGATCGGGCCGAATTGCCCAGGCGTCCTGACGCCCAACCAATGCAAGATCGGCATCATGCCGGGCAATATTTTCTCGCCGGGCAGCGTCGGTGTTGTGTCGCGCTCCGGAACGCTTACCTATGAAGCGGTCTTCCAAACCACCAATGCCGGCCTGGGTCAGACGACCGCTGTCGGTATCGGCGGTGACCCGGTTAAGGGCACCGAATTCATCGACGTCCTGGAAATGTTCCTCGCCGACGACGCCACCAAGTCGATCATCATGATCGGCGAAATCGGCGGCTCGGCCGAAGAAGACGCGGCGCAGTTCATCCGCGACGAAGCCAAGCGCGGCCGTATCAAGCCGATGGCGGGTTTCATCGCCGGCCGCACGGCGCCTCCGGGCCGTCGCATGGGCCACGCCGGCGCCATTATCTCGGGCGGCAAGGGTGGTGCGGAAGACAAGATCGCAGCCATGGAAGCGGCTGGCATTCGTGTCGCCCCGTCCCCGGCGGCACTCGGTGAAACACTTTTAAACGTGCTTAAGGGTCTTTGATCTTTAAGTGGGCTGAATGTGCTTAAAGGGCTGTAAAAAGCCCCTGTTTTAGAGTAAGAGCGTACTGGAACCGGTGTCGTAATTGGCCGGTTTCAGGCCCAGATGAGGGCAGGCTAAACATTGAAGGGATGCGGTGTCGTAGTTGGCCGCATCGACGGGTTATACATATGGCGGATGATTCCGGCCGGCTGAACCAGGTGTTCGCAGAGACGTCGTTCCTGTACGGAACGAACGCGATTTTCATTGAAATGATGCAGGAAAAGTGGGCGCAAGACCCCAATTCGGTTTCGGCCGAATGGCGTGCCTTCTTCGACTCGCTGATGGACCGGCCCGAAACGGTCAAGGCCAATGCCGATGCGGGCTCATGGGCCAACACCACGCCGGCGCCGCGCGACGACCTGATCTCCGCGATGGACGGCTTCTGGCCGGCGGTGCAGGCCAAGATCGAAAAGACCCTGGCCGACAAGGCAATCGCCAAGGGCGCGCCGGTGTCCACCGCCGATACCCAATCGGCGGCGCGCGACTCGATCCGCGCCCTGATGCTGATCCGTGCCTTCCGTATCCGCGGCCACCTGCAATCCAATCTCGACCCGCTGGGTCTCGAGCCCCTGGTGCAGAACCCGGAACTGACACCGGAATATTGGGGTTTCACCTCCGCCGACATGGACCGTCCGATCTTTATCGATGGCGTGCTGGGCCTTGAATCCTCGACTTTACGCGAAATCATCCAGATCGTCCGCCGCACCTATTGCGGCAATGTCGGCGTGCAATATATGCACATCGCCGATCCGGCCGAAAAGGCCTGGGTCCAGGAGCGCATCGAAGGCCGCGACAAGGAAATTTCCTTCACCAAGGAAGGCAAGATCGCCATTCTCAAGAAGCTGATCGAGACAGAGGGTTTCGAACGCTTCTGCCATCGCCGTTTCCCCGGCACCAAGCGCTTCGGTCTTGACGGCGGCGAAGCCATGATCCCGGCGCTGGAACAGATCATCAAGCGCGGCGGCCACCTCGGCGTCTCCGACATCATCTTCGGCATGGCGCACCGCGGCCGCCTCAACGTGCTGGCCGGCGTCATGGGCAAGCCCTATCGCGCCATCTTCCACGAATTCCAGGGTGGAACATCGCTGCCGGCCGACATCGAAGGCTCGTCCGACGTCAAATACCATATGGGCGCCTCGTCCGACCGGTCGTTCGACGGCAATAATGTCCACCTGTCTTTGACCGCCAACCCGTCGCACCTCGAAATCGTCAATCCCGTCGTTCTGGGCAAGACGCGCGCCAAGCAGGCCTTCCACAACAAGTCGAAGACCGACGGCAATCCCGATCGCGGCATGGCCATGGGCCTGCTAATCCACGGCGATGCGGCCTTTGCGGGTCAAGGCGTCGGCATGGAGTGTCTCGCCCTGATGGGCCTGAAGGGCTACAAGACCGGCGGCACGATGCACTTCATCATCAACAACCAGATCGGCTTTACGACGGCGCCGCGCTTCTCGCGTTCGTCGCCCTATCCATCCGACGTCGCCTTGATGGCGGCGGCGCCGATCCTGCACTGTAACGGTGACGACCCTGAAGCGGTGGTGTTCGCGGCCAAGATGGCGACCGAGTTCCGCCAGAAGTTCGCTAAGGACGTCGTCGTCGATATGTTCTGCTATCGCCGTTACGGCCACAATGAAGGCGACGATCCAACCTTCACCCAACCGATCATGTACGCCAAGATCAAGGACCATCCGTCGACGCGCGACCTGTACGGCAAGCGTCTGGTCAGCGAAGGCGTTTGCACCCAGGCCGAATTCGATGGATGGATCGCCGAGTTCGACACCTATCTCGACGGCGAATTCGAAGCCGGCAAGTCGTACAAGGCGACCAAGGCCGACTGGCTGGACGGCAAGTGGTCGGGCCTCGGCCTGCCAGAAGAAGACGAACGCCGCGGCACGACCTCGGTGCCGCGCGCCAAGCTGGTCGAGATGGGGACCAAGATCACCACCATCCCCAACGACATCGACATGCACAAGACGCTGAAGCGCGTCATCGAAGGCCGCGGCCAGATGATTGCTTCGGGCGAAAACCTCGATTGGGCGACGGCCGAAAGCCTGGCCTTCTGCTCGCTGCTCGATGAAGGTTTCCCGGTCCGTCTGTCGGGCCAGGATTCGATCCGCGGCACGTTCAGCCAGCGTCACTCGGCCTTTGTCGATCAAACGACCGAAGAGCGCTACTTCCCGTTCAATCACCTGCGCGATGGCCAGGCCATGTACGAAGGTATCGACTCGGCCCTGTCGGAAGAGGCCGTGCTCGGCTTCGAATACGGCTATTCGCTCGCCGATCCGAATACCCTGACCCTGTGGGAAGGCCAATTCGGCGACTTCGTCAACGGCGCCCAGGTCATAATCGACCAGTTCATCTCCAGCGGCGAACGCAAGTGGCTGCGCATGTCGGGTCTCGTCATGTTGCTTCCGCACGGTTACGAAGGGCAGGGGCCGGAACACTCGTCTGCCCGTCTCGAACGCTTCCTGCAGATGTGCGCCGAAGACAATATGCAGGTCGCCAACTGCTCGACGCCGTCGAACTATTTCCACATCCTGCGCCGTCAGATCCACCGGCCGTTCCGCAAGCCGCTGATCCTGATGACGCCGAAATCCCTGCTGCGTCACAAGAAGGCCGTGTCGTCGCTGGCGGAAATCAGCGAGGGTTCGTCCTTCCACCGCGTTCTGCACGACGATGCCGAGCGCCGTCCCGAAGTCGCCGGCGTCAAGCTGGTCTCCGACGACCGCATCCGCCGCGTCATCCTGTGTTCCGGCAAGGTCTATTACGACCTGCTGGAAGACCGCGAAAAGAAGCAGATCAAGGACGTCTATCTGATGCGTCTCGAACAGTTCTATCCTTGGCCGATGAAGTCACTGATGACGGAACTGGGCCGCTTCAAGAACGCCGAGCTGGTCTGGTGCCAGGAAGAGCCGAAGAATATGGGCGGCTGGTCGTTCGTCGACCCGTGGCTTGAACTGACGCTCGACCGCTTGTCGGTGAAAGCCAAGCGCGCCCGTTATGTCGGCCGTCCGGCCTCCGCCTCGACCGCCGCCGGCACGATGAGCCGACACCTCAAAGAACTCGAAACCTTCCTCAACGAAGCTTTCGCCTAACCCTCCCCAAACGCAAAAGACTGGAGCCTGATCATGGCTGACATCCTAACTCCCGTTCTGGGGGAATCCGTAACCGAAGCCACCATCGCCAAGTGGACCAAGAAGTCCGGCGACACGGTCAAAAAAGACGAAGTGCTGGTTGAGCTTGAAACCGACAAGGTTTCGCTCGAAGTGTCGTCGCCGGCCGATGGCGTCCTGACCATCCTGGTCGGTGAAGGTGAAACCGTCTATCCCGGCACCGTGCTGGGCTCAGTCGGCGGCGCCGGCGCTGTTGCGGCGCCTGCCGCTCCCGCAGCGACACCTGCACCGGCGCCCGTTGCTGCTGCTCCGGCGGCTGTCGCTTCCGCACCGGCGCCTGCCGCCAGCGGTACCGTTGACGTCAAGACCCCGGTTATGGGTGAAAGYGTCTCCGAAGGCACGCTCGGTTCCTGGAAAAAGAAGAAGGGCGACGCCGTTAAGAAGGACGAGATCCTGGTCGAGATCGAAACCGACAAGGTCGCGCTCGAAGTCGCCGCCCCGTCCGACGGTGTCCTGGCCGAGATCGTCGTCGCCGATGGCGGCACGGTCACGCCGGGTCAGGTCATCGCACGCATTTCCGCCAGTGGTGCCGTTGCCTCGGCGCCTGCCGCCTCAACTCCAGCACCTGCGGCCGCTCCCGTTTCCCCCCCGGCGGGCTCGCCGGACAAGCCGCTGTCGCCGTCCGTACAACGCATCGTGACTGAGTCGGGCCTCGACCCGAACAAGGTCGACGGCACGGGCAAGGACGGCCGCATCACCAAGGGCGACGCCCTGGCGGCTCTCTCCGGCGCCACCGCAGTTGCCACCTCTCCCGTCGTCGCCGCACCGGTGCCGTCGGCGCCGCGCGCGGTCGGCGCTCATGAGGAACGTGTGAAGATGACGCGCCTGCGTCAAACCATCGCCCGCCGCCTCAAGGAATCGCAGAACACCGCGGCTCAGCTGACGACGTTCAACGAGGTCGACATGTCGACCATCATGAACCTGCGCAACGCCTATAAGGACGCTTTCGAAAAGCGCCACGGCGTCAAGCTCGGATTCATGTCGTTCTTCGCCAAGGCCGTGATCGCGGCACTGAAGGACATTCCGGCGGTCAATGCCGAAATCGACGGCACCGACATCATCTACAAGAACCACTATGACCTCGGCGTTGCGGTCGGCACCGAAAAGGGCCTGGTCGTGCCGGTTTTGCGCGATGTCGACACCCTGTCGCTCGCCGGCATCGAAAAGGGCATCGCCGCTCTGGGCAAACAGGCCCGCGACGGCACGCTCAGCCTCGACCAATTGCAAGGCGGTACCTTCACTATCACCAATGGCGGCATCTACGGTTCGCTGATGTCGACGCCGATCCTCAACATGCCGCAAGTCGGTATCCTGGGCATGCATGCCATCAAGGATCGTCCCATGGCCGTCAATGGTCAGGTCGTCATCCGTCCGATGATGTACCTGGCGCTGAGCTACGACCACCGCATCGTCGATGGCAAGGAAGCCGTCACCTTCCTGGTCCGCGTCAAGGAAGGCCTGGAAGATCCGCAACGCTTTGTGTTGGATGTGTAATTTCTAGTGGTCTTGCCGACACAGGCTGTCGGAAATCTGCATAAACCCCGCAAGAGCGATCTTGCGGGGTTTTGTTTTAGGTAGCGCTAAGGGCCGGAATGAATTAAGTTATTCAAAATAATTATTCAGGGGTTTGAAATGCGTCTCGGTCAGGTAGCGGTTTGGGTTTTGGCGGTAGCGTCTTTGGCGATTGGTGTTGATGCCGACGCGGCGACGCGGCGCAAGGAGCTCAGCAACAAGGAAACCTTCACGGTCGAGGACAGCGTCAAGGGCCAGACCTATATCAATGCGGCTATGACGACGCCGATGATGGACCTGCTGGCCAAGGCCGACGTCAACCACCCCGACCTGATGCTGGAATACGGCCTGGCGCTCGATCTCGGTCGCAGCTCGGTGTCGGCGGCCATGAGCAAGGACGATAAGGAGAAGCTGAAACGCGGCTTCCGAGCCATGCTCGACCTCTATGTCAACAAATCCGACAAGTTCGGCGACGTTACTTTCGATGAAGATTCCATGCTCGATCAGTCCGAGTTCTGGATCTATCTCGCCAAGCATGTCGGTCGGCCCAAGCCTCGCGCCATGGCCAATATGACGGTCGATATGTCCGGCGGCGCGGGTGGCGCCAGCGGTGCGGCCATGAACAGCTTCATCCTCGACAATTCCGATCAGGATCAGGAATTCAATCTCAACCAGGATCTGATTTTGCGACCTAATGTCGTCAATGCCTCGGCGGCCTGTGTGCAATCGGCGTATGGTTTCGCCCGCATGCGCAAGGCGCAACTGGTCGACATCACGGAAACCAAGCTGACCCCGGATCAGTTCGCCACCATTCAGGCGACAGCCGTGAAGAACTATCGCCTGGCCTGGTCGGAAGGCCAGATCGCCTGCGGTTCCGTCGACTATTTCAACCAGGTTGTCGCCTTCGCGGCGCAGAACCTGGGGCCGCTCGGCGCCATGAAGGATAATCCTGCCGCCGTCCTGGCGACCCTGGGTGACCCGCCCAAGCCGGAAAACTGATCCCTATAGGCAAGCCCGGCCGTTTGGGTTAAGCTTCCGTTAACCATAATCGACGGGAGTTCTGCCATGAAATATGTGCGCTATATCTTCGCCATCATCGTGGTGCTGTACGCGTTGTGGATTGCTTTTCCTGTCGCCAAAGCCTTCCTGTTCCCGCCATCGGCCGCGCCTGTCACCGGCATGCGCAGCATGGATCAAAGCGATTATAACGGCGGCTTTAATGGTCCCTCGGACGGCGCCGTCGTGGCGCCCAATATGGACTCGATCCAGGGCGACACGGCCGTTGAGGCCATCGAAACCCAGAACACGCCGGTCATCCTGCTGTGGGGCGCTGTTATCCTGCTCTATGTGACCGCGGCCTGGCTGCATGCCAACGGCAACTTCCGCTCGGCCTTCACCTACGTCCTGGGCTTTATCGCCGACTGTGTCCTGACCTATGTCACCAATGGCAATAAGGGTGGCACTTTCTACGATAAAATCTTCGATATCCTGTCGGGGTGGGATCCGCGCTATGTCCTGACCCTGGTCGCTCTGGTGTTGGGTTTCCTCGTCTATATGTCGCGGCGGCGATTGCCCAAGGACCTGCTGCCCACCGACCGCGATATGCCAGATGTCATGGTCTGACGGGCGATTGTCCACAGTCAGTAGCGGACAAGCGCTCGCCGAGGGGGCGCCTAGCCGCTTGAGCTGAACCAGGGTCTGAAATAAAGTCGCAAAACGACTTGACCCAAACGCTTCAGGCTCCTAGCTAACGGGCAGCAAAACTCCTTGATAGGAAAGGCCCCGGGCATGGCTGACGACAACAATTTCGACGTAGTGATCATCGGTGGCGGACCGGGTGGCTATAATGCCGCGGTGCGCGCCGGCCAATTGGGCCTGAAAACCGCGATCGTCGAAAGCCGGGGCGTCCTCGGTGGCACCTGTCTCAATGTCGGTTGCATGCCGTCGAAGGCTCTGCTGCACGCGTCGGAGCTGTTCGAAACGGCCGCCCACGAATTCGCCAATATCGGCATCGACGTGCCGGCGCCGAAGCTCAACCTCGTTCAGATGATGAAGTCCAAGCAGGACAGCGTCACCGCCCTGACCAAGGGTGTCGAATTCCTGATGAAGAAGAACAAGGTGACCTATTTTGTCGGCCGCGGCACGATCGCCGGCCAGGGTCGCGTGACCGTCACCGGCCCTGACGGCAAGGCCCAGACCTTACTGGCGAAAAACATCGTCATCGCCACGGGTTCGGAACCGACGCCGCTGCCGGGCGTCGATGTCGATCAAAAGCAGATTGTCGATTCCACCGGCGCCCTGTCCTTGTCGTCCGTGCCGAAGTCCCTGGTCGTCGTCGGCGCCGGCATTATCGGCCTGGAACTGGGTTCGGTTTGGCGCCGCCTGGGTTCGCAGGTGACCGTCGTTGAATTCCTCGACCGCATCACTCCGGGCATGGATACCGAAACCGCCACGGCCTTCAAGCGTTCGCTGGAAAAGCAGGGCGTGACCTTCAAGCTGGGCACCAAGGTGACTTCGGCCAAGACGGGTCCCAAGGGGGTCGAGTTGACCCTGGAAGCCGCTGCCGGCGGCAATGCCGAAAAGGTCACGGCCGATGTCGTCCTGGTGGCGATCGGCCGCCGTCCCTTCACCAAGGGTTTGGGGCTCGACACGGTCGGCGTCGCCACGGATTCGCGCGGCTTTATCCCGACCAACCATTTCAAGACTGCGGCGCCGGGTGTGTGGGCGATCGGCGATGTGATCCTTGGGCCTATGCTGGCGCACAAGGCCGAAGAAGACGCGGTGGCCTGCATCGAATTGATTGCCGGCAAGGCGGGTCATGTCGATTACAATCTGGTCCCGTCCGTCGTTTACACCTTCCCGGAAGTTGCCTGGGTCGGCCAGACCGAGGAGCAGGTCAAGGCGTCGGGCGTGGCGTACAAGACCGGCAAGTTCCCGTTCATGGCCAATAGCCGAGCCAAGATCAACCATGAGACTGACGGCTTTGTGAAGTTCATCGCCGACGCCAAGACGGACAAGGTTTTGGGCGTGCACATGATGGGCCCGCAGGTTGGTGAAATGATCGGCGAGGCGTGTGTGCTGATGGCTTTCGGCGGAGCGTCGGAAGACTTGGCGCGCACCTGTCACCCGCACCCGACGCGTTCGGAAGCCGTCAAGCAGGCGGCCATGGGCGTGGAGAACTGGACGATGCAGGCGTAGCCTGAAGGTATCGGGGCGTGGGGGCTGTGCCCCCAAGTCTTCCCTTTTCTTTTCTTGCCTCGGCCCGTTGGGCCAGGGCAAGAAAAGAAGAAGCAAGGATGTGGGGTCGCGGACCCCACGCCCCATAACTTAAGGGCTGCGCATGACCGTCACCATCCTCCCCTTCACCTCCGACCTGGCGCCCGATTTCGATCGCCTCAACCGCACCTGGATCGAGCACTATTTCACTGTCGAACCCTTCGACGACCTCGTCCTCACCCAGCCCGAAAAGATGATCATCGAACCCGGCGGCGAGATCTGGTTCGGCGCCCTCGATGGCGATATCGTCGGCGTTTGCGCCCTCCTGAACTACGCCCCCGGCGTCTTCGAGTTCACCAAACTCGGCGTCGACGAAAAGGCCCGCGGCCACGGCGTTGCCCGCGCTCTCCTGCGCTTCTGCCGCGACCGTGCCACAGCCAAGGGCGCCGATATCCTGAAAATCTTCACCAATACCAGCCTGAAACCCGCCAATGCCCTTTATGTTAGCGAAGGCTTCATCGAAATCCCCCTCACCGAAGCCGAACGCTCGCGCTACAAACGCTGTGACATCATCTACGACTTGTCGCTGAAATAGCAGATCCCGTCGCCTTGTGGTTTGGCGCAGGCCGGTATACCCTGAAACCCATTCAGGGGGATTTTCATGCGACATGTTTCCATAGCCGTTTTGGCAGGTGTTTTGGCTCTGGCCGGCACCGCGCATGCCGATGACGCGCCATCGACACCGCCCGTCGACCGCGGAGCCTCCATGGCCCGCGCGCCGCAATTCGCCGCCAAGATCGATGCGGCCCTCAGCCAGCCGATCGCCACGCTCTACCAAGCCGCCCTCGGCAACGACCCGGAAGCCGCCTGGACCTACGGCCTCGCCATGGATGCAAAGCGCGATAATATGGAGGCAGTGCCGCCTGCCCAGCGCGACATCTACAACGACTACGCCGGTCGCGTGCACGATGCGCGCCTCAAATACGAAAAGAAACATAAGGACGCCGATACCTCGGACATGACCATGGACGCCTTCGTCAAGCCGACCGAGGCCGAACAACAGGCCGTCCTGCTGGTTCACGCCATCCATGATCCGGACTATTGGTTCGGCAAGGTCGATCACGCACGTACCACCCTGGATCCGGCGGTGGTCCAGCAAAGCCGCCAATGCCTCAAGGCCGTCATAGACGACGTTTCCGGTGAGGAAATGATGCGGCAATTGATGGGTGCGATCACGCTCCCCAAAGACGGCAAGGCCGATTCCGGCGGCCTGGATATGAGCGACGTGATGTTGGCCCTCGAAGACAAGGAACCGACGGACGAGGATCTCGACAATCAAGCCCTGTGCGGTGGCAAGGATGTCTATGCCCACGACAAGACCTTGATGAAGACGATTTACCAGCCGGAATTTACGATCAGTGTCACCAAGGGCAAGGACTGATCCACTTATCCCTTTGGATGCGCGGCCGCGTAGGCGCTGAGCAGGCGCTCCGTATCGACCTGGGTATATTTCTGCGTTGTCGACAAAGACACATGACCCAGCAATTCCTGGATCGACCTCAAATCCGCGCCGGAGCCCAGCAGGTGTGTGGCAAACGAATGCCGCAACGCGTGCGGCGTGGCGCGGTCGCTCAGGCCCAGCCGCGAGCGCATATGCTGGACACTGGCCTGGACGTGGCGCGGTGACAGGTCGCCGCCACGCTTGGCGCGAAACAGCTTGTCGTCGGGATTAAGCGTAAAAGGTTGCAAGGCGATATAACGATCGACGGCATCGCGTACGGCTTCCAGAACCGGCAGGCTGCGCATCTTGTTGCCCTTACCGGTGATACGCAAACTGTCGGGGAGGGGCGTATCGCGCACGGTCAAGGATAGCGCTTCGGAAATCCGCAGGCCTAATCCATAGAGCAGCATATAGACGGCCTCGTCGCGGGCATTTTCCCAATCGTCGCGGTCGCTGTCCAGCCGCGTCTCGGTCATCAGGGCCGCCGCCTGGTCTTGGTTCAAGGGCCGGGGCAGGGTAGCCTTCAGTCGCGGTCCGCGCATCAGCGCCACCTGCGGATTGGGCCGGTCGAGATGCAGGTCCAGCCAGCTATGAAAGGATTTGATCGCCGACAGATGCTGGGCCAGGGAACGCGCCGACAACGGATTATCCTTGCCGCGCAGATGCGCCATCCAGCCGCGGATATCGCCGGAGGATACGGCGACGACATCGTCAAGCGTCAGCTCGCCGGAAACCGATCCGCGCAGATGATCGACGTAGTAACGAAAGGCGTGGGCATAGGCTTCCAGCGTGCGCGGCGAACAGCGCTTCTGGTTCTTTAGCCAGGAAATCCAGGCCAATTGTGCGTCAGCTAAAGTCATGCGGGGGAGTGTGCCAAAACACCCTTAAAGAAGTGTGCGGCCTTAAGGAAGTGTTCTTCTGCGCCGGTGCGGCCCCCCTCCCCATCCTTATGGATAAGCGGGTTTGTGGTGAGAGGGCATCCCCGCGAACCTTTAGGGGGCTGTACGGAGAAGGAGACCTCAAGGACGCAGAAGAACATTCCTTGAGGAATATATAGGGAACATGCACGGCGATTTTAAGGCCCGGCCGTAAGAAAGTTCCCGCCCGCGGCCTGTCAGGCCAGCACCGGCCAACGTTCGGCGACTCTTTCGGCAACCCGGGCGACGAAAGCGACTAATTCGGCGCCCATTTCCGGCGAAAAGCCTTCGTAATCGCTGGAACCGAAGGCAACCAGGCCCGGCCGGCCTTCGCGCCACAGGGCGATGCGCAGAACGGCGGCCGACTTGACGCGCTTGACATCTTCGTCGAACAAAACGCGGCAGACACCGTCGGGGCCCAACAGGGACAGACCGTTTTCACCGATAATGTAGTCGACGCCGCCGTAATCGAGTGTCTTCCAGCCAAGCGGCACGGGCGCCGTATCTTCCAGGGCAATCGTCGCGGCGACTAGGCCGAAACGCTCGCGCGCCTCTTCGTTGAGCCGGCGGGCCAGGTCGGAATGGTTGCGCGATTCCAGCAGGCTGAGGACCAGGCCGTGTGTCTGGGTCTGGGCGTCGAAATTGGCTTTCGCAGTGATTTCGAGCTGGCGGCGAACGTCGAAGTCCTTCAGCGCGCGTTGTTCGAGACGCGACAGGGCGGCCGGACCGAAGTCGATCAGGTGGCGCGACTTGGCCTGCAAGCCCAAGGCTTCGAGCAGGGCCGTGTCGCGCGCGATCGCGTCGGCGTGCTTAACGAGATGGCGGCGCAGGGCCTGCCAATCGTCGAGATCGGGAGAAATGATGCCGCCTTCGGAACTCATCAACCGGGTAAACTTTCGCTGGAACTAGCCCTTACTGTAGTGTGAGAAACGGCGTCTGTGAAGCGCTTTTGCGGTCCAGTTGTGACAAAGCTTTCGTTTTCGTGCTAGAGGCTAAACCATGAGTCTGGCCGCCCCTGTTCCATCCCAATCGGGAGACAATTTAACCCTGATTGCTAAGGTTGTTGTCCTGGCGCCGATGGCCGAAGCCCTCGATTATGCCCTACCGGCGGAACTAAATCTCGCAATCGGCGAACATGTCCTGGTACCCTTGGGTCACGCCAAAGTACGCGGTCTTGTGATCGGCTTCGAGCGCACCGAACCCGGCGAAGAGAGGATCAATCTCAAACCGGTGATCGCTAAACTCGACGATCCCACCGTCCCCGAAGCCAGCCTGAACTTCTGGCTATGGGCGGCGCAATGGACCTTGACCCCGCCGGGCGTGTTTTTGAACGGCTGTATCCGCGCCTTGAAAATCCCGCGGCCCCAGGCCCGCCAGGGCTATGTCCTGACGGGTGAGCAACCCGGCCGGATGACAAAGGCGCGTCAGGCGGTTTTGGACACCGCGCTGGTGCCGATGACCCTGAGCGATCTCGCCATGGCCGCCGGCGTGTCGACCGGCGTGGTCAGCGCCCTGGAAAAAGAAGGCGTCCTGGCCAAGGTCGACCTCGCCGCCGATGAAGCCTGGCCGCAACCCGATCCCGACTTCGCCGCGGCGCGGCTCAACGACGATCAGGCAGCGGCCCACGGCCTGCTCCAGATCGAACAGGCGAAACATGCTTTTGCGCCGGTCCTGCTCGACGGCGTCACCGGCTCGGGCAAGACCGAAGTCTATCTCGAAGCCGTCGCCGACGTCCTGCGCGCCGACCCGGAGGCTCAGGTCCTGGTCCTGCTGCCCGAAATCGCCCTGACCCAGGCGGTACTCGGGCGCCTCGAGGCGCGTTTCGGCGTCGAGGTGGCGCAATGGCACGCCAACATCACCAACAGCTCGCGCCGGCGCATCTGGGAAGGCGTCGCCAAGGGCAAGGTCCGCCTGGTCGTCGGCGCGCGCTCGGCCCTGTTCCTGCCCTATCAACGCCTCGGCCTGATCGTCGTCGACGAAGAACACGACGGTTCCTACAAGCAGGAAGACGGCGTGCGCTACCATGCCCGCGACCTGGCCGTCTTCCGCGCCCGCATGGACGGCGCCATGGTTGTCCTCGCCTCGGCGACGCCTTCGCTGGAAACCCTGACCAATGCACAAAAGGGCCGCTACCAATGGATCCGCTTGGCCCAGCGTCACGGCGTCGCCGTCATGCCCGACATCGCCCTGATCGACATGAAACAACACGCGCCCGATAAAGGCATGTGGCTGTCGGACACCCTGGTCGGCGAAATCCTGGCGACCCTGCAGCGCCGCGAACAGGTCCTGCTGTTCCTCAACCGCCGCGGCTATGCGCCGCTGGTCCTGTGCAAGGCGTGCGGCGAGAAAATGACCTCGCCCAAGACCGATTCGTGGCTGGTTGAACACCGCTCGTCGGGCCGGCTGGTCTGTCACCTGACCGGTTTTTCGATGCGCAAACCGGCCGCCTGTCCGCATTGCGGGGCGAAGGACAGCCTGATCTCGGTCGGTCCCGGCGTCGAACGCATTCTAGAAGAGGTGCAGAGCCGCTTCCCCGAGGCGCGCGCCGAGGTTTTTTCGTCGGACACCGTGCCAGATGCAGCCGCCTCGGCCAGCCTGATCCGCCGTATCGAAGACCACGATATCGATATCATCATCGCGACCCAGGCGGCGGCCAAGGGCCACAACTTCCCCAACCTGACCCTGGTGGGCGTGGTCGATGCCGATCTGGGCCTCAAGGGCGGCGACCTGCGCGCGGCCGAGCGCACCTTCCAGCTCCTGGCCCAGGCGACCGGCCGGGCAGGGCGCAAGCTGAAACCCGGCAAGGCCCTGCTGCAAACCTATACGCCCGAACATCCGGTCATGCAGGCCCTGGCGCAGGGCGATCGCGAGGCCTTCTACACCTATGAATCGATGTCACGCGAAATGGCCAAGTTCCCGCCCTTCGGCCGATTGGCGGCCTTGATCCTGACGGCCAAGGACCAAAACCTGCTCAGCAAGTTTTCGCGCGAACTAGCCCTGTTTATCCCGCACAGCGACGGCATCGATGTCTACGGTCCGGCCGACGCGCCGCTGGCCCTGGTGCGCGGCCAATGGCGCAAACGGTTCCTCGTCCGCGCCGATCGCAACCGCGATCTCCAGGCCTTCGTTTCGCACTGGCTGGCGGCGATCAAGCGGCCGAATGCGATCCGGCTGGTCGTCGATATCGACCCGTACAGTTTTTTGTGATATACCCATTTCTGGTATCGGAGGCCAGAATGGGCAAGAACACATCTTTTACGCTGAATGATCACTTCGTGAGCTTTATCGACACTCAGGTAAAGGGGGGGCGATATAATTCCGCGAGTGATGTTGTACGAGCTGGTTTGAGGTTGCTTGAAGAAGATGAGGCGAAGCTTGAAACTCTTCGCGCGGCCCTGATTGCCGGTGAGCAAAGCGGTCAGTCTACCGAATTTGACTTTGACGATTTTTTAGCTCGTAAACGAGCCCAACACGCAAAATGACACGCCGTCTTATCCTATCGCCACTTGCTCAGGCGGATATTGACGACGTTTACGAATGGTCATTTGAAAAATGGGGAGAAGAACAGGCTGAGGATTACGTTCTGGCTTTACGCAAGATGTTGTCCCGACTGGCTGATAAACCTTACCTGGGAAGACAAAGCGGCCAGATACGGCACGGGTACTACCGTATGTCTGTCGGTACACATGTCATCTTTTATCAAGTGATCGCCGATAGTATTGACGTGAAACGTGTCCTTCACCAAGCGATGGACTTCAAACGCCACCTGTAAATTAAGCCGCTACATCCAGGTGCTGCCCAACCGCCGGCGCTTCGCGTTTGATGTCGCGCTCGATGTCTTCCATCTCCTTCTTCAACGCCTTCAATTCCTTATCGACATCCTCGAACGCCTTATCGGTGTCCTTGTCAGGCTTTTTCGCCTTCATCTGGATACGCGCCGGCGTCAGCATCTTGTCTTCGATCCACTGGACCAGGCCTTTGATTTCCTTGGTGAATTCCAGGCCGTCTTCGCCAGCCATGGTCTTTACCTTTTCCGCGATCTGACCATAAAGGGCGTGCTTCTCGTCATGGGGCGCTGCCGCAACCGCTGGATCGGCCAACGGCGGCGCAGGCTCGGCCGCGGCGGTCGGTTGTTCGATGGCCACGGCAGGATCCTGGGCAGGTTCATCCGTTGCGGAAGCCTCCTCAGGCGCCGCATCCGTGTCTTTCGCCGTATCGTCCTTCGAAGCATCGTCCGCGGTGGCGTCCGCCGGTGGGGCCATCGCCACATCGGCCGGCATCATCGCGTCGACAGCGCCAGCGCTGGCCCCAATTTCCTTGTCGGTGGCCGCCTTATAGTCCTTGAGCGCGGCCTTCAACTCCTTGAACACCTGGGCCAAGGCCTTGGCCATCTCCTTCGGATTGCCGGAGAACAGTTTTCGCAGGATCTGCAACCGTTTCTTGATGCCCTCGATCTTTTCCCGGATGAAGCTCTTGTCCTTATCGGCCGCCTTCATTACCGGCGACTCGAAGGCCTTGGACGCCACCGTCTCGATGGTGCGCTTCTTCTCGTCGGCCTTGGTCAGGAGGTTGTATTTGTCGTTGGACATGCCGCGCGCCGACCACGGTGTGATCAGGGGCGCGCCCGAATTGGTGCGGATAGTGACGTCCATAATTCCTTGAGCCTTCTGCTGAGGAAGAATGGACTATGCCACGGGCGAACTTAATACGGCGTTACGTCTTCTTCTTCTTGCGCCGGAACATCTGCAGCGCCTCGACAAAGCCGGCAAAGGCCATGGCGGCGTAGATATAGCCCTTGTCGATATGATGGCCGAAGCCTTCCATCACGAGAACCACACCAATCATCAGAAGGAAGCCGAGCGCCAGCATGACGATACTGGCGTGCTTGTGGATGAAGGCCGAGATTGGACCCGAGGCCGCGAACATCAAGCCGACAGCCACCAGGACGGCCGCGATCATGATCGGCAGGTGGTCGGTCATGCCGACCGCGGTCAGGATGCTGTCGACCGAAAAGACCAGGTCGAGGATCAGGATCTGCACGATCGCCGCTGTCATGCTCATGCGCTTGGGCTGCGGCTTATTGTCGCCATCGGCGTGGCCGTCGGTCGATTCGATGATCTCGGAGGTCGCCTTATAGATCAGGAATATGCCGCCGCCGATCAGGATCAGGTCGCGCCACGAGAAACCGTGCCCGAACAAAGTGAACACCGCCGCCTTGAGATTGACGATGATATAGAGGCTGCCCAGCAGCGCGACACGCAGGCCCAGGGCGCCGAACAAACCGATGGCGCGGGCACGGGGCCTTTGCGCCTCGGGCAATTTATTGGTTAGAATGGAAACGAAGACCAGATTGTCGATCCCCAAGACAATCTCCATGACGATCAACGTCAACAGCGCTGCCCAGGCGGCGGGGTCGAGTAATAGTACTGTTATATCGTTCATTTGGCCTAAATCTCTGTCTTTTTGCTGCGGGCGACACTCTGTCCTAAATAAAAGAATTGCCTTAAATCTCAAGGCTCCCGCACAAAAGATATTTTGGCCGCTGTTCCGTGTTTTTTGGCCTTGTTTGGTTGCGATGCCAAAATCCCTATGCTAAGAGGCGCGCGGCTCGTCACACGAAGAGGCGCTTATCTGCGCCCGTGAGCCTATGCCACAAAAGCAATACAGCTCCATTTACACGGATTCACACGTGAACGATCAATTTCGAGAAACGGAAGCCGCAGCGCGTTATGCCAAGGCCGCCTTCGAACTGGCGCAGGACGGAAAAGTCCTCGACAAGGTTCATGGCGATCTCGCCGCGCTCAAGGCTCTGCTTCTGTCGAGCAGCGAGCTGCGCACCTTCGTCGGGTCGCAGGTTTATAAGTCGGACGTCAAGCTGAACGGCCTGCTGGCCGTCGCCGAAGGCAAGAAGGCCGGCGGCCTTAAGCTCAACGACCTGATCAGGAAGACCCTCAGCGTCCTGGCGGCCAACCGCCGCATCGGCGAAGTCCTGCCGTTCATCACCGCTTTCAACCGGCTCTACGCCGCCCATAAGGGCATCGTCAGCGCCGACGTCATCTCAGCCGTGCCGCTCACCGCGTCGCAGCTGGAAGACCTCAAGACGGCCCTGGGCAAGACCCTGGGCCACGCCGCCGACATCAGCACCTCCGTTGATCCGGCTCTCCTGGGCGGGCTGAAGGTCCGCGTAGGCTCGCGTCTGTTTGACGCTTCGCTCAAGACCAAACTTGATTCCCTTAAATTCGCCCTTAAGAGAGCGTAATACCCATGGACATTCGTGCTGCCGAAATCTCGGCCATCCTCAAAGCTCAAATTGCTGGTTTCGGTGAAGAAGCCGACGTCTCCGACGTAGGCCAGGTACTCAGCGTCGGCGACGGTATCGCCCGCGTTTACGGTCTCGACAAGGTTCAGGCCGGCGAAATGGTGCTGTTCCCGAAAGCCGGCGTCAAGGGCATGGCCCTGAACCTGGAAAAGGACAATGTCGGTATCGTTATCTTCGGCGAAGACCGCGACATCTCCGAAGGCGACGAAGTCCGCCGCCTCGGCGAAATCGTCCAGGTGCCGGTCGGCCGTGGCCTGCTCGGCCGCGTCGTCAACCCGCTGGGTGAGCCGATCGACGGCAAGGGCCCGATCGTTTCGACCGAATCGCGCCGCGTCGACGTCAAGGCGCCGGGTATCATCCCGCGCAAGTCGGTGCACGAACCCGTGCAGACCGGCATCAAGGCCATCGACACCCTGATCCCCGTCGGCCGCGGCCAGCGCGAACTGATCATCGGTGACCGTCAAACCGGTAAGACCGCCGTCGCCATCGACGCCATCCTGAACCAGAAGGCGATCAATGCCGGCACCGACGAGTCGGCCAAGCTGTATTGCATCTATGTCGCGATCGGCCAGAAGCGCTCGACCGTCGCCCAGATCGTCAAGGCTTTGGAAGAAAACGGCGCCCTGGAATACACCATCATCGTTTCCGCCACTGCCTCCGAGCCCGCCCCGCTGCAATTCATCGCGCCCTTCGCCGGTTGCGCCATGGGCGAATGGTTCCGCGACAACGGCATGCACGGCCTGATCATCTATGACGATCTGTCCAAGCAAGCCGTCGCCTATCGTCAGATGTCCCTGCTGCTGCGCCGTCCGCCCGGCCGCGAAGCCTATCCTGGCGACGTCTTCTACCTGCACAGCCGCCTGCTGGAACGCGCCGCCAAGCTCAACGAAGAAAACGGTTCTGGCTCGCTGACCGCCCTGCCGATCATCGAAACCCAGGCCAACGACGTCTCGGCCTACATCCCGACCAACGTGATCTCGATCACCGACGGCCAGATCTTCCTCGAAACCGACCTGTTCTTCCAGGGCATCCGTCCGGCCGTCAACGTCGGTCTGTCGGTGTCGCGCGTCGGTTCGTCGGCCCAGATCAAGGCGATGAAGCAGGTTGCCGGCGCCATCAAGGGCGACCTGGCCCAGTATCGCGAAATGGCCGCCTTCGCCAAGTTTGGTTCCGACCTCGACGCCGCCACCCAGCGTCTGCTGGCGCGTGGCGCCCGTCTGACGGAGCTCTTGAAGCAGCCGCAATATTCGCCGCTGAAGGTCGAAGAGCAGGTTGCGGTCATCTATGCCGGTACCCGTGGTTATCTCGATACTGTCGCCGTCGGTGACGTCCGCCGCTACGAAGCCGACCTCTTGTCGCTGCTGCGCACCCGCCACCTCGACCTCCTGACCGCGATCCGCGAGCAGAAGGCCCTGTCGGCCGACCTCGAAGCCCAGCTCAAGACCGTCGTCGCCGACTTCACTTCGAACTTCGCCTAAGCCCGGATAGACCCAGACCATGGCAAGCTTAAAGGACATGCGCGTTCAGATCGGCAGCGTGAAAGCCACGCAGAAGATCACGAAGGCGATGCAGATGGTGGCGGCAGCCAAGCTGAAGCGGGCGCAGGACTCGGCGGAAAACGCCCGTCCCTATGCGAAGCGCATGGCGGCTGTCATCGCCAACCTGGCGAAGGGCATCACCGGCGACTCGGCGCCGCAAATGCTGGTCGGCAACGGTTCCCAGACCAACCAATTGGTGGTCGTAGCCACCGCCGATCGCGGTCTGGCCGGCGGTTTCAACTCCAATATCGCCCGCGCCGCTATCGTTTTCATCAAGGAACAGATCGCCGCCGGCAATAAGGTTCGCATCATTACCGTGGGCCGTAAGGGCCGCGACACCCTGAAGCGGCAGTTTGCCGACAAGATCGTCGACTCGTTCGACATGTCGGGCACCAAGGTGCTGACGCTCGACGCCGTCAAGCCGATCGCCGAAAAGATCACCGCCGAATTCCTCGAAGGCCGTGCTGACGTGGTGACGCTGTTCTATTCGCGTTTCCAATCGGTCATCGCCCAGGTGCCGACGCCCAAGCGTCTCATCCCGGTCGAGGTCGACGAAAAGGCCGTGGAAGATACCCATGGCGCCGTCTACGAATACGAGCCCTCGGAAGAGGAAATCCTGGAAGTCTTGCTGCCGCGGAATCTCAGCGTGCAACTGCTGTCCAGCATGCTTGAAAACAACGCCGGTTTCTATGCCGCCCAGATGAGCGCGATGGATAATGCCACGCGTAATGCCGGCGACATGATCAACGCGATGACCCTGAAATATAACCGCAAACGCCAGGCCCAGATCACGACCGAACTGATCGAGATCATCGCCGGCGCCGAAGCCCTGTAAGGAATTACACATGTCCGCCATCCAAAAGATCGTCGCCGCGACCGGCAAGGTCTCGCAAATCATCGGCGCCGTCGTCGACGTCGAGTTCGACGGCAAGCTGCCTGCCATCCTGAACGCCCTTGAGACCACCAACACCGCCACCGGCGCGCGTCTGGTCCTCGAAGTCGCCCAGCATCTGGGTGAAAACACCGTCCGCACCATCGCCATGGACGCCACCGAAGGTCTGGTCCGCGGTCAGGCCGTCGCCGACACCGGCGCCGCCATCACCGTGCCGGTCGGCCCGGCGACGCTCGGCCGCATCATGAACGTCATCGGCGAGCCGATCGACGAAGCCGGTCCGATCGACACCACCTTCTTCAACCCGATCCACGCCGATGCCCCGGCCTTCGCCGATCAAGCGACCTCGGCCGAGCTGCTGGTCACCGGCATCAAGGTCGTCGACCTGATCTGCCCATACGCCAAGGGCGGCAAGATCGGCCTGTTCGGCGGCGCCGGCGTCGGCAAGACCGTTACGATCCAGGAACTGATCAACAACATCGCCAAGGCCTACGGTGGCTATTCCGTGTTCGCCGGCGTCGGTGAACGTACCCGCGAAGGCAACGACCTCTATCACGAAATGATCGAGTCGAACGTCAACCAAAAGGGCGGCGGCGGCACGTCGCGCTGTACCCTGGTTTACGGTCAAATGAACGAACCTCCCGGCGCCCGCGCCCGCGTCGCCTTGACCGGCCTGGCCCAGGCCGAATATTTCCGCGACGTCGAAGGCAAGGACGTTCTGTTCTTCGTCGACAACATCTTCCGTTTCACCCAGGCCGGTTCCGAAGTGTCCGCCTTGCTGGGCCGTATTCCGTCGGCCGTCGGTTATCAACCGACTCTGGCCACCGAAATGGGCCGTCTGCAGGAACGCATCACCTCGACCAACAAGGGCTCGATCACCTCGGTTCAAGCCGTTTACGTCCCGGCCGACGACTTGACCGACCCGGCGCCGGCCACTTCGTTCGCCCACTTGGACGCCACGACGGTTCTGTCGCGTTCGATCGCCGAACAGGGCATCTATCCGGCCGTCGATCCGCTCGACTCGACCTCGCGTATTCTCGACCCGCGCGTCGTCGGCCAGGAACACTACGACACCGCCACGCGCGTTCAGGAAATCCTGCAGCAGTACAAGGCGTTGAAGGACATCATCGCCATTCTGGGTATGGACGAACTGTCCGAAGACGACAAGCTGGTCGTCGCCCGCGCCCGCAAGATCCAGCGCTTCATGTCGCAGCCCTTCCACGTCGCTGAAATCTTCACCGGCACGCCGGGCGTGCTGATGTCGATCGAAGACACCATCAAGGGCTTCAAGGGCATCTGCAATGGTGACTACGATCATCTGCCGGAAGCCGCCTTCTACATGGTCGGCACGATCGAGGACGCCATCGCCAAGGCCGAGCGCCTGGCTGGCGAGGGCAAGTAAGCATGTCCGATAAACTCCACGTTTCGCTGGTGACTCCGGAAGCCGAACTTTATTCGGGTGAAGTCGATCACGTCATCGCTCCGGGTTCTGAAGGTGAGTTCGATGTCCTGGCGCACCACGCGCCGTTCATGACGACCCTGGCCGAAGGTCAGGTGACGATCGTCAACGAAGGCAAGAGCCGGGTGTTCCAGGTTCGTGGCGGTTTCGCCGATGTCAACGAAGACGGCATGACGATCCTGGCGGAGCATGCGGACGAGTATATCGAAACCGTGCACTAAATTTGCGGGGTGTGGGGCCTGAGGCCCCACATCTTCTCTTAATCCATGAAAAAGCCTGGGCTATCGGCCCAGGCTTTTTCATGGATAGGGAAAGACCTGGGGCACAGCCCCCAGACCTCGTAAATTTAGCTCACACCTTGCTGATAACTTCGAACCCACCGAAGATCAGCCGCTTGCCGTCAAACGGCATATCCTGGTTCATTTGCATGCGCGGATCGGCCATGACCTTTTCGTTCCCGGCGTCGCGTGATTGTCGGTCGGGCCAGGTGACCCACGAAAACACCACCACCTCGTCTTCTTCCAGCTTCACTGCCATCGGAAACGACGTGACCTTGCCTTCGGGGACATCGTCGCCCCAGCATTCGACGACTTCGAGCGCGCCGTTGTCTTTCCAGATTTCGGCGGCCATCTGCGCCATCTTCACATAGGCGTCCTTGTTGGTCTTTTTGACCGGGATTAAAAAACCGTCGACATAGGCCATGGCAGGCTCCTTTCGCGTTGGAGCCTGTTTTGTATCATCGGATGACGGGGAGGGGGGCGCACAACTGCGTGAGACCTGGCTGGGAGTTTACGGGGTTTGGGGCCTGAGGCCCCAAGCCTTCCCTTTTCCTGACTAAGCCTGGCCCAGAGGGCCAAGGCTAAGTCAGGAAGAAGCAAGATGTGGGGTCGCGGACCCCACGCCCCGTAAACTTCACGCAAGCCCACGAAATTCCGCAATCACCTTGCGATAGCTATCCCGCTTGAAATGCACCACGCGATCGATCACCCGATCGATATCGCACCATTCCCAACGCGAAAACTCCTGCTCATGATGCGCTTTCAAATCGATCTCGGCATCCTCACCGACAAACCGATAAGCAAACCAGATCTGCTTCTGACCCTTGAAGTTCCGCCCGATCTTCTTCTGCGCCAGAACCTCGGCCGGGAAATCATACATCACCCAGTCCTTGGTCCGCCCGATCAGCTCGACACTGCGAATCCCGGTCTCTTCATACAGTTCCCGCAAAGCCGCCGCTTCCAGGTCCTCGCCCTCGTCGACCCCGCCCTGCGGAAACTGCCAGGCATGATCGCCACCGATGCCAAAGCGATGACCGATCCACACCTTGCCCTCGCCATTAAAGACGACCAGCCCGACATTCGGGCGATACTCGGAAGGTGGATGCTTCATTGATGGGTTATCGCGGACGCCGGCGCCAATTGCAGGCCCTTGGCATTCAGCGATTGCGTCCAGTTGAGCGCCACGGCCAGAGTCACCGGATAGGCAAAGCCCGTCCCCAAGGCGTTGCCGCGGTTCTTGGCAGTCGCCTCCAGCCCCGCCAGCTGGGCATTAATGGCCGTGGCGTTGATCTGGTTGTCGATGATGCGATCGGCGCTGCCGCGCGCCCAGGCGCCCTGCAAGCCCTTGGCCTGGCCATCGTCGATAAAGGCGACCCCGCGCGATTTCAAATTGCTCAGGAAGGTCGCGGTGCCGGCCTTGTCCTTGAAAAACGCGCTGCCCTGATAATTGCTGACCGCGAAATAACCGGTGGCCCGGCTGAGCGCCCAGTTGAGATGGTTCGTCAGGTCGTCCGTGGCGGCATTGGCCATCAAGGTCTGCGGGCCCGGATCATTGTCGGGATAGTTGGATGGCTGCATCGGCACTTCGATCATGACTTCGTGGCCCGAAGCGCGCGCCAGGTCGATCCAGCCCTGCAGGCCGGTCGTATAGGGCACGAAGGACAGGGTCACTTCCGGCGGCAACTGATCAATAGCTTCGCGTGTCGTGGTCGGATTGAGGCCCAGGCCGCCGACGATCAGCGCCACCATGGGGCGGCCGTCGCTCTTGAACGGGCGGGCATAGGCCGAAGCCGGCGTCATGCCTGTGGGCGCGATCATCGGCAACGGACCGGTATTGGTCGTCTGGACCAGGCCCGCGATCGGCGATTGAGCCAGTGGCGAGGACGGTCCGCGCACGACACTGACCGCTGAAGGCGCGTTGTCGTCGGCGCCGGGCATGGTGATGACAGCGGTCCCCGAAGGTGGCGCGGAGGTATCGCCGTTCAGGCTGAAATTGCTGGCGCTGGCATCGGGGAACAGGCCCAGACTGTCGAGCGTCAGGGACTGCATGCCGGCCTGGTCGTCGCCCGAAGTGCTGCCGCCGGCCGTATCCGCCAGGGTGACGGAACCCTTGGCCTTGGGCAGGTTGATGCGCACCGACGGCGAGCCGGCTTCCGGATCGCCGGCCAGGTTCAGGAACACAATCAGGACACAGACAAAGGCGCCGAACGCCGACACCGGCGCGACATAGGGCTTTTTGAAGGTTTCGACGACGGGCGCCACCAATGCCTTGACATCAATTTTCATGCCGGCGGATTTGAAACCCGCGGCATTGGTCAGGGATGGCATTTTGGGCTTAGCAAACATGGGCCGCTGATCCGTAAACTGAGCTCCAGTTATGCCGGATCAGGGTTAACAAAGCCTAACGAAAGCTGAATCAAGCGGCAAAATTGCCGACAAGATCAGGACTTGACCGAATCGCAACCCAGACCGGCGGCATAACCTTTCAGCCTGTCGGCCGTTATGGGATCGGCGTCCGGGAATGCCGCCAGTGCACGTATAAATCGACAGGCCGGTGCGCCACCAACGTCGCAGCGTGTCGTGCCCCATTGCGGTGCCGGAATCCTCACCTGGATTGTATCGCCGCCCTCACTCATCCGTTGTTCGCAAGTAAACCCCTTGGCGGTCTTGCTCAGCGCGGCATAGCCTTCTTGGGAGACATAAAGACGGCTTACCTGCTTCGTGGCCTGCCATTCCGCCCCAGCGTCCGGATTGGCCGCTGGCATGGCGTCATGGGTGCCAATCCATACGCGATTCCCGGTCGTGTCCCACCCATTAGCCTTGACCTGGATATAGGCGCCCGGTCCATCCGGCATCATGAATTCTGTCGCCACCAAGTTCGGCCAGGCGTCGGGCAGGCATTGAAAGCCGTTGGCCATGGCTTTCACCGCATCGCCATTACGCCTGTCGGTATCGTCGGCAAACACGTCATAAAGGTTATGCAGCACGCCACATATTTCTGTGCCAGCAGTCATGCAGCCGCTGCGTCTTTGCGATGTTACAGTGCTGATCGCCAATTCGTCATCCCAGCCATGCCCGATGTCACGCGTAGTGTAGTTCTTTCCATTAGGGGCGCTTTCACAGGTCGCTTCGTTATATGACGACAGAAAGGCTCTCTGGTATTGATAGTCACTGAGAACCAACCGCGTCACCGACGGGTCGTCCGGTTGCGGCGGCAAGTTGGCAGTTGTTCCTAGCCATAGGGATGCCTTGGCCATATTGGGCGAAGGATCATGACGCAACTCGGTCCAACCCGAGGGTTTTGCAGCATCGCTCGCTCGTGACGGCATTATAGGGTGAGCGAGAAAGCGCACGAGATCGTCAAGGGGATTGTATCTTCCCGGTATATCGTCGGGCTTGGCTTCTACAAGCGCCGCTGCGTAGGCGCGCGCCGTATCGCCTTGTATAAAACATACGGATGTACGGTGACCGTCAACAATAGTCGTCACTGTCAGATCGGTATTAAAGTCGATGACCCGGTCTTCACATTTCAGACCTTGAGTCAGGCCCAGAATGTTCAGGTACTGGTCGTCGGATAGCTCAACAGGATGGGCAAAATACCAATGGAACGGGTAAGCCCAAGGATCAAAGCTATCTGGGCCTTCCGGAAATTGCGGCTGCGGTGGCAGGTTTGGCTCTGTCCCCAACCATAAAGTCGGCGGTGGCTTTTCCTGATTTCCCTGGTGATACACCTCGATATAGGTGTCATGATCCTGGGCTCTGGTCGAGAGCGTAACAGTCGGTTTGGCCGCTCGGCCTTGTAGGAAATTGAGCAGGTCTTGGGTGGGCACCGTACCGCTGGCGACAAGCCCACCGGCAACAACCACGACCACGAGGGCCAGAAGCGCCACCATCTTGAAAAACTTCATGATGGCGCCCCCTGAACCCTTTTATTTGCTGCCCGATGACGAGCTCGAAGCGCTGGAAGAGGTCGTCGTTCCGGCTTCGGCCTTCTTGGCGCCTTCGACGACCGAAGCGGCCGTTGCGCCGGCAGGTTTGACGTCCGACACCTTGTCCTTGCCTTCGAAGCGTTTGCCGGGCTGTGCGACCAGGTCGGCGTCGGCCATGGCGGTGCCGCGCGGATGGGCGGCAGCCATTTTGACGTCGCCGCCATCGGCCAGGACATCGAGCGCGCGGGTCAGTTCGAAGTCACCGGTCTTGGTGTCGAATGATTCCGGCGGCACTTCTTGCACCGCATGCGGCGAACGGCGGACCTTGCCTTCGTCGGCGTCGAGCGCGTTGGCATAGGCGGCTTCGGTATATTGCAGGGCCGAGGTGGCGATATATTTCGCCTGGTCCTTGGATTGCGCCACTTCGAGATCGGGTTCGATGCCGGTCTTCTGGATCGAGCGGCCGGACGGCGTGTAGTAACGCGCGGTCGTCAGCTTAACGGCGCGGTTCTGGCCCAGGTCGATGACTTCCTGCACCGAGCCTTTGCCGAAGGTGGTCAGGCCGACGGTCGAGGCGCGGTGTTGGTCCTGGAGCGCGCCGGCGACGATTTCGGCGGCTGAGGCGGTGCCGGGATTGGTCAGGACGACCATGGGCAGGCCGTTCAGCATGTCGCCCTTATGCGCCTGATAGCGCTGGATGTCGCCGGGATTGCGGCCGCGTTGGCTGACGATTTCGCCGCCATTGAGGAAGAGATCGGCGACGCCGACCGATTGTTCCAGCAGCCCGCCCGGATTGTTGCGCAGGTCGAGGACCAGGCCTTTCATCTTGGGGTTCTTAGCCATCAGGTCGGCCAGGGCCGTTTGGGTGTCCTTGGCGGTGGTTTCCGAGAAGGAGGCGATGCGCAGATAGCCGAAATCGCCTTCCATGCGCGTCTTGACCGACTTCACGACGATGATTTCGCGGGTGAGGGTGAGGTCGAAGGGATCGCTCTTACCGGTGCGGACGACGGTGATGGTCAGCTTGGTATTGGGATCGCCCTTCATCTTCGACACGGCGTCATTGAGCGGCAGGCCGAGGATCGAGGTGCCGTCGATGGCGGTGATATAGTCGCCCGATTCGATGCCGGCCTTGCTGGCGGGGGTATCGTCCATCGGGGTGATGACCTTGACGGCGCCGTCTTCACCGGTGACTTCCAGGCCGATGCCGCCGTAGGAGCCGCGGGTTTTTTCCTTCAGGTCGGTATAGTCGTCGTCCGACAGGTAGTTGGAATGGGGGTCGAGGCTGGCCAGCATGCCTTGCAGGGCGGCATTGATCAGTTTTTTCGAATCGGTCTTGACGACATAGTCTTGCTGGACGATGGCCAGGACGTCGCCGAACAGGGCGAGTTGCTGGTAGGTATCGGACTGGGGCGAGAAGACGGGTTGGTTGGCATAGGCCACGGCGCCGACGCTCAGCGCGAGTGCGGCGATGCCGCCGAGATAAATATTCTTCATGTGTGTCCGGCCTGATGGGTACGCTTTCATGCATACATATAAGAGTGTGAGTGTGGCGTAAACGGGGCGGGGCGAAATAGTGCTCCAAGGCCGGGGTTTGGGGCCTGAGGCCCCAAGCCTTTCCTATTTCCTTTCCAGACCTTGCCCCAAGGGGGCCTAGGTCAGGAAAGGAAGTAAGAGAAGATGTGGGGTCGCGGACCCCACGCCCCGTTACTGGAGCGCTATCGCCGTCGCCGGACTCACCGGATCCTCCCCGCGCCGAAGCTCCATATACAAAACCGTCTTCTTGTCCGACAGGTTTGGCATCCGCCCCAAAGGCTCGTTGCGCGCTACCGTCTGACCCTTGTCGACATAGACCCGGCCCAAACCCGTCAGCACCACATGATAACCGTGCCCGATGTCCAAAATAATCACCTGGCCATACGAATCCAAAGGCCCGACAAACTCGATCTCACCCTCGCCGGGAGACACCACCTGCGACCCCGGCTGAGCGGAATAATAGATGCCGCGGCTGGGCGGCGCCGTACCCCCTACAACATCCGCCGTACCGTAATCGCGCACCTTGTCGCCAACCACCGGCTGACCCAAATGCGTCACGTCGTCCCGCGGCCCCAACCCCAAAAAGCCCTTCAGCGGCGAACTGCCCGTCACCCGGTCCGCCCGCGCCTTCAACGCCACCGCATTGGCCTCCATCTGGTCGGCTTGGCCCAGCAGTTGATCCTCCAGCGTCATCTTCTGCTGGATAAGCGCCTCGATCTGGCGCCTCTGGTCCGACACATCGCCCTCGGAAATGAACAGAGCCTCATTCTGCAAAGCCGCCTGCCGCCGCAAATTGACCAATTGCTCGTTCTGCTGCACCAAAACATCGGTGCGCTTTTGCAATTCCGGCGTAATCGCCTTCATGATGATCGCCGCCAAGACCGCGTCATTGGCCTTCTGCGGCGCGATGAAGATGGTCGGCGGCGGATTGCGCGAATAGATCTGCAAGGCCGACAACAACCGCGACTCCTTGCCGCGCGCCGCCGTCAATCGCCGCGTGATATCGGCTTCCTGCAGATTGATGGTCTCCAGCTTGGCACGATAAATCGCCGCCCGCGTCTCACTGACCCCCTGCTTCTTCGACACATCGATGATCTGCTGACGCAAATCCTCGATCTCCAACCCGATCTGCCTGGCCGTCTGTCGCGTCAGATCGCTCTTGCGCAACTCCGCACGACGCTGGGCCGAAAGGTTGTCGAGATCGTTCTGCTCGACCGGCGTCAAGGCCTTGACCTTAGACTGAGCACTGACGTCGCTCTGCATCGCCCCGACAAGGGCGCTGACAGCAAGGCCGGTCAGAATCAAATAGGCCGAAGAACGGTTCATGGTCCTGAAATAGGGTGTTTCGTATTAAGTCTCAATGAATAGTCCGCCTGATTTGGTGTCACATCTTGACCCGATGCACCCCCCGCGGTTAGCCTGTATCAGGGGGACATCATGGCATTAGACGACACCACGACCGACACACCCGACTGGGCTCAGCGACAGGCCRTGCAAACCGCCTTCGACCTGATGTTGAAACACTATTCGGACGCCCAGATCGTAACCGCTCTTGAAGCCTATGGTATATCCGCAGTCGAAGCTCAGAGCTATATTGTCGCGGCACGCAAACTTGTGGCGGCCCTGCGCCGGAAAAACGCCTTGCCCGGTATGGGTATCGGCGTGTTTTTCTTGTTGGTAGGTGTTGCTCTTACATTCGTAAGTAGCCTGCACCGCACCGAAGGGCAGGGGTTTCTCATCTTCTGGAGCGCCATCGCGCTGGGCGTTTTTTTTCTGTTTCGCGGGATTATCAGATATCTTAACGCCGGCAACCGATCCTAATCACGGTGATAGGGTAATCCGGCCAAAATCGTCGTCGCGCGATACATCTGCTCGGCCAGCATCACTCGCACCAGGGCATGCGGCCAGGTCTGCGGCCCGAACGCCAGCGAAAACGCCGACGACTTCAACAAACCAGGATCCAGCCCATCGGCCCCACCGATCAGAAACGTCACCCGGCGCTCGCCGCGGTCCTTATAGGTATTCAAACGCTGCGCGATCTGCCGTGAGGTCAAGGCGTCGCCATGCTCGTCGCAGGTGATCAAAATCCCGCCTTCACCCAATGCAGCGCGGATGGCTTCCATCTCCTGGGCCTTCAACATGGCCGAGGTCGCGGCCTTCAGGCCCTTTTTGGCCTCCACTTCCAACAAATCGACCGCCGAAATGCCTAAACCGCGCCCCGTTAACGAGGCGCGGCTGAGATAATCCTTGGCGAGATTGTTTTCCGTCGTCGCGCCCAGTTTCCCGACGGCGCACAGGGTCAGCTTCACGCTAGACCGGGATCGTGTGGCCCGTGCCTTCCGGCGACAGCGACCAAATCTTCTCGATATTGTAGAAGCTGCGGACTTCCGGGCGGAAGATGTGGACGACCACATCGCCGACATCGATCAAAACCCAGTCGCAAGCCGGCAGGCCTTCGACCTTGGCCTTGCCGAAACCGGCCTCTTTCAAAGCGCGCAATACGTGATCGGCCAAGGCGCCGACGTGACGGTGCGAACGGCCCGACGCGATGATCAGCGTATCGGCGACCGATGACTTGCCCTTCAAATCGATGCAGACAATGTCCTGAGCCTTGTCGCCGTCAAGACGTTCGACGATCAGGGTCTCGAGAGGTTCCATGCCGTCCGTATCGGGGGACGTCAGGTTGTGATCCAGGGGGGCCTCTGTCAGAGGCGCGGAATTGGGCGCGTCGTGCGCGGCTTGGGGAGACAGTTTCGGGGTTCCTTTATGATCCACAGGCGGGGACAGTAGCACAGATATGCCCTTTGGTCACCCGTTCAACGTAATTTGATGAGATTTTATGGCGTGTCTGGGCTTGAGCCGTCGCGCGACCCGGCATTGTGCTTCAATTGCGCCCGGATGGCGCTCGACGAATGGGCGTGCAGCGGCCCCTTGATATAGGCCCAGGCCGGCGCCGGCATCAAAGGCAGGATAGCCGCCTGGCGCTCCTTGACGCGATAGCGGGCAAAACGTTTGGCCGCCGGAGAAAAGCGTGCATGCATCATGGCGCCCGGCCGCGACACCACCACCACCGGCACCATGTGCATGATCTGCACCCAGCCGCGCCAGCGGTGGAAACTGGCCAGGCTGTCGCCCCCCATGATCCAAACGAAATTGACGCCGGGATAGCGCGCCTTCAAAGCCCGCAGGGTATCCAGCGTATAGGTCGCGTGGATGMGCGTCTCGTAATCGGAAATGATGTCGTTCGGACCGATAAACGGTTCGATCTGCTTGATGCGTTCGGCCAAAGGCGCCGTCTCGGCCTTGTTTTTCAACGGATTTTGCGGCGACACCAGCCAGACGATGCGGTCAAGCCCAAGCTTCACCCGCGCCGTCTCGGCGACATGGCGATGGCCGGCATGGGCCGGATTGAACGAACCGCCGAACAGCCCGATCTTCATGCCGCGTTCCAGATGGAACCCCGGTCGCAGGCCGCCGGCACGCACGGCCGGGTTCATTGGGGCGAGGCCTGCGAACCACATCTATTATCGGTTATCCATCGGATTATAGGCCGGAGCGACTTCAGGAGCGGGACGGGCTTCGGCCTGTTTCTCACCGGTGATGGTTTCCAAAGCGGCGAACAACAGTTCGCGGACGCCTTCGCCGGAGACACCGGAAATCAGGAACGGCGTCTGGCCCGACACCTTCTTGATCTTGGCGCTCAGCTTCTTGCGCGCATCGGCATCGAGCGAGTCGCACTTGTTGATGGCGACCAGTTCGGTCTTCGACCCAAGGATGGCGTCATAGGCCTTGAGCTCCTTGCGGATGACCTTATAGGCCAGGACCGGGTCCTCGCCGGTGCCGTCGACCAGGTGGATCAAAACCTTGGTGCGTTCGACGTGCCCCAGGAACTTGGTGCCGAGCCCGGCGCCTTCCGACGCGCCTTCGATCAAGCCCGGAATATCGGCCATGACAAAGCGCTGCTCTGGCCCCAGATCGATAACCCCGAGATTGGGCACCAGGGTCGTAAACGGATAGTCGGCGATCTTCGGCTTGGCGGCCGACGACGCCGCCAAAAAGGTCGACTTGCCGGCATTGGGCAATCCAACCAGACCGGCATCGGCGATCAGTTTCAGGCGCAGCCATATCCAGCGCTCTTCGCCATCCTGGCCGGGCAGGGCGAATTTCGGCGCCTGATTGATCGGGCCCTTGAAACGGGTATTGCCCCAGCCGCCATTGCCGCCCTTGGCCAGCAGGAACTTCTTGCCCTCGGTATCGAGGTCGATGATCAGGGTTTCATGGTCTTCCTCGAAGACCTCGGTGCCGACCGGCACGCGCAACACGATATCCTCGGAATTGGCGCCGTGCATCTGCCGGCCCTTGCCGTGCTCGCCGGTCTGGGCCTTGAAATGCTGCTGATAGCGGTAATCGATCAACGTGTTGAGGCCGTCGACGGCTTCGATCCATACGTCGCCGCCCCTGCCGCCGTCACCGCCGTCGGGACCGCCATTGGGGATGAACTTTTCGCGCCGGAAGGAGACGGCGCCGGCGCCGCCGTTACCGGAACGAATATAGATTTTGCACTGATCGAGGAATTTCATTGTGGGGCTAAAGCGTTTTCGAAAAAGTGGTTGACCGGTTTTTCGCAAAAAACGCGTCTTACCGAAAGACGTCTTGAACGAAAATGGACGCAAGATCAATGATCTTGCGTCAGAAGGAATGTTGAAGTGTTGGGACCTGTAGAAATTTAAAGCACGAATGCTTGAAAGTTGAAGTGTGTTGCCAATCTTGATCCTCCCCGCTTGTCGGGGAGGGGGACCGCCGCGCCTCTTTGCGCGGGGGTGGTGGGGTGGGCCGGGTGTCCGCGCCCACCGGTCGCTATTAGAAAAGTTCCACCCTACAGGATCCGTATCATATGCCAGGCTTCATGCTCGCCGTCGCGCGCCAGCGATGTCTCCATCGTCCGCCGCCCCGTATAGAGAAAGTCGGCATTGACCAGCAGCCGGCCCGACGGTTCGTTGTCGGCAAAGTGCGCCGCATGGATGATGCGATGTAGCTTGCGCTTCTTGACCCACCGCAGCAGCCCATCGACGGCTTCCAGGGCAAAACCCCGGCCCTGGTATGCCGGCGCGATAAAGACGCTCAGGTTCGGCCCGAAGGTATGAATTCCGGCGGGCGCGCCACAGGCCGACTTGGTCAGGCTGACCACGCCGATCAATCGCTCATGATCGTCGCGTATCGCCCAATGGGTCAGTTTCGCCGCCGCCATGCCGGCCAGCAGTTTCTCGGCCTCATCGCGGCTCAAGGGATGCGGGATGGCGTGCGTCATGCGCGCCGAGTTCTTGTCGGCGAAGACGGCGATAAAATCGTCGATGTCGCCGGGCTGCAAGGCGTTGAGGCTGAGGCGTGTCGTTTCGACGCTGACTTCATCCGGCCGGTTTTGGCTTAGGCCCCAATCTTCATGGGTCAAGTCTTCATTGATGCGCGTGATCATTGCTCGGTCTCCTGCCCCGGTCCGACTTAAGCCAACGGATAGGGCCTATTTAGGGTCGAACTATGTCAGTTCAACCATGGTGCTTTTGAGCGGGATCACGTTTGGTTTATGCCAACATGAAAAAAGAAAACGGGAGCCCGGTGAAATCCGGACTCCCGCTCAAAACTCGGTCCGGATCGGCTGGTATCAGCACGATCCGAATATCTCGATCGTGCTTATTCGGCGGCTGCCGCCATCGGAAGGATCGACACGTAACAGCGATTGTCACGCTTGGTGGTGAACTTCACATTGCCGGTCGCCGTGGCGAACAGGGTGTGGTCGCGGCCGAGGCCGACATTGTCACCGGGGAAGAACTTGGTGCCGCGTTGACGGACCAGGATGTTGCCGGCCAGAACGGCTTCACCGCCGAAACGCTTGACGCCGAGGCGCTTGGACTGTGAATCGCGACCGTTGCGCGACGAACCGCCAGATTTTTTGTGTGCCATGGGAGGAGCTCCTCTTAAACTTTGATCTTACGCTTCGTCAGCGGTGGTTTCAGCAGCGGCCTTCTTGGGAGCGGCCTTCTTCTTCGGCGCGGGCGCGGCTTCTTCAGCGACGACCGGGACCGACACGACTTCGGGCTCTTCCATGGCAGCAGCCAGGTTGCGCGGCGCCAGGTTACGGGCGCGGGCATCGAGCTCGGCCTTCGTCGTCAGCGACACGGTGCCTTCCCAGGCAGCCGACTTGCCGGCGCCGGTGATACCGGTGACGCGCAGGACGCTCTGGACCTGACGGTGACCGCGCGTACGGCGATAGCCCTGACGGCGGGTCTTCTTGAAGATGCGAACCTTTTCGCCCTTGCGGGTTTCGATCAGGGTGGCTTCGACGACAGCGCCGTCGACCAGCGGAGCACCGACCACGGCGCCGGCTTCGTCACCGATCATGAGCACTTCGTTGAACTTCAACGCCGCGCCGGCATCGCCTTCGAGCTTTTCGACCACGATGAGATCGCCGGCCGATACACGGTACTGCTTACCGCCTGTTTTGATGACCGCGTACATGGTCAAGAACCTTTGCGTAGGCACGGGGCTTTATAAAGGAAAGCTCTGCGCGGGAGAATGGAAAACCGCCCCGGGAACCAAAGGCTCCGGGCGAGAGGCGGCGACTTATACAAGGATATCCCGACGAGTCAACGGGTTTTACGACGGCTCCAGTCTAATTTATAACCAAATCAAACCGCCTGCGCCGATGTATAGAGATCAAGGCTTGATTTCAATGCGTGAAGGCTTAACTAAGCGTCATTCCGCTCTCCTTTATAAAGTAACATGCTCATGGCCGATACCGCTGCCGCCTCTTTGAAAACTCCCGTCACGGTCCTGACCGGCTATCTCGGCGCCGGCAAGACGACCTTGCTCAACCGTATCCTCAGCGAAAACCACGGTCAGAAATACGCCGTCATCGTCAATGAGTTCGGCGAGATCGGTATCGACAACGACCTGATCGTCGGCGCCGACGAAGAGGTCTTCGAAATGAACAATGGCTGCGTCTGCTGCACGGTGCGGGGCGACCTGATCCGCATCCTGTCGGGTCTGATGAAGCGCAAGGGCCGTTTCGACGCCATCATCGTCGAAACCACGGGCCTGGCCGATCCCGGCCCGGTAGCCCAGACCTTCTTCGTCGACGAAGACATCAAGGCCAAGACCTACCTCGACTCCGTCACCACCCTGGTCGACGCCAAGTTCTTCGACCAGGCCTTTGGCGAAGACCGCGTCGTCAAGGAACAGGTCGCCTTTGCCGACCACATCATCCTCAACAAGACCGACCTGGTCGACGCCGCCCGCCTCGATGAGATCGAAGCTCGCCTGAAGGGCCTGAACCCCCTGGCCACCATCACCCGCGCCACGCGCTCGGGAGTCGATATCAAGAGCCTGCTCAACCAGCACCGCTTCGACCTCAGCAAGATGGAATCGATCGACAATCACAGTCATGACCACGATCATGGGCATGACCATGATCATCACGACCACCACCATCATGACCACGACCATGACCATCACCACCATGGCCACGACCATGATCACGGTCATGACCATCATCATCACGACCATGGCCCGGCCCACGGCGAAGCGGGCCATGTTCACGACGAACATTGCAGCCACGCCATCAATCCGATCCACGACGAAGAGATCAAAAGCGTGTCACTGAGCGCCGCCCGCCCCATGGACGGTGTCAAATTCACCCGCTGGCTCGACAAACTGCTGGCAGAAAAGGGTCAGGACATCCTGCGCGCCAAGGGCATCCTCGACGTCAAGGGCGAGGACAAGCGCCTGGTCTTCCAGGCCGTCCACATGATCCTCGAAGGCGACCTGCAAGGCCAATGGAAAGAGGGTGAAAAGCGCATCTCGCGCGCCGTCTTCATCGGCCGCCATCTTGACGAAGCCGCCCTGACCGCCGGCTTTAACGCCTGCGTCACGGAATAAAACGCCAGATATCCTCCCTCGTCAGCCCGCGGGCGAAACGGGGAGCGGAGCGGCCTGAGCCCTGTCAGCGCGCTTGTTGCTGACGGAAAGCTCACTTATGGCGTCCGACAGAATAACTGTTTGTAAAATGAGTGTTCTTGTCCCCCTCTCCCTTTTCAAGGGGAGAGGGTGGCAGGCTTCAGCCTGCCGGGTGAGGGGTTCTTTTTTCTGACTTCTTCTGATTGCCAACTCAATGTGACGTCATTTCGTCTTAATCCACCATCATCCTGCCGTTGACTTTCGTGTACTCGTCCTCGGTCAGCCAAAACATAGCGTCCTGATAGGAACTTACAGAATCGCGGATGGTCTTTTCACCAGGATCGTAGATATCGAATTTGGTCTCCTCGGCATCTGACCGCAGAATGAGGACATAGGGCGGCTCAGCCGTGTCATCGACCCAAATTTCAAACCAAGCATATTCTGTCACGACCGCAATCCCTATCTGAGTGACGTATCGTCACTGGCATGTTGAAGCCATCAACCAAACTTCCCGGCCTGATAATCGGCATAGGCTTGGCGAATTTCATCCGTCGTGTTCATGACAAACGGCCCGTGCGCCACGACTGGCTCATAGATCGGCTCAGCGTGGCCGAACAACAGGACGGTGTCCTTGACAGCTGCGATATCGACCGTATCGCCGGCGCCGAATTCCACCAGGTTCCAGTGCCGGATATCGCTGCCGTTGATCGCCGCCTCGCCCTTGACGACATAACAAAACACATCGCGCCCGGCCAGATCATCGAAAGAAATCCGTCCGCCGGCCTTCATCTCCACGGTCGTCATAAACACACCGGTCAAGGACGTAATCGCGCCCGCCTGGCCCTGCCATTCGCCCGATACCAGATTTAAGGTCACATCCTTACCCACGGCTATCGCCGGTATCTCGTCCCTCTGCACGCCGGTATAGCGCGGCGCCGTCATTTTCAGCCGGGCCGGCAGATTGACCCACAATTGCAGGATCTCCAACGGCCCGCCCACCTTTTTGAAACCATCCGGCGATATCTCGGCATGGACCAGGCCCGAACCCGCCGTCATCCACTGCACGCCACCTTCGCGGATAATGCTCTCGTGGCCGGCCGAATCGCGGTGCGCCAGCTCACCCTCAAGAATAAAGGTCACAGTCTCGAAACCGCGGTGCGGATGCGGCCCGAACGGCAAACCCTTATTCCCGGGCGCATAGACCTGTGGCCCGTGATGATTAAGGAACAGAAACGCCCCCAACTGATCGATCTTCAAGCCGGGCAGGGGCCGCCTTGTCACCAGGTCGCCGATATCGTCGCGATAGGCTTCATGCAGACGCACAACGGGTTTGGATACGGCCATGGTAATCTCCTTCACGGCCCATATAGGCGCGTCCCGCGGTCTGTGCTAGCACGTCGCCCATGGACGCCTCTTCATCTCCTCTTTTGGCTGCTTTTTATTGGCTCGACTACGCCGCCGTCGCTGTTTTCGCGGTATCGGGCGCCCTGGCGGCCGCGCGCCGCAAGCAGGACATCATCACCTTCGGCTTCTTCGCCGCCATTACCGGGGTCGGTGGCGGCACCCTGCGCGACCTGCTGATCGGCGCGCCGGTTTTCTGGGTACAGCGGCCCGGCTATATTATTGTCTGCCTGATCGCCGCCGTCATCGTCTGGAGCCTGGGCAAGCGCGGCTGGCGCTTCCGCGCGCTCCTGTGGCTCGATGCCCTGGGCCTGGCCGCCTATGCCGTCGTCGGCACCGCGAAAGCGCTCAATCTTGGCGTCCACCCGTTCAGCGCTATGATCATGGGTGTTTTGACGACGGCCTTCGGCGGCATTATCCGCGACGTTCTGGCCGGTGAGCCCAATCTGCTGGTCCGCCGCGAAATCTATATCACAGCGGCCCTGCTGGGCGCCGCCACCTTCGTTGTTTTGAAACTGCTGGGCCTCGACTTCTGGCCCGCCGCTCTGATCGCCTTCGCAGCGGGCTTTGCCTTACGCGCTTGCGCCATCGTCTTTAATCTGAGCCTGCCAGGTTTCCCCGGCGCCGGCCATGAAACCGACCACGGCTAAATGGGTATTATAATACTTTTAGAAACCGGCTATTCCTCATTCGGAGCGCCGGTTTTCCTCGAACAAACCCATGTCTACTCCGAATCGCACCGGAAGCGTGTCCGCCTACAGCCCCTTCAACACCCGATAGGTCACTTCCGCGACCTCCCAGTCCTCCGGCGTGTCGATATCGACCACTTGGGTGCGCGGTAAAATCACCGGCGCCGAGATCTTCGAAAACGTCACCTCGCCGTTCAAAAACGCCTCCGCCCAGCCCCAGTAGAACTGTGCCGCGTCATGATAGGCCGGCTCCAGATCCTGCGACCGCTTCATCAAATTTTCCGGCCAGAACATCTCGACGCTGTCACCGGCCGCCCGCAAGGCCCGCTGGATCGGAAAGGCATAGGACGTCACCGAAAAGGCAAACCGCTTGCCCGGCGCCTGCAATTTCTTCCAACCCTCGACCAAACGTTTTGAATCGAGAAATGGCGCCGTCGCATAGATGCAGCAGGCGGCGTCGAACGGCGTCCCCTGGTCGCTAAACCACTGCAAGGCATGGATAATCACCGCACCCGTGCCGGCGTGATCATTGGCCAAATCCGCCGGCCGCATGAACGGCACTTCGGCGCCAAAACCGCGCGCCACATCGGCGATTTCCTCATCGTCGGTCGACACGACAATACTGTCGAACAGGCCCGACTCTTGTGCCGCCTTGATCGAATAGGCGATCATCGGCTGGCCCATGAACGGCTTGATATTCTTGCGCGGAATGCGCTTCGACCCGCCGCGCGCCGGAATGATGGCGACCTTCTTCATCGCGTCACCAACACTGCCGTGCGTCTTTAAAGACGATCATGGCTTACAGCCCGACCAGGGCCGCCAGATCGTTCAAGGTCTCGGCGTCTTTCAGCTTTTCGCCGTCGACGATCTGGTCCATGTCGGAATCGACCATGGCGACGAAGGAAATGACCGACAAACTGTCCCAGTTGCCGACATCGTTGATGACTTCATCGCCGGTCCAACCGGCGGAATCGACTTCCAAAATTTCGGCGACGGCGGCGAAAAAGGCGGGCTTGTCCATGGGGAGAACTCCTGAAAACATGAGCGTTAACCCAATCGTGATTCCGTCAATATTCCCTTAAAGCTTAACTGCGAGTCTCGCACGTCGGCGTGACCACGAATCACCCGACGGTGCGCGTATCAACTGGACCAAGGCCATGACAGAAGCGATCCTCAGCGGCGTCAGTCTTCGCGGCATCCGCGCCTGCGTGCCGGCGGAAACGCGCGACCTCGAAGCTGAAAACCTGATCCCCGATGAAGTCGAACGCGAACGCCTGATGGCCTCGATCGGCGTGCGTTCGCGCCATATTGCCCGTCCCGACATCCTGACCTCCGACCTCTGCCAAAAAGCCGCCGACGGCCTGCTGGACGAGCTCGGCTGGGCGCGCGACAGCATCGACGTCCTGATCATGGTCACCCAAAGCGCCGATTTCGTCATCCCGGCCACCGCCTGTGCCATGCAATCGCGCCTCGGCCTCGGTTCTTGCCTCGCCTTTGATATCAATCTCGGCTGTTCCGGCTATGCCTACGGCCTGTGGACGGCGGCCTCCCTGATGAAGACCCTGACGGTTGCCGGCCGGCCGGCGCGTGGCCTCGTCCTCGCCGGCGATGTCTCGACCTCCAAGCTGCTCGACGGCGACCGCAGCACGATTCCGTTGTTCGGCGACGCCGGTTCGGCCACGGCCCTGGAACTGAATCCGGATGCGGACGATATGTACGGCGTCTTCGGGACCGATGGCTCAGGCGCCCCCCATATCATGGTCGAAGCCGGCGGCTTGAAGCATCCACTCCTGCCGCCGAAAGAGCCTCACGACACTGAGCGGGCCGAAGAGCTTTACCGCAAATCGCGCCTGCACCTGAACGGCACCGAAGTCTTCAATTTCACCCTGAAAAACGTCCCGAACCTGGTCAAAGCCATCTTCACGACCTCCAACACGACGATCGACGATATCGATTACGTGCTGTTCCATCAGGCCAATGTCTTCATGCTCAACCACCTGCGCAAGAAGTCCGGTCTGCCCGAAGACAAGGTGCCGGTGGCTATGGAAACCTTCGGTAATACCTCGTCGGCCTCGATCCCCTTGACCATTGCCGCCAAGCTGTCCGACACCTTCGACACACCGCAAAGCCTGATCATGATGGGCTTCGGCGTCGGCTGGTCATGGAGCGCCATCAAGCTGACGATCGGCCCCATGCCGGCGCCTCAGATCGTCGAGTATGCCTGATGCCCGATGCCGTGAATGACCCAAGCGCCACCACGACCTACCAAAACCGCCTCGGTCAAATTCCGGCTGACTATTATTGGCGCGAGGACATACTGGCGCGGGAAATCGAGCAGGTTTTCAAGCCGTCCTGGCTGTGTGTCGGCTTCACCCAGGACCTGCAAAACCACCAGGACTTCATCACCGCCCAGATCGGCCCGCACAGCATCGTCGTGCAGAACTTCAACGGTGAGCTCAAGGCCTTCCGCAATGTCTGCTCGCACCGCTTCTCGCGCATCCAGACCGCGCCGTGCGGCAACCGGGTTCTGCAATGCCCCTATCATGGCTGGACCTATGATGGCGCCGGCAAGCCGATCGGGATACCGCTCAACAAACAGACTTTCGGCTTCGCCGAGGCCGACAAGGTCGCCCTGTCGCTGCAAGCCTACGCCCTGGAAACCGTCGGCCATTTCGTCTTCGTCCGCATGAGCGAAACCGGTCCGACCCTGGCCGAATTCCTCGGCAGTTTCCACGACGACCTTGCCCATGTCAGCGAAGTCTGTCCCGACCGTTTCGAGCGCGAATCCTATGATTGGGCCGCCAATTGGAAGCTCGGTATGGACAATGCCGCCGAAGGCTACCACGTCCCCCTGGTCCACGCCGAAAGTTTCGGCTTGATCCTCAGCATCGATCTCGACATCTCGACCGACGCCGACCACAGCCGCTATGTCGGCAAGCTCAAGGAGCGCTCGCTGAAATGGTGGGCCAATGTCGCCAAAAGCATCAAGCTCGAACCCAGCACGCGCTATCCCGAATACGGCAATTTCCTCATCTTCCCCAATATCGTCGTGACCTTCTCCAGTGGTGCCTTCCTGACCTTCCAAACCTTCGATCCAACGGGCCCTGATACGCTGCGTATCAACTCGACATCCTGGCTGGCCCGCAACAATGGCCGTATGGCCCGCGACATGGTCATAGATAGCCTGAAAACCTTCTCCGCCCAGGTGCGCAACGAAGACGCCGCCATCTGCGCCATCGCCCAACAAGGCACGCGCGAGGCTGGCACGCGCCCGCCCTTGCTCGGCGAGCTGGAAGGCCGCATCACCCATTTCCAGCAGGCCTATGCCCGATACATGGAGGCCACGGCATGACCTTCAACCCCATGGATCTGAGCGGCCGCACCATCCTGGTCACCGGCGCCACCAGCGGCATCGGTAAAGCGACCGCCGTCTATCTCTCGAAACTCGGCGCCCGCGTCATCGCCTCCGGCCGCAATCAGGACCGCCTAGATGAAACCCTGGCCCTGCTCGAAGGCGAGGGCCATATCGGCCGTCTTTTCGATCTTGCCGACCTTGCCGCCATCATGCCCTGGCTGAAAGCTCTGTGTACGGAAACGGGTCCACTCAACGGCATCGCCCATTGCGCCGGCATCCAGGCGACCAAGCCGATCCAGGCGATCAACGCCGATTTTGTAACCGATGTTCTAACGCAAAACCTCGGCGCCTCGCTGATGCTGGCCCAGGCTTTCCGCCTGAAAGCCTGTCACGGCACCCCGGCCTCGCTGGTCTATGTCTCATCCTCGGCGGCACTCAAAACCGCGCCCGGTAATGTCGTCTATGCGGCGTCGAAAGGCGGGATCATTTCCGCCGTCAAGGGCCTCGGTGTCGAACTGGTGCGCGACGGCGTCCGCGTCAATGCCGTGGCGCCGGCCATGGTCGACACGCCGATGTCGGATCATTTCCGCACCATCCTGTCGGAAGATAATTTCAAGCGCGTCGTTGACATGCACCCGCTCGGCCTCGGCCGCCCCGACGACGTCGCCGCCGCCATCGCCTTTTTGCTGGCCGACACCTCGCGCTGGATCACCGGTTCCATCCTTAACGTCGACGGCGGGTTCCTCGCATGACGATGGCCATCAAACCCTCGCGCCGCGTCGGCATGACGCTCAGCCCGGACCACAGTCACGGGCCGCTCAACTATCTCGAAATGGGCCGCGGCGACGCGCCACCGGTCATACTGATCCACGGTTTCGGCGCCGACCTGCTGACCTGGCAATTCTGCCTGATCCCCTTGGCGGCCAAATACCGCGTCATCGCCATCGACCTGCCGGGCCACGGCCGCACCACGGCCGATGTCGGTGCCGCCAACCTCGCTTTTATGACCGGATGGTTGGACGAAGCCCTCGACGTCCTCGACGTCCCCGCCGGCCATATCATCGGCCATTCCATGGGCGCCAAGATCGCTTTGGGCTATACCTTGGCCCATCCCGAACGCGTCCAAAGCCTGGGCCTGATCAGTCCCGCCGGCCTCGGCTCGGAATTTCATCACGACACGCTCGACGCCTTCCTCAGTCACCGTACGCCGGACTCGGCGACGCAACTGGCGCAATCGCTTTTGGGTCCCAAAGGGCAAAACCTCGGCCTCAGCCTCGCCAAGTCCCTGCTCGATGCCGCCTCCGATACCGCGCGCCACGACGCCCTGTCCGCCCTGCTGGGCCAGGCCAAGGCCTATGGTCTGGCCCTGTCGCCCGAAGGCTTCGACTGGTCGAAGATCCGTTGTCCGGTCAAGATCCTGTGGGGCGATCACGACCGTCTCATCCCCATGTCCAGCCATAAGGCCATGCCGCCGGTCCAGGTCGTCACCGGCGCCGGCCACCTGCCGCATATGGAATCGCCGGCCGAAGTCGTCGCCGCCCTGAAGGAATTTTTATCGTGAGTGCTCTCGACCTGATCCGCGCCGAACTGACGCAAATCCTGACCGATAAGGGCTCGCCCTTGGGTGAGGTCGCGGCCGATACAGCTCTCCTCAACGGCCCGCTCGATATCGATAGCCTCGACCTCGCGACCCTGGTGGTGACCCTGGAAGAAAAGACGGGCCTGACGCCCTTCGCCAACGGTTTCGTCCTCTTTCATACCGCCGGCGAACTCGCCCAGCTGTTTGGGGCCAAATCTTTCGATGGATGATATGTCCCTGACCGCGCCCGGATTTACCCTGATCGACGGGGCGCAAGGCCAGTCCGATGCCGCGCCATCAGGCCCGATCATTGACGTGATTACGGAGGGTGCCCGTGGCGTGATCGCGGCCCTCCTGTCCGGTCAGACCGCCTATCTCCTGCGCGATCCATCCGCACCGCCGCAAACCATCGATCCGGCGCCCGCCATCTGGTTGCAGACCTCCGGCACCACAGGTCAGCCCAAATGGATCCGCCACGACCTGGCCGGTCTGACTGCCAAGATCGTTGCCGGGAAAGGCGATCCGGCGCGCTGGCTGCTGACCTTTAACCCCGGTAGTTTCGCCGGTCTTCAAGTCATCCTGTCGGCCATGATCGGCGGCCATACCCTCATTGCCCCGCCGGTCGGGGCCGATATCGCCGATATGGCCAATCTTGCTGTCGCCCAAAATGCTACGCATATTTCCGGTACGCCGACCTTCTGGCGCGCCTTTTTGATGGCGCTCGGCGAGCAAAACCTCGACCTCAAAAGCGCGACCCTCGGTGGCGAAGCGCCCGACCATGGCATATTGGACGCGCTCAAAGTCCGCTTCCCCAATGCCCGCCTGCGCCATATCTATGCCACCACCGAGGCCGGCACCGTCTTTTCGGTCGGCGACGGCCGCGCCGGCTTTCCGCGCGCCTGGCTGAACGACGATTTGTCGGTCTCCGCGCACGACACCCTTACCGTCAAAGGCCGCGACACCGGCGATGTCGTCTCGCTCACCGACGACCGGGTCCTGTTCCAGGGCCGGCTCGATGCCATGGTCAATATCGGAGGTGTCAAAGTCTATCCAGAGACCGTCGAAGCCCACCTCCTGCAACTCCCTTTCATCCAGGATGTGCGCATTACCCCAAAACCCAGCCCGATCACCGGTCACATCCTCGTGGCCGAGATCGTGCTCAAACCCTTTTCAGGTGACGCGGCGGCGCAAATCAAGGCACATATGGCCACCTTGCCGCGGGCGGCGCGCCCTGCGGCGTTGCGGTTTGTCGACAGCCTGGCTATCGGCGCGACCGGAAAGAAGTTGAGGTCGGCATGAGTGATGCAACGCATAAATGGGTGATCGTCAGCGGCGTCTCGCGCGGTCTGGGCCTTGCCCTGGCACGCGACCTGCTGGCCCAGGGCTACGGCGTCGCCGGTTGCAGCACCACGACCAATGACGACCTGAGCGCCCTGAAGGATGTCCACACCGACATGTTTTTCTGGTCCGCTGTCGACATGGCGGACACTAAGGCCATCGACGCCTTCGTCCTGGACGCCGTCAAAGCCTTCGAAGGCCAACGCCTGTGGGGTGTCATCAACAATGCCGGCATGTCGGTCGAAGGCATCCTGTCGACCCTGCCGGTCGGCGATATCGAACAGGTGCTTCAGGTCAACCTGACCGGTGCCATCGTCCTGGCGCGCGCGGCGCTGCGGCAAATGATGAAGGTGCGCAAACCCGGCCGCGTCCTCAACATCTCCTCGATCACCGGCCTGCGCGGCTATACCGGCCTGACCGCTTATGCCGCCTCCAAGGCCGGCATGGACGGCTTCACCCGCGCCCTGTCCCGCGAAGTCGGTCGCGTTGGCATCACCGTCAATTCGATCGCGCCTGGCTATATGAAAACCGCCCTCTCCGCCGGCCTCGACGACAAACAGCTGGACCAAATCGTCCGCCGCACCCCCATGGGCCGGCTGTGCGAACTGACCGACATCGTCCACCTGGCGCGCTTCCTCCTGTCCGACGAAGCCGCCTTCATCACCGGTCAAACCCTGGTGGTCGACGGCGGGCTGACCTCGTGACGACTTTCACCACCCAGGCCCCGGTCCTCTGCGGCGTCGTCACCGCCCTGCCGCCGCGCATCGCCGAAAATCTCGATCTCGCCTCGGGCTTCGGCGCCGACGTCATGGACAAGATCATCAAGGCGACCGGCATCGAACGCCGCCCCGTCGCCGACGCCCATACGGTCAGCGAGCTCGGCGCCATAGCTGCCGAACATCTCCTAACCAAACTCGACTGGGCGCGCGACTCTATCGGCCTGGTCATCGTCGTCACCCAGACCCCGGACTATCCGCTGCCGTCGACCGCCGCTGTCTTGCAAAACGCCCTGGGCCTCGGCCATCACGTCACCGCCTTCGATATCTCGCTGGGTTGCTCGGGCTATGTCTATGGCCTGTCGATCGCCACCGCCATGATGCAGACGGCCGGCATCAAACGCGCCCTTTTGGTCGCCGGCGACATGACCACGCGCATGATTTCCGACAGCAACCGCGCCCTGGCGCCCCTGTTCGGCGACGCCGTGTCGGTCTCTGCGCTCGAACTATCCGAAGACGGATCAATCGCCTTCGACCTTGGCACCGACGGCTCCGGAGCCCCCTATCTTATCTCCAAAACCGGTGGTTTGGCGCAGCCCGGCGCCCCCGAGCTGTTCATGGACGGCACTCAGGTCATGGCCTTCTCGCTGAAACAGGTGTCGCCGTCGATCGATCGCGCCCTCAACGCAGCCGGTGTCACGATCGGCGATATCGACCGCGTCATCCTGCATCAGGCCAATGCCATGATGTTGAAGACGCTGGGCCACAAGATCAAGGCGCGCGACGACCAGATGGTCCAGGCGATCCGCGATTACGGCAATACCTCCTCGGCCTCGATCCCTCTGGCCATCTGCGACCACCTGACGCAACATCCGGCCACGGCGCCCGTCACCTTCTTGCTGTGCGGCTTCGGCGTCGGCTGGTCGTGGTCGACCGCCGTGTGGACGACGCCGGCGCCGCTGTGCCACGATATCGTCCGGCTACCGGCATGAGGCTATTTATCCGTACCGAGGCCTCGACAGCTCTGGGCATGGGCCATTTCATGCGCTGTTTCGCCATTGCAGAAGCCGCCCGGGCTGAAAATATCGAAGTCACCTTCCTGCTCAATGAGATCCGCGACGCCGTCGCTGCCCGTATCGAAGCGATCGGCGCCCACGGCCGCGAAATCGCCGGTCCGCTCGGCTATGAAGGCGACTTCATGCTGCTGGCCGAGCTTGGTCTGTCGCGCCGCGATTGGTTGCTGGTCGACAGCTATCAGGCGACGGACAACTTCATCCGTACCCTGTCGAACGCCGCCCGCGTCGCCGTTATGGACGATCTCTGCCTGCTCGAATCCTATGACTGCGATCTGATCGTCAATGCCGCCGAAGCCGCCTTTGCCATGCCTTATAAGGCCAAGACCCGCGCCAAACTCTTGCTCGGCGCCGCCTATGCCCAGATCCGTCAGGAATTCCTGCAACCGCACCTGCCCTTGGTCGGCGGACCATCCGTGACCGTCGTGTTCGGCGGCAGCGATCCTCAGAATTTCACCGGCCTGTGCGCGGAAATCCTCCACGACATCTTGCCGGGTGTTGCGATCAAGGTCATTGCCGGCCCGGCCAATGTCCACGGCGACGCCCTGTCCGCACTCGCGCAGCGCCTCGACCGCATGCACCTCTTTCTCGCGCCCGACAGTGTCGCCCAAGTCCTCGCCGGCTCCGACCTCGTCGTCACCGCAGCCGGCGGCAGTGTCGGCGAGATCGCCGCCATGGGCCTCGCCGCCCTGGTCCTGGTCGTCGTCGATAACCAGGTCGCCGCCCTGAAAGCCTGTCCCTATCCCGTCATCGACGCCCGCCACGGCCTGCCCGAAGACCTCGGCGCTCGCGTCCGCGCCTTGATGGACGAGCCGGAATTGCGTCAATCCCTCGCCGCCGGCGCCCACGCCCTGATCGACGGCCAGGGCGCCCGTCGCATCGTGGAGACCATGACCCGTGTATAGTTTCCTGTCCTATCGCCCGGTTACGACCGACGACGCCAAGTTACTGCTCGACTGGCGGACAGCCCCTCACATCAGCCAATACATGCTGACCGACGTGCCCTACGACATCGAGCGGCAGAAAGCCTGGATCGAACGCAGCAATGCCAGAGACGATTACGCCCACTGCGTCATCCAAATCGAACGCAAGGATGTCGGCTACGCTTCGATCACCGTCACCGACAAACAATCGCAGATCGGCGAACTCGGCGTCTATATCGGCGACCAGGAAGTGCCCAAGGCTCTGACGGTCTACAATTTCGTCGGCACCTTGAACCACGCTCTGTTCACCATGGGCCTGCACAAGGTCGTCAACCACGTCATCGCTTGGAACGACCGCACAGTCCGGGCGCAAGCCTTCAACGGTTACCGCCATGTCGGCGTACTCAAAGACCATACCCTGAAGGACGGCGTTCGCCACGACCTGCACATTTTCGAGCAATCGGCAGCCGAATGGGCGGAATTCCGCAAAAAATTCCGCGACACCCGTAACTGGTGGGGCCAGGACACCGTATATAGGGGGCAATAAGGAGCTCAATATGACCAAGTCTGCCCTCGGTTTCGACCTCACGCCGCCCACCGCCGACCAAATCAAGGACCTCGCCTCGCGCCTCGATCCCGACGCGGTGCGCATCCTGCTGCATGCCGGCACCGAAGCCCCCTTCTGCGGCAAGTTCGACGAATACGAAGAGGAGGGGACCTATACCTGCAATCTGTGCGGCCTGCCCCTGTTCGACAGCCATGCCAAGTTCCACTCCGGCTCCGGCTGGCCCAGCTTCTATCAGGGCATCGATAAGGATCATATCCGCAACATCGTCGATACTTCGCACGGCATGCGCCGCATCGAGATACGCTGCGCCCGCTGCGATTCCCACCTCGGCCACGTCTTCGAAGACGGCCCGCGCCCGACCGGCCTGCGCTACTGCATGAATTCGGTGGCCATGGACTTCGTGCCCGAAGGCCACACCTTGCCCGATCGCCTCCATCGCGGCGCCCCCGAAGGCGAGCCGATCGAGGCATAAAAAAAGCGGCGCCCGCGAGCGCCGCTTTTCTTTTATCCGTACACGGACAGCCTGTTACGGCAAGGTATAGGCCGTCTTGACGATGGTGTAGAACTCCACCGCATAGGCGCCCTGTTCGCGCGGGCCGAAGGATGAGCCCTTACGGCCGCCGAACGGCACGTGATAATCGACGCCGGCGGTCGGCAGGTTGACCATCACCATGCCCGACTGGATGCGGCGCTTGAAGGTCTCGGCCGATTTCAGCGACGTCGTGCAGATGCCGGCGGACAGACCGAACTCGGTGTCGTTGGCGACCGCGATGGCTTCTTCCAGATCCTTGACGCGGATGACCGAAGCGACCGGTCCGAAGACCTCTTCGCGGTTGATGGCCATGTCCGACGTCGTCTTGTCGATCAGGGTCGGGGCATAATAATAGCCCGGCGTGCCGAACGTCAGGTCTTCGCCGCCGGTCAGAACGACGCCGCCTTCGGCCTTGGCCTTGGCCACGGCGTCACGGGCGACGTCGAGCTGTTCCTGCGACGCGATCGGGCCCATTTGCGTGCCGTCAGCGCGCGAATCGCCGACCTTGATCGCCTTGGTCGCCGCCGCCAAGGCCGCGACGAACGTATCGGCGATACCTTCGGTGACGATGATGCGCGACGACGCGGTACAGCGGTGGCCGGTCGAGAAGAAGGACGAGTTCATTACCGAATTGACGGCGATGTTGAGGTCGGCGTCATCCAGCACGACGACCGGGTTCTTGCCGCCCATTTCGCACTGGACGCGCTTGCCCTTGGCGACGGCCTGGTCACGCACGCGCGTACCCGTCGGCACCGAACCGGTGAACGAGATGGCGTCGCAGCCGTCGATCATCAGCGGACCGGCGACCGAACCGCGGGCGAAGATCACGTTCAGCACGCCCTTGGGCAGGCCGGCGCGGTTCAGGATGTCGGCGATTTCCCAGGCGCAGGCCGGGGTCAGCTCGGCCGGCTTGCACACGACCGTGTTGCCGAAGGCGATGGCCGGGGCGATCTTCCAGGTCGGGATGGCGATCGGGAAGTTCCACGGACAGATCAAACCGATGACGCCGACCGGCTCGCGGGTGATTTCGACCTTGACGCCCGGACGGACCGAATCGAGGACTTCACCGTGGGCGCGCAGCGCTTCGCCGGCGAAATATTTGAAGATATGGCCGGCGCGGGTGGCTTCGCCGATACCTTCGGGCAGGCTCTTGCCTTCTTCGCGCGACAGCAGGTTGCCGAGCTCGGCCTTGCGGGCCAGGATTTCCGTACCGGCGGCGTCCAGAACGTCGAAGCGTTGTTGCGGTGTCGAATATTGCCAGGTCTCAAAGGCTGCGCGCGCCGCTTCGATGGCGGCCTTGACCTCGGCCTCGCCGGCCGTGGCATAGACGCCGATAATGTCATTGGTGTCGGACGGATTGATATCGTTGAAAGTTTTTTCGGTGGTGACCCACGCACCGTTGATCAGATTACCCTTAACCGACATAGTCGTTCTCCTGGCAGATTGGCATTTATGGAATTGGCCCGCTGTATAGGCTGTTATGTTAGCGCTCACAAGGCGGTTGTACGCAAACTATATAGTCAGACAATTGGTGCCCGCCAAGCCATGGCGGATTTTTATTTCGCCCTCTCTATCAAACCGAAGGGCCCAGGTCAGCTGCAATGTGCAATCCGGCCTTACTATTGGTATTTATTGAAACTTTGGGAAATGCCAATTGAGATGCATTGATCCCATATGCTGCTAAAGCGCAAAGGACGCCGCACTGCGGTACCTCTGTGTAAAGGCTTTGACCATGGCTATCCCGTTTATCGATCTCGGCATTCAGCGCGAACGCATCGGCGCCTCCATCGAAAGCGCCGTTTTGAAGGTGATCCATCACGGCGCCTATATCATGGGGCCCGAAGTCAAAACTTTTGAGGCCAATATGGCTGCCTTTGCCGGCGCCAAACACTGCCTATCCTGCGCCAACGGCACCGACGCCATCGAACTGATCCTGCTGGGACTCGGTGTCGGCAAAGGTGACGCCGTCTTCTGCCCGTCCTTCACCTTCGTCGCCACCGCCGAAGTCGTCCCCATGGTCGGCGCCGAACCGGTCTTCGTCGACATCCAGGCCGACACCTATAATCTCGATCCGCTGAAGCTCGACGCCGCCATCGCCGCGGTCCAGGCCGAGGGCCGCCTGAAGCCCGCCGCCATCATCGCCGTCGACCTGTTCGGCCAACCGGCCGACTATCCCGCCCTGTCGGTCATCGCCAGGAAATACGGCCTGCCGCTGATCTGCGACTCGGCGCAAGGCTTCGGCGGCACCATCGACAACCGCCAGCCGTTGGAATGGTGCGTCGCCACGGCCACCAGCTTCTATCCCGCCAAGCCGCTGGGCTGCTATGGCGACGGCGGCGCGGTGGTCACCAATGACGACGCCCTGCTGGAACGCATGGTCTCCTTCCGCGTCCACGGCGGCGCCACGGCGACCGATGTCGCCACCATGAAGTTCGACCACGAAGCCAAATATCTCAATGTCCGCATCGGCATGAATTCGCGCCTCGACACCATCCAGGCGGCCGTGCTGATCGAAAAGCTCAACATCTTCGGCGAGGAAATCGCCCTGCGCCAGAAGGTCGCCGCGCGTTACAACGACCTCCTTTCCGGCAAGGTCATCAGCGTACCCTATGTCAAGGACGGCTATATCTCTACCTTTGCGCAATATACCATCGAGCACGCGAATCGCGACGGCCTGCAGGCCCACCTGCGCACCCAGGGCGTGCCCTCGGCGGTCTATTATCCGATTCCCCTGCACCAACAGCCGGGCTACACGGCCTTCAATGCCGGCCCGGGCGATCTCGCCGTCTCCGAAGCCAAGTCGAAGACCGTCATTTCCCTGCCGTTCAGCCCCTACCTGTCGGAAGAAACTCAGGACGAAATCGTCAAGGCCGTCACCAGCTTCAACGGCTAAATAGTACAATTTTCCAAGAATTTCCTCCTGCCTCGCTTGCGGGGAAGGTGGCATTTGCGGAGCAAATGACGGAAGGGGGGATGGTGGGCTACCGCAAAGCCCTGCGGTCACCATTCGCCTGGCATCAAAACACCCGTTGACACACTGTGTTCACACGGTGTAACAAGAAATGACGCAAATTTGTCAGCTCGTCGGAAATTTTCCGAATAATTATGCATCTGCGCGAAAAATTCGACTTTTAAAGTCGGACATCTCTTGCTATGCAAAATTCACAGCGTGACATTTCGCATCTGCACACGGAGCAATCCGCGTGATGACCTGCGTGCCCGAACGGACTTAACAACAAGACGGACTTAAAAACGAATGACAGTGGCTCCGAGCAGCGTGATGGCGGTTTCAACCACGGCAGACAGTGCACCGCACCTGCTGGCCCATCAGGCGACTCTCGACCTCAACAGCGGCGACGCCGGCTGGATGATCGTCGCCACTGCCCTGGTCCTGTTCATGACCTTGCCCGGCCTGGCCCTGTTTTACGGCGGCATGGTGCGCAAGAAGAACCTTCTGGCGACGCTTGCCCAATCGGTCGCCGTCACGGTCATCGTCACCGTCCTGTGGATCCTGGTCGGTTACAGCCTGTCCTTCACCGTCGGAGGCGGCGCCGCGGCCAGCGGCTGGAACAAGGTCCTGGGCGGCTTCGACGTCCTTCTGCTCGACCATGTCGGCATGGCGACGGCCTATAGCGCGGCGCCGCAGCTGCCGGAATATCTCTGGGTCGCCTATCAGATGACCTTTGCCATCATCACGCCGGCCCTGATCGCCGGTTCGATCGCCGAACGCATGAAATTCTCGGCCTTCTGCCTGTTTACCGCCCTGTGGAGCCTGCTGGTCTATGCTCCGGTCTGTCACTGGGTATGGGGCGGCGGTTTCCTCGGCCAACTGGGCGTGCTCGATTTTGCCGGCGGTTCGGTCGTCCACGTCAATTCCGGTGTCGCCGGCCTCGTTGCCTGCCTGGTTTTGGGCAAACGCCGCGGTTTCGGCCGCGACAACATGGCGCCGCATAATCTCGGCTACACCATGATCGGCGCTTCGATGCTGCTGGTCGGTTGGATCGGCTTCAATGCCGGCTCGGAATGGGCCGCCGATTCGATCGCCTCGGTCGCCATGCTCAACACCATCGTCGCCACCATGACCGGCGCCATTGGCTGGATCGTGCCGGAATGGATCGAACGCAAGCAACCGACCCTGCTAGGCATGGTTTCGGGCATGGTCGTGGGCCTCGTCGCCATCACCCCGGCGGCCGGCTTCGTGACGCCGGGCGGAGCCCTCCTGATCGGCCTGATCGCCGGCCCGATCTGCTATTTCGCCAGCACCTACGTCAAGAACATGTTCAAATATGACGACAGCCTCGATGCTTTCGGCGTCCACGGTGTCGGCGGCTTCACCGGCGCCATCCTGACCGCCGTATTCGCCAACAAGGACATCAATGCGCTCGGCGCCAATGCCAGCGTACTGAATCAGCTGATCGGTCTGGGTTGCGTGATCGCGTGGAGCGCGGTGGTAACCTTCCTCATTCTCATGGTCTGCAAATACACAACAGGTCTGCGAGTAAGCGAGGAGAATGAGATCGAGGGCCTCGATATGACACAGCACGGGGAGACCCTGCACGGATGATCTAAGACAGACATCGGTGCCGATCTTCTCCCCCCTCGCTGGTTCGCCCGTCGAGGGGGTTTGCATGTCAGGGCATATTCCAACGGCCAAGGCCGTTGGCAAGGGCGACCGCCCGCCGCCGTCGATGCGGCGAGCCATGCGGCGCTTGAGCTAAAGAAAGGATACCAAGGGCCATTCTTATGGCCATTGGTATTAGAAGTTTTTAAGCGTCGAGGCTGTCAATAGCTGGCCTTTGCGGTTAAAAGTTTCGCGTAAAGGCAATTTCGCGACGGTTTATGCCGTCTTGAGCTGACTAAACCGGTATCATTCGATACCATCACGGCATTTTTGCCATAGACCGGAAAAACCGGCGGGCAAAGGTGACAAGAGTAACGATTTTTCTTTTCCTGCCGGGGCTTTTCCGCTTTGAAGCCGGCGCGCAGGACATAACGCGTACAAGGGTTAAGCCATGGATACGAACCGTTTCGTGATAGAGGTCAAAAAGACGCCGGCGAAGTCGGGTGCGAAGACTCGCACCGGCAACTTCAATGAAATCTATGCCGACTTCAAACCCACAGAAGCGGCGCATCAGGCGTCGCGCTGTGCGCAATGCGGCGTACCCTTCTGCCAGCACGGCTGCCCCTTGCAGAACAATATCCCCGACTGGCTGCGCCTGACCGCCGAAGGCCGCCCCCAGGAAGCCTGGGAGCTGTCCGCCGCCACCTCGACCCTGCCGGAGATCTGCGGCCGCATCTGCCCCCAGGACCGCCTGTGCGAAGGCAGCTGCGTCCTCGAACAATCGGGCTGGCAAAACGTCACCATCGGCTCGGTGGAACGTTATCTCGGCGACATGGCGTTTGAAAACGGCTGGATCGAACCGATCACCCCCGAATTCGAGCGCGAACAGAGCGTCGCCATCATCGGCGCCGGCCCGGCCGGCATCGCCGCGGCCGACCGCCTGCGTACGCTCGGATATAAGATCACCATCTATGACCGCTACGACCGCCCGGGTGGTCTGCTGGTCTACGGCATCCCGTCGTTCAAGCTCGAAAAGCACGTCGTCGCCCGCCGCACCGATCGCCTGGCGGCGTCCGGCGTCGAATATGTCCTGAACTGCGACATCGGTAATGACATCACCTTCGAAGAGCTGCGCAGTAAGCACGACGCCATCCTGATCGCCACGGGCGTCTATAAGAGCCGCGAACTCACCGTCCCCGGCTGCGGCTCCACAGGCGTCGTCGCCGCCCTCGACTATCTCACCATGTCGAACCGCAAGGGCTTCGGCTATGAGGTCGAGGCCGACGCCGAATCCCATCTCGACGCATCGGGTAAGAACGTCGTGGTCATCGGCGGCGGCGACACGGCCATGGACTGCGTCCGCACCGCCGTCCGTCAGGGCGCCAAGTCGGTCTCCTGCGTCTACCGCCGCGACCGCGCCAACATGCCGGGCTCCGACCGCGAAGTCTCCAATGCCGAAGAAGAAGGCGTGCGCTTCGAATGGCTGTCCGCCCCAAAGGCCATCCTCGGCGACGCCAGCGCCGTCACCGGCCTGCGCGTCCAGCGCATGCGCCTGACCACGCCTGACGCGCAAGGCCGCCAGGGCATCGAAGAGATCGCCGATTCGGAAGCCGACCTGCCGGCTGACCTGGTCATCGAAGCCCTCGGCTTCGAGCCGGAAAATATCCCGGTCATGTTCAACGAACCCAAGCTCGAAGTCTCGCGCTGGGGCACGATCCGCGTCCATACCGGCGAGTTCCGCACCATGCTGGACGGCGTCTTCGCCGCCGGCGACATCGTCCGTGGTGCGTCCCTGGTTGTCTGGGCCGTACGCGAAGGCCAGGACGCCGCCGCCGACATTCACCACTATCTGCAAACGCAGTTGCTGGCGGTCGCCGCCAATGACGAACAGGCCCTTCAGTTGGGAGCCGCGGAATAATCATGACCGAATTTGACTCGTATAAGCACTACCAGGACCAACGCCAGCGCCTGATCGACGGCCACGCCTACGATCCGGAGTCGGAAATCTCCGCTTGCGGCGTCGGTATCGTCTGCGCCATCGACGGCGCACCCCGCCGCGATGTCGTCGAACTGGCCGTCAAGGCGCTCAAAGCCCTGTTCCACCGCGGTGCGGTCGACGCCGACGGCAAGTCGGGCGACGGCGCCGGCATCATGGTCAATGTCCCGCAAGACTTCTTCCGCGACCAGGTGCGCAATATCGGCCACAACCCGCGTCCGGGCCCGGTCCTCGTCGGTCAGGTCTTCCTGCCGCGCACCGATCTCGGCGCCCAGGAAGCCGCCCGCACCATCGTCGAATCGGAAATCCTGCGCTCGGGCTTCTTCCTCTATGGCTGGCGTCAGGCGCCGGTCGACGTCTCGCAACTGGGCACGCGCGCCAATTCGACGCGCCCGGAAATCGAACAGATCATGATGGCGGCCCCCGACGGCCTCTCCGGCGAAGCCCTGGAACGCGCCATGTTCCTCTGTCGCCGCCGCATCGAAAAGCGCGTCGACGAAGCCAATCTTGACTGCTACCTCTGTTCCTTCTCGGCCAAGACCCTGATCTATAAGGGCATGTTCCGTGCCGAACTGGTCGACGACTTCTATCTCGATCTGAAAGACCCGCGTTTCGTCTCGTCGGTGGCCATCTTCCACCAGCGTTTCTCGACCAACACCTTCCCCGAATGGCGCCTGGCCCAGCCCTTCCGCATGCTGGCGCATAACGGTGAAATCAACACCCTGCGCGGCAATGTCAACTGGATGAAGTCGCACGAAATTCGCATGGCGGCCGCGACCTTCGGCGACGAAGCCCACGACGTCAAGCCGGTCATCCAACCGCGCGGCTCCGACTCCGCCGCGCTCGACAACGTCTTCGAACTGCTGGTCCGCGCCGGCCGTTCGGCGCCGATGACCAAGGCCCTGCTGATCCCCGAAGCCGCCGGCGCCGACAACACCATGTCGCCGAAGCACAAGGCGCTCTACGCCTATTGCAATGCCGTCATGGAGCCGTGGGACGGCCCAGCCGCCATCTGCGCCACCGACGGCCGCTGGGTTATCGCCGGCAAGGACCGCAACGGCCTGCGCCCCTTGCGCGTCACCGAAACCAAGGACGGTCTGCTCATCGTCGGCTCCGAAGCCGGCATGACCGGTGTCGCCGAGGAACGCGTCACCCGCCGCCTGCACATCGGCCCCGGCCGCATGATCGCCGTCGACCTCGAAGAAGGCAAGTTCTACGGCGAAAGCGACATCCTCGATTCACTGGCCAACAAGCACGACTATAGCGGCTGGCTGGAAAACATGATCGAGCTTGAGCCGCTGATCGCGCCTGGCCCCGAACCGCGCGCCTATCGCGGCGAAGACCTGCACCGCCGCCAGATCGCCGCCGGCTTCACCCACGAAGACCTCGACACCGTTCTCGACTCGATGGTCAAGGACGGCAAGGAAGCCATCGGCTCGATGGGCGACGACACCCCGCTCGCCGTTCTGTCGGATCAATGGCGCCCGCTGGCCCACTATTTCCGCCAGAACTTCGCCCAGGTCACCAACCCGCCGATCGACCCGCTGCGCGAAGCCTCGGGCATGTCCCTGCGTACGCGCTTCAAGAACCTCGGCAATATCCTGGCCGAAGACGAAGCCCAGACCAATGTCTTCGTGCTCGAAAGCCCGTTTCTGACGACGCTCATGTACGAACGCATGGTGACGTTCGACAGCGCCGGCAAGGTCGCTCATCTCGATTGCACCTTCGATGTTCCGTCTGCGGACGATACTGCTGGCGCCGGGCTGAAGGCCGCGTTGGAAAACCTGCGTGCCCAGGCCGTTGCCGCGGCCGAAGGCGGCGCCTCGATGATCGTCCTCAGCGACGAAGCCCTGTGCGCCACCCGCATCGGCATGCCGATGATCCTGGCGGCTGCCGCCGTCCATTCGCGCCTGGTGCAACAGGGCCTGCGCTCCTTCGTCTCGATCATCGTCCGCTCCAGCGAGACCATGGACCCGCACGCCTTCGCCGTCCTCGTCGGTGTCGGCGCCACGGCGATCAACCCCTATCTGTCGCTCGAACTGCTGCAGGAACGACTCGAACAGGGCCGCTATGAAGGCCTCAACGAACACAAGGCCTTCCTCAACTACAAGAAGTCGATCGAAGCCGGCCTGATGAAGATCCTGGCCAAGAAGGGCATCAGCGTCATCTCCTCCTATCGCGGCGGTTACGAATTCGAAGCGCTCGGCCTGTCGCGCGCCCTGGTCGCCGAATATTTCCCGGGCGTCACCTCGCGCATTTCCGGCATCGGCCTGTCGGGTATCGAGCAAAAGCTCGCCGCCCTACACAAGACCGCCTGGGCGGCCAAGCGTCCGTCCCTACCGATCGGCGGCTTCTACAAGATGCGCTCGGCCGGCGAGACCCACTATTACCAGCCCAAGCTGATCCATCTGCTGCAGGACGCCACGACGCGCCGCGACTACGAAACCTTCAAGACCTATTCAAACCTGGTCGCGAAGATGTCGAAGGAGCACCCGACCGCGCCGCGCGACCTGCTCAACTGGCAATCCAAACTGACCGCCGTGCCGATCGAAGAGGTCGAAAGCGTCAACGAAATCCGCAAGCGTTTCGTCACGCCCGGCATGTCGCTCGGCGCCTTGAGCCCCGAAGCCCACGAGACCCTGAACATCGCCATGAACCGTATCGGCGCCCGTTCGGTGTCGGGTGAAGGCGGCGAGGATCCGGAACGCTATGTCCGCCGCCCCAACGGCGACAACCCGAACTCGGCGATCAAGCAGATCGCGTCCGGCCGCTTCGGCGTCACGGCGGAATATCTCAACAACTGCCGCGAAATCGAAATCAAGGTCGCCCAGGGCGCCAAGCCGGGTGAGGGCGGGCAATTGCCCGGCTTCAAGGTCACAGAATTCATCGCCCGCATGCGTCACTCGACGCCGGGTGTCGGCCTGATCTCCCCGCCGCCGCACCACGACATCTATTCGATCGAAGACTTGGCCCAGCTGATCTACGACCTGAAGCAGATCAACCCGATCGCCCGCGTCACCGTCAAACTGGTGTCGCAATCGGGCATCGGCGCGGTCGCGGCCGGCGTCGCCAAGGCCAAGGCCGACGCCATCCTGGTCGCCGGCAATGTCGGCGGCACCGGCGCCTCGCCCCTGTCTTCGATCAAGTTCGCCGGCCTGCCGTTCGAACTGGGCCTGTCCGAAGCCCACCAGGTCCTGACGCTCAACAACCTGCGCGGTCAGATCCGTCTGCGCGCCGACGGCGGCATGCGTACCGGCCGCGACATCGTCATCGCCGCCATGCTCGGCGCCGAAGAGTTCGGTATCGGCACGGCGTCCCTGATCGCCATGGGTTGCCTGCTGGTCCGTCAGTGCCAGTCGAACACCTGCCCGGTCGGTGTCTGCGTCCAGGACGAGCGCCTGCGCGCCAAGTTCACCGGCACGCCGGACAAGGTCATCAACCTGTTCACCTTCATCGCCGAAGAGGTGCGCGAGATCCTGGCCAGCCTCGGCCTGCGCACCCTCGAAGAAGCCGTTGGCCGTACGGACATGCTGCATCAGATGTCGCGCGGCGGCGTCCACCTCGACGACCTCGACCTCAACCCGTTGCTGGTCAAGGTGGAAATGGACCCGCACGCCATCATCACCCCGGCCAACGAACGCAATGCGGTGGCCGACACCCTCGACGCCCAGATCGTCAAGGACGCAGCGCCCTTGCTCGAACGCGGCGAAAAGATGCAGCTGACCTACGACGTGCGCAACACCATGCGTGCCGTCGGTACCCGCACCTCGTCGGCGCTGGTCAAGACCTTCAAGGACACGCTCGACGAAGGCCATTTGACCCTGGAACTGCGCGGTTCGGCCGGGCAATCGCTCGGCGCCTTCGCCGTCAAGGGCCTGTTCATCAACCTGATCGGCGAATCCAACGACTATGTCGGCAAGGGCCTGTCCGGCGCCACCATCGTCATCCGTCCCAAGGCCTGGGCCGAACATCAGGCCCTGGCCGGCAACACCATCCTCTATGGCGCGACCTCGGGCCAGCTTTATGTCGCCGGCACCGCCGGTGAACGCTTCGCCGTGCGCAATTCCGGTGCTACGGCGGTCGTCGAAGGCGTCGGCGCTCACGGCTGCGAATATATGACCGGCGGCCAGGTCGTGGTGCTGGGTGATATCGGGGCGAACTTCGCTGCCGGCATGACCGGCGGTATCGCCTATGTCTACGACCCGTCAAAAAAAGCGGCGCAATTCGTCAACGGCGAAGGCGTCACCCTGCGCCACGTGCCGGAGATAAACGTCGCCAACCTGAAGTCGCTGATCCAGTCGCACCTCGACAAGACCCTGTCGCCACGTGCCCAGGCCATTCTCGACGACTGGGACAACTCGCTAAAGGCCTTCGTCGAGGTCATGCCCAACGAAATCCTGGCCATCCAGCAAAAACTGGAAGCCAAAACCGCCTAACGAAAAACGGCTCCGCAAGGGGCCGTTTTTTTCATCACCGCTCTTGCTCTGGCCAAAAATGATTCGGTAGCCTATTGCCGCAACGACACCCTCTGCATTAATCCTGATAAACTGAATAAATTCAATGATATCGCGGTCTCTATGCAGCGCCTTGACTACTGCATAGCGACGGCGATTTACTCCAGCCTTGTCCAGCCCATATCCTTGCACAAGACCCCCAGAATGCACCCGGTCGTCGTCATGGTGCGGTCCTGCACCTTCATGGTAAAACCATAGGTCTGGTTGCGTTGCGGATCGAAGGCCTTGCCCTTCCACAACGCCGTGCCGCTACGCCTGACCGCCATGACCAGCTTGTCCCCGACCTTCTCATCGGGCGTACCGGGCTTGATCCAGGTATTGATAGCGCACAGGTCGCTACCGCACGGTTCGACGATGACCCTGGCCTTGCCGTCGCCACGCGCCCATTGCCCCTGAGGTGACGGCTCCGCCGCCTGGGCGCCACCGACCGCCATAAGCAACAAAGCCGTCCATAAATATCGTTTCATATTCGTCTCCTGTGCCGGCCCCATAAGCGATACGCGCAACGCATCCATCCGGATCAGGAATTTTCGCCCTCCCATGAACCGGAAGACCTTTCGCGCCGTAATCCCCATCAGGAAACCAAAGGCGCCCCATGGACCCCATCACTCTCATCTCGCTTGCCGCCGGCGTCAGCCTAGTCATGATGGTGGCCTGGGCCGTGCAGCTGATCACCCGCAAAAGCGGCTGGATCGACACGCTCTGGACCTTTGCCGTCGGTGCCGGTGGCGTCGCTTCCGCCCTGCTGCCGGACGCCGCCGCCAACCCCAGCCGCCGCATAGCGGTCGCGGTTCTGGTCGCCATCTGGGCGGTACGGCTGGGCCTGCACATCGCCGGCCGCACCCACGGCGGCGGGGACGATCCGCGCTACGCCGCCCTGCAAGAGGAACAGGGAAAGGCCTGGCCGACCTATCTCTTTTTCATGTTGCAGGTTCAGGCCCTGGCCGCCTTCGTCCTGGTCTTTGCCGTCCGCCTGGCTGCCACCAATCCAGCTCCCTTTCCACAAGTCTGGGACTTTGCCGGCATCGCCCTGCTGCTGATCGCCTTTGCCGGCGAAGCCACCGCCGACGCCCAGCTGGCCCGTTTCAGCAAGTCGAATCCCGGCCGCTCCACCGTCTGCGATATCGGCCTGTGGCAATGGTCGCGCCACCCCAACTATTTCTTCGAATGGCTGGGCTGGTGCGCCTGGGCCGTCCTCGCCATCGGGCCTGCGCCCTACGCCTGGGCAGCCCTGATCGCCCCCGTCTGGATGTACATCCTGCTGGTCTATATCTCCGGCATCCCGCCGCTCGAAAAACACATGCTCGCGACCCGCCCGCAGGCCTTCAAAGCCTATCAGGCCAGGGTCAATGCCTTCTTCCCCGGTCCCCAACACAAGGAGCGAAACTCATGAACCTCATCGCCAGTACCATCGGCGCCGCCGAGCGCGCCCCGCTTCCCGACGGCCTGACGCTGGCCGGTATCGACTGGTTGGTCGGCCGCACGCGCAAGCAACTGGCCCACGCCCCGCAATCGGACGAAGAGGCGTTCCTCGCCGAGATGCGCGATTATCCCATCGCCGCCCATGCCGATGCCGCCAACGCGCAACACTATGAAATTCCCGATGAATTTTTCGGCCTGATCCTTGGGCCGCAACGCAAATATTCGTGCTGCCTCTATCCGACGCCCGATACGACGCTTGCCGAAGCCGAAACTTTCGCCCTGCTGGAAACCTGCCACCGCGCCGGCCTGAAGGACGGCATGGATATCCTCGAACTCGGCTGCGGCTGGGGCTCGCTGTCCCTGCACATGGCCAAGACCTATCCTCATGCCCGCATCACCTCGGTGTCGAATTCCCACTCCCAGCGCGAATATATCATGGGCGAGGCGGCGCTGCGTGGCCTCGACAACCTGACCGTCGTCACTGCCGACATGAACGACTTCGCCACCACGAACAGCTTCGACCGTATCGTGAGCGTCGAGATGTTCGAGCACATGTCAAACTGGCACGACCTGCTGGCGCACGCCCGCACCTGGCTGAAGCGTGACGGCCGCCTGTTCTTCCACATCTTCACCCACAAATCGCATTCCTACCGTTTCGACCATACCGACCCGGCCGACTGGATCGGCCGCTACTTCTTCACCGGCGGTATCATGCCGGCCCATGACCTGCCGCACCGTTTCCCGCACCTGTTTACGGTCGAGCAGGAATGGCGTTGGTCGGGCAGCCACTATCGCCAAACCGCCCTCGATTGGCTGGAAAACTTCGACGACAATCTCGCCCGTATCGATCCGATCCTGCGCGACGTTTATGGTGCCGATGCCGGCTTGTGGCGCCGACGCTGGCGCCTGTTTTTCCTGGCGACTGCAGGCCTGTTCGGTCATGCCGGCGGCTCTGAATGGGGCATCGGCCACTACCTGCTGGCCCCTGCCTCCTCTGCCTGACAAGAGCTGTAACTTGAATACCGGCTCCGCTTGTGTCACCCTAAATGCAAGGATCGTAACAAGGTTCGCGAAACGGGGAGGCGGCAATGAAACTGTGGTCGATACTACTGGTCTCAGCCCTGTTGTGCTTCAGCACCCAGGCCCATGCCGCCGACGGCGCCAAGATGGCCCTGGTCATTAACCAGGTCGATTACCAGTCCCTGACACCCTTGCCCGACACCGACGGCGAAGCGGCACAGATGAAAAACGCCCTGACCAAGGTCGGCTTCGACGTCACCTCTGTGCGCGACGCCACGCTCGATGGTTCCGGCGGTCACCCCAATCTCCGCCAGGTCATCAAGGACTTCCGCCGTAAACTGGCCGCGTCACCCGGCGCCATCGGCTTCATCTATTATACCGGTCACGGCATGGCCGATCCGACCGACGAAAAGGGCGACAACTATCTCCTTAGCATCGATGCCGACGTCCAGGTTGCTGCCGACCTGCCGTCGTCGGGTATCAAGCTGGGCGACCTGATGGATGGCATGGCCAATACCAATGCCCAGGCCGTGATCATCGTCGTCGACGCCTGCCGCAATACCCCAAGTCTGGGCAAGGGCGCGTCGAAAGGCCTGGTCGCCGTCGCTGCCGACCCCAATACGCTCGTCGCCTATTCGACCGATCTCGGCGACATTGCCGGCGTAGGCGTCTATGCCCCAATCCTCGCGGCCGAACTGGTCAAGCCGGGCAAGACCGTCACCCAGGTCTTCGATTCTGTGCAAGTCCAGGTCGCAAACCAGACTGGCCGCAAGCAGCGCCCGTGGTCCAACAACCGCATCTACGACACCATCTGCCTGGCTGGCTGCACGATCAATATCAACACCACGAATATCACCGCGGGCCCAAGCGTCGAACAGACCTTCTGGGCTTCGGCCAAGGACTGCGGCGACTACCGCGCCTATCTCAACAAATATCCCAATGGCGATTTTGCCGGCCTGGCCCAGGCGCGCCTGGGCGATCCCCTGTGCAATATCTCGCACAACCCGACTTCGTTCGACGCCGGCCTGGCGCCTGCCATCAATGCTGGCGTCATCGGCCTGTGCGATATCAAGGCGGGCTCCGAGTTCGACCAGGACCGCCCTGCAAGCGCGCCCTTTATTCACCTGGCCAGCATCTCCTCGCCCGATGCCGTCGAAGCCTGTCAAAAGGCCGTCGACCAGGACCCGAATAACCGCCGCCTCCAGCTCAATCTCGGCCGTGCCTATCTGGCTGGCAATGTCCTCGACAAGGCCGGTGCCTGGTTCGCCAAATCGGCCGCCGCCGGCAATAGCGAAGCGATGGTCGGCATGGGCCTGGTCACAGCCCGCCTCAACCTCGATCCCGCCGGCTATGCCGCGGCGCGCGACTGGTTCCAAAAGGCCTCCGACATGGGCAATGGCGACGCCTCGGCCCTTCTGGCGGAAATGTACTTGACCCCCAACACCGGCTTTACCGACGCGACCAAGGCGCGGCCTCTGGCGCTGAAGGCCGCGGCGGCCGGCCAAACCACTGCCATGACCGATCTTGCCGCCATGTATTTCCACGGCATCGGCGGTGCCCAAGACTATGGCCAGGCCCTGGTCTGGTACAAGCTGGCCGCCGAAAAGGGTGACGTCACGGCCATGGTGTCGACCGGCTTCATGTACGAGAACGGCTACGGCACGACCCAGGATTACGGCACCGCGCGGCACTGGTACGAACAGGCCATGGCGGCCGGCGATGTTTCGGCAACGGCGTCTTTGGGCACGCTCTACTATAACGGCCACGGCGTGACCCAGGATTTGGTGGTGGCGCGGCGGCTTTTCCTGGCGGCCGCCCAGGCCGGCAATAACGGCGCCATGGCCAATATCGGCCTGATGTTCCAAAACGGCCTGGGCGGAGCAATGGATCTGACCCAGGCGCGTACTTGGTATCAGCAGGCGGCCGCAGGCGGCAATACCTGGGCGGCCGAACAGCTCAAGACTCTGTCCGCCAATTAAGGTTCCAATCGCACCGTCCGGGCGCGGTAGTTCAGCGTCACCCTGTAATGGCGCAGGAACTGATAGCCGATGGCCGCCTGGGATTTCAAAGGCGCTGTGCCGAAGGTCGAATAGACCGTGACCGGATTGGCATGGCTGAAAGGACCCACCGTCACATCCGGCGCGGAGCCGATCCTCACGGCCTGCGCGCCGGCATAACCATAACCGGTGACCCGCTGGGCCTGGTCGACATAGGCCTGCAAACCCGCCGCGGCGACACCCTTGGGCGTAACCAGCAGTTCATATGCGCCGCCGGTATCGATCAGGGCGCTCAATGTATGGCCGGCCACCGTGATCGGCACGGTTGGAATGAGGTTGTCCATACCCATTGGGATATCGCTATCGCGGCGTTCGGACGACGCCACGAAGGCGATGGTGGCTGCCTTATAGTCGATGACCAGAATACGATCTTTAAGCAGGCTGTAGCCGACAACACCGGCCAGAGGCTGACCATCCGGTCCGGTCATGCCGGTCAAGGGCGCGGCGGAAAAGTCGACATGGCTACGCGTCGCATCACCGCTGGCGATATCGACGACCGTGTTGAAAAACTGGATCTTCTGCGTGCCGAAACCGGTTCCCGCGCCGGCACCCGGTTTGAGTGTCAAACCCAGGCTCTTGGCATAGTCGAGATCGAGCACCGACGGCGAGGTGCCGTCATCCAGTCCCATCCAGCGCGGCGGCGCGCCGTTGACCGAGACCTGGATAAAGGCGGCGCCATCGCGAAAGGCTGACGGCAGGACGATGTCGTGGGAGGCTTCCGGCGCCGTAGCACACGACGAAAGGGCGATGGCGAGGAAAAGGGCGGCGGCTTTGATCATGCCGCCGAACCTGCGTTAAACCCCATCAAAGGACAATACTTAAATCCCGTCGCCGCCATAGATCGGGTTGTGGATGCCGCATTCGACCTTTTCGGTGCCGGCCCATCGGCCCGAGCGCGCGTCTTCTCCGGCGGCCACCGGCTTGGTGCAGGTAAAGCAGCCGATCGACGGAAAGCCCTGTTCGACCAGGGGATGCGGCGGCAGGTCGTGTTCGGCGAAATAGGCTTCGATATCGGCCTGGGTCCACGTGGCCAGAGGATTGACCTTGAAGTGTTGGCCGTCATATTCGACGATCGGCAGGCGTGTCCGCGTTGCGCTCTGATGGCGCTTGCGGCCGGAAATCCAGGCGCCGTAATTTTCCATCAGCCGGTTCAGTGGCCGCACCTTGCGCAGGTCGCAGCACTGATCCGGATGGGTCCGCCATAGCGTGCCCTTGGCATCTTCCATCGCGGCCTCATCGGCATCGGCCTTCAACACCACGATATTGGTCAAACCCAACCGGGCGGCCAATTCATCGCGATATTGCAGGGTCTGAAAGAAGTGGCGGTCGGTGTCGAGGAACAGCACGGGCAGGGCCGGATCGATCTCCGACACCATGTGCAGCAGCACGGCCGAATCGGCGCCGAACGACGACGACAAGGTGATGTCGCCGAAGAATTCGTTGCGGATGGCGTCGCGCAGGATCTCTTGCGCCGTCATGGTCTCATAACGCGCGCTCAGGGCTTCGGCACGGGTGGCGCCCTCGCTGGGCGCGCGTTGCAGTGTATCGATCAGGACGGTCATGACGCAGCCTCAGTATGCCTCAATGCCCATGTGGGCCGCGCGGCATCGGCGGCGCCCTGATAGGTCGTCGAGAAGCGCGTGGCCGCGGACAGGATGGCCTCGGACGGATCGCGGTCCTTGACGGCGAATTCGTCGAAACCGCAGCGCAGCATGTAGAACAGCTGGTCGCGCAAGACGTCGCCGACGGCGCGAATGATGCCGGTGAACTTCAGGTCCTCGCGCAGGATGCGGGCGGTCGAATAGCCACGGCCGTCACGAAAGCCCGGAAAGCTGACCTCGATCAGGGTCAGTTTCTCTAGATAAGGCTCCAGCAGCCGGACATCGTCGCCCGGCTTGATGCGGACACCGTAATGGCCGTTGAGACCGTCCAGCTCGCTGAGCGCGCGGTCGAAACCGAGGATATAGGGCCCATCGGCGCCAGTCGTCTCATCGTCGGCCAGTAACGTCCAGCCGTCTGGGATGACGGCGCCGTCGCGGGTAACCACAGCCGGTTCAAAACTCGAATTAGGCTGGCTCATGCAGGGCCTCCGCGAAAGTGTTGCGGCCGAGGCGTTCCAGGGCGTCGATAAAACGCTCATCCGGGCCGGTGCGCAGTTCAAGATAAAGCTGGACGACGCGCTCGATGGCGGCCGGCACGGCTTCGGCGGGCAGGCCCTTGCCGGTGATAACGCCAAGCGCGGCGCTTTCGTCGGCGCGGCCGCCCAGCAGGATCTGGTAGAATTCGATGCCCTGCTTGTCGACACCCAGTATGCCGATATGGCCGACATGGTGGTGGCCGCAGGCATTGATGCAGCCTGAAATCTTGATCTGCAAATCACCGATCTTGTCGGTCAGGTTGGCGTCTTCGAAGCGGCGCGAAATGTCCTGGGCCAAGGGGATCGACCGGGCATTGGCCAGGGAGCAATAGTCGAGCCCCGGGCAGACGATCATATCGGTGATCTTGCCGCCATTGGCCGTGCTGAGATTGACGGCATCGAGGCGGCGATACAGCTCATAGAGATCGGCCTTCGCTACGTGGGGCAGGATGATGTTCTGTTCGTGTGACACGCGCAGCTCGCCATAGGCATAGGCGTCGGCGACGTCGGCCATGACGTCCATCTGTTCGGACGAGGCGTCGCCCGGCGGCAGGCCGACCGGCTTCAACGAAATGGTCACCGAAATATGGTCGTCGCGCTTGTGGGCGTGGGTGTTGTTCCTGACCCAACGCGCAAAGGCGGCATCGGCGGTCTTCGCCCGTTCAAACGCCACGCGGTCGAAAGCGGCGGTCTTATAGGCCGGTTCGGGGAAGAAACTCCGGACACGGACGATCTCGGCCACCGGGGCATCGATACGTGCCGCATCCATGGTGCTCAGCTCGTCCTCGACCTGGCGCTTATACTCTTCGGCGCCCAGCGCGGCGACCAGGATCTTGATGCGCGCCTTGTAGATATTGTCGCGCCGGCCGTAACGGTTATAGACGCGCAAACAGGCTTCGAGATAGCTGAGCAGCTGTTCGCCCGGCAGGCCGGTCTTGATCAGGTGCCCCAGCGACGGCGTGCGGCCCATGCCGCCGCCGACATAGACGTCGAATCCTTCGGGCTTCAGGTGCAAACCGATATCGTGAACGCGGATGGCGGCACGGTCGCGGGCAGCGCCGGTGATGGCGATCTTAAACTTGCGCGGCAGGAAGGTGAATTCCGGATGGTTGCTCGACCACTGGCGGATAATCTCGGCCCACGGACGCGGATCGTCATGTTCGTCGGCGGCGGCGCCGGCGAACTGGTCGGTCGTGGTGTTGCGGATGCAGTTGCCCGAGGTCTGCAGGGCGTGCATCTCGACCTCGGCCAGCTCTTCCAGGATCTTCGGCGCGTCGGCCAATTTGATCCAGTTGAATTGCAAGTTCTGGCGCGTGGTGAAGTGGCCGAAATCGCGGTCATAGGTGCGGGCGATGTGGGCCAGCCGGCGGACCTGGTTCGACGACAGCACGCCGTAAGGAATGGCGATGCGCAGCATGTAGGCGTGCAATTGCAGATACAGGCCGTTCATCAGGCGCAGCGGCTTGAACTGATCCTCGGTGATCTCGCCGGACAGGCGGCGGGCGACCTGATCGGAAAACTCGTTGTTCCGGTCACGGACGAAGGCGTGGTCGAAGGCGTCGTATTGGTACATGGTTCAGGCCTCGAAAACGTCGGCGCGGCCGAAAGCTTGGGACAGGGCGTCGGCGGTTTGACCGATCGTCGGGCCGTTGGCGCGGACGAATTCGCGCACGTGCTCGCGCTGCACCGGCGTGCCGGCATCGGTCAGGGGGATGAGATAGGGGGCGACGACCTCGGTCTCGCGGCCTTTCCAGGTCAGCAGCAGGTCCTCGGCGGCGGCGTCATCCAGGCGCACGGCCTTGGCCGCGTCCTCGACCCAGCCGGCCTCTCCATACCACAGCGTGAGGCCATCGGTTAACCGGTTGGCGGTCAGCAACTTCATGCGTTCAGTCTCTCATAGATTTCGGTGACGGCGGCGCCGGACTGGTACAGCGAGGCGACCTCGCCGATAATGACCAGGGTCGGGCCCTTCGGTGGCGCGCCGGCGACGGTGTCGGCGAGGGATTGCAGATCGGTCAGGGTGCGCTTCTCGTCCGGACGCGTGCCGTTTTCGATGATCAGCGCCGGGGTGTCGGGCATGCGGCCGTGATGCAGCAGCTTGTCCGCAATGATCTGGCTGGTCGCCACGCCCATATAGACGACCAGGGTGTGGTGCGGCGCCGATAAGGCCGCCCAGTCGAGCATCAGAGGATTGTTGTCGTGGTCGCCATCTTTGGCGTGGCCAGTGACGAAGGTAACGCTTTGGGCATGGTCGCGGTGGGTCAGCGGCACGCCGCTAGACGCCGCGCAGCCGAGTGCCGCGGTGATGCCCGGGGTTATCTGGACTTCGATGCCGGCCTGACGCAGAGCTTCGACCTCTTCGCCGCCGCGGCCGAAGACGAATGGATCGCCGCCCTTCAAGCGCACCACGCGTTTGCCGAGGCGGGCCTGCTCGACCAGCAATTCGTGGATTTGCTCTTGCGGCACGCTGTGGTTCGAGCGTTCCTTGCCGACATAGATGCGTTCGCAATCGCGCCGCGCCATGTCCATAATCTGTTGCCCGACCAGGCGGTCATAGACGATGACGTCGGCCTCGCTGAGGAGGCGCAGGGCCTTCAGGGTCAACAGTTCCGGATCGCCTGGACCGGCGCCGACCAGATGGACGACACCCGTGCGTTCGCCGAAATTCATGGCCTTGGCTGCGGCCACGGCCTCTTCGATCTTGCCTGCGCGCGCCAGCTCGGCGGCGGGAGACACCAGAACGGCTTCCCAGGCGCGGCGGCGATCGTCGACATTGGCGAAGGTCTGACGCAGATACGGACCCAAGGCTTGCGCGAACTCGGCAACGTGGGTTTCCGATGGCGGCACGGCGGCTTCGATCTTGCGGCGAATCTCGCGCGCCAGAACCGGGGCCGAGCCGCCGGTGGCGACGCCGATGCTCAAGGGACCGCGGTCGATAATGGCGGGAAAGTTGAAATCGCTGATATCGGGATAGTCGACGACATTGAGCGGCGCCTTGGTGGCCCGCGCCAGGGCAGCACCGCGCTCAGCCAGTTGGCGTTCTTCGAAAGCCACGACCATCAGACTGGCCTCGGTCAGTTCGGCGGCTTCCGGCCAACGGGATTCGACTTGAATGTCTTCGAAAGTGTCGCCAAAGGGAGCAAAAACAACCAATTTGGCCGGCGTACGCGCCAGCAGGGCGACCTTGCGCACCAGCCACGCGCCGGCACCGATTAGGATCACCTGACGGTCCGCCAACGGCCATGACAAGGGAAGTGCCAGCATCGCAATCACTCATTCGGGCGCACAAAGGGTGCTCCCTGACAGGCTTTTATGTAGTCTTTCACGCCCGCCATTTAAAGCGATGGTTTGTCGCCCGGGAGTTTAGGGCGGCTAATGGTTACTTTGTTTCCGCTCAAGCGCCCCTGGGCTCCTCGCACGGGCTCGGGCGGGCGGTCGCCCTTGCCAAGTCAAGACGACTTGGAATCAGTGGTTTTTCCCATCCCACTTTGTGATCTTCAAACTCTCAAGATCAACATCCGGCAAACAACGCAGATTAATGGCCTTCATCGGCTTTCCATCCGGCCCGCTGCCTTCGGAAAACGGCGCAATCCCACAGGTGGCGCAGAAATGATGGTGTAAAACCCGCTTGTTGAAATTATAGGTCGACAGGTTCTCTTCCGGCGTCGTCAGCGTAAAAGCATCGGCCGGCACAAAGGCCAACAAGGCGCCGCGCCGCCGGCATAGAGAGCAATTGCAATCCATGCCTTCGTTGAAATCGCCTTCAACCTCGAAGGCGATCTTGCCGCAATGGCAGCTTCCCTGATGCAACATGTTGTCTCTCCTGTTTGGCGCATTCAAACATTCTGATCGTAAGAAAACAATCGCGGACAATCCGTCGCATTGCCAAACCCGGCAAAAGCCCTAGGTTATGGCCATGAGTTCAGATCACGCCTTGGCCGCCCGCCAAAAAATCCGCGAAGACGCCGCCGCTATCGGTATCGACGAAGCCTTTATTTCAAAACTGGTCGATGAGTTCTACAGCCGGGTGCGCGAGCATCCGCATCTCGGACCTGTGTTCAACGGCGCCGTGTTTGACTGGCCGGAGCATCTCGACAAATTGAAGGCCTTCTGGGCCTCGGTGGCGCTCAATGCCGGCGCCTATTCCGGCCGGCCGATGCAGGCCCATATGCGCGTGCCGGCCATCGAACCAGCGCATTTTGGCGAATGGCTGTACCTGTTCGAACAGACTCTGCGCGACATCGCCCCGACCGAAGCGGCCGTCGAATATTTCATGGTCCGCGCCAATCGTATCGGCGAAAGTCTGAAACTTGGGCTGTTTTATCGGCCGAGCTGACGGCGGATGCCGGTCAGGCCCCAGTCCATGACCTTGTCGTGGTTCCAAGCGAAAACCGGTCTGAGGACGGGCGCGAACAATCGCATCCAAGGCTTCGATACAGCGACGATCCAGTCATAACGGACATGGGTTACCTCACCCTCGGCCCGCATGGTCCAGCGGCCCAGGCCGTCCAGTTCACCGCTGGCCTGACCTTCGATCAAAGTCATGGGCTCGACCTTTGTCGTGCGTATATCGAAGGTCAAAGCATAGGGCAGGGCGGTGCGCCAGGTCATGCGCCGCAAGGCCCCGACGCCGGTTTCGTCGCCGGCGTCGATCAGGTCAACACATTTGACCGCCGACCACCACGATGGCCAGTGCTCGACGGCGGTGAGCAAGGCCCATACGCGTTCGACCGGCGCGTTCAAACGCCATTCCGTGACCAGATGAAAATCCTTCGCCGCCATGGCCGCTCCCCAGCTTTTGCCATTGTACAGCATTGGCGACGATTTGGATCAGTTTTGGGGCTTGGGGCCAGACAACGTAAAGCACTGGCCCCAAGCCTTACTTCACGCCCAGCTTCTTCTGCAGATCGCTCGATGACGTCGTATATTGGAAGCGCAGCTTACGGTCCGGGTGGACGTAATGGTGGGCCTTTTGCGCCATCAGGGCCGCTTCGTGGAAGCCGCTGAGGATCAGTTTCAGCTTGCCTGGATAGTGGTTGATATCGCCGATAGCGAAGATGCCCGGTGTCGAGGTCTCGAACTTCTCGGTATCGACCGGGATCAGGTTTTCATGCAGGTTGAGGCCGAACTCCGCCACCGGACCCAGCTTCATGGTCAGGCCGAAGAAGGGCAGGAAGGCATCGGCCGGCAAGTAAGATTCCTTGCCATCGGCGTCCTCGATATGGACGGCTTCCAGCGCATGGCCGGTCTCACCCTTCAAGGACGTCGCCTGGGCAATGACCAGGTCCATCTTGCCCTCGGCGACCAGCTCGCGCATCTTGGCTACGCTGTGCGGAGCGGCGCGGAAATCGTCGCGACGGTGGATCAGGGTGACGCGCTTGGCGATCGGTTGCAGGTTCAGTGTCCAGTCGAGCGCGGAATCGCCGCCGCCGGAAATAACGATCGTCTTGTCGCGGAAGGCTTCCATCTTGCGCACGGCATAATGAACGCCCTTGCCGGCCCCGATGTTTTCAAAGCCGTCGATGCCCGGGATGGGCGGCTTTTTCGGTTGGAAAGAGCCGCCGCCGGCGGCGATGACGATGGCCTTGGCGCGGATGACGGTCTTCTGGTCGGTGGTGACTTCCCACAGGCCGGCACCCTCTTCGCCCTCTTCGATCTTGCGCACGGCGACGGCCATTTCGCCGAGATGGTACTTGGCGCCGAAGGGATGGATCTGTTCCAGCAAGCGCTTGGTCAGATCATCGCCGGAGATGATCGGCCAGGCTGGGATGTCGTAGATCGGCTTTTCCGGATAGAGCTCGGCGCATTGACCGCCGACCTTGTCGAGGATGTCGACCAGATGGCATTTGATATCGAGCAGCCCCAGTTCGAAGACGCTGAACAGCCCGACCGGGCCGGCGCCGATGACGACGACATCGGTCGTCCAGGTCTGGCCGGATTCCAACGCTTCCACGTGGTGTAGCGGATTGGCATCTAGGGTCATGAAATTTTTCTCCGGATAGTTTATTTAAACTGAAATGCGCTATAGGACGGCGCACAACACAGGTTGGCTAAAGGTATTGTTATGTCGCGTGATCGTTTGCCGCCGCTGTCGGCGCTTCGGGTGTTCGAAGCGGCAGCCAGGCATGAAAGCTTCAAGCAGGCGGCCGAAGAGCTGTTCGTGACGCCGGGCGCGGTGTCGCAGCAGATCCGTCTGCTGGAGGAACATGTCGGCGTCGAGCTGTTCGTGCGCGATGGCCGCCGCGTGGTGCTGAGCGATGCCGGCAAGGCGTCGGCGCAGATTCTGCGTGAAGCGTTCGAGAAGATGTTCGAGGCAACGCGCCTGATGAAGGCCGGCACGACCAAGGGCCGCGTCACCGTCTCGGCCGCCCCCAGCTTCGCCGCCAAGTGGCTGATGCCGCGGCTCTATGACTTTAGCGCCGCTAATGAAGATATCGATGTTTGGGTCAGCGCCGATATGGCGCCGGTCGATTTCGCCGTCTCCGACATCGACCTGGCCGTCCGTTACGGCAACGGCCACTATAGCGGCCTGCATGTCGAACACCTGCTGGCCGAAGCCGTGGTACCGGTGTGCTCGCCGGCCCTGTTCGACGCTGCGCCGATCAAGAAGCCCGCCGATCTGGCCCATCACCTGCTGTTGCACGATGTCGGCTTCGAGACCGATCCCAGCTGCCCCGATTGGGCGATGTGGCTGAAGGCGCACGGCGTTGAAGGCGTCGACGCGTCGCGCGGCCCGCGTTTCAACCAATCGTCCATGGTCATCGAAGCGGCGGTCGCCGGCCGCGGCGTCGCCCTGGCCAAGCGCACCATCGCCGAAGCCGACTTGCTGGCCGGGCGTTTGATGGTGCTGTTCGACGAAAAGGACGCGCCGCTGCAATACGGCTATTACCTTGTGTGGCCGCAAACGCGCGAGCCGACCCCGGCCCAGGCGCGTTTCATGGCGTGGTTGCGCCTGGAAGCGGCCCGTAACGACGGCGCGCCCAAGGCCGCTGCCGAGACCCCGGTCTTCGCCGCGGAAGGTATTTAGGGAAGCGTCCACTATGACATCCAGGGCGGGACGGGCAGGCCCTTTTCGCGCAGGAACGGCGGATTGAAGATCTTCGATGCGTAACGGTTACCGTAGTCGCACAGCACGGTGACGATGGTCTTGCCGGGGCCCAAATCCTTGGCCATTTTCATGGCGCCGACGATATTGAGCGCCGCCGAAGTGCCGAGGCACAGGCCTTCCTGCTGGATCAAATCATACAACACCGGCAGCCACTCGTCATCGGCGACGCGGTACGACCGGTCGACGACGATACCTTCGAGATTGGCGGTGATGCGGCCCTGACCGATGCCTTCGGAAATCGAAGTGCCTTCCGACTTCAGTTCACCGGTCGTGTAATAGCTGTAAAGCGCAGCGCCGTAAGGATCGGCTAGACCGATCTGGATGTCCGGGCTCTTGGACTTGAGATAGAGGCTGACACCGCCCAGGGTACCACCCGAGCCGACAGCGCAGATAAAAGCGTCGACCTTGCCGTCGGTTTGAGCCCAGATTTCCGGACCTGTGGCGTCGATATGGGCCTGGCGATTGGCGGTATTGTCGAATTGATTGGCCCAGATGACGCTTTCGCCGGCATCACGCAGCTCCTGCGCCAGGGTGCCGGAATAGCGGACATAGTTGCCGGGATTGGCATAGGGCAGGGCGTCGACCTCGATCAGCTCGGCGCCGAAAGCACGTATCGCGTCCTTCTTTTCCTGGGCCTGGGTGCGCGGGATTACGATCTTGGTCTTGTAGCCGAGGGCGTTGGCGACCATGGCCAGCCCGATGCCGGTATTGCCGGCGGTGCCTTCGACGATGGTGCCGCCGGGCTTCAGGCTGCCGTCGGCTTCGGCGGCGCGGATGATCCACAAGGCGGCGCGGTCCTTGATCGATTGACCTGGGTTCAAAAACTCCGCCTTACCGTAGATCTCGCAGCCGGTCGCTTCCGATGCCGCCTTCAGGCGGATCAGCGGCGTGTCGCCGATCAAATCGACGACGGACGAGACGGTCTTGGACATGGAAGAGCTCCTGCGATCACGGCTGGCTTGCTAACAAATTAGTACAGCTCAACCAAGCGATGGATTCTAAGCTCGCGATTTAGTCATTCTGTAACGCTGGAGCAAGGCGTACTTCCTGATTTATGGCGGCAGACTCCCACATCGCCCCCTTACGACCATCGGATTAAGGTTCCGGTTAATAAAACCTTAACCCAGTAAACCTCAAACCCCGGAGAAGTACGATGCACGTTGAAGGACTTTTGCTTATGCTGATCGTCGGCCTGATCGCCGGTTGGTTGGCCCACATGATCGCCGGCGGCAGCGGCAGCCTGGTCGGCAACCTGGTCGTCGGTCTGTTGGGTTCCGTCATCGGCGGCTACCTCGCCAACTTCTTCGGCATCGCCTTCTATGGCCTTGCCGGCAGTATCCTGGTCTCGACGGCCGGGGCACTTATACTTCTGGCCCTGTTCGGCGCCATACGCCGAAGCGCCTAAACCACGGATTTACTTATCCTCGCTTGTAAGCCTGCTATAGTCTCACTATAGCAGGCTTACTTTTTGCGTAAGGGATTCCTCGCAAAAGCTCGGGCGGGCGCTTGCCCTTGCCAAATCTTGCAGGCAAGATTTGGAGACGAACAGGGGTTGATTTAACTATGGCTGTCTTTACGCAGGTCTCGCTGGAAGATGCCCGGGCCTATCTCAGCGCTTATGATATCGGCGACCTGCTGCACCTCGAAGGCATCGAAGAGGGGGTTTCCAACACCAATTTCAAGGTCGAAACGACGACCGGCCTCTATGCCCTGACCCTGTTCGAAGCGGCGACCCCGGAAGATGGCTTGCCGTGGTTCATGGACTATACCCTCTATCTCGATCGCAAGGGTTATCCCGCTCCGGGCCCGGCCCTGAAACGCGATGGTGAGAGCTTGGGGCGCCTGAGCGGCAAGCCATGCGCCCTGATCAAATGGCTGCCGGGTCGCTGGCCGCGCAATCCGGATGTACGCCATGCGGCTTCGGCCGGCGAATATCTCGCCAAGCTGCATCTGGTCGGCGGCGACTTCCCGCAATTTCGCGCCAACAGCATGGGCATAGCCGTGTGGCCGGCCCTGATCGAACGCTGCGTCCCCAAGGCCGCGACCTCGCAAAGGGCGTTGGATATCCTGGAAGATTTCCGCACGGAACTGGGCTATCTCCAAACCAAATGGCCGCAAGGCCTGCCGACCGGCGCCATCCACGCCGACTATTTCACCGATAATGTGCTGATGAACGACGATGGCCAGGTCACCGGCGTCATCGACTATTACTACGCCTGTACCGACGCCTATGCCTACGACCTGGCGGTAGCGCTGAATGCCTGGGGCTTTACGCCGGGCGGCCAGCCCATGCCGGCCATGATTCGCGCCTTTGTAACGGGCTATAACAAGACGCGGCCGCTATCCGAGGCGGAGATCAATGCTCTGCCGCTGTTTGCGCGCGGCTCGGCCATCCGCTTTACCCTGACGCGGCTCTACGACCTGCTCAACCACGATCCGTCCTGGGTGGTGAAGCCCAAGGACCCAGAAGCCTTCTACCGACGGCTCGATTTTCATCGCGGTATCCAGACGGGCCACGCTTATTTTTGATCGGTAGCTATACTTACCTGTGGGCATTACTCTCTTTTGATTGAGTCGATTCGTCGTGATGTCGAGTGTCTGGTAGGGTGTCGTTATGGAAAAAATTGAAGGTGTTTATGCAGCCTACATGACCGGAACAGAAGGCCAAGGATTTGCCTTGGTTCTTTTCATGGACGGAATAATTACAGGTGCTGATCCACTCGGTGTGTTGTTCGATGGTTGGTACAAAATTTCAAAAAAGGAAAGTTCCTATAGTGTATCAGTGAACGTCAAAGTTCCAAAGGGCGGGACCGTCATTCAGGGGGTAACTGCCAAGGATAGCGATATCGCTTATGATGTCCTATTGACGTTACCGCGGAAATTTTGGGAATTGGACTATATCCCCGTGACGACTCCTTTGGGGCCAATAAATATGAAATTAAAGAAAATTAGAGATTTAAGGTCTGCATCCACATGATGTCAGATTGGCTCAAGCCTGAAATCGCCGTATCGTCAATTGCTGCAATAGGCACGATGTTGGCTGCTTATTTCGCATGGTCTATACCAAGAAAGATTGCGGTATTGGCTGAAAAAATGAGGCAGGAATCTGAAACCAACCATGATGCCAGACGATTTAAGTTAAATATATTTGCTGCAATTATGCAGGAGCGGGCTAACCTTTTTTCAGAGGATTGCGTTCGTGCGCTTAATTCCATAGATGTTGCATTTAATGGATCCGTGTCTGTACGCGAGGCTTGGGCGGAGCTGTTCAAGGTTTTAAATTATAGACCTGGTGCGCCTGATTATATTATCGAGGAACGAACGAGACGATTACTTCAAGCGATGGCGATAGATTTGGGTTTGGGCGATAGTCTAAGGTCTGATGATTTGGGACGTGTCTATTATCCGGAAGCTATTGCCCGACAACGGCAGGTTTCTATGCATCAAACCAACGCGCAATATGAACAATTGATGCGATCTCTTAAGACAGAAGGCGGCGTTACCACAGAAGTTGATGGCACTGACAGCTTATGGCCTCCAGCCCCGAAGTAAAATGGTGAATGCTGAAACGTCACGTCTCTCTTCCACCATATTCTAGGCGAGAGGTAGGTCGAGGGCCAGAATAAGGTAATCCCAGCCTACTAAAACTTTGACCTCGTCGCGAGTGGGGTAAGGTGCCTACGTGTATAGGCGATATTAATGCACAAACGCCTTGACGGTTTCCAACGCTTGGAACTCGTCATTGCGGATCGAAACGATGGTTTCCTTCATGCCGTGCAAACGCGCAATGGCTTCGGGCACCTCGGGCGCAAAGCCCAGGGCTTTACCGACGAAGTCCGGGAACTTGGCCGGATGGGCCGTCGCCAGGGCGATCTGCGGCATGTCGGCGCCGCGCTTCAAAGCTGCTGCCACCGCCACCGCCGTATGCGGGCAGATGACACGGTTCCAGCGCTTATAGGCATAGCTGATCGTCGCCTTGGTCTCGCCTTCGGAGATCGAGCTCGCCGTCACCTGGGCATTCAGCGCCGCCTGCAAATCGCCGGACAGATGGACCTTGCCGGTGGCATTGAAGCTGTCGAACACGCCCTTGACGCCTTCACCCTGACGGCCGGACGCCTCATAGACCAGGCGTTCGAAGTTGGATGGTGCCTGGACGTCCATCGACACGGAGGCGGTTTCAACGGCCGGACGGCGGACATAGTGGCCGGTATTGATGGCCTGGGCCAGGGCGTCGTTGCTATTGACCGCGGCGTGGATGTGGCCGACCTTGCCGCCGATCTTGCGCCCTACCCAGCCGGCGAAGGCGTCACCGAAATTGCCGGTCGGCACAACGAAGTCAGGATGGTTGACCCCCGAAGCGGCGGCCGCGGCGAGATAGTAGGGCACCTGACCCAGCAAACGGCCCCAATTGATCGAATTGACGCTCGACACCAGACCGTTTTGTTTCAGCGACTCTTCACCCAGCAGGCGCTTGACCATGCGCTGGCAGTCGTCGAAATCGCCCTCGACCCCGACATTGAGCACATTATCGGCTTCGACCGTTGTCATTTGCAGACGCTGGACCGGCGAAACGCGACCAAGCGGATGGAACACCACCAACCGCACATGTTCCGAACCGGCGAAGGCGCGCACGGCGGCCGCCCCCGTATCGCCGGAGGTCGCCGTGACCAGGGTCAGCTTCTCACCGTTCTGCGCCAGGGCCGCATCGGTCAGCGGGGCGATCATCTGCATCGCCATGTCCTTGAAGGCCAGGGTCGGGCCGTGGAACAGCTCCAGGATCCACAGATTGTCCTCGACCTGGACCAGGGGTGTCTTGCCATTGTCGAGGAAGGCAGCCTTGGTGCGCGCGGCCGCCTTTTGTACGGCCTCGGAGCCCAGAACGTCGACGCCGAACAGGGTGAGCAGCTTTTCCGTCAGGACGCCGTAATCGCCAGCCGACGCCGCATCGAGATCGAAATCGGGCTTCGGATAAACCTCCGGCACGTACAAACCGCCGTCGGGCGCCAGGCCATCCAGCAGGGCGCCAGCGAAATTGCGGGGTTCGCGAAAGCCGCGCGTACCTACATAGTTCATTTTGTTACCATTTTTGCCGCTTGCAGAAGGCGGCGCCAGTTCGTAAAAGCGCGCCGTATCACTTCCCGCCGTTTTAGAAAACCCCCAATGACCGCCGCCGTCACAAAACCTGCACTGCCCGACGTTCTGGAGCAGGCGACACGCGTCACGATCAAGGTCGGTTCGGCCCTGGTTGTCGATGCCGCGACGGGCGCGGCTCACGCCGGCTGGATGCTGGGTCTGGCCCAGGATATCGCCGAACTTCGCGCGGCCGGTAAGTCGGTCGTCCTGGTATCGTCGGGCGCCGTGGCGCTCGGTCGCCGCTATCTCGGTCTTAAGCGCACCAAGCTGAAGCTTGACGAAAAACAAGCCGCCGCCGCTGCCGGACAACCGCGTCTGATGAGCGCGTGGGACGAAGCCTTCGCCACGGTCGGGCTGAAGACAGCTCAGGTCCTGCTGACCCGCGAAGACACCGAAAAACGCCGGCGCTGGCTCAATGCGCGCGCCACCATCGAGACCTTGTTCGACCTGGGCTGCGTGCCGATCGTCAACGAAAACGACACGGTGGTGACCGAAGAAATCCGTTATGGCGACAATGACCGGCTGGCGGCGCGGACGGCGCAATTGGTGCGCTCCGAAGCCCTGATCCTTCTGTCGGATGTCGACGGTCTGTACACGGATGATCCGCGGCGCAACCCACAGGCCCATCATATTCCCCTGGTCGACAAGCTGGACGCCGCCATCGAAGCCATGGCCGGCGGCGCCAATGCCCAGGCTGGCGTCGGTACCGGCGGCATGGCGACCAAGATCGCCGCCGCCAAGATCGCGGGCTCAGCCGGCTGCGCTACCCTGATCACCGACGGCCGGCTCGTGCGCCCGCTGTCGAACCTGAAGCGCTTCACCCTGATCCGGCCTCAGGCCTCGCTCAGTGCGGCTTATAAGGCCTGGATCGCCGGCACCGTGGCGCCCGCCGGTAAGCTGATGCTCGACGACGGCGCCGTGCGCGCCCTGCACAATGGCAAGTCGCTTTTGCCATCGGGTATTGTCGACGTACTGGGCCAATTCGAAAAAGGCGACAGCGTCTCGATCATCTCGCCGTCGGGCGGGGAGATCGCTCGTGGCATCGTCACCTATTCGGCCGACGCTATCCGCGCCATCCGCGGCCGCGGTAGCCGCGACATTGAACAGATTTTAGGGTATACATCCGGAGACGAGGTCATCCATCGCGATGATCTCGCTGTGATTTAGGATTTCGACCATGGACGACCACAGCCGCCTGACCTCGCTGACCGATCTGATGACCGACATGGCCGCCAAGGCCAAGCTCGGCGCTGAAGCCCTGCGCCTGGCCGGCCCGGATGTGCGCACGAATGCCATCCTCGCCGCGGCTAAGGCCATCCGCCAGCGTGAAGCACAAATCCTTGCCGCCAACGAACAGGACCAGCAATTTGCCCGCGATAAGGGCCTGACCCCGGCCATGATCGAGCGCCTGATCCTCAATCCGGCCCGTGTCGAAGCCATGGCCAAGGGTTTGGAAGAGGTTGCCGCCTTGCCCGACCCGGTCGGCCGTGAACTGGCGCGCTGGACCCGCCCCAACGGTCTCGACATCGCTCGCGTCTCGACCCCGATCGGCGTCATCGCCATCATCTATGAATCGCGCCCCAATGTCACCGCCGATGCCGCCGCCCTGTGCGTGCGTTCCAGCAATGCCGCCATTCTGCGCACCGGTTCCGAAGCCTTGAACTCGGCGCTTGCCATCTATGCGGCGTTCGAGGACGGTTTCAAGGCTGCCGGCCTGCCGCCCTATTGCGTGCAATTGGTGCCGACCTCGGACCGCGACGCCGTCGGCCTGATCCTGGGCGGGCTCGACAAGACGATCAACCTGATCATTCCCCGCGGTGGCAAGTCGCTGGTCGCCCGCGTCCAGGCTGAGGCCCGCGCCCCGGTTCTGGCGCATCTCGAAGGTCTCAACCACACCTATATCCATAAGGACGCGGATCCTGCCAAGGCCGTCGAGGTTACGCTGAACGCCAAGATGCGCCGCGTCTCGGTATGCGGAGCGACGGAAACCCTGCTGATCGATGAGGCTGTGGCACCCACCTTGCTGCCGCAGATCGCCAGGGCCCTTGAAGATGCCGGTTGCGAGCTCCGCGGCGATGCGACGGCGCAAAGTCTCTATCCCATGGCGGCCGCGACCGAGGACGACTGGCGCACAGAATACCTGTTGCCCATCATCGCAATCAAGGTGGTAAAGGACGAGGCCGAGGCCATCGCCCATATCAAGACCTATGGCACCTCGCATACCGAAGCCATCATCACTGAGAACCCGGAAGCGGCCGAGACCTTCCTTAACGAGGTCGATTCCGCGATCGTCATCTGGAACGCCTCGACACAATATGCCGATGGTGGCGAGTTCGGTTTGGGCGCGGAGATCGGCATTTCGACGGACCGCATGCATGCCCGCGGGCCGGTCGGCGCCGAGCAGCTGACGACCTTCAAATATATCGTCCGCGGTTCCGGCCAGGCGCGACCCTAAAGTCCTGGTCATAAAAAAGTCACCGTAACCGCAGATCAAGCCGTATTCCGAGTTCGGGGACCTAACCATGTTAGAGCAAAGCGATCCGCAAACCGATGCTATCGTCCTGGCCGCCAGGGAGGTTTACCGCGTTCTGGGTCACGGCTTTCACGCAGCGGTCTATCAGGAGGCGCTTGGCATCGAATTCGCCGTACGCAATATCCCCTTTGTCCGCGATGCGCCCTTATCGGTGATGTACAAGGGCGAGGTCCTGCCGTGCCAGTTTCGCGCCGACTTCGTCTGTTACAGTTCCGTCATCGTCGACGTGAAAGCCGTGGCTCAGGTGTCGGCCGCCGAGGACGCCGAGATTGTCAACTTTCTCAAGGTCTCGCGGCTGCCGACCGGTTTGCTGCTGAATTTCACCGGCGGAAATTTGCAACACAAGCGTTACGTGTTGTCGAAGGATCTGACGACCACACAACATTAATCGGGGTGTGCTTTGGAGAAAACGCATATTCTGTCGTTAAAAGCGCTTCCACAATCTTCCTAACCCGGACAGTCATACAACTGTCGTCAAAACTGCCTATTGACGCCGTTCCTTTACGTTACACACGATTAACGCGCATAAGGTAAGCTGGCCTCCATGGACAACCGCCGTTCACTCCTGGCTATCATCCCCGTCGGCACCTGGTTGGGTACAGCTGTGCTGATCGCCATGGCGTTCGTCCCGGCCTTGCAGTTTTATGTCGTCTTCGTCGCTCTGCTTGTCCTTGGTTATACCGTCTTCCACACTTGGCGCCGCCTGCTCCATCTCGAGCCGAAAGGCGTGGCGCCGGAAGCCCCAGCCCGCGTCCAACCCGAAGGTCCGAGCTTTCAGGAAGTGCTCCGGGCCATTCCCGACCCGGTCATGATCATTGCCGGTTTCGAGCCCAATGACATCGCCGGCCGCTGGATCGTCTTCGCCAATACCGCCGCCCAGGCCACCTTCAAGATCGAGCGTGAAGGGGCGCTTCTGGTCAGCGCCATCCGCACACCGGAAGTGCTGGAATGCGTCGACGAAGCCTTGTTCGGCCGCATCAGCACTTCGACCGTCTTCGACACCAGTGGCGGCGCCCGCGACCAATATTGGCGGGCCTTTTCCTCGCCCTTGCCGGTCGATGACGGCGCCCAACGCCTGGCCTTGCTGGTTGTGCGCGACGAGACCGATATGCGCCGCATGGAGCGCATGCGTGCCGACTTTCTGGCCAATGCCTCGCATGAGTTGCGCACGCCGCTGGCCTCGCTCACAGGCTTCGTCGAAACCTTGCGTGGCCCGGCTAAAGACGATGAAAAGGCGCGCGACAAGTTCCTCGCCATCATGGCGGCCCAGGCCGACCGCATGGGCCGGCTGATCAACGATTTGCTGTCGCTCAGCCGCATCGAACTCAACGAACATGTGCCACCGTCGGGCGAGGCTGACCTGACCCTGGCTGTGCGTGATGTCGTCGACGGTCTGACCCTGATGGCTCAGCAGAAAAATGTTCGCCTGACGGTGACCGGACCGAAACCTGGCCTCTATCCGATTATCGGCGACCGCGATCAAATCCTCCAGGTCGTGCAGAACCTGGCCGACAACGCCTTGAAATACGCGCCGGCGGGTTCCGAAGTCTCCATCGACATCGCCTATGACCTGACCTTGCAACAGGCCCTGGCAACCTCCGACACCCAGGCCGCCAAACTGGTCCTGCTTAGGCCCGACCGCAATGTTCACGAGTTTTATGCCAAGGTCACCGTGCGCGACAACGGCCCGGGTATCCGACGCGAATTCCTGCCGCGCCTGGCCGAGCGCTTCTATCGCGTCGAGGGCCAAAAGAGCGGCGACCGTCTCGGTACCGGCCTCGGCCTCGCCATCGTCAAGCACATCGTCAATCGTCACCGCGGCGGCCTGGTCGTCGAAAGCCAGGGTCAGGTGACGGCGTCGGGTGACGATGTCCTGGAACGCGACAATGTCTCCGCCATACCGGCGCCGACGCCGCAGACCTTTACCGCCTTCAGCGCCTATTTCCCGCAAAAGCACGCCTATGGCGCGGGTCAGGCAGGGCCCCGTTTGGTTAATGGAAACACTTTGAAAGACGCCGGCTAAGCTATTTTTCTTTCATAAATAAAACTGTCACAAAATTCCCCTACACGGCCTATAATTCCTGAATACACTTCGGTATCGCGCGGACGAATCAGCAGCGATGTCACGGACGTCAGGAAGAAGGATTTTTCAGGTGGTATACAAGATGAACTCCCACATCGTGAAAACCTACGGCGATGAACTCGACCAGTTATCGGCCGAGGTCGTTCTGATGGGTGGCCTGGCGGAAGCCCAGGTGGCCGACGCCGTCGAAGCCGTCGCCCGCCGTGATGTCGCCCTCGCCCAAAGCGTCGTGCAACGCGATCACCGTCTCGACGAGCTCGAAAAAGACATCGAGCGCAAGTGCATCCGTCTGATCGCGCTGCGCCAACCCATGGCCGACGACCTGCGCAAGACGGTGGCCGCCATGAAGCTGGCGACCTCGCTGGAGCGGACCGGCGACCTCGCCAAAAATATCGCCAAGCGCGCCATCGTTATTTCCGAAGCCGAGCCCATGTCGGTCCTGACGCGTTCGATCGAGCGCATGGGCAAGCTGGTATCGTCACGTCTGCGTGACGTCCTGGACGCCTATAAGGGCGGCAAGAAGGATTTGGCACAAAGCGTGTGGGTCTCGGACACCGAGGTGGACGAACACTACAACGCCCTGTTCCGCGAACTCCTGACCTATATGATGGGCGATCCGCGCACCATTTCGGCCTGCACGCATCTGCTTTTCATGGCCAAGAACCTGGAACGCATCGGCGACCACGCCACCAATATGGCCGAACACATCCATTACGAACTGACGGGCGAAGACTATGTCGAAGATCGCCCGAAGGGTAATACGCTAAGCTCGATTGAGCCTTAGCGCTCAAGCGCCGCGAGGCTCCTCGCAAAGCTCGGGCGGGCGGTCGCCCTTGCCAAATCTCTTCGAGATTTGGAGATAATCTACGGACACTTTATGAAGCCCTATATCATTATCGCCGAAGACGAAGACGCACTGTCGACCCTGTTGGCCTATAACCTTGAAAAAGAAGGTTATGATGTCGGCACCGCGGCCGATGGCGATGACGCCTTGATGATGATCAAGGAGCGCCAGCCCGACCTTTTGGTGTGCGACTGGATGATGCCGAAGGTCTCGGGCATAGAGGTATGCCGCCGCCTGCGCCAGCAGTCGACAACCCGTAACCTGCCGATCGTCATGCTGACCGCCCGCTCGGAAGAAACAGACCGTATCCGCGGTCTCGACACCGGCGCCGACGATTATGTCGTCAAACCGTTCTCCATGGTCGAGCTGATGGCGCGCATCCGCGCCGTCCTGCGCCGTATCCGCCCGGCGCTCAGCGATGACCGCGTCGAATTCGGCGAAATCAGCGTCGACCGCATGTCCCACCGCGTCCAGCGCGCCGGCCGCGACATCCATCTGGGGCCGACGGAATACAAGCTCCTCGACTACCTGATCCAGTATCCGAAGCGTGTCTTCAGCCGCGAGCAACTGCTCGACGCCGTCTGGGGTAACGACGTCTATGTCGAAGCCCGCACGGTCGACGTCCATATCGGCCGCTTGCGCAAGGCGCTCAACGAAGACCAGGACTTCGACCCGATCCGTACCGTGCGTTCGGCCGGTTATTCGCTCGACCTTCAGGGTTAAGCCGTCGCTATCTCCACACCCGGCGTCGGGTTCGGAGGCGCCAGGGCGAGTTCGAAGCGAATAAGTTTGGCGCGGTAGTCGATCGAGACCCGCGAAAACTGCCGTAGGTAGTCCATGCCGATCAGCAGGGCCGGATGGTCGTGCAGGTCCCAATTGCCGAAATCGGGCACGTCGGCAATGACCAGCGTGCCATCGGTAAAGGTCAGTTTCTGCAGCCGGATGCGCGATACCGGTATGGCCTGGCCGATCATCTCGCCGCCGGTCGCGCCGGACAACACCATGCCGTCGCGCCCCTGCAAGGCCGGATCGCGCGCTTTCAGGGCGGCGTACAGCGCCGGATTGCCGATCGACACCTCGGCGCCGGAATCGATAAAAGCGCTGGCCGCGACCCCATCGACCACGCAATCGACGACGCGCAGGTGGCCGGCCGAGCCGCGTGCCTTGATCCGCGTCGATTCGGCGGCATCCTCGTCCGGCACAAACGCCTGTTTCGGTTGTTCGATCGTCAGGGTGTGGTGTTTGAAATCGAAAATGACGCGGCTGGCGTTAACGGCATCGAGGCCGAGATAGCCGTCGGCGACCAGCGAGATCCGCGGCAGGATCGGCATGTCGACGTTTTCAAGACTGAAGGGACCGAAGCCCAGCCTGTCGACCATGACGGTCGGCGCGACGATGCGCCGTGCAATCCCATCGACGACGACGGACGGCCCGAGCGGCAAGCCGAGCGCCGCCACGATGTCGTCGGCAATGACGGATTTTTCGGCGCCGGTATCGACCACGAAGTTGTAGGACCTGCCGTTGACGGTCACGGCCACCGTCAGATGGCTGGCGGCGTCGGTTTGGGCGGCCAGGCTGGCCGCGTCCTGGTCCGGCGTCGGGGGTGTCGGGTTGGCGGTGATCTCTTGTCCCCGAACTGTGACGGGCAGGGCGGTCAAGGCAGCGGCGATGGTCATGAAATGCCGGCGCGATCCCCTATACGTGACCTCTAGCAATGACTTACCTGGCGACATCGGCCTTATCCTTACAAAATCAGGCGTTCGTCCCGATCTCGACCCCCGGTGTCGGGTTCGGCGGCGCCATGCTGAGCTCGAAGCGAATGATCTTGGCACGATAATCGATCGAGACGCGCGAAAACTGGCGCAGATAATCCATGCCGATCAGCAGAGCCGGACGTTCGCTCAGACCCCAGTTGTCGAAGTCCGGCACATCGGCCATGACCAGCGTACCATTGGTGAACGCCAGGCCCTGAAGCCGGATGCGCGTAACGGGAACGACCTGGCCGGTGACTTCGCCGCCGGTAACCCCGGTCAGCACCATGGCGCTTGTTTCTTTCAAGCCCTTGTTGCGTGACTTTAACGCCTCGTACAGGGCCGGATTGCCGACCGAGACCTCGGCGCCTGTGTCGATAAAGGCGGTAGCGGCGACGCTGTCGACCAGGCAGTCGACGACGCGCAGGTGGCCGGCCGAGCCGCGCGCCTTGATGTGCGCCGACCCAGCTACCGGATCGTCCGGGACGAAGGCATTTTTGGGTTGTTCAATGGTTACGGTGTGGTCGCGAAAATCGAAGGTCACGCGACTGCCGTTGATGGCGTCGAGACCGAGATAGCCGTCGGCGACCAGGGAGGTGCGCGGCAGGATCGGGATGGTCAGGTTTTGGCGGCTGAAAGGACCGAAGCGAAGGTCGGCGATTTTCGCGGTCTGGGCTTCGATCCGGCGGGAAATGCCGTCGACCATCACCATCGGACCCAGCGGCAGGGCAAGCTCCGCCGCAACATTGTCGGCGATAACGGACCGTTCCGCGCCGGTATCGACGACGAAGTGGTAGAGCGCGTCATTGACCCCGACTTGCACCGTCAGGTGGTTGGCGGCATCGGTACGCGCGGCCAGACTCGCCGTGTCGTGGTCCGGTGCGGTTTGCAGCGTGGCATTGGCGGTGATTTGCTGGGCCTTAGCGGCCACGGGCAAGGCGGCTAGGGCAAGGCTGCCCGCCATGAAGCGCCGGCGCGAACGCGCGGCATCGATCGGTGTGTGTGACAATCTGGTGTTTCCCCGGATCCATGTTTGTTCTGGATCTCGGGATTGTTATAGCGCGTTTAAGTCTGGCTCACAATCGGCCACCCCTTACCGGTTACAGACCGACCAGAAATGTCTTCGAGCAGTATTCACAGGTGATGTGGACCTTGCCGTCGTCCTCCAGCATTTCGCGCTGTTCCTCAGCGGAGAACGACTGCACCAGGCCTTCGACGCGTTCCTGCGAACAGCGGCACAGCTTGAACACGCCTTTCAGTGCGCTCAGCCGCACGCCGTCCTCGTGGAACAGCCGGTACAGCAGCCGGTCGGCCGGAAGCTCGAAATCGGTCAGCTCTTCTTCGCCAAGCGTCTCGAACAGGGCGCGGATATGCTGGAACGATTCCTTGGTGTCGCCGCGCGTCTCGTCGCCGGCGATGGCCTGGATCATGGCGCCGGCGGCGCGCCAGCGCTTGCCGTCCGGACCAGGTTCATGGGRCACGGCCAGCTTGATATGGGTCGGCACCTGTTCGGATTGGGCGAAATAGTGCTCGGCGCACAGGGCCAGGCTCTCGCCTTCGATCGGGGTGATACCCTGATAGCGTTCAGCGTGGTTTTCCGCGTCCAGCGTCATGATAAAGGTGCCCTTGCCGAGCAGGGACTGCGCCCCCAGGCTGACGAACTTGCCCTCATTTTCGGCTACCAGTTGGGCCACGGCCTCCTCGTCGTAACGGCAGAAGCCGCGCAAGCCGCCGCGTGTGTCATAGTCGGCGACGACATAGCGCACGGCGCCGTCGCCCTGGGCCTGCAGGATCAAGCGCCCCTCGAACTTCAACGACGCGCCGACGATGGTCGCCAGCACGCAGGCCTCGCCCAACAGGTTGGCGATGACGTCGGGATAGTCGTGAGACTTCAGAATCTGGTCCAGGGTTTCGCCCAGGCGTACCAGCCGCCCATGCACCGGATGGGTTTCGATGACGAAACGGGCGGAATAGTCTTCGGTGGTGTCGAACGTGTCGGGCATGAAATCGCGGCGCTGCTCAGAATCTTCGGACATAGGATACTTTCGAACTATTTAATGAATTAGCGGCGCTATCGCCACAAGAAAGGACAAAGCGGTTGTGCGGAGGGCGCTTTTATCTTATCGCACGCCCATACAATCATATAGGGCGAACGGCCCCCGCCGGTCGGACGCTTGTAAATAGGCATGACCGCGATGAATGCAAGTTTTGCACAGCCGAACCTCGCCACCCTGGTTCTCGACTTCGATTCGACCTTCACCACGGTCGAAGCGCTCGACATCCTGGCCGAACTGCTGTCGGCCGCCGATCCAGCTCGTGGCGCCGATGTCGCACATATCAAGACCCTGACCGATCAGGCCATGTCGGGCGAGATATCCTTCGCCGACGCCTTGCAACGCCGCATCCAGATCCTCAAGCCGACACGAGACGATATCGCCTCCCTGGTCGAGGTCCTGAAGGACAAGGTCAGCCCCTCGATCGCCCGCAACCGTGCGGTGTTCGCTGAACACGCCGGCAAGATCCGCATCATTTCCGGTGGCTTCCACGATTTCATCGATCCCGTCGTCGCCGACTATGGCATCGAGGCTGAATATGTCCTGGCCAACCGTCTGATTTTCGATGCCGACGGCATCGCCATCGGCATCGACCTGACCAATCCGCTGTCCCAGGACGGTGGCAAGATCGTCGCGGTGCAAGGCCTCAACCTGGCGGGCGATGTCGTCATGGTCGGCGACGGCTGGACCGATTACGAAGTCTATAAGGGCGGCGCCGCCGAACGCTTCTACGCCTTCACCGAAAACGTCACGCGTCCCAAGGTCATCGCCGCCCTCAATGGCGACACCACCAAGACCGCGGCCTCGTTCGATGAAGTCCTGCACAGTGAAGGCTATCAGGGCCGTTACTCCTTCCCGCGCTCCAAGCTGAAGGTCCTGCTGCTCGAAAACATCCACCCCGACGCCGTCCGTGCCTTCCGCGAAGAAGGTTACGACGTGTCGACCGTCAAGGGCGCGCTTGACGAAGACGACCTGATCCAGGCGATCCAGGGCGTTCATATCCTCGGCCTGCGCTCGAAGACCAACCTGACCGCCAAGGCCATCGCGGCCGCTGACAAGCTGCTGGCCGTCGGCGCCTTCTGCATCGGCACCAACCAGATCGACCTGAAGGCCTGTTCGCAAAAGGGCATCGCCGTCTTCAACGCGCCCTATTCCAACACGCGCTCGGTCGTCGAAATGGTCATCGGGCTGATCGTCATGCTGACCCGCAATATCCCGGACAAATCCCAGGCCATGCACGTCGGCAAGTGGGACAAGTCGGCGACTGGCGCCCACGAAGTCCGCGGCAAGACGCTCGGCATCATCGGCTACGGCGCCATTGGTTCCCAGCTGTCGATCCTGGCCGAAGGCTTCGGCATGCGCGTCATCTATTTCGACCTCGCCGAAAAGCTGACGCTCGGCAATGCCAAACGCTACCGCTCGCTCGACGCCCTGCTGGCCGAAGCCGATGTCATCTCGCTGCATGTCGACGGCCGCGGCGAGAACAAAAACCTGTTCGGCGCGGCGCAATTCGCCCGCATGAAGGACGGCGCCATCTTCATCAACCTATCGCGCGGCCACGTCGTCGATATCGCCGCCCTGGCCAACGCCCTCAAAACGAAGAAGATCTACGGTGCCGCCGTCGACGTCTTCCCCGAAGAGCCGCGCACCAATGATGATCCGTTCGAAAGCCCGCTGATGGGCCTGTCCAACCTCGTCCTGACGCCGCATATCGGCGGCTCGACCGAGGAAGCCCAGGAAGCTATCGCCGAATTCGCCTCGGAACGCCTGCTCAACTTCCTCAATCGTGGGGACACCACCTTCTCCGTCAACATGCCCCATGTCCAGCTGTCCGAAGTCGAAGGCCGCCACCGCTTCCTCCACCTGCACAAGAACGTCCCGGGCGTCCTGGCCGCTATCAACGCCATCATGGCCAAGCACGGCCTGAACGTCCTGGCCCAGCACCTCAAGACCAATGAGACGCTTGGTTATGTGATTGTCGACGTCGATAGGGGATATCCGAAGGAAGCCCTGGAAGATCTCAAGCAGGTCAACGGGACGCTGAAGTTCAGGTCGCTGGTGTAAAGGCGAGGGGCCCCAAGAAACGTTACTTGGCCCCTCGACCCCATAACTTGACAGCGCTTCCAAAATTGGCGCCAATCCTCGCAATGAAGAGGAGGACGCCATGAAGATCCTGTCGCTCGCGCTGGCTGCAAGCCTGCTGACCGCCATCCCCGTCAGCGCCCAGACCACCCAAACGATTCCCTGGCGTCCGGCCGATGTCATGGCCCTGGCCGAAAAAGCCGGCGATTATCAACTGACGCATATCGGCGACATCCCGGTCACCCAGTGGGGCTCCGAATCCGTCAAACCGCAGAGCTGGGAGCAAGGCGCCCTGTTCACCGGCTTGACCGCCCTGGCCGACCACAGCCAAAAGCCTGAATTTGCCGCCGCCGTGCTGAAACGCGGCCAGGACATGCAATGGCAGCCGGGCGCGCGCGCCTACCATGCCGACGACTATGTCATTGCCTCGTCCTATCTGTGGGACAGCCGCCACGGCGCAGGCGATGCGGCTCTCGCCCCGACGCGCGCTCGCCTCGACGCCATCCTGGCCGCTAAGCCGACTAATGACCTGAATTTCGACACCAAACCCGATTGTCAGGCGCGCTGGTGCTGGGCCGACGCTCTCTTCATGGCCCCGCCCGTCTGGTTCGAGATGTCGCGCCTGACCGGCGACGCGAAATATGCCGATTATGCCAAGTCCGAGTTCTGGGCCACCGCCGACTATCTCTACGACAGCGACCATCACCTGTTTTATCGCGACAGCCGCTTCTTCGAGCGCAGCGACATCAACGGTGAAAAATTATTCTGGAGCCGCGGCAATGGCTGGGTGTTCGCCGGGCTGGCGCGTATCATCCCGCTGCTGCCCGCTAACGACCCCGATCGCCCAAAATTCATCGCCTTGTTCCAGCAGATGGCGGCCGAACTGAAATCGATCCAGAAGCCCGACGGCTTCTGGTCGCCGTCGCTACTGGGCGACCCGGAAACCAGCCTGCCAGAGGAAAGCGGCACCGGTTTCTACACCTATGGTTTCGCCTGGGGTATCAAGGCAGGTGTGCTCGAGCGCACGGACTATGAGCCGGTGGTGCGCAGCGGCTGGGTGGCCTTGGTCCGCTCCGTTCATCCCGATGGCAAGGTCGGCTATGTCCAACCGGTCAGCGACCGTCCCGACAATGTAGGTTACGAGGACACGCAGTTCTACGGCACAGGCGCTTTCCTGCTGGCAGCCACCGCCGTCGCAGATCTCGACCTGGCGCCGGTCGAGCCACTGAAACCTACTGTGACGATCGAGAACACCTCAGACTACGACCAACCCGCGGTGGCGGCCTCCGTGCGCGCACAGGAACTTGAGGCCGCGGGCGCCGCGTTGGAGCAGGTTTGGCCGGCCGGCGGATGGTCGATTGTCGTCGATGGCCGCACCTATCCCGCCGAGACTAACGGGTATGAGCTCTTCGACAATCTGGAGTTCGCCGTGCCGTTGAAGGCCCACCAACGGGTGACGGTCCAAATCGTCCCCCAGGCGTCCGTCCTGCCAAGACAGGTTCAAGCCATCCTCAATGTCCAGGAGGGCGGCACGCTGGAAGGTATCGCCGGTCAGGGTGGTATCGTTAAGGGCGGCACCTTTCACCTGCGCAGCCATTATGGCGTGCCCGCCGATCATTTTATCCACGATGGCGTCATCGCCTTTGAAGGCATCGGCTGGGAATCCAGTGCCGTCGCCTACCGCCTTTATCTCGACCAACGCAACGTCATCGACATATATGGCAAAAAACTGCCAGGGCCGATCCTCCAATCGATCGGCCAGAATGTCGGCGATTATCACAGCATGAATGACTGGGGCCAAGACATCTTCCAGGTCGACCAGAGCCTCGGCATGGGGGGATTGGGCAAGGTCGTGGACGGCAAGGCGGTGCAGATTGGTCCGTCGACTATCGTCGCCGAAGTTGTAAACAGTGCAGCAAGTGCTGCAGCCATCGTTGAATCCCTGGGCTTTGACGACGGAAAGGCGTCCTTGCGGACGGTGTATCAAATTCTTGCTGGTTCGCCGCTGACCTGGGTTAACGCGCAGGCCACAGGTCAGGCACCGGCCATGGCGGCGGGTCTGGTGCATCATAAGGACATGACGGTGTTAACCTCGTCCGCGAATGCCGGTGACTGGCATTATGTCGCTACCTGGGGCCGGCAAAGTCTGGCCGGCGACGATCTGGGCATTGCGCTGTTCTATCGGGCGTCGGAGACATCCGGACCGTCCGATGACGGACAAACCCTGTTCGTCACTTTCAAGAACCCAGGAAACATCGCCTATGTGTTCGGGGCAACGTGGGCGCAGGATTTAAGCGGGGTGAAAACCCAGGCCGATTTCCAGCACTGGCTGAATGTCACCGTGGACTATCTCGAGCATCAGCCCATTATCAGCATTAATCGCTGACGAGTCTAATCGAAGTACAGAACGTCGCCGTCGTCTTCTTCGGGGCCGGCCTGGGTCCCGGTCAGTTTCAACCAAACGTCATAGACGTTTTGCGGTATTTTCACCGGGCGCGGCTCGCCGGGCACCAAGGTCAGCATGAAGTGGAACTTCAAGCCCATGCGGCTGGCCGTCGACCAGGCGGATGACCCACGCTTTGCGGTATTTTCGTTCAGATCGAACAACCACATTTCAGCGGGAATATCGCCGATACTGTCGAAGGCGATGCGCGCGCCGGAGGCCGATTGATCGAGGATGCGGCACAGCACAACCTGAAGACCGGGCATCAGCAGCAGGGCGCCGCGGTCGTCGCATTCCAGCCGGGGTTCGGCGCGGCGGTCAGTGTATTGCGCCGGCATGATGATCTCGACCCTATTGTTCATGTCCGGCCGTGTGTTCGCCGGCGCGGCAGGGGCCGCGTTCGGTCGGACAGCAAAGCGGTTCGGCGAAGACATGAAGGATCATCCGGTGACAATATTGCGATAGTTTCAAGCGTACGCCTCTTTGGTTTATAAAGCGTTCTTCTCCTGTGCCAGATTACCAATTTTTGAAAAATCTAATCAGGCTTGACATTTGGCGTCATAACCGTCATTTAGGCCTCGTTCGCACCTGCGAATAGAACAATTTTTACGCCTATGCGCGTTTGCCGGCGATCTCGCCGAATGAATGCGCTGCTCTGGCCGCGTGAGGTATGCTTCTTCGGAAGTACATATCGCCAGTGATCCAAGGCCGCTTTCCAGCAGCCTGCCATCTATAAAAATAACCGAAGTCCGTCACACGCGAACGCTTCGACCCAGAAACTCCCGACTTGGCAAGGCCAAGTGCGGGTAAGGGCCGTTGTGTAACTGCCCTGATGCATGAAAGCGCGTTTTACGTGATTAAGTTTACCGACCTCGGCCTCTCCTCGACCCTCCTGCTGACGCTGGAAAAAGAAGGTTATACCATTCCGACGCCGATCCAGGCGCAGGCCATTCCGCACCTGCTGGCCGGCCACGACCTGCTGGGCATCGCCCAGACCGGCACCGGCAAGACGGCGGCCTTCGCCCTGCCGATCCTGCAAAAGATCCTGTCCGACCGCAAGATGCCGGCGCCGCGCCAGACTCGCGTCCTCGTCCTGTCGCCGACCCGCGAACTGGCTTCGCAGATCGCCGAAAGCTTCAAGACCTATTCGCGCGGCATGGGCCTGCAAATCGCCACCATTTACGGCGGCGTCAAGTATGGTCCGCAATTCAAGGCCCTGGCCAACGGCCTCGACATCCTGGTCGCGACGCCGGGCCGCCTGATCGACCATATCGAACAAAAGACCGTCGACCTGTCGACCGTCGAATGCTTCGTCCTCGATGAAGCCGACCAGATGCTCGACCTCGGCTTCGTCAAGCCGATCCGCCAGATCGCCTCGCGCATGCGCGGCCCGCGTCAGAACCTGTTCTTCTCAGCCACCATGCCGAAGGAAATCGGCATCCTGGCTTCGGAACTGCTGGTTAACCCGAAGAAGGTCGAAGTCACCCCGGAAGCCACGACCGCCGAGCGCGTCGAACAAAGCGTCATCTTCATCGAAGCCGTGCGCAAGCGCGCCCTGCTGACCGAAATGTACGCCGAAGACAATCTCGCTCGTACCCTGGTCTTCACGCGCACCAAGCGCAGCGCCGATAAGGTCGCCGCCTATCTGCAAGCCGGTGGCATCGAAGCCGCCGCTATCCACGGCGACAAGTCGCAAGGTCAACGCGAACGCGCCCTGCAGGCCTTCAAGGCCGGCAAGGTCCGCGCCCTGGTCGCCACCGACATCGCCGCCCGCGGTATCGACGTCGACAACGTCTCGCACGTCATCAACTATGAACTGCCGAACGTTTCGGAAGCCTATGTCCACCGTATCGGCCGTACGGCCCGCGCCGGCAAGACGGGTATCTCGATCAGCCTGTGTTCGGATGACGAACGCAAGATGTTGAAAGATATCGAACGCGTCACGCGTCAGCGTATCCCGTCCTTCGACCGCCGCAAGGACCAGGCCCTGAAGCTGCTCGACGAAGCCATGCTGGCTTCGGGCGTTGCTGAAAAGCCAACGACTCCGGATCGGATCCCCGAAAAGCGCGAAGCTCGTCACTTCGACAAGGACGCCGAATTCGTCCACAAGCGCAGCCGCAACCGCTCGGGTTCCGGCGGACGCGGTGGTGAAGGCCGGGGTCGTGAAGACCGCGGTGGTTACGGCGACCGCAAGCCGGCCGGCGATCGTGGCAGCTTTGCCAAGAAGCCTTTCGGCGACAAGAAGCCCTACAATGCCGAACCGCGCGCCGTGAATTACGATCCGATGGCCGCCGAACGTCCGGCCGCTCCGGCTGCCGCCGCCAAGCCCTTCAAGAAGGCCTGGAACAAGGATGGTCCGCGCTCGGATGCGCCGCGTGGTGACAAGCGCGATTTCGCCCCCCGTGGCGAAAAGCGTGAATATACGCCCCGGCATGAAAGTGCCCGTGGCGATGCCCCCCGTCATGAAGGGGCCCGTTCGGACGCACCACGTGGCGAAGCCCGTCCGGCCAGCGAATTCCGTGGCAAGCCGCGTCCTGCCGGCCGTCCGGGTCAAAAGCCGGGTGGTTTCAAGGGTAAGCCCAACGCTTCGCACTACAGCGAGGCCCCGAAGCCGCGCAGCGAAGGCGAACAATTCAAGCGCCGCAGCCGCAGCTAAGGTCTCCGGATTTCTCTAAATACCGCAAGGGCTTGCCGATCCAGGATCGGCAAGCCCTTTTGCATGGTCACTGTCATCCTTTTTCACCTTCACACCAATCCCTTTTCACTTTCACAGTTGTGTGAAGGTGTAGTTTTCCGTTACATAGATTTACCGACAAAACTATCCGGCAAGGCCACGGCCGGCAAAGGGGTTACGAGTTGATGCCAGCGATCGCACACAGGGGTTTGAAGGCGCGTTTTCGTGTTTTGTCGATCGCCGTGACAGGCCTGTGCGCCGCCCTGGCCGCCGGCGGATTGATCGCCATGACGGCATGTACCCCTCAGGAGCCGCAGGACTCGACACCGCAGGCCATGGTCGATCGCACCATCGACGACCATTCCTATGCCCGGCCGCAAGAAGCCCGCGTCTACCATGTCGATCTCGACCTGACCGCCGATTTCACCACCAAGACCTTGAAGGGCACGGCGACCCTAGTGCTGACGACAGAGGCCAATGCCAAACAGGTTATCCTCGACACCAAGGACCTGGACATCAGCGAAGTCACGAACGCAGCCGGCGCGCAGTTGCACTATACGCTTGGCAAGGGCAACGAGATGATGGGTAAGCCGCTCACCATCGATCTGCCCCAGGGTGTGCAAAGTGTCGTCGTCCACTATGCTACCACCAAGGGCGGCACCGCCCTGCAATGGCTCGATCCGGACCAGACCGCCGGCAAGAAGCAGCCTTTCCTGTTCAGCCAGGGCGAAGAAATCAACACGCGCACCTGGATCCCGACCCAGGACAGTCCGGCCATCCGCCAGACCTATACCGCCCGCATCACAGTGCCTAAGGGCCTGATGGCGGTGATGAGCGCCGACAAATTGACGCCTCAGGGCGAGCCGGTACCCGGTCATGCCAGCCAGCGCGTCTACCGCTTCAATATGGACAAGCCGATCGCCCCCTATCTGATCGCGCTCGCCGTCGGCGATCTCGGTTTCCGGGCCGAAGGCACCCGTACCGGCGTCTATGCCGAAAAGGTCATGCTGGATAAGGTCGCCTACGAATTCGCCGATATGCAATCCATGCTGGCCGCCGCCGAAAAGCTTTACGGCCCGTATCAGTGGGGTCGCTACGACGTCCTGGTCCTGCCGCCCAGCTTCCCTTATGGCGGCATGGAAAATCCGACCCTGACCTTCGCTACGCCGACCGTCATCGCCGGCGACCGTTCGCTGGTCTCGCTGGTGGCCCACGAACTGGCCCACAGCTGGTCCGGCAACCTGGTGACCAACGCGACCTGGGAAGACTTCTGGCTCAATGAAGGTTTCACCGACTATTTCGAGAACCGTATCATGGAAGAGGTCTATGGCAAGGACCGCGCCGACATGTTGAAGGTGCTGGGCTATCAGGGCCTGCAACAGACCCTGGCCGACCTCAACAAGCCGGTTTCCGAAGGCGGTAATCCCGAATTCACCAAATTGCGTCCCAATCTCAAGGACATCAATCCGGACGATTATTTCTCCGACATCCCCTACGAAAAGGGCAATGCCTTCCTGCGTATGTTGGAAGACCATTTCGGCCGTAAGAAGCTCGATGCCTATCTCAAGGGCTATTTCACCCGTTACGCCTTCAAGAGCATGACGACCGAGGCCTTCGTCGTCGACCTGCGCGAATACCTGCTGCACAACGACGCCAATCTGGAAAAATCGCTCAAGATCCACGAATGGCTGTACGAGAAGGGTCTGCCGTCGAACGCCGTGGCGCCGACCTCGCACCTGCTCGACGACGTCCAGGCCGATATCAAGGCTTTCGACGGCGGCGCCGATCCGGCGACGCTCAATGTCGCCGACTATGCCTACCCGCAGTGGGTCTATTTCATCAGCAACCTGCCCGATACCCTGACGGTCGAGCAGATGGCGGCTCTGGATACCCAGTTCAGCTTTACCAAATCGACAAACGATGAGGTCCTGTTCGCCTGGCTGATGCAGGCGGTCAAACACCGCTACACGCCGGCCCTTCCGGCCGTGCACGACTTCCTGACCAGCCAGGGGCGCGGCAAGTTCTGCCAGCCGCTCTACGCCGCCCTGATGAAGCAGCCGGGCTGGGGTGTCGACATGGCGAAAAAGATCTATGCCGAGGCCCGTCCGGGCTATCATGAGATTACCCGCGCCGCCGTCGATAAAGTAGTGAAATCGTAAAGGAATCAGGCATCACAACTCTGGATTGGATTGTCGGCAAATTTTAACATTTGTCAGATAAATGCTGTCTCATGACTGCGCGTGTTGGCGGTCCGACAAAGACAGGCCAAGACAGGATAATGACCGATAGCGGTTTCGAGTTGGTGGCGAATGGTCGCGTCAAGGGCATGACGACGCGTCTCGGCCTGTCTGTCCTGGCCGCTGTCACCGCCTACCTGCTCCACCCGTCGTGGTGGCCGATAGCCTGGCTCCTGACCTACACCCTTATGCAGGCGGTCGATCGTCATCTGTTCACGGCCGCCCTGGCCCGCCCGGCGCCACGACATGCGCCCCTTTTGGTCAGCGTCTGCCTGAACGCCACCTTCTTTTCCAGCCTGGCTCTGTACAATTGGTGCATGGGCGGCGTCGAAGGCAAGATTTTCGGTGCCATTACCATTTGCTGCTCGCTGATCAGCGTCACCGTCACCATGTACCCAAAAAAGCGCTACCTTTTTACCACCCTGGTGCCGCACGCCCTTTATCTGATCTCACTGCCGGTGATTGCCTTGACCTCGCATGTCGGCAATCCGACGCCATGGGCGATCGTCATGGTCAGCATTGTCACCTACATCATCTATCTCATGGTGGCGGCGCGCAAGTTGAACGGCAGTATGGCTGCCCTCCAAACCGCGCGCGACGACGCGCAAAAGGCCAATGCCGCCAAATCGAACTTCCTCGCCGTCATCAGCCATGAGATCCGCACACCGATGAACGCCGTCGTGTCGGCCGTCAACCTGCTCAAGGCGACGCCGCTCGATACCACCCAGACGGCCCACCTCGACATGCTCCACAATGCCAGCGAGGTCCTGCTGGGACTGCTCAACGACGTCCTCGACCTGTCCAAGATCGAAGCTGGCAAGATGCGTTTCGAGCGCGCCGATATCGACCTGCGTACCTCGCTCGACCATCTCCATCAGCTGTTTCGCCCGCAACTGCGCGAAAAACACCTGCGCTTCGACACCCGTCTTGCTGCGGATATTGCGCCGGCGATCGTCGGTGATCCGTTGCGTCTGCAGCAGATCCTGTTCAACCTTTTGTCCAATGCCATCAAGTTCACCGACCGCGGCGATATCGGGCTTCATCTGCGCCGTTCGGGCGGCAATCTGCTGTTCGAGGTCGTCGACCAGGGCATCGGCATCGCGTCCGAGCATCAGGAACGCATTTTCAGCAGCTTCGAACAGGCCGAGGCGGCCATTACCCGGCGCTATGGCGGTACGGGCTTGGGTCTGGCCATTTCGCGTCAGCTGGCACGCTTGATGGGCGGTGACATCACCGTGGTGTCGACCCTCGGTGAGGGCTCGCGTTTCACCCTGACCCTGCCTTACGAACCTGCCGGCGCCGCTGTCGTGTTCGAAGCCGTTCCTGTCAAGGCCGAGCCCACCGAAGCGCCGCTGCATGTCTTGATCGTCGACGACCACGAGGTCAATCGCCGCATCGTATCGTTGTTCATCCAGCCTCAGGGATGGACCCACAGCATGGCCGAAACCGGCGCCGAGGCGCTCGATTTGTGCCGCAGCCAGCGCTTCGACGTCATCCTGATGGACATGCAGATGCCGGTCATGGACGGCATCACGGCGACACGCCAAATCCGCGCCGAAGCCGGTCCGAACCAGCACACGCCGATCGTCGCTTTGACAGCCAATGCCCTGGAATTCCACGTCAATGCCTGGGCAGAGGTCGGCGTTCATGACGTCCTGACCAAGCCGATCGATCCCGGCCGCCTGATTGCCACACTGTATGACAAGGCCGAACAGGTCTTGCCGGCGCGCTCGGCGTAGGCCTCTTACCGCCGCACGTCGAAGCCGTCATCGCCGAGAAAGCCATCGAGATCGGCGACCGTCGCCAGGCTGGCGTCGCCCGGTTGCGCGTGTTTCAGACAGGCGCAGGCTATGCCGTAATCCAAGGCCTTCGCATCCGTTGCGCCCGTCAGCAGGCCGTGGAATACGCCGGCGGCAAAGGCGTCGCCGCCGCCGATGCGATCGACAATGCGTTCTATGTCGTAGGTTCGCGTTTCGAGCGTCTCATCGCGGGTAAACATCAGGCCGGCCAGACGGTTATGATCGACATTGACCTGACCGCGCCGGGTGGTGACCAGGCGCTGCAACAGAGGGAATGTCAGGAAGGCATGATCGACGGCAGCGCGTTCGTCGGCGAACGTCCGCCCACTGATCAATTCGATATCGCGTTGGCCACCAAAGACCAGATCGGCCTGAGCCATCAACTGGGTGATCAGTTTCGGGGCATCGCCGCCCCAGGCCTGCCACAGCTTGGGACGGAAATTGCAGTCATAGGACACCTTGATGCCGCCCGCCCGCGCCGCCGTCATGGCTGCCAGCGCCGCGGTTACGCAGTTGGCGCCCAGAGCCGCCGTGACACCCGAGACATGCAGCCACTCGGCGCCGGCCAACACGCCGCCCCAGTCGATCGTGCCGAAATCGGCCCCGGCAAAAGCCGAGTCCGCCCGGTCGTAGAGAATGTCCGACGGCCGCTGAATGGCGCCCGGCGTCAGGAAATACAGCCCCATTCGCCCGGGCCCTGTCTTGACACCCGTTACATCGACACCCCAACGCCGCAGCTCATTGGCGGCTGCCGTGCCCAGACCGTTGTCCGGCACGACCGAAACCATCTTCGTCGCGTGGCCGAGGCGCGCCAATCCGACCAGGACATTGGCCTCGGCGCCGCCCACGCACAGCGACAGGGGCGGCAAGGAATCCAGCAGATGACCGCCCGTCGTGGTCAGACGTATCAACAACTCGCCGAAACCAACAACGTTCGCCTTCGTCATACCTGTGCTCCTTGTGGACAGCCGCTTCTAACCGCATCCACGGCTATGGTCGACATAAAAAGGGCGCCGAAATGATCCGGCGCCCCAAGTCAGGAGGAAGTTACGCTCAAGAAGACATCAATACTTGTAACGGAAGCCCATATAGTACTGCCGACCCGGATGTGAGTAGTCGAGCAGCAGGTTCTGGCCGGTATTGCCCTGGGGCGTGTTGTAGGCATCGTAACGGTCGTCATATTCGTCCGTTAGGTTGATGCCTTCGAACACCAGGGTGAAGTGGTCGTTGAGCTTCCACGTCGCCTGCGCGTCGATATTGGTCGTCTCGTTCTTGCCCTGGAAATCGACCCCGGAGCCGGGATTGAGCAGGGACAGGTAACCGGCGCGATGCGACAGGGCGACGCGGGCGGCCAGGGGACCGTCTTCGTAATACAGGGTGGCGTTATAGGATTCCGGTGACAGGCCCAGCAGGTCCGCGGTGGTATAGGTTACCGAGGTCGCGGTCGAGGCGGTGACATATTTGATCTTCGATTCGACGTGGGTGTAGTTCAGGATACCGCCGAAATGGCTGAGGAAGCCCGGCAGGAAGGTGAACGGCTTCTGCAGGCTGATTTCGTAGCCTTTCAGCTTGCCACCCGGCGTGTTGACCGGCTGGGTGACGGTGAAAACGTCGGCCGGCGTGTTGGTCGTGCCGTCCAGCAGGCTGTCGTCATAGCCGAGGTCGCTGAATTTGACGGTCCGCGTCAGGGACTGGATGTAGCTCTTGATGTCCTTCTGGAACAGGCTGACCGTGAACAGGCTGTCCTTGTCGGGATACCATTCGAAGCTCAGGTCCGTGGTATTGGCGCGCACCGGATCGAGATAGGGGTTGCCGATCTTGATCGTCGGTGTGCCGCCGGTGGTGATCGAACCGCCCGGCGCCAGGCTTTGCAGGGTCGGACGGGCCATGGTCTTGGCCGCGGCGAAGCGGATCAGGACATTATCCATCGGCTCGATCGTCAGGTTCAGGGCCGGCAGGGTGTCCTCGTAGCTGCGCTTGATCGTGGTGACGACGGCGTTGGTGCCCTTGCCGATCAGACCGTTGACGGTCTGGCGGGTTTCGACCTGGCGAACGCCGACATTACCGCGCACCGGCATGTTGAGCAGGTTCGAGTGGAAGTCCAGCTGCACATAACTGGTGGCATCGCGCTCATGGGTGTCGCTGACATTGGCGCGCGACGAAGAATTGGTCGTGTTGGTCGTGAAGGTGCCGAAGGCATTGGTGCAATTGCAATCATAGTGGAAGGCATTGCGGATGGCATCCAGATCCGGGATCAGGAAGGTGTTACCCGCCACCGACACCGTCTCGGTATATTGCGCCAGATTGCCGTTGAGCTCCGTCGTGATGCCGCCGGCCGCCGCCGTGCTGGCCGCTTCGTCGCGGGTGTTCGGATTGAGCGTATAACGGCCGCGCTCGATGCTGTTGAAATCGTAGGCTTTCGACGACACACCGAATTTGAGGTTGAGGGCGTCGTTGAGCTCCCATTTGAAGTCGCCCTTGATGGTGGCGAAGTTGTTCTCAACGCTTTGTGGCCGCAGACGGATCAGCGAGGCGTCGCCCTTGGCGGCCGCGGCGGTCGGCGGGTTGGTGGTGTTGGGGGTATAGGACCAGTAGCATGCCTGGTCGAGCGAACAGCCGGTGGCGCTGGTGCCGAAGTCGAAGACCGGATGGCGGCTGTCGGTATAGTCGTAGCTATAGCCGTTGACGTCATAGGAATCGATGGTGAAGGTCGTTTGTTCCGGTGTGTCCTGGAACGATTTGGAGGCGCCGACCAAGCCCTTGAAGGTCAGGCGTTCGCCGATATTCTGGTCCCAAGTCAGGTTCAGTTGCTGGAAGGTCGTGGTGGTCTCGTCGAAGCGGTGCTCGGCACGGATATCGACCTTGTTGAATGACCCCTTGTACATGTTGCCTTCGCCGTCGATGGCGTAATTATAGACGCTGGTCTGCGGCAGGCCCTGGCCGGCGCGGCTGAAGGAAATCGCTTCGACTTCATACTCGTCGCGATTGGCGCCGTAGCTGGCATACATGCCGTCCAGGGTAAGCAGGGTATCGGGATTGGGCCGCATCTGGAACGAACCCGTCATGCCGAGACGTTTCTGATCGGTGATGAAGCGCGAATAACGCGGGATGCGCGGATGCAGCGCATTCGACACGGTCAGGGCTTCGCCGCTCAGGCCGGTATTACCGGTCCCCGGCGCAATGGGCGTGAAGGTCGTACCGCCATCGGTCGAATACGAGGCGAAGCGTCCGACGGTCGCCGGCGACGATGCATTTTCCCAACGCGTCGTGTTGGGGCCTTCTTCCCAGGCTTCGCGGGCGCCGTAGGCGATCGAGAACAAGGCGCCCAGCTTGCCGTCGGCCCAGCGGTTGGAAATCAGGAAGGAACCGCGCGGACCGGTGTCTTTCGACAGGTCGTTATAACCGACCTGCCCCGAAGCGGCCATGGTGAAACCCTTGTAGTCGAAGGGCCGCGCGGTTTGCAGATCGACCGTGGCGCCCAAAGAGCCTTCTTCGGTTTCGGCCGCCATCGACTTGCGCACTGTGATCTGGTTGAACAGATCGGCGGCGAAGACGTTGAAATCGAAGCCGCGGCCGCGATTGGCGCCGCCGGACGAATCTTTGCCGCCCGTGGTGGCCAGGGCTTCCAGCCCGTTCAGCCGGACACGGGTAAAGTCGGAATTCAGCCCGCGCACCGTGATGGAGCGGCCTTCGCCGCCGTCGCGATCGATGGCGACACCCGGGATGCGCTGCAGAGATTCCGCCAGATTGAGGTCGGGAAACTGGGAGATGTCTTCGGACTTGATGACATCGACGATCGAGTCTTCCTTCTTCTTGGCGCTGATGGCGCTTTGCAAAGAATTGCGGAAGCCGGTGATGACGACGACGGTATCGTCGCTGGCGGCGGGTGGTGCCGCGTCCGTTGCCGTATCCTGGGCGAAGACCGGCGCGCTAAAGCCGGCCATGACCATGGCCGTTAAAGAGACGCCGAGGCGGAAGGCGGTGCGATGGGACAAGGTGGACGCAACTCGGGCGTCGGGTGACTTCAACATAACTTTTTCTACTCCCCGTTTGGTCAGCAATTCGGCTGAGTTTTCTCAGTCCGTTTGCGTGATCTGGTTGGCGCCCGTTTATGGAGGCCGGCTATAATTTGACACCGGTGTCATTGCGCCATAGAAAGGCGCCGCCACCAATGAGACATAAGTTAGACACAGTTTTTCACGACTGACAAGCACACGAATGACACCGGTGGCAATTTGTCGTTAAACCTGCGTTATTTTTGCCATACCCGCAGTCCGCGTGTTTCCATGGGTAAAAACACGCATGGCTCGGCGCGACTAATCCAGCTCGGGCGCTCCGGTAACCAGCGGCACGGTCCGCAGCTGGATAATGGTCCCGGCGTGAGGTCCGCCAAAGGTCACGATCGCGGACTGGCCGTCGCTGACCTGGTGTATGCCGGTTGTGGCACCGGAGGAAATAAGCTGGCCCTTGCGCAGGGGCCGCCCGCGGCCGGCCAGGTGTCCAGCCAGCCAGGCGATCGCCTTGAGCGGTCCGCCGGGTATGGAGAACAGCCCGCCTTCGCCCGCCAGCTTGCCGTCGATTTCGGTGCGCGTCGTAAAGGCCTTGAGCACCTCGGACCTCAAGGCATCCGTCGTAACGTCGGAATCGAAGCCGGCCAGTTTGTCTCCTAGGATCAGGCCGAAATTATTGCCGAAATCGGACGCGGTAACGGTCGGCCCCAGGCTGTTGATCGTGGGCAGGGGCGAGCCGGCCATCTCGACACCGGCAAAGACGGCGTCGACCAGCCGCAGCGCCTCTTCCTCGGAATAGCTCAGCTTGTCCGGATCGGCATCGTGATCGACCCGGAAGACGAACTCGGCCTCAACCGCGGCAAAACCACCACCGAATACCGGCAGGTTGAGCGTCTCGCCGCCATAGGTCTTGAGCATCGGCGCAAACACCGGCCCGGCCAGGCGTTCCGTACCGTGTTCGGCATGTTTGTCGGGCGCCAGCCGGCCGATCTTCCAGCCGACGACCGGCTTATCCCACAGGGTGATCGCGCGATCCTGAATAGCGTAGGACTCATCTAGCGACGCCGGTACTGTGCCCGGATAGTCGGGCAGGGCGGTGGCGCCGCGGCGGGCATGAACAAAGTCCTGCGCGATCTTTTGGGCAATCTTCTGGGCGATCTTGTCGACGGTCATAAATGCGATCCTTTTGAAGCCGGCAACCTAATGGTAACCGGTGTCAAGATCAAATCTGAAAATGAGATCAGCGCGCCAGCCAACCGCCGTCCACGGGAATGATGGCGCCGTGGACATAGTCCGAGGCGTGCGAGGCCAGGAAGACCGCCGCGCCGCCGAGATCGCCCGGATGCCCCCAGCGGCCGGCGGGGATGCGGCTCAAAATATCGGCATTGCGCTGTTCATCGGCCTGGAGCTGGGCGGTATTGTCCGTCGCCATATAACCTGGCGCGATGGCGTTGACATTGATGCCCGCCGCCGCCCATTCATTGGCCAGCGCCTTGGTGACGCCGGCTATGCCCGACTTCGACGCCGTATAGGCCGGCACGCGCACCCCGCCCTGGAAGGACAGCATGGACGCGATATTGATGATCTTGCCGTAACCCTTGGCGATCATGTGTTTGCCGGCGGCCTGGGACAGGAAGAAGGCCGACTTCAGATTGACGCTCATGACGGCGTCCCAGTCGCTTTCGCTGAAATCGACGGCGTCGTTACGGCGGATAATGCCGGAATTATTGACCAGGATATCCACCCCGCCCAACGCCTCAACGACGGTCGTGACAATGCGCTCGATAGGCTCGATCGACGACAGGTCGGCCTTGACGAAGGTGAAGCGGCGGCCGAGCGCTTCGACGCGTGCCTGGGTTTCGGCGATGCCGTTGGTGCCGACGGCGGCGATATCGGCGCCGGCTTCAGCCAGGGCCAGCGCGATGCCTTGGCCCAGACCCTTGTTGGCGCCGGTGACCAGGGCCACCTTGCCGCTGAGATCGAACATGGACATGGAGGGCCCCTATGCCAGCTGACAGATATCGAGGACCTTCATGTCGGTATAGTCGAGGTTTTCCCCGCCCATGGCCCAGATGAAAGCATAGTTGGACGTGCCGGCGCCCATGTGGATCGACCACGGCGGCGACACCACGGCCTCGTTATTCTTCATGACGATATGGCGGGCATTGTCCGGCTCACCCATGAAGTGGAAGACCCGGTCGTTTTCCCCCAGGCCGAAGTAAAAATAGACTTCGGAGCGGCGGTCGTGCAGGTGCGGCGGCATGGTGTTCCACACGCTGCCGGGCGCCAATATGGTCAGGCCCAGCAAGAGCTGGCAGGACTGGGCAGTGCTGGGTACGATATACTGGTAGATAACGCGCTGGTTGGAGGTCTCGAGCGCACCGCGTTCCAGCGGCACGGCCTGGTCGATGGAAATCTTGACCGTCTCATAGCGCGCGTGCGCCGGCGTCGAGGTCAGGTAGAACAGGGCGGGCAGATCGGCGTCGTCGCTGGAGAACAGGACTTCGGCCGAACCCATCGGTATATAGAGGCCGTCCTTCTGGCCCAGCCGGTACTCCGTGCCGTCGACCGTCACCGTGCCATTGCCGGATCCGACATTGATGACGCCCAGTTCGCGCCGTTCCAGGAACGGATGACCGGCCGCCGAGGCCGGCTCGGTCTGGTCGGGCAGTTTCAGGGTCTCATTGACAGGCGCGGCGCCACCGACAACGAAGCGTTCGAAATGGGTATAGTTCAGCACGACGCGATCTGGGTCGAACAGTCCGCTCATCTGGTACTTGTCGCGCAGGTCCTGATTGGCGGCGCCGGCCATCATGTCGGGATGGGTGGCGTGATAGGTCCGCTTGAAGATGGATGTGTTTTCGCACATATCGAAATAGTCCCCGTTTACTTTATTGTCGTTACAGTTTGTAGGCTGCCTTGGGCAGGTTGTAGGTCAGATCCTTGATGACCTCGGCCGCGTCCTCGATCGGCAGGCGATGTTCGGCGACCAGGCGGGCCAGGAAGGCGCTGTCGACGCGGCGGGCGACATCATGCCGCGCCGGGATCGACAGGAAGGCGCGCGTGTCGTCATTGAAGCCAACCGTGTTGTAGAAGCCCGCCGTCTCGGTGACCTGCTCGCGGAAGCGCATCATGCCCTCGGGGCTATCGTGGAACCACCACGACGGGCCGAGCTTCAGGATCGGGTAGTGCCCGGCCAGAGGCGCCAGTTCGCGGCTGTAATTGGTCTCGTCCAGCGTGAACAGGATGACCGTCAGGTCGTTTTCATTGCCGAAGGCGTCCAGCAGTGGCTTGAGAGCGTGGACATAATTGGTCGGCAGCGGAATATCCGCGCCCTTGTCGCGTCCGAAGGTGTCGAAAACGCGGGCATTGTGATTGCGATAAGAGCCCGGATGGATCTGCATGGTCAGGCCGTCGTCAAGGCTCATCCGCGCCATTTCCGTCAAGATCTGTGCACGGAACAATTCGGCGTCGGCCGGGCTGACCTCGGGCCCCAGGACGCGGCGGAACAACGCTTCCGCCTCGGCGTGCGACAGGTTGGCGGTCTGAGCCGTCGGGTGGCCGTGGTCGCTGGAGGTGGCGCCGTAGGTCTTGAAGACCTCGCGGCGGACGCGGTGGGCGCGGAGATAGCCCTGCCAGTTATAGACGTCCTCGCCGCTCAGCTCGCCGAACAGTTTCAGCTTGGCGGCGAAGTCCTCATGCTCGGGATCGACGACCGGATCGGGCCGGTAGGCGGTGACGACGCGGCCCTTCCAACCGGAATCCTTAATCTTCTGATGATGTTCCAACGTGTCGGTCGGCCCCTCGGTGGTGGCCAGGAGCTCGATATTGAAACGGTCGAACAGGGCGCGCGGGCGATAGTCGTCCGAGGCCAGAAGTTCCCCGATACGGTCGAAATACATGTCGGCGGTGTCGGGCTCCAGGGCGACTTCGAAACCCATGATTTCGCCGAAGACATAGCTCATCCACAAGGATGTCGGCGTGCCGCGGAACAGATGCTGGTTGGCGGCGAAGATACGCCAGGCCGTACGCGCATCGGCTGAAGAGGGGCCGGCTTTCGAGCCGACGCCGACCGCGCCCATATCGATGCCCTGGCTGTAGAGCATGCGGTAGATGTAATGGTCGGGACTGAGGAACAGCGCCGTGGCGTTTTCGAACGCCGCATTGTCGGCGAACCACTGCGGATCGGTATGGCCGTGCGGCGACAGGATGGGGTAGGCCTTGACGATGTCATAGAGTTCGCGAGCGATGGCGCGTTGCACCGGATCGCTGGGGAACAGGCGGTTATCATTGAGGAAAAGTGGCTTTGGCATTGTCAACGACCGTAGAAAAGCGCGAGTTTTCCGCCGGTTTCCCGGCCTCGCTGGGTTTATAGGTAACCGGTGTCATAAGTTTTGACAACAGTTATTCGCAAGCGGATATGGTGCTTGTCGCGGCAAAACTCATGACCGTACAGGCCCGGATGAGCCGCGCACCATCAAGGTGGCCTCGACAACGATGGTCGCCTTGGTCACACGTTCTCCCTGCACCAACATCTCCGCGGCGGTCCGCGCCATGTCGCGTGTCGGCAGGCGGACGGTCGTCAGCGCAGGATTCATGCGCGTCGCGATGGGGGCGTCGTCGAAGCCGACGACGGTCAGGTCGTCGGGAATGCGGATGCCGCGTTCATAGGCGGCCTTGTAGGCACCGGCGGCCATTTCGTCATTGGCGCAGATAATGGCCGTCGGCTGGTCGGCGCGTCCCAGAATGTCCATGGCGGCGTCATAGCCGGAATCGAAGCTATAATCGCCCGGCATATCGATATCCGCTGCAATCGTGACGCCGTGCAAGGCCAGACCGGCTTCGAAGCCGGCGCGGCGTTCGTGCGCCGACGGATAGGCCAGGTTGCCGCCGACATAGCCGACGCGTTTGTGGCCGAGTTGGCCGACATGGTCGCCGGCCTGCTGACAGCCTTCGCGATCGCGCGACACGATTTCGAGCGACTGGATCGGCGGATCGTTGTCGCCGCCGGTTCGGGCGGTGACGCGGATATAGGGGACATCCAGTTCGTCCATCAGGGCCAGCAGGCGCAGGTCTTCGGCGATGGGCGGCAGGATGATGACACCGGCCAGGCGCTGCAATTCGACGAAGTCGCGGATATCGTCGAGAAAGCTGTCGCTGTGGCGGTTGCATGGGTGGACGACCAGTTCCGTGCCGGTACCGCGCAGGCCGTCGAGCGCCCCCATCTGCATATTGACGATATATTGCGCATTGGGGTTGTCGTAGACCAAGCCCAGCAGGAACGACTTGCGGAAAGCCAGGCCGCGCGCCTGCGGGTCGGGCCGGAAGCCGATGCGGGCGATGATGTCATTGACTTGATCGCGCGTCTCCCCGCGCACCGACGGTGATTTGTTGATGACGCGCGACACCGTCTTTTTCGACACCTGGGCCAGACGGGCGACGTCATTGATCGTCGCCTTCTTGCGGCGCTTGATAAAGTCCTCGATCAACGCACTGCGTTCGGCCGGCTCGCGAGCGGAGGCGACAGGCTTCGGAAAGGTCGGTTTGGCCATGGATATGTTTTATCGTGCCCTGGATGTCAGCGGAAGGTAACGAGGTTCGTGCGTTTGGCATAGAGCCGCCACGTGTCATTTTTTGGCGATTCCGCCAAGTTCAACTTGCAAAACACCGCCTGTTGGACGTATGACACCGGTTACCATAGCCCAAGCCCTCGCCATTTGCACGTACTTTTAAGGAACCCAACCATGGCCGACGACCAGGCCGCGTCCATCTCGCCGCATCGGACTTCAGCCATGCGCGTCCACGCCGCGGACAATGTTGCCGTGGCCCTGGAAGACCTGGATGCCGGCAGAAGGATCGATGTCGACGCCCTGCGGATTCTCCTGCACGATGCCGTCGCCAAGGGGCACAAATTTGCCCTTGGTCCTATCGCCGCCGGCCAGCCGGTCGTCAAATACGGCTTCGTGATCGGCAAGGCGTCAGCCGACATCGCCGCCGGCGATCACGTCCATTCGCACAATATGGTCACGGCGCTCAGTGGTACTGAAGACTATGTCTATGAACCGGCGCCCGCGGCCGCGGCGCACACAATCTCTAACGATGCCACCTTTATGGGCTATCGCCGCAGCGACGGCCGTGTCGGCATCCGCAATGAGATCTGGATATTATGCACGGTCGGCTGCGTCGCCCGGACCGCCGAACGCCTGGCGCGGACGGCCAATGACCGATTCAAGGACCGTATCGACGGCGTCCACGCCCTGACCCATCCGCTCGGCTGTTCGCAATTGGGCGACGATCTCGATCACACGCGCCAACTGCTGGCGTCGCTTGCCATGCATCCCAATGCCGGCGGGGTGCTGGTTGTTGGCCTGGGCTGCGAAAACAATCAGCTGTCGGCCCTGCTCAAGGACATCGACCGTCCGGACGACCGGCTGAAGTATTTCGCCGCACAGATGGTCGAAGATGAGACCGAAACCGGCCTTTCGGCGCTCGAAGAGCTGGTCGCCGCGGTCGAACAGGACCAGCGTGAAACCTGTTTCGTCCGTGACCTGACGATCGGCGTCAAATGCGGTGGCTCCGACGCCTTTTCCGGCCTGACCGCCAACCCCCTGGTCGGGAATATCTCCGATCGTGTCGCCGGCGCCGGTGGCCGTTCGATCATGACCGAGATTCCCGAAGTCTTCGGCGCCGAACGCCAATTGATGGCGCGGGCAAAAGACGAGACCGTGTTTCATGGTGTCGTCGATATCGTCAACGACTTCAAAAACTATTTCCTGTCGCACAATCAGCCGGTGTTTGAGAACCCGTCGCCCGGCAACAAGGCCGGCGGCATCACCACCCTGGAAGAAAAGTCGCTCGGCGCCGTTCAGAAAGGCGGTCAAAGCCCGCTCAATGGCGTCTTGCGCTATGGCCAACGCGTCACCGAGTCCGGCCTAACCCTCCTCGAAGCCCCCGGCAACGACGCCGTATCGTCGACGGCCCTGACGGCGGCCGGTGCAGTCATCGTCCTGTTCACGACCGGTCGCGGCACACCCCTGGGTTTTCCGGCGCCGACCCTGAAAATCGCCACCAATTCTGCCTTGGCGGAAAAAAAGCCGCACTGGATCGATTTTGACGCCGGCCAACTGCTTTCGGGCCGGACCATGACTGATATTGCACAGGATTTGATGGATTTGATCCTGAAAACCGCCTCGGGGCAGTTGACTTGCAACGAAAAGAACGACGAGCGTGAGATCGCCATCTGGAAAAATGGAGTGACCTTATGACCCGCCTTTCGCTTGCCACCCTTTCGGACTTGAATCCCGCCGTCGTCCGTCCCAACTATGACCCGGCGACGGTCGCTGTCGGTATTGTTCACTTCGGTCCGGGCGCCTTTCACCGTGCCCATCAGGCCGCCTGTTTCGACGCCCTGGCAGCGACCGATCCGCGTTGGGGCATTTGCGGTGTCTCCCTGCATTCGGCCGGCGTTCGCGACGCCCTGATGCCCCAGGACGGCCTCTATACCCTGGCCATTCTCGACGAGGTCATCAGCTATCAGATCATCGGCGCCGTCCGGGAAATCCTGGTGGCGACGGACGATATCGGCGCCGTCCTCGACCGCATGGTCAAAGCGCGCATCGTCACCTCGACCGTCACGGAAAAAGGCTATTGCCTGGCGCCCGACGGTACGCTCGACCTGGTCCATCCCGACATCCTTCACGATATCTCTCACCCGCAGACACCGAAATCCTTCATCGGCTATGTGGTCGAAGGCTTGCGTCTGCGCCGCGCCGCCGGCCTCGCGCCCTTTACCCTGATCCCGTGCGACAACCTGCCCAATAACGGCCATCGCCTGAAGGCCGCCGTCATCGCTTTGGCGTCGCAGGCCGATCGGAATTTGGCCGACTGGATCGCCGCCGAACTCAGCTGCCCGCGCACCATGGTCGATTCGATCACCCCTGCGACCGACGACGCCCTGCGCGATCGCGTCGCGGCTGTTGCCGGCCTCGAAGACGCCTGGCCGATCCAGCGCGAAGCCTTCACCCAGTGGGTGATCGAAGACCATGCCGCGGTCGATGGCCCCGACTGGCAAAAGGCCGGCGTCATCCTGACCGATAATGTACCGGCCTATGAACGCGCCAAGCTGCGCCTGCTCAACGGCCCGCACTCGACCCTGGCCTATGCCGGCCTGCACAAGGGCTATACCAGTGTGTCGGAAGCCATGGGCGACCCGGAACTGGCCAAGCTGGCGCGCGATCTGATGATCGAGGATGTCGTGCCCCTGCTGGAGGCGCCCAAGGGCCTCGATCTCGTCGCCTATAGCGAAGCCATCCTCCAACGTTTCCGCAATCCGGCCATCCGCCACCTGCTGGCCCAGATCGCCTGGGACGGTTCGCAAAAGCTGCCGATCCGTATACTGAGCAGTCTGCGAGAAGCCCTGGAACGCGGCCGCGATATCAGCCGTCTGTGCGTACCGCTAGCGGCGTGGATGCGCTTTATCCGCGCCAAGGCGGTGGCGGGCGAAGCCATCACCGATCCCATGGCGGCCGAACTTCTGGCTCTGGGCGCGCGCGCCGCGGACGATTCCAGCGATGTCGCGCTTTTCCTCGGCCTGCGCGCCGTTTTCCCCGAAGATCTCGCCAGCGATCCTAAGGTTATTGCCGGGATTACAGCGGCCTATACCGGCCTGCTGCAGGCGGAATCCCGTCAAGCCAGAGAAACCGCTTAGGATGCGTGGGCTGGCCGCAGGTCTGGTTCTGGCGATTGCCATACTGGCCGGCGGCGTCCATGCCCAAAGTCCTAAACTGGAGGGGCAACGCCAGGCCGATCAGAACAATGGCACCTACCTCAATCCGATCCTGGCCGGCGACCATCCCGATCCCACCATCCTCAAAGACGGCGACACCTATTACGCCACCTTTTCGACTTTCGAATCCTATCCCGGTCTGCTGGTCTGGTCATCGAAGGATCTGATCAACTGGCAACCGATCGCGCCGGCCCTGACGCAATATCTCGGCTCCGTGTGGGCCCCGTGCCTGGTCAAGTACAAAGGCCGCTATCTTATCTATTTCCCGGCACGGTCGGATGCCAAGCGCAGCAACTATGTCGTCTGGGCCGACCATATCGAAGGGCCGTGGTCGGCGCCGATCGACCTGAATCTGCCGAAACATATCGACCCCGGTTTTGCTGTCGGCGAGGACGGCAAGCCCTACCTCTTCCTGTCCGGCGGCGACCGCATTGCCCTCAGCGATGACGGCCTGGCTACCCGGGGCGACGTCCAGCATGTCGCCGAGCCCTTCGTCTATCCTGAAGACTGGGACGTCGAAAGCCAGTCGGTCGAAGGCCCCAAGATCACCCGTCACGGCGATTATTTCTACATAATCTGGGCAGAAGGCGGCACGGCCGGACCGCCGACAGGCCATATGGTCGTGGTGGCGCGCTCGCATTCCATCAACGGGCCGTGGCAACTGGATCCGCACAATCCGATCATCCGCACCCAAAGCAAGGATGAACCATGGTGGTCGAAGGGCCACGGTTCTCTTGTCGAGACGCCGGACGGCTGGTTCATGGTCTATCACGGCTATGAAAACGGCTATATGACGCTCGGGCGACAGATGCTGATGGAACCGGTCGTCTGGACCGACGACGGTTGGTTCAAGGTCGAGCCGCGCGATCTGGCCAAACCGATCAAAGCGCCCTTTTCGTACGATCCGTATCATGTGCCATCGGGCATCGCCCAGTCGGACGATTTCGCCAGCAATGATCTCGGCCTGCGCTGGAGTTTCTATAAGGGCGCCAGCGACGAAGGCCGCCGAGCGCAATTCGGCAAGGGTTTGACGCTTACCGCCAAGGGTGATACGCCGCGTACCAGTTCGCCCCTGCTCGAAGTCGCCCCGGACCAGGCCTATGAAGTCGAGACCGAACTGACCCTGACAGCGGGCGCCACGGCGGGCGTCGTTCTCTATTACAGCGACAACCTCTATGTCGGCCTGGGTTTGTCCCAAGACAAGCTGATTATGCATCGCTACGGCACCGAACGGCCGGGCAATAAACCTGCCGGCATCAGCGACCACATCTATATCCGCATGCGGAACAATCACAATATCGTCAGCTTTTACACCAGCCCCGACGGCCAGACCTGGACCAAGTACGGCGTCGAGATGGAGGTGTCGGGCTATAACCACAATGTCGGCGGCGGGTTCCTGAGCCTCAAGCCCGGCATCTATGTCGCCGGAACGGGGGCCGCGACCTTCGCCTACTGGACATATCGCGCCTTGCCGTAAGAGCGGGCCGGTTCAACTAAAAACGGGAGACCAGGAAATGAAACTTCGCCTCAATGCCGCCCTCATGCTGGCGGCGCTCGTCATCGCGCCCACAGCTATCGCCAAAACAGCCTCGACCGCCGCGCCGGCCTATCATCTCAACCGCTCGACCTATGACATAGTCGGTTGGGCCAAGGACACCAAAGGCGGCCAGGGTGGCCGCATCATCCGAGTCACAAACCTCAACGAATCCGGGCGTGGTTCCCTGCGCGAGGCCGTCGAATCCGAAGGCCCGCGCATCGTTGTTTTCGAAGTCGGCGGCGTCATCGATCTCGACGGGCACGCCCTGAATATCAAAAACCCCTATATGACGATCGCCGGACAGACGGCGCCGTCGCCCGGTATCACCCTGATCCGCGGTGAAACCCATATGGACAAGGCGCACGACATCATCATCCAGCATATGATGTTCCGCCCGGGCGATGACGGCAAACCGCGGAAAAGCGGCTGGGAGGTCGACGCCTTTTCGGCCAATGCCAGCTACAATATCATTGTCGACCACTGCTCGATGTCGTGGGGCACGGATGAAAACCTGTCGGCCTCGGGGCCACGTTTCAACGGCGCCAATATCGATGAATGGCGGCAAAACACGTCGCATAACATCACCTACAGCCATAACCTGGTCTACGAAGGCCTGCGCAACTCGACCCACGCCAAGGGTGAACATTCCAAGGGCGGGCTTTACCACGACAACACGACGGGCATCCTGATCTACGGCAACCTCTACGCCTCGAACGAAGAGCGTAACGGCCTGTTCAAGGGCGGCGTCCATGCCGCCGAAATCAACAACATGATCTATAATCCCGGCCAAAAGGCGATCCATTACAACCTGATCGGCCATGAATGGGAGACCCATCCCTTTGAAACCGGCATCATTACCCTGATCGGCAATGTCTATCGTCAGGGACCCGATACGGTGCCAGCGACGCCCTTGTTCGCCCTGGGCGGCGACGGCAGCGTGTCGCTCTATCTGAAGGACAATATCGCCGTCGATCAGTATGGCCACCCGGTTGCCCAGACCGGCCGTTACACCACCGGATCGGCGCAGATTTTGACTGCCAAGACGCCCTATGTGCCGGCCGATATCCGCACCATCCCGGCCAACAAGATCGAGGACGAAATCTACGAATCGGTCGGGGCGCGTGCCTGGGACCGCGACGATGTCGACTTCAAGATTCTCTCGGACGTCGCCGAAGGCCGGGGTGAAATCATCGATTCACAGACCCAGAACTATTACGGCTATCCGAGCTACAAGCCGACGGCCGCGCCGTTTGTCGAAGCCGATTGGAACCTCGCAGACATGAGCCCAAAGGCCGGCTGGGATTCGCTCTACGCCAAGTCCTATCCGAAGCATTAGGTAGGAAAGTGATCCACAGATAAGCCAGATAAGCACAGATTTCAGGCTAATCCACGGCGCCGCAGGCCATGGTCTTTAGGCGCGAAGCGCCATCTGTGCTTATCTGGCTTATCCGTGGATCAAGCCTTCCTACGTCCCTTGCTGAATAAACGGCACGGTGGCGAAGAGTTTGCGTTCTTCGCCACGTGGATCCAGCGCCAGCTTAGGCTTGATATCCATCACCATGGTCTCGCGGCCGGGCAGGCTATAGGGCGTCCAGGCGGGCAGGGCGGGTGTCTGCGGCGAGCCGGTCCGCGCAAAGGTGATAAAGGCATCGGAAAACAGATCGGCCATGGCCCGAGCCTCGGCACTATCGGTCGAAATACTGTCGGGCACTCCGGTAGTGCGGAAGACCAGCGGAATGTCGATCGTGTGCGGCGCGCCCAAGCGGCCACCGTCTTTCGGCGTCGCCCAATTGACCTGGTAGGCATAGGTGACCGCACCCGATCGCGCCCGCGCTTCGTCTTCCTCGATGGCGCCGCGCCATGACCGTGCCGCCGTCGTTGCGGCAAAGAACACGTCCGACGGCGACATGGCTGGATAGAGTTTGCGATAGGTATCGACGACCAGATACGGATCGATATCGACGCGCATCTGCGGCAGCAGCTTGCCCGGCAACTCGTCCCAGGCCAGCGCGAAATTATGCGCATCTCCGGCCAGAAAGCCGCGCGTCTCGTCGTGCGTATTGCCGATCATCATCGGGATGTCGTGCGATTGTTCCGGCGCTTCCGGCCAGAAGGGATGCCGGAACAGAACGGTCTGGTCGACGACCGGGCCGAAATAGAGCCCGCCCTTGGCGATAATGGGATCGGTGGCATGCAGAGCGCCGACCAGGTCTGCCACCGGCAGGGTCTGTACCTCGGCCAAACCGTCGGCATCCCCTTTCAATCCCAGGGCGGTGAGGAAGGCGATGGCGCGCTGGGTCGCATGGTCGGGGCCCGAGGCTGTCACCTGCTGGCCGCTCATGGTGGCGGCGCGGTGAAACAGGCCGTTGGCCGCCGGCGTCGCCATCATGGTGGCGATCTTGGCGCCTCCGCCCGATTGCCCGAACACCATGACGCAGTTGGGATCGCCGCCGAATTGGCGGATATTGTCGCGCACCCACGCCAGCGCCAGGTGAATGTCCATCTGCCCCGCATTACCCGACCACTGCAGAGGCCCGGGCGCGCCGGTGATCTCGCGTTCCAGCCGGGCGAGATAGAGATAGCCGAAAGCATTGAGCCGGTGATTGATCGTCACCACCACGACATCGCCGCGCAGCGCCAGGTTCGTGCCGTCATAGAGCGGACTGCCACCTGAACCGTTATTATAGGCGCCGCCATGGATGTAAAACATGACCGGCCGCGGCTTGCGCGAACTGGCTTCCGGCGTCCAGATGTTGAGGAACAGGCAATCCTCGTCCTGGCCGTAGGCATCGGGCGTATCGGTTTGCGGTGACGCCTTGCCGTAATGGTCGGCCGCATAGGGCTCGCTCCAGGCGGCAGGTTTGACCGGCGGCTGGAAGCGTCTGGCCGTGCCGTAACGCAGGCCGAGAAAGACGCTGCCGCCGCCTGTAACCTGGCCCGAGACGGGGCCGCCATCCGTCATGACAGCTGGTGTTTTTGCCTGCGATGATACCGGTGTCATGGCCGCGACCATTCCGGCGGAGGAAAGGCCCAAAAGGGCGTCACGTCTGTTCATGGGTGGCTCTTGGGGCGTTTCCCGGGATTTTCGTTCAAAATGATACCGGCTGCGGTGAAAGTAAAGTCCGTTCAATGATTTGCCGCAAGAATTAGCCCAAGAAAGTGTCTTGAGAATGCTGCCTTGAACGACTACCTTTACGCCATGAGTTTTCCAGCGTCCCTTATCGATGGTTTCGGCCGCCGCATCAGCTATGTCCGGCTGTCGGTGACGGACCGTTGCGACCTGCGCTGCACCTACTGCATGAGCGAGCAGCAGACCTTCCTGCCGCGCAAGGACCTGCTGTCCTTCGAGGAAATGGAACGCCTCAGCCTGTTTCTCATCGACCGCGGCGTCGAACGCCTGCGCATTACCGGCGGTGAGCCCCTGGTGCGCAAGGGCGTGCTCGACTTCCTGCGCCGCCTGGGCGAACAGGTCCATAACGGCCGCCTGAAAGAGCTGACCTTGACGACCAACGGCACCTTGCTTGAGGGCGCCGTGCCGGCCCTTGTCGAGGCCGGCATCCGGCGCATCAATGTCTCGTGCGACAGCCTGCGACCGGACGTTTATCGCCGTATCACGCGCGGCGGTGATTTGGCCCGGGTGCTGACCGGCATCGAAACGGCGCAAGACGCCGGCATCCGCGTCAAGCTCAATGTCGTCGCCCTGGAACAGGATAATCGCCAGGAAATCCCCGACATTATCGCCTTCGCCCACGCCCGCGGCATCGATGTCTCCCTGATCGAAACCATGCCACTGGGCGACGAGATCGGCGGCCGCGAAGACCAGTTCGTTTCACTGGCCGACCTCATGACCGATTTGCGCGCCTTCTGGACCATCGATGGAGTCGGCGATACGACCGGCGGGCCGGCGCGCTATTATCGCATTACGGAGACCGGCGGGCGCTTGGGGCTGATTACGCCGCTCAGCCATAATTTCTGCGACACTTGCAATCGCGTGCGCATCACCTGCACCGGCCAGCTCTATATGTGCCTGGGTCAGGACGACAATGTCGACCTGCGCGCGGCCTTGCGGGACGATGCGACCGATGCCGGTCTCGACGCAGCACTTCAAACGGCCCTGGCGCACAAGCCCCGGGCCCACGACTTTTTTATTGCGACACCCGGCTTGGCTGGCCCCGCGCAGGGCCATCGGCCGGCGCGGACCATGTCCCATACTGGCGGATAGAATAGACCGGAGGATAATATGAGCACCGACATGCCGTTTCTTGGCGGTGGGCGGATCGACGCCGACAGGCCGTTCAAGACGGTCAATATCGCCGTCCTGACGGTGTCGGACACGCGCGACGAAGAGAGCGACACCTCCGGCGATATCCTGGCCAAGCGCATTACCGAGGCCGGCCACCATGTGGCGGCGCGCGAGATCGTCCGCGATGACATCCAGCACATCCGCACCGTGGTCAAGAATTGGGTGACCTCCGGTCTGGTCGATGCCATCGTCACCACGGGCGGCACCGGCATTACCGGCCGCGATGTCACGCCCGAAGCCATCGAGCCGATCCTCGACAAGCGCATCGAAGGCTTTTCGACCATATTTCATATGCTGAGCTATCAGACGGTCGGCCTGTCGACCCTGCAATCGCGGGCCCTCGCCGGCCTGATCGACGGCGTCTTCATCTTCTGCCTGCCAGGCTCCAACGGGGCGGTGAAAGACGGCTGGGACAAGGTCATCCGTTGGCAGCTCGATAGCCGCCACGGTCCCTGCAACATGGTCGAGCTGATGCCGCGGCTGAAAGAGCGCTGATGGGCGCACCGATCCCTGTTGCCGACGCCATTGCGAAAGTGCGCGCCGGCGCCCTGACCCTGCAGCCTGAGGACATCAAGCTCGCCAAGGCCCTAGGCCGTGTTCTCGCTGTTCCGGTCATCGCGACACGCGACCAACCGCCGTTCAATGCCTCCGCCATGGACGGCTACGCGGTGCAGCGCGACAGCCTCAAGGCAGGCGCAAGCCTGAAAGTCGTTGGCGAAAGCACGGCCGGCCGGCGTTTTAGCGGCCAGGTCGGGGCGGGGGAGGCCGTGCGCATCTTCACCGGCGCGCCTGTGCCGGCGGATTGCGATGCCATTCTGACCCAGGAAAACACCCGGCCGGCCGACGGCGGCATCGACATCCTGCCCGATGGTTTGAAGGTTGAGCAGGGCCATATCCGCCACCGCGGTCAGGACTTCAAGACGGGCGACACCCTGCTTGATGCCGGTTTGCGGCTCGATCCCTGGCGGCTCTCCCTCGTTGCCGCCGCGGGCCTGCCCGTGGTTTCCGCTGCCCGGCGTCCGCGCATCGCTGTCCTTTCGACCGGCGATGAATTGGTGCTGCCGGGCGAGACTCCGAACACGGATCAAATCTACGAATCGGGTTCGCACGCCGTCATGGCGCTGATCAAGCAGTGGGGTGGAAAACCCGCCTATCTCGGCGCCAGGGGCGACAGCGAAAAGGCCATACTGAAAGCCTTCAAGGGGCTAAAGGCCGATATGATCGTTACCATCGGCGGCGCCAGCGTCGGCGATTACGACCTGGTCAAGCCGGCCCTCGCCAAGCTGGGCCTTAAGCTCGATTTCGACGGCGTCAAGGTGCGGCCGGGCAAACCGTCCTCGTTCGGCCGCCTCGATACCGGAACACGCGTCCTCGGCCTGCCCGGCAATCCGGCCTCGGCCTTTGTTGTCGCGCAACTGCTCTTGAAACCGTGGATCGAAGCCTCGCTTGGCCTGCCGGCGCGCGATCCGGTCATTCAGGCTGCGCTCCTTAAGCCCCTTGCCGCCAACGGTCCGCGCGAAACCTATCTGCGCGCCGTCCTGACCTGTTCGGACAACGGCCAGATGCAGGCCTCGGCGTTCGACGACCAGGATTCGTCCTTGATGAGCGTTTTCGCCCGTGCCGGCGGCCTGATCCGCCTGCCCGCCGGGGCCAAGGCGATGAAGGCCGGCCATATCGTCGACGTCTTGCCGCTCGACCGCCTGTAGTACTTTATAGGAAGAGAAGTAAACCTCCGGTTCCACTTCCTTTCTGTCCTTCACGGCGCCATCGCACGAAGATCACGAAAGTTTCCCGCGCAACCAAAAGCAGCATTATGGCAACGGCTTTTGTAGCTTGTTCGTCAAGGGATTAACTAAATCTGGACGTACGCCTGAAGGTCAGGCACAAATAAACCATGACTCCCCTTCCCACCAACCAGCGCCTGATCGTCGCCGCCGGTTTCGCCAGCGATATCGGCAAGCGCGACGAGAACCAGGATTTCGCCGCCCTTTGCCTGGAAGAAGCCCAGAGCCATCATGGCGCCGTCGCGGCCCTGGCCGATGGCGTCGGCGGCCGCAAGGGTGGGCGGGTCGCCGCCGAACTGGCCGTGCGTACCTTTATCGACGACTATCTCGGCCAGTCGGAATTGCTGTCGCCGCGCAAGACGGCCGCGCGTGCTTTGGAAAGCATCAATTACTGGCTTTTCCGCGAAGGCCAGAAGAACGAAAACCTCAAAGGCATGTGCTGCGCCTTTACCGGCATCGTCATCCGCGGCCGCCGCCTGCACAGCTTCCACGCCGGCGACACGCGTCTCTACCGCCTGCGCTTGGGCCAGATGGAACTGCTGACCCAGGATCACAAGCCCGAAGGCGCCGACCATAGCCCCTTTATTACCCGGGCCGTCGGGGCCGAAGAAGCGATCCGGATCGACTACGGCGCCCACGACATCGCCCCGCATGACCGGCTGATGCTGTGCAGCGACGGCGTTCATGGCATGATGTCCAATGCCCAGATACTGACCCTGCTGGACCAGCGCGCCTCGCCGGAGGAAACGGCGCAAAAGCTGGTCGCCGGCGCGATCGAACACGGCGGTGACGACAACGCCACCGCCCTGGTCATCGACATTATCGACCTGGCGCCCGCCACCGTCGAAGACCTCGATTCGGCCATTGCCAAACTGCCGATCGTCGACACGCCCGATGTCGGCGCCGTCATCGACGGATTCCGCCTCGAAAAGGTCCTGGCCGACGGCGAATATAGCCGGGTCTTCCGCGCCCGCGACCTGCGCGAAACGCGGCCAGCCCACTTTACGGTGCTGCTGAAATTCCCCAAGCCCCACACCATCGGCGCCGAATCCTCGGCGCGCTCGGCCTTCATGCGCGAGGCCTGGGTGGCCAGCCGCGTTCAGCACATGTGGATCGGCTCGGTCCTGAACCTGGCGCCCGGCCGCCAAACCTGCCTCTATGTCGCTCAGCCCTTCTATGTCGGCGAGACCCTGGAGCACCGCCTGTTGCGCCTTCCGCGCGTCCGGTTGCGTGAGGGCGTGTCGATCGCCACCAAGCTGGCCAAGGCCTTGGGCTCGCTGCACCGCGCCGGCATCATCCATCGCGACGTCAAGCCGGAAAACATCATCCTGATGCCCGACGGCGGGCTGAAACTGGTCGATCTCGGTGTCGCGCGCATCCCGAACCTGGTGAAGGACGACGTCTTCGTGCCCGGCACGCCCAGCTACAAGGCGCCGGAATTGTTTACCGGCAAGCCGGGTGACGAGCGTTCGGACATCTTCGCGCTCGGCGTGACGCTTTATCGCATGTTTACCGGCGGGTCCTATCCGTTCGGCGAGATATCGCCGGGCGAACCGCCGCGCTTCAAGCAGCCCGGGCGTCTGACGGCCAAGCGCACCGACCTGCCAGCCTGGCTGGAAAGCCTGATCCTGCAGGCCCTGGCGCCCAATCCGGCCGATCGCTTCCAGGACGGGTTTGAAATGGCGTTCAAGCTTGAAACCGGGGCCTATGGCGCCGAGCCCGATTTCTCGCGCAAGCATTCGTGGCTGGGCCGCAACCAGGTCCTTATCTGGCGTACGATCAGCCTGTTGCTGGCCCTGGCCCTGGCACTATCCCTCGCCGGTCCGGCCCTGCATCTGCACATAACGCCGGAGATGCAGAACATCCTCGACAAGGTTTCGAAACCGTTCGGATAGGCTTAAGGCGCCGTCACGATATCGCGGTGCTGTGGCGCCAGGGCCGCCAGCAGCTTGTTCTGCGACGAGAACGGCACATGGTTCTTGTCCATCGCCTTTTGCAGGTCTTCGACCAGGGCGAACATGGCGGCCTGATCGACGCCGAGATCCTTATGCGCCGTCTTCATGTCCTTGCCGGTATAGGCACAACCGCCGCCCAGGATATGGCAGGACTGCTCGACCAGCATGGCCTTGATATGGTCCTGCTTGGCGGCGACGAAGAAGTCGTGGGTGCGTTCATCGGCCAACAGGTTGACCATCAGGTCGTCCATGATGTGGACCAGGCCATCATGACCGCCGAAATCGTTGAACAGCTTGTCGTCGCTGGCGATCACCGGCGCCACATCTGCGGAATCCTGAGCGTGAGCCTGGACGGTGAAACCGGAGAGGAGCAGGGCGCCACACAGCGTAAAGGTTTTGAACATCTTGATAATCCTCAGAAGCCGACTTGCAGCGACAGATAGGTGCCGGTCTGTTTGCGCGTGACGATATTGCCGAGATCGACATAGGCCAGGGTCAGCGACAGGTTCTTGCACGGTGCATAGGCGACAAAGACGTCATAGGCCGAGCCCTCACGCGCGACGGCTAGATTGTCGGGTTTGGTGCGCACCTCGGCGCCGACGGCTAGCTTGCGGGTCAGCAGATAGGCGGCGGAGCCTTCGAATTGTGTCGAATAACCCTTGGACGCACTGCCGAAACCGAGGATGCCGTACTGGTTGGCCTTGGTTTGGCGGATGGTGGCGTTGAGCAGCAGGCTGTGGCTGAGATAGAGTTTGGTGGCCGAAACGTAATAGTCCGTGCTCTCGTCGTCGCTGGCGCCCAGGGCCTTGACCAGGCCGCCGTTCTTATTGCTCTTGAACTGGGCGCCGACGGCGATCTGCGGCAGCCAGCTATCCTGTTCCAGGACAACGTCACCCAGCACCTTGACCTTGATGCCCAGGGTGTCCTGCTTGATGGTGTAGCCATAGCCGAGACCCAGGGCCGCGCCGATTTTTTGGGTATCGAATGCCTGGCGGGACCAGGACAGCTCGACACGGTCGTAAAAGCCGGCCAGGACGCCGTAGGATTTGACGTCATAATCCTGGGTCTGGACATCGGTGACATAGGCATTGCCGCCGATTTGGCCGGTCGATTCGTAGCCGCCGATAACAGCCCATGGCGTCAGTCCACCGCCGGCCGAGCCTTCGATCTGCGACACGCCGCCGGTCAAAAGCAGCTTACCGCTGCCGAAGCTGAGGAGGGACTGGGCATGGGCCGCACCGCCGCAGGCCAAAACAGCGGCCGTGGCGACGACAAGGCTGGGAAGGGTGCGTTTGCGCATGGATCCTCAGACATAAGGCGGGGAGGGGTGACGATCGTCCATAACCCCGTTTTGCTTAATTCTTGATATACGCTCCAGGATCTTGCCAGTTCACTCCCTGAGCCATTTTGGCAAAATTAAAGCCCTTGCCGGGCGTTACAAAAACTTAATGTTCATCCTCCAGACCCTGTGCTAACCCTGTGACCAAGTTTCAAATGCAACCCGGACCTCACCCCATGCGCTCATTCCTTCTCGCCACCTGCGCCTCAGCTGCCCTCCTTATGCCGACCCTGGCACTGGCCGCTCCCGCCCCCAGCATCGTGCCCGACGCCGCGGCGCCCCAGGGCAAGCTCAACGGCGTCGTCAAGCCGCGCGCCTATCGCCTCAACTTCACCATTTTGCCGGACAAGCCGCGCTTCACCGGCCATACCGACATCGATATTACGCTGAACGGCGAAACCAGGTCCTTCTACATGCATGGCCGCGACCTGAAGGTCACCAAGGCCACCATCACGCAAAACGCCAAGGTCACCAACGTTAAATATACCCAGGTCGATGCCCTCGGTGTCGTCCGTATCGACCTGCCCAAGCCCTTGTCGGGCGATGCGACTTTGAATTTCGATTATGACGCGCCGTTCGGCGACGGGCCCGCCGGCCTCTATCATATCAAGGTCGGCGACGACTGGTATGCCTGGAGCCAGTTCGAATCGATCGATGCCCGCGCCGCCTTCCCGTCGTTCGACGAACCCGGCTTCAAGACGCCCTTTACCGTCACCATGATCACCAAGCCCGGCTATGTCGTGGCCAGCAATTCGCCGGAAAGCGGCCACACCACGGCTGGCCCGCTGATGTCGCACAGCTTCTATCCGACCAAGCCTTTGCCGACCTATCTGGTCGCCCTGGTCGCCGGGCCGTTCGTCACCGCCGAAGGCGTGGCGCCGCCGACGCCGCAACGCAATTACGACCTGCCGATCCGCATCATCGCCACCAAGCCGAACAAGGACAAGCTGCAATACGCCCTGCAGGAAACGCCGTCGATCGTCGCCCATCTCGAAAACTATTTCGGCCAGGCCTTCCCCTATCCGAAACTGGATCAGATTGCTTCGCCGGTCATGCCGGGCGCTATGGAAAACGCCGGCGCCGACATCTATGGCGACAATATCATCATGCTGGATGCGGGCGCCGATACCCAGCAGAAGCAGGAATTCGGCATGGTCGTGTCACACGAGCTGTCGCACCAATGGTTCGGCGACTATGTCACCCCCGCCTGGTGGGACGATATCTGGCTGAATGAGAGCTTCGCCAACTGGATGGGCTATCGCATCGGCAACGAATGGCGTCCGGAACTGAATATCGGTGTCGGCGCCGTCGCTGAAGGTTTCGACGCCATGAGCGCCGACGCGCTCAAGGTCGGCCGTCCGATCCATCAGGCGATTGCCAAAAGCGCCGATGTCGACAGCGCCTTCGACCAAGTGACGTACGGCAAGGGCGGCCAGGTCGTCGCCATGGTTGCGGGCTATCTCGGTGACGAACGCTTCAAGGCCGGCGTCCGCCTGCATATGTCGCGTCATCCTTACGGCAATGCCGACTCGGAACAGTTCTTCGGCGCCCTTGCCGATGCCGCCCAAAGCCCCGGCGTGCTCGACGCCATGAAGAGTTTCGTCAACCAGCAAGGCTTCCCGACCGTCGACTTTACCCACAACGGCGGCTGGCTGGTGGCTACCCAATCGCGCTACGCCCGTCTGGGCACGACGCTCGACCCGCAGACCTGGACCATCCCCCTGTGCATCCGCCAGGGCGATGAGCGCAACTGCTTCCTGATGGGCCAGACCCAGGGCACATTGGGCGTCGACAAGCCCGGCACCGTATTGATGCCGAACGCCGGCGGCACCGGCTATTATCGCTTCACCCTGACACCGGAAGATTGGGATGCCCTGATCAAGACCAGCGACACCCTGCCGTCGGCCGAGGGCCTGGCGACCATCGACAGCCTGTGGGGACAATTCTATGCCGGCAAGCTCGATCCGGCCAAGCTGATCGATGCGGCCCGCATCATGGTCAACAGCAAGGATTCCAATGTCGCCACAGAGGGCGGCGACAATCTGGTTCTGATGCAGCAACGCGGCATCATCGGCGACGCCGCCCTGGCCGACTATCGTCGCGTCATGGGCGAAATCTACGCCCCGCGCCTCGCCGCCCTGGGCTTCGACCCGAAGGCCGGTCTCTACCTGCAACAGGATCCCGACCAGCAAAAGTTGCGTCAGGAACTGGTCGATCTGGTTGCCCGCGACGCCCGCGATCCGGCCCTGCGCAAGACACTGAACGATGCCGCCACCGCCTACCTCGCCGGCGACAAGACAGCCGTCGACCAGGCCTTCCTCAGCCGCGCCCTGCGCGTCCATGTCGAGGACGGCGGCCTGGCCGCGGCCAAGGATATGTACGAGCGCGCCATGACGACCCAGGACGAAGGCTTCCGCTCGGATGCCATGCGTGCGGTGACAGCCGGCGCTACGCCCGACACCGCTAATTGGCTGTTCAGCATCCTGCTGACCGACACACGTATGCGTCAGCCTGACAAGGCCCAACTCCTGGGCGGCCTGTTCGTGTGGGACGCCACCCGCGACATGGCCTATGACTGGTTGAAAGCGCATTTCGACACCATGACTGCGGGTACCGGCATCTTTACCGCCGGTCGTCTCGCCTCGCTGCCGGGCGCCTATTGCTCGGCTGAGAAGGCTGCTGAAATCGACGCCGTCATGCGCCCGAAGGTCAATGCCGCCGGCCATGGCGACCTGGCGTTTAACCGCATGCTGGAAAACATGAACGACTGCGCCGCCTTGAAGACCGCCGAATCCGGCGCCTTCACCACGGCCCTCAAAGCCGCTCAATAGGATTATTGCTACCTAGACTTCAAAGCCCTCCGTTCGCGGAGGGCTTTTTTCGTGTCGCAATTCTGTAACAATCTTCTTCTTCGTCAAAGGCTTGAATCGGCTTGCCGCCACCTCCGTCCTGTGCCATTTCTTCTTTCAAAGAGAGTTATAAGAAGGGTTGAGACGATGGCGGAAAAAGCCAAACAAAGCATGATATTGGTCATTGGGGCGTCATCGCTCGGGACTATTTTCGAGTGGTTCGACTTCTATATTTTCGCCACCCTGGCGTCGGTGATCGGGGCGCACTTTTTCGAGGTCAAGGGCATCAACCCGACGACCGCCTTCATCTTCGCCCTGCTGGCCTTTGCCGCCGGCTTTATCGTCCGGCCGTTCGGCGCCATTATCTTCGGTCGCATCGGTGATCGCGTCGGGCGCAAGACCACCTTCCTTATGACCATGATCATTATGGGCCTGGCGACCTTCCTGGTGGGCATCCTGCCGACCTACCAGCAGATTGGACTGTGGGCGCCGGGCATCCTGATCGCCCTTCGCCTGCTGCAAGGCCTGGCGCTTGGCGGCGAATACGGCGGCGCCGCCACCTATGTCGCCGAACATGCCAAACATGACCAACGTGGCCGCATGACCTCGTGGATCCAGACGACGGCGACGTTGGGGCTTCTGCTGTCGCTCGCCCTGATCGGCCTGACGCGTTACCTCGTCGGCCCGGAGGCCTTTGCCGAATGGGGCTGGCGCGTGCCCTTCCTGTGCTCCCTTGTTCTGCTCCTGGTCTCGGTGTGGATCCGCATGAAGCTCAGCGAAAGCCCGGTTTTCCAGGCCATGAAGGACGAGGACCGTATTTCCAAGGCGCCGTTCACCGAAGCCTTCCTGCGCTGGAAAAACCTGAAGATCGTGCTGATCGCTTTGTTCGGCCTGGTCGCCGGCCAGGGCGTCGTGTGGTACGGCGGGCAATTCTACGCCTTGTTCTTCCTGCAGAATCTGCTGCACGTCGACCCGAATACCGCCTATCTTTTGATCGGCACGGCCCTGGTCATCGCCACGCCCTTCTTCGTCTTTTTCGGCTGGCTGTCGGACAAGGTCGGCCGCAAGCCGATCATCCTGGCCGGCCTGTTGCTGGCGGCCGGCGGCTACTTCCCGCTGTTCCAGGCCMTGACGACAGCGGTCAATCCGTCCCTGCAGCACGCGCAAGCCTCGGCCCCGGTCACGGTGATTGCCGACCCCGCTGCCTGCGCCCTGCAGTTCGACCCGGTCGGCAAGACGAAATTCCTGCAATCCTGCGATATCGCCAAATCCTACCTGGCCAAGGGTGGCGTCAGCTACAGCAATGCCGCGGCGCCGGCCGGCAGCGTCGCCGTCATCAAGATCGGCGACGTCTCGGTACCGTCCTATGAAGGCAAGGGCCTCGACGCCGATGCCGCCAAGGCCGCGGCCGATGACTTCAAGAAGCGCGTCGGCGGCGCCCTGAAAACGGCCGGCTATCCCGACAAGGCCGACACCGCCGCCATCAACTTCCCCATGGCCATCGGCATCCTGACCCTGCTGGTCCTGCTGGTCACCATGGTCTACGCCCCGATGGCGGCCGTCCTGGTCGAAATGTTCCCGGCGCGCATCCGCTACAGCGCCATGAGCCTGCCCTACCATATCGGCAATGGCTGGTTCGGCGGCCTGCTGCCGGCGATCGCCTTCACCATCATCGCCACGACCGGCGGTATGTATGACGGCCTGTGGTACCCGGTCATCATCGCCGGCATGACCTTCGTCATCGGCTTCTTCCTGTTCAAGGAAAAGAAAGAAGACGATTTCGCGGCCTAAGATCGCGATATTGTGAAACGAACAGCCCCCGGTCACATTGACCGGGGGCTGTTTCGTGCTAATCCTGCCGGTAAGTATTTGTATTCGCGTATTTCATCAGTTTTTTCAGGGGTTTCCCATGTCCGATTTCGATACGCCGCCACCGCCGGCGCCATCCACCGTCTCCAGCTCGCAAGGTTTGATCGCCCGCGTCCAGGCCATCCTGCTCAAGCCCATTCCGACATGGGATGTCATCGCCACCGAAACCGGCGACGTCAAATCGATCTATATGAGCTACGTATTGCCACTGGCCGCCATCACGCCGATCGCCCATGCCATTGGCATGAGCGTCATCGGCGTCGGCGCCTTCGGCATCAGCTACCATACGCCTATCGTCGCGGCGATCGTCGGCGCGATCGTCAGCTATGTGCTCGCTCTCATTGGTGTCTATATCGTTGCCTTGGTCATTGACGGCCTGGCGCCCAGTTTTGACGGTCAAAAGAATTTCCTGGCCGCCTTCAAGGTCGCTGCCTATTCTTCGACGGCCACCTGGGTCGCGGGTATTGTCGGCATTCTGCCCAGCTTGGGCGCTCTCATTTTCATTGCGGCCTTGTACGGCCTCTATCTCATGTACACCGGTCTGCCGCGTCTGATGAAATCGCCGCCGGAAAAGACCATCGTCTATATGATCGTCATCGCGGTCGTGACCTTCGTCATGATGCTGATCATCGGCGCGATCGGCGGCGCGGTGACCGGTCTGGCCTTCCTCGGCAGCGGCGGGGGGCACCTGGGGCCGGTCGCCTCGGTCGGTGGCCTGACGGCGAACGGCGACCGCATCAGCGGCAAGGTCGCCGGCGTCGACCTCGGCAAGCTGCAACAAGCCACCGAGCAGATGGCGGCCGAAGCCTCGGCGCAACAGAACGGCACCAGCACTGTCAAACTGGCGGATGCGCAGGCCCTGCTGGCCCTGACGCCGGAAAACTTCATGGGCGCCGCCCGCAGTGACGTCAGCACCGGTTCCGGCGGCATGGGCACGGTCTCGGCGTCGACGGCGAAGGCGACCTATGTCATCGGCGACGGCTCAGTGACGCTGACCGTCAGCGATATCGGCACCATGGGTGGACTGGGCGCCATGGCGGCGGCGATGAACGTCAATACCTCCAGCAGCAGCGCTACCGGCTATGAGAAGATCACGACCAATAACGGCGTGATGACCTCTGAAAAGTATGACACCCAAAACAAGTCCGGCGAGTACGCTATCGTCAATAACGGCCGTATTTCGGTCACGGCCGAGGGCAATGGCGTCGATATCAACACTCTGAAGCAACTGGTGGCGTCCGTCGACATCGGCAAGGCGCAATCCCTGGCACAATAAGCCGGACACTTCGAAATGCCGCCGGCGAAATCGGAGTAGATGTGGCCTTATTCAAGGAAAACCGGCGCTCCGAATGCATCGACTCATAGTCAATAGGGGCCTTCCGTTCGCGGAAGGCCCTTTTTTCAGCTCAAGCGCCTCATGGCTCGCCGCACAAGCGGCGGCGGGCAGTCGCCCGCTCCCAACGGCAAATGAGTCAAACTCGTTCGCCGTTGGTATTATTCTATGGCTTGATGACCAGGGACGGATCCAGATCGACTTCCGGCAGGCCGAGAAAGCGCCAATAGTCGTGATAGACGCCGTCGCGGACCAGGGTATTGTGCTCGCCGCCCGGAACCCGAACGAAGGTCTTGGGTTGATTGGCAAGGGCGAACAAACGCTGGCCCTCGGCATAGGGCACGACGCTGTCGCGGTCGCCGTGGGCGATCAGCACCGGCATATGGACGTCCCTGATGCGCTCGCGGCTGAGGAACTTGTCGTGCATCAACAACGCCACCGGAATATAGGGATAGCGCTCGGCGCCGACATCGCTGGCGGCGGTGAACGGCGCCTCCAGGATCAGGGCGCGCGCCGGCCGCTGGCTGGCGACATAGGTGGCGACGCCCGTCCCCAGGCTGTGGCCGTGGATGATGATGTCGGAATCGCGGTACCCTTGGGTGCGCAGCCAGTCATAGGCGGTCAAACCGTCGATCAGCAGGCCTTTCTCCGTCGGCGCGCCCGTCGATTCGGAGAAGCCGCGATAGGCGAGGGCGAGATAGCCCACCCCCTCCTTGTGCATACGGATATAGCGCCACTTGCCGAGCGACAAGGACGCTGCCTGGCCGTGGAAATACAGGATGACCGGCATGCCGGGCTGGGGCGGCTCGTACCAGGCCTGCAGGGTCTCGCCATCGGGCGTTTTCAGGCGCGAATCCTGAATGGCCAGACCGTGAATCGCCGGCGTCTCGACCTCATGTTTATTGTAATAAAGCATGTGGCGCTGATTGGCATAGAGATAGCCCAGCACGCCGAGATAGGCCACGATCGCAACCGTCAGCACGACCGTCACGGCCAGGCGCAAATAACCCCATATCGTACGTTTGCCGGCCATGTCGCCCCCCTCAGATCCCCTATTATCCACGGCTCCAATTCGCCAGGCAAGTCGCAGTTTTGTTAAACCAGTTTACAAAACAAACTAGTTCGTATATACGCGAAATATGGAGCGGAACGGTCCGCGTCTGGATAAGGAGAGGGACTATGGCTGAGAGTATGGAAAAGGAGACCGGCCAGCGCTGGCACGATCTCGACGCGGTGCGGGCCCTGGCCCTGCTGCTGGGGGTGGCCTTGCACGCCACCATGTCGTTCATCGAACCGCGGATTTGGATCGTCAAGGACGTCAGCCACGAACAGGGCCTTGGCGTATTGTTTTACGTCATTCACATGTTCCGCATGATAACCTTCTTCGTCCTGGCCGGCTTCTTCGCGCGGCTGCTGATGCAAAAACGCGGCGTCGGCGGTTTCGTCGTCAACCGCTTGAAGCACGTCGCCTTACCCCTGGTCGCTTTCTGGCCGTTGATCTTCGCCAGCATCGTCGCCATCGTCATACTGGCCAATATGCCGGCGCCCGGTTCGGCCGCCGCGTCGGCCCCGCCACCGCCGCCACCCGGCCTTTCGGCGCAGACCTTCCCGCTGACCCATTTGTGGTTCCTCTACATGCTGCTGATCCTCTATGCCGGCGCCATAGTGGTGAAAGTCGTGACCGATGTCCTGCACATCGGCGGCATTCTGGGCAAGCTGGCGGACAGCGCCATGGGCTTCCTGATGCGCAGCCATACGATCAAGATCGTCCTGATCGCGCCGGTCGCCATCGCCTTCTATCTCAACCCGCAATGGATGATGTGGTTTGGCATCATGTCGCCCGATACCGGCCTTGTGCCCAACGCCGCCGCCTTGGCGGGCTTTGGCACAGCGTTCGGTTTCGGCTGGCTGCTGCATCGCCGCAGCGACCTGATGGCCGTTCTGGCCCAGCGCTGGTGGCTTTACGCTTTCGGCGCTGCGGTCGCGACCTGGTGGTGCCTGTACACTGTCGGCGGCCAGCCCATGCTGACGCCGGTCAATGGTCACGATCACCCGCTCTATATCCTCGTCTATGCCCTGGGTGGCTGGTCGTGGACCCTGGCCCTCCTGGGTTTCGCCCACGCCTTCCTGCGTGCCGATAGCCCGGGCCTGCGCTACATCGCGGACGCCTCCTACTGGGTCTATATCATCCACATCCCGGTGCTGATGACGTTGCAATATCTGATCAAGGACGTGGACTGGCCGGCCGAGGCCAAGTTTACCGCCATCCTGCTGGGCACGGTGACGATTGCGCTTCTGACCTATCAGATTGTGGTACGCTATACGTTCATCGGAGCGATTCTCAACGGCCGCCGCCGCAAGGCCAAGGCTCCAACTCAGGAGGTTTTAGCGTGACAGACCCACATCATGAAGGCCAGCCTGTGGATGACGCCGATTCCACCGATGTGCACGCTAACCTGGCCTTCATGAGGTCCCTGGTGACGGAAGGTCCCAAAGCCCAGATGTCGGGCGGCGCGGCCTTCTTCACCGCCGGGGTTTGTTACGGGCTGCAATGCCTGGTCCAGGCCGGCGGTGTCCTGGGCTGGTATCCGCTCGGGCCGCTCGGCAATTTGCTGGCGGCTATCCTGCCAACGGTGATCTTCATGATCGTGCTCGGAGTCATCCTGTGGCGCGAACGCAAGGAAGGCCAGAAGGGCGTGGCGACGCGGGCGCTGAATGCCGCCTTTGGCAGCGCCGGCCTGGCCAATCTCTTTATGGTTTTTGTCTTTGGCTATAATGCCATCGCCGAAAAGAACATCACCATCTGGTTCTACTACCCCGCAGTGGTGTGCGCCTTCCAGGGGGCCGTCTGGTACATTGCCTATATGATCCGCCGCAAGCTGTGGTTGGCCTTCGTCTCGGCCGGCTGGTTCCTGACGACCGTGGCCCTGGGTTTGCTGATCCACAGCCCCTACTATGTCCTGGTCATCGGTTTTGCCCTGCTCTTCCTGATGGGCGGGTCCGGCTACACCATGATGTATCTGGCGAAAAAGCAGGCATAACCCATTATGAGCGGCTTCGATGTCAACCGGCTGGACGATGCCATCCACGGACGCCTGCGTCTGGGGATCATGGCCTATCTGATGGACGCGGAAGCCGCGGACTTTAACGAGCTGAAAGCGGTCCTCGATGCCACCCAGGGCAATCTGTCGGTCCATCTGCGCAAGCTCGAGGACGCCGGTTATGTCGAGATCGTCAAGAGCTTCTCCGGCCGCAAGCCGTTGACCAGAGCCCATATTACACCCGCCGGCCGCACGGCCTTTGCCGGTTATCTCGAAGCCCTGTCCAAGCTGGTCGAGCGCAAATAGTTGAACCAGAAGCGATAGCCGCCGACGCGTTCGTCTTCACCATCGGGTAGTTTCGGACGTATGACAAGCGATACCGTGACGAAGCTGATCACCAGCAGCAAGCCCCACGCGCCCATCTTCTGGATCGACACCAGGTGCCAGCCCTGGCCGGGGTAAGCCCAGGTGTGGGTAAAGGTGCCGACATTTTCAGCCAGCCACAGGAAGAAAGAGGTCAGGGTGCCGGCCAGGACGAACGGCATGGCGTGGACCTTTTCATCGATGCGGAAATAGACGAAGCAGCGGAAATAGATGGCGGCAATCGCCACAAACAACAGGTTGCGCAGGTCCCAGATATAGTGATGGCTGAAGAAGTTGATATAGATGGCGATCGCCAGCAACCAGGTCACCCAGGGCTTCGGATAGTGCGAAAAGCGCATGTCGAAAACGCGCACCGCCCGGGCGATAAAACTGCCGACGCTGCCGTACATGAAGCCGGTGAACAAGGGCACGCCGCCGATATGGAAGATGGACGGCTCGGGATAGATCCAGCTGCCGACATAGGTCTTGAAGATCTCCATGATCGTACCGGTGACGTGATAGAGGAAGATGACCTTGAGCTCGTCGAAGGTCTCCAGCCGCGTCCATAACATCACGGCCTGAATGAGGATCGCCATGGCCAGCAGGAAGTCATAGCGGTGGACCGGGCTGTTCGCCGGCCACCACAGGTGGGTGGCGATCATCAGGGCCAGCATGCCGGCTCCGAACAGGCACGACCACGCCATTTTCAAACCGAACAAGGCGAACTCGGCGACCGGCGCCGGCATGCGATGGACAGTGGCGCGGATCAGCCGCCGCGCCGGCTGCAGAAAGGGCGCCAAGGGATGGGTTGGGGTTTCGCTCATGCGCTGACAGTCTCCGCTACTTCACGCGTTACCGCTTCATCGTCACCGCGTTTGCGGATCATCAAAAAACGGCCGGAGAACACGCCACCCGGGTGCTGGATGCGCCACACGCCTTCGATTTCCAAGCGGTCCTGGCTCAGAAGGCCGGCATACATGACGTTATGGCGGATATGACTGGTTCCGTCATAGCTTTTGAGAAAGGTGACGTCGTGACCGTGACACGCGCCTACTACCGTGGCATTTGCCGGCGATTCCGAACCGTCACCATGGCGCATGACCTCGTGCACGGTGCCGGTTAGCGAGGTGCTGCCATACAAGACAGCTACGAAACTGTTTTCCGGCATGCGCGTCCCGGGGTAACTGTAGCGACCATGCCAAACGCCAGTCAGGCTTTGAGCGTCGTCGTTCTGATCGTCCATTCTCGCCTCGTAACGCTCGCTCACCCATAATTTTATATCATGTGGCCATGATGAGCGAAAGGCGATGGGCGCTTAAATATAGTTGACTCAGTCCATTATCTCATGTTTTCATTCTGACATGACCCAGACAGACATGATCGAGCGCCTGCGCCGCTTCAACCGTTTCTACACTCGCAAGATCGGCCTGCTCAGCGAGCGGCCCTATGGCGGCGACTTCACCCTGACCGAGGTGCGCGTCCTGTTCGACCTGGCGCACGACGGGCCGCTCAAACCCTCGTGGCTGGTCAGCCATCTCGGCCTCGATCCGGCCTATGTCAGCCGTATCCTGAAGCGCTTCACGGCGCTCGGCCTGGTCGAACGCACGCGCGATCCCGATGACGGCCGGGGCGCCATCATGGCCCTGACGCCGCGTGGCCGCGAGGCTTTCGCGCCGCTGAATCTTGCCTCGCGCGAAGGCTTGACCGCTATGATCGAGCACCTCGATCAGGGTCGTCAGGACGCGCTGATCCAGGCAGCCGGCCGCATCGAAACCCTGCTGTCTGACACGCCGCGCGGCTTCACGCTGCGTGATATGCAGGTCGGCGATATCGGCCATATCACCTCGCGCCAGGCCCTGTTGTACCAGCGCGAATACAGGTTCGACATAACCTATGAAGCCCTGGTCGCCGGTTTGTTCGCCGACTTCGTCAAGACGTTCGACCCGGCCAAAGAGGCCAGTTTTATCGCCGTCGACGGTGACGATATCCTGGGTTCGGTCTTTCTGTTTCGCGGTGACGAACCCGGTGTCGCCAAGCTGCGTCTCCTCTATGTCGAGCCTGAGGCGCGCGGATTGGGTATCGGCCGCGCCCTGGTCGCCGCCTGCATCGCGGCGGCACGCCAACGTGGATATACACGCATGGTGCTGTGGACGCAGAATTCGCTGGTGTCGGCGCGGCGCATCTATCAGGCGGCAGGCTTCGAACTGGTCTCCGAACAGCCGAACCATGCCTTCGGCGTCGATCTGGTCAGCCAGGTATGGGGTATGGATCTGGAAGAAACCGCCGCTGGACGACAGCCGTAATGTGGGTATAGTCGGTCGGGTGAACCAGGTTTTTTCGTCCATCCGGATTTCGCATTACACTTCCGGCGTCGTCATGCATGAGCATGTCCACGACACGACGAGTTTCTGCCTGGTGCTGGCCGGCAGTTACCAGGAAACGATCCGCGGCGGCAGCACGGTGCACGAAGCGGGAGCCTTGCTGGTCTGCCCGGCCCACGAACCCCATGCCCAGCGTTTCGGCGCCGGCGGTCTCTATAAACTGGTCTTCCAGCCCACCGGCGATACCCTCGCGCGGTTGGGTGATGTCATCCGCCTCAGCGAAGCACCGGCCTTGCATTCACGGGCCGTGGCCGATGTCGGCCGTCGCCTGGTGACCGAATTACGCCGTGACGATCCGTTTTCGGCCATGGTCATCGAGGGGCTGTCCCATGAACTGGTCGGACTGTTTGCACGGGGTCACGCGACCGGTGGACGTCTGCCCGGCTACCTGACCAAGGCTGTCGACTATGTCCGCGCAGCGGATACAGCCACCTTGAGCCTGGCCCAGGTCGCTGCCGATATTGGCTGCGACGGTGAACGACTATCTCAGGCCTTTCGCCGCTATCTCGGCTGTACGTTGGGCGACTATCAGCGCCGGCTACGCGTCGAACGGGCCGCGGCCATGTTGGCCGGCAGCCGCATGTCGATCAGCGACATTGCGCATAGCTGCGGTTTCGCCGATCAACCCCACCTCAACCGGGTATTCAAGGCACAAATCGGTACCACGCCCGCCGCCTACCGGCGAAATCTGCGCTGATCGTTCAAAAATCCGCCACCGTTCAAGACAGCGGTATCGGCCTGCCGTAGAACCATGCCGTCGTCCAGGAGGGAAGATGCCATGCGCGCGAGATCACATATCAAAACTATCGGACTGGCCGGTCTATTGACCGGCTTGCCGCTTGCCTCGGCAGCGGGAGGCGCTGGCGCCGCCGCGCCTGCCTATGACGCCGCCGCCTGGAATTCGGACTATGCCGAACTCAAAACCATCCTGGAAAGGGACTATGCCAACCTGGCCTGGTTCGGTTCTCCCGAGGGTGGCGTCGACCTGCCTAGGCTCGATCACCAGACGCAGGCCGCCCTGGCGGTGGCGCGATCCGACGAAGACGCGCGGCGCGCCATAACGCAATTTGTCGCCGCCTTTCACGGCGGCCATTTTTCCATCCTGCCAACGCTGGCGCCGGCTGCGACAGTTGCACCGTCGGCGGTCGACCGGCCGGCCTTCGACGCCGGTAACGCCGCCGGCACCTGTGCTTCACTCGGTTTCAACCCCAGCAGCGCCATCGCCTTTTCCGCGCCGTTCGAAAGTCTGCCGGGCTTCACCTTGCGCGGTGACGGCATGAGCTCGGTCTACCGCAGCGGCTTGGCGACCACGGCCGGCGGCGTCAAGATCGGCATCATCCGTATCCAGAACTTTCGTATGCGCGCCTTTCCGGCGGCCTGTACCATGGCCTGGGCGAAGCTGGCGGCAGACCACACGCTCATCGATTCGGGCAGTCTTCGCGATGCCGCCTATATCATGTGGTACACCGCCTTCGGCGACGAGATTGCTGCCCTGCGCGCAGCCGGCGCCCAGGCGCTTTTGATCGATGTCGGCAATAATTCCGGCGGCGACGATAGCGGGGACCTGTTCCCGCGCCTGTTGACCGACAAGCGGGTGGAGTCGGCGCGGCTTCTCGTGGTCGCGTCTGCAACCGGGGCCGGCTTTGCCGACGAACAGATTGAAGACATAGACGGCGTGCTGGCCGCCAAACCGGCGCCGGACGGCGAGACGGCGCTGCGAACGGCACGGGACTATTTTCTCAAGGCAAAAGCGGCGGCGACGGCGCCTTGCGACTTGTCCTGGGTATGGCGCGAGCAGCGCCCGTGGGCGGATGGCGGCTGCAAACGCCTGGTGGCGGTGGGCTATGCCGGTGGTTACGCCGCCAGCCTGCCGCGCGGCGCCTATGACGACCAGAACGTATCCTCGCAATTGTCCTTTGCCTCGGGCGCAGACGATATCTGGGGCCTGTGGACCGGACCGCTTTACGTCCTGACCGATGCCAATACCTTCTCCTCGGCCGAAATGTTCACCGCGGTGGTTCAGGACAACCACATCGGCAAGATTGTCGGCGTGAAGACGGGCGGTGACGGGTGCGGCTTCATGGGCGGCGGCGATCCGCCGGTCCTCTATCATTCGCTCATCCGCCTGCGCATACCGAATTGTATCCGTTTGCGCCGGGACGGCAGCAATGAAGTTGCCGGTATTACGCCCGACCTGCCGGTCCTGCCCACTACGGGTGAAGATGATCGCCAACGCGCCGTGCGTTTGCTCGATACCCTTGCCGGCGACATGAAGCCGTAATGGCTATCATGATGAATCATGATTTACCATGGTGGGAAAAAACTTAACCTAAACGGGATGTTAGCTATAATCGGTAATGCCCGATCAATTTTTTTCAGGCTTCCTCGATGTCATGGCGGCGAAAAAACGCCGATATCATTCGGGGAGCTACAATCGATGTCAAACAAGCACGGCGGCGACGGTAACGACAATCTGGAAGGCACCACGGAGCACGACGAGATTCATGGCGGCGGCGGCGGCGACCATGAAAGCGGCGGCAAGGGCGACGACACGCTGTATGGCGACGACGGCGCCGATACGCTGGAAGGCGGCGACGGCAACGACACCCTGCACGGCGGTCATGGCAATGACGTCTTGCGTGGTGGCGGTGGTGATGACCTGATCGTCGACGATGCCGACGGCGGCAATGACACGGTCGATGGCGGTGTCGGTATCGACACCTTCGAAGCGGTCGGCGATCTGCGCGGCAGCACCTTCGTCAATGTCGAGGTTCTGCATGGCGCCAATATCACCGGCTCGGTGGCGCAGTTCAACAGCTTCAAGACCATCGGCAATACGACTTCGGGCGGCCATCTCCATCTGCGCGACGGCGGTACGCTCGACCTGTCGGACAATCTGCTGGCGGGTGTCGACATTACCTCGTCCGTGGCCGGCAACCGAATCGTCGGTGGCCGCGGCGAAGATCACATGCACGGCGGCGCCGGCTGCGATACCTTCTTCGGCGGCGACGGCTCCGACAGCGAAAACGGCGAAGGCAATAATGACGAACTGCATGGCGGCGGCGGCAATGACGCCCTGAGCGGCGGCGCCGGCAGCGACACCCTGTTCGGTGACAACGGCAACGACACTTTGGACGGCGGCATCGGCGCAGATATCCTGACCGGCGGCGCCGGCAACGATACCTATGTCGTTGACATGGCCGGTGACAAGGTCACCGAAACCGACGGCGGCGGCGTGGATACGGTGCGTTCGTCGATCGACTATATGCTGGGCGCCTTTGTCGACAACCTGACCCTGACCGGCGTGACCAATCTGCGCGGCTACGGCAATGACGGCGCCAATACGATCGTCGGCAATGCCGGCAATAACATCATCAACGGCGGTCACGGCAACGACACCCTGACCGGCGGCGCCGGCGCTGATATCTTCGGTTTCGGCGGCGGTATGGGCCATGACACCATCACCGATTTTTCCGCGCGCCAAGGCGATAGCATTTCGCTGCGTGACTACCACGCCCACGATACGGCCGTGATCACCCAGGTCGGGGAGAATACCCAGATCGATCTCGGCGGTGGCAATGTGCTCACCGTGCTGAACATGTCGGCGACCAATGCCGACTTCCTCAGCCATATCATGTGGTAGCCGGAATTATGTTGTAGACGGAAGGGTTCCGCGTGCTTCCCTGATTGTGGCGCGCGGACAACCTTGCTAAGACGGGCGGCCGCTTCCATATGGTGCCCATGCCCAAGCCCCCATGTCTCAATCTATGACCGAACTCGCCGTCCCATCCGATATCAACGTCCAGACCAGCATCCTGGCCACCGGCGCGCGCGTCCTGCGTACCGAAGGCGAGGCCCTGCTGTTGTTCGCCGGCTCGCTCGATGACGCCTTTATCCGCGCCGTCGAGATCATGTATGCCGTGCGCGGCCGCATCATCATGTCGGGCATGGGCAAGTCGGGCCATATCGCCGCCAAGATCGCCGCGACCCTGGCCTCCACCGGCACCCCCGCGCAATTCGTCCACCCGGCTGAAGCCTCGCACGGCGATCTCGGCATGATCACCGCCGACGATGTCTGCGTCGTGCTCAGCAATTCCGGCGAGACATCGGAGCTGTCGGACATCATCGCCCATACCCGCCGCTTCGGTATCCCGCTGATCGGCGTCGCGTCGCGTCCGGACTCGACCCTGCTGAAGGCCGCCGACGTGGCCCTGGTCCTGCCCAATGCGCCCGAAGCCTGCGCCATCGGCATGGCGCCGACGACATCGACCACCATGACCCTGGCGCTCGGCGATGCCCTGGCCGTCGCCATCATGGAAAAGCGCGGCTTCCAGCCGACCGATTTCCGCACCTTCCACCCTGGTGGCAAGCTGGGCGCCCAGCTTCTGACGGTCAGCCAGCTGATGCATGGCGGCGACGCCCTGCCTTTGTGCGCTGAAAACACCCCGATGAGCGATGCCCTGCTGGTCATGACGGCCAAGAGCTTTGGCGTCGTTGGCGTCACCGCGCCCGACGGCACCTTGGCCGGCATCATCACCGACGGCGACCTCCGCCGCAACATGACGGGCCTGATGGACAAGACGGCCGGCCAGGTCGCCTATCGTTCGCCGCGCACCATCCGCCCGGAGGCCCTGGCAGCCGAGGCGCTCGGCATTATGAACGACAAGTCGATTACCTGTCTGTTCGCTGTCGACGAGGCCAAGAAGCCGGTCGGCCTGATCCATATCCATGACTGTTTGCGTGCGGGAGTAGCCTGAGTTGAAGACTATCATCATCATTCCGGCGCGTTATGCCTCCAGCCGTTATCCCGGCAAGCCGCTCGTCATGCTGACCGGCAAGGACGGTGTGGCCAAGTCGCTGATCCAGCGTTCCTGGGAAGCCGCCAAGTCGGTGCGCCATGTCGCCAGCGTCTATGTCGCGACCGACGATGCGCGCATCCGCGACGCCGCCAGGGCGTTCGGCGCCGAGGTTATCATGACCTCGGAAGACTGCGCCAATGGCACCGAGCGCTGCGCCGACGCCGTGAAGCAGTTGAAGGAATCGGCCGATGTCTATGTCAATCTGCAGGGCGACGCGCCGCTGACTCCGCCATGGTTCGTCGAGGCCCTGATCGACGAGATGAAGGCGAACCCGGAGTTGGAGATGGCGACGCCGGTCTTGCGTTGCGACGCCCAGACCCACGCCAATTTCGTCGAGGACCGTCTGCATGGCCGCGTCGGCGGCACGACGGCGGTGTTCGACAAGCATATGAACGCCATGTATTTCTCCAAAGAGGTCGTGCCCTATACCGGCAAGACCTTCGGGCCCGAAGATGTCATTCCGGTCTTCCACCATGTCGGCGTTTACGCCTATCGCGGCGAGGCCCTGAACGCCTATGGCAGCTGGCCGGTCGGGCCGCTCGAGCGTTACGAGGGGCTGGAGCAGTTGAGGTTTATGGAAAACGGCATGGCGGTACGTTGTGTCGAGGTCGATGGCCGCGGGCGGGTGTTCTGGGAGCTGAACAACCCGGTCGATGTCGCCAGAATTGAGAGTGTATTATGATTAAAGCTCAGCATGTGAAGACCAAGGTCATCGAGGTCGGCGACATCAAGATCGGCGGCGATGAGCCGTTCGCCCTGGTGGCCGGTCCGTGCCAGATCGAGAGCCTCGAGCATGCCCTGATGATGGCAGAAAAGATTGCCGAGGCCTGCGCGCCAACGGGGACAAAGTTTATTTACAAGTCGAGTTACGACAAGGCCAACCGGTCGAGCATCGGGACGGCGCGCGGCATCGGCATGGAAGAGGGTCTGGATATCCTGGCGGCGGTGCGGGAGAAATTCGGCTGCCCGGTGTTGACGGATGTGCACGATACGCATCAGTGCGAGCCGGTCGGCAAGGTCGTCGATGTCATCCAGATTCCGGCCTTCCTGTGCCGTCAGACGGACCTGTTGCTGGCGGCGGGCGCGACGGGCCGGGCGATCAATGTCAAGAAGGGGCAGTTCCTGGCGCCGTGGGACATGAAGAATGTCGCTGCCAAGATTGCGTCGACGGGCAATGAGCGCATCATCCTGTGCGATCGCGGTACGTCGTTTGGTTATAATACTTTGGTGACGGATTTCCGCGGTTTGCCGATCATGGCGCAGACGGGTTATCCGATCATGTTCGACGCCACGCACAGTGTGCAGCAGCCGGGCGGGCAGGGGACGACCTCGGGCGGCCAGCGGGAATATGCGCCGATATTGGCGCGGGCAGCGTGTGCGATTGGGGTGTCGGCGGTGTTTATCGAGACGCACCAGGATCCGGATCATGCGCCTTCGGACGGTCCGAACATGATCTATATCGACCAGATGCAGGAGCTGATCGGGGTGCTGCGGCAGTTCGACGACCTGGCCAAGGGCAAATAACGAATGGGGTTTGGGGCCTGAGGCCCCCAAGCCTTCCCTTTTCCTGTTTTAGCCTGGCCCTTATGGGCCAAGGCCAAAACAGGAAGAAGAAAGATGTGGGGTCGCGGACCCCACGCCCCATTAGTTTTCTCCCGTGTCCACGAACGCCTTGAACGCTTCCGCATACTCCGGATGCCAGCGCGACAGCGGCGGCCGGTTTTCGATAATATCCAAAGCCGCCCACGCGATCCGCTTCTCATCCAAAGCCCGCGGCACATCATTGTCCGGACACAGAATATAGAAGTCGCCGCGGTCCAGACTGTCCACCATGAAGTCGACCGTCTGCTCGGCCGTCCATGCCGCCTCAGGCTTATCCACCCGCCCGCGCGACGTCATGCCCGTCCACACAAAGCCCGGGATCAGCAGATGTGCCGTCACCGCCGGGTTCGGTCCGTTGCGTAACTCATGCTGCAAGGCTTCCGTAAACGCCTTCACGCCCGCCTTGGAAACATTATAGGCCGGATTGCCCGGCGGCGTGGTGATGCCCTGTTTCGAACCGGTATTGATGACCAAGCCCGGTTTTCCACTCGCCACCATCGCCGGCACGAACGCCTGGGTGCCGTAAATGACGCCCCACAGATTGGTGTCGAGCGTTGCCTGCCAATTGGCCGGATCGATGACGGAGCTGTCCGGCCCGATGGCGGCATTGTTCATCAAGACGTCGGGGACGCCGCCGAGCATGTCGGTATTTGCTGCGAAATAGGCCCAGCGCTCACGATCGGAAACATCAACCGGCCAGCACATAACACTCGTGCCGAAGCCCGGCCCAAGATTCATGGCTGCCAAGCTATCAAGAGCGGCCTTCAAATGGTCTTTGTCCTTGTCGAACAGACTGACATTGAGCCCCATGGCGAGAAACTTTTTCGCCGCGGCCAGGCCGATACCTGAGGCGCCACCGGTGATCAGGGCTGTATTGCCGGGTTTGAGGGCAGGGTGGGACATGGCGTGGCTCCTGTGATGGGAGATGCACCGATATCATATGGGGCGTGGGGTCCGCGACCCCACAAAGCCTGTCTTTTTCTTCCAATCCCTCGCCCCGAAGGGGCGGAAGATTGGAAGAAGAGGAAAGTCTTGGGGCCATGGGCCCCAAACCCCATAGGTTATTCGGCGTTCTCCATCACCGCCGCCAACGGCTCAAACGCCCCGGAACAATCCCTCAACCCAGGCGATGACCGCGCCTCCACACGCTCCACCGTCACATCATCCGCCACCGACGGCGTCAACAAAGCCGCAAACCCCGTCGCTCCCGGCATCACCGTAAAATGCACGCCAAACGGCCGGTCCTGGCCCTTGCCGCCCGTCACCGCTGGCTGCGGCCCATCGAACACGACCGTCTCCAGTTTCAGACCAATCGGCCGCCCCGGATAGCCACGAAACGTCAACGTCCCGCCGCCATATTTCGCACTCCCGACATAGTGAAAATTGCGCACCGTCACATCGGCGAAGTCCGGATCCAAGACCCCAGCCTTGTCGCTATAGGCCGTGTCGAACACCATCGGCCGCACTTCATTCCGCATACAGACGTTTTCGAATACCACGCCCGTCACCTTACCGCCACGTGACGGATCCGACTTGATGCGCAAGCCATTGCCGCCCGGACTGTCCATCCCGTCCAGCACCAAGTCGCTCACCACAATATCGTGCACCCCGCCATCGGTCTCCGACCCGATCGACATGCCGTGGCCATAATAGAAATGATTGTGGATATAGGCCTGGTGCTGCGACAAAGCCCCCTGGCCCGCCTTGATCGCAACATTGTCGTCGCCCGTCGAAATATAACTATAGGCCAGCAAGACGTGCCGGCTATTGCCCGGATCGAAGCCGTCCGTATTCTTCACCGTCTCCGGCGTAAAACAGACGGCCGGCGTCCGCACGTCCGGCGTTGTCCCGTCCATACAGGCATAACCCGGCGGCGCATAAACCGGTGACGGCGTCAAAATCTTGATCCCCCAGGCCGTAATCCCATCCACATCATTCGGCACGATATGGAAGTTCGGACTGTTCACAAACCTCAACCGCAACAGGGTGAAATTGCGCCCGCCGTCGATCTGCACCAGCCGGAAATTGTGCTGCACCAAACCCTGCTTGGTCTGCCACGCCACGTCCCACCACGACCGCTTGCCGGCATTCGGACCCGACAATAATAACGACCCGCCGCGGCCGTCGATCGTGCCGTCACCGACCAAGCCGAAATCGACCAGATCGCGGCCCTCGATCAAGGACCGGCACGACTTGACCGTCGACCTATTGGCTGTACCGCAATCGCCGGCGCCCTTGTCGTAGTCCGCGGGATCGCGCGACGCAAACAGCGTCACACCCCTGTCGATCCACAACATCACGCCCGATTTCAAGGTCAATGGCCCGGTCAAAAAGGCGTCCTCGCCCCCAGGTCCCACCACCAGCTTGACCGCGCCATCTACACAGCCATCGATCGCCGCCTGCAAACGTGCCTGATCGGGATGGGCGTCGCGGCCGTCGGCATCATGATCATCGAGCGACCCATACCGCGCGGTCAACCCGGCCGGCAAGGTCGCACAAATATGCGCCGGATAGGCCGGCTCCGCGATCGTGCCCCACGACGTCGTCACAGGCGCCTCCGCGCGCGCGACGGCAGGCCAGGCTAAAACGACAGCGAACAGGATTTTGGTAACCGGTGTCATTCGTAAACCTAACTCGCCCGCACGCCCCTGTCAAACCGGCCAAGTCCTTGCAACATGACAATAATTTAACGCACATGAACGAACGTTAAGTTGCCCGCGTTACGATCTCCTGTCTTCTGAAGGCACACATAACCGCCATCACGGCGGATACAGAAATCGGGGACCTTCATGTCAGACATCGCAATAACACCCGCGCCCAAACGCGGCCTCAAATACGTTTTCGTTGGCCCAGACGGCCTGCGCGCCGGCTGGGCCATGCTTGTTTTCGCCCTCATCACCGTGGCGCTCGTCGTCGCGCTTAATGTCGGCCTGCACGCCATCCACTTCCACGGCCCGAAATCCGATCCCAAGATCATGGATCCGATCAGCACCATGTTCCAGGAGGCGCTCGTCGGTGGTATCCTGCTGATCGCCACCGTACTTGCCGCCCTGATCACTCGCCGCAAGCTCAGCGAACTCGGATTCAGCCTGGCCAACGCCCTGCCGCGCTTCCTTCAGGGCCTGTTTGTCGGTGTCGCCGCCCTGTCCGCGCTTATAGGCCTGCTCTATGTTTGCGGCGCGATCAAGTTCGGCCCGATCGCCCTGCACGGCGTCGACATCTGGCGCAGCGGCGGCCTGTGGGGCCTGGCCTTTATCCTGGTCGCCCTGGCCGAGGAACTTATGTTCCGCGGCTTTCTGCAGCAGGTCCTGGCTCGCGGCCTCAACTTCCGTTGGGCTTGCCTGCTCCTGGGCATCCTGTTCACCGCCGCCCACGGCATGAATCCCGGCGAAACCCCGATCGGCCTCATCGGGGTCTTCGCCGCCGGCGTTATCCTTTCGCTCAGCGTCTGGAAGACTGGCACCATCTGGTGGGCGATCGGCTTCCACGCCGCCTGGGACTGGGCGCAATCCTTCCTGTTCGGCGTTGCCGACAGTGGTCAACAGGCGGCCGGCACCTTCATGTCCGCCCAGGCGGTCGGCCCGGCATGGCTGAGCGGCGGCGCCACCGGCCCCGAAGGCAGCGTCCTGGACCTGGCCGTCACGGCCGTCATCGCCGGCATTATCATGCTGACCCTGCGCAAGGACCACGATCTCAAGATCAAGTGGTAACCCTGTCAAAGCCTTGACTTAAAAGCCGGAACGGTAAACATGAGCGCCACTAAAGAGGTTCCCATGCGCCGCTCCGGCATCATTATTCTCAACATCTTCGCCGCCCTGTGGGCCATTCTCGCCCTGGTCGAGGCCCAGCAGCCATGGTGGGAGCTGGCCTTTCCGGCGCTCCTGTCGGCCGGCCTGATTAACTGGGCCATGATGCGCACCACAGGCGACCCGGCGCCCGATCGGGAAGCGCGCAAACGCACCGTGCGCATCGTCGCTATCGCCAGCGCCGCCGAAGGCCTGCTGATCTTCGCCGCCGTCAATGTCCTGCACGTGATCGGCCGTCAGGACCTGACCGTCGCCACCATCGCCGTGATCGTCGGCGTCCATTTCTGGCCCCTGGCCTGGGGCCTCAAAGTGCCGCTCTACTGGACGACAGGCCTTTTGCTGGTGCTTGTCGGCATAGGCTGTGCCATCGGCATGCAGGCTGGTCCGTTGCGCGATGTCGGCATCGCCTTTGCTTCCGCCATCATCCTGTGGCTGTCGGCCTGCGGCATCGCGCTGATGCCGCGCAAGCCTTAAATCGCGAAGTCCCGCGACACGGTCTGGCTGGCCAGCCACATCACCCCGACCGAGATAATGCCGCCCAGGACGGTGGCATAGATGCGCTGTTCCGAGCCATAGATGGCCGACACATGCGCCGAGTAAAGCAACATGACGGCGGTGAAACTGACCGCCAACGAAAAGGCGGCGTAACGCGCCTTGATCAGCGCATAGGCGCAGGCCGAACCGAGCACACACAACACCAGCTCCAGCCATCCCGCCGGCGGCAACACCAGGGCGATCACCGTGGCGGCGGCACAGCCGGCGACATTGCCGAGCAGGCGCTCCAGCCCGCGTTGCTTGGTCAACTGGAACTTCGGCTTCAACACGATCAGGGCCGTCATCGGCGCCCAATAGGCCTTGTCGAGACGCAGTCCATAGGCCGCCACCATGGCCAGGGTCACGCTCAGCGCCGCGACCGAGCCATAGGTGATCAGGGCCCGCCGCGTCGCCGGAATCGGCACGTTCAACACCGGCTTAGGGTGGCTTTTCGGGATGGTGCGATCCAGCACCAGGACGCACGCCATCTGAAACCCGCCGGCCACCAGGACGATCACACCGCGATGCACGGCGTCCTGCCATGTGCCGGCATAGTGCGACGCCAGGAGCAGGGCGATCGTCGCCTGCAAACTGACCCACCAGATATCGTCATCGATCAGGGCCAGGCAGGCGCAGCCCGCCGCCGCGGCCGCCGCCACGACCAAAAAGAGCGGAAAATTCCCTCCCGTGAAAGACCCGATCAGCGCCGCGGCCGTGGTGAGGGCCACCGCCCCCAGCATCGAGCGCATCTGACGGTAGCGCCTTAGGCCGAAACCGACCGAAAAAGCGCTGCCGGCCGCAATCGCCGCCGTCAGGGCGTCGCGGGTGATCAGGCCGTAGAGTAAACACGCCGCCATGCCCGGCGCGCACACGACGGCATGATGCCAATCGAAGGGCTGGAAATAGCCGAGGAAGGTGTCGAAGCGCGCTTTGAAGGTCATGGCCCAGATGTAACGCGCCAGGCCTTAAATTGCCATCTGTGCGACCTGCAACATCTTGAGAAATTATTCATGGTCCGGGAGAAGATGAAGCGGATGAAGCCCGGATATCTTCATAATGAGCGTCGCCTTATGCAGTAGTCACGCCGCTGCATAAGACTATTCATCATATTTAAAAGATGGAGTTTTTAGAAATTAGTGCAGTGCCTGGGTTTGGGTAATAGGCTGCCGCACAGCGCGTGAAAAAAGCCCGCCCTGGGTGCCGTAATTCGCATGAGGCCTCGGTCAGGTCCTTAGTCAATGGGTGGATGGCACACCCAATTCGGCAAGACCGAACTACTCCAAAACAAGCGAAACGAAAAGCCTGGCCGGATAATGTAACGCTCGTCGCGGATATCGGCATCCGCCGGAACGGATTATCAAAACAATAGCTTGATTTTCATACGGATTGTGCGGAAATGACCTATCCGAACGGGCAATATGGGGGGACGTGACATGGGTGGTAAATGTGTTTGGGCGTGCAGCGCTCTGGGCCTGGTTTTGCTGACGGGTGCACCGGCCCTGGCACAATCCGTGTCGGCGCCGCCCGCACCCTTGCCGCTTGAGACCTATGTGGCGCCGCCGCCGGCCATACCTGTAGCGATGGCCCCCCGGCGGCCTTCGGAGATGCGGTCACTTGCGAACCAGGCTCAGCTCGGCGATGTTGTGGCCCAATATCAGCTCGGCATCACCTTCCGGTGGGGGCCCCATAAAGATCCCGGCACGGCCGCCCGGTGGTTCGAAAAAGCGGCCGACCAGGGCTTTGCCGACGCCGAATTCGCCCTTGGCAATATGGCTTACGGTGACGGTGACGGAGACGTTCACGATTACCCCAGCGCCTTGAATTGGTTCCAGAAAGCCGCGAACCAGGGCGACGCGCCCGCGCAGGACTTTCTCGGCCATATGTACGCCAAGGGTTTGGGCGTCGCCCAGGACGACATCCAGGCCTATCTGTGGTTCGACCTGGCGACCGCGGCGCCCCATGGCCATATCTGGGACGGCAATTTTCCGGATGAAAGAAGCGCGCTGGTCGCCAGGATGACGGCTGGCCAGATAGCCCAGGCACGAACCCTGGTCCTTGCCTGGAAACAGGCGCCCTTGACGCCCGGCCAGCAGATTACCGCCACAGTGCCCGGCACCAATGCCGGACGATACGACGAAACGCTGCGCATTCTGACACCCCTCGCCGCCGGCGGTAATGCCCGGGCCCAGGTCATGCTGGGCGAGTTGTACAGCTCCGGCTCCGGCGTCGCCAAGGACGATGTCGCAGCGGCGGCATGGTTGCAAAAGGCGGCCGACCAGGGCAACCCGGCGGGGCAATTTTTCCTCGGCTCCATGTATATTGCCGGAACGGGTGTGCCCAAAGACTATGCCGCCGCCGCAGGCTGGACACGCAAGGCCGCCGATCAAGGTCTTTCCGAGGCACAATTCGGCCTTGGCCTCCTGTACAGTGTGGGCCATGGCGTTCCGACCGACCTCACCCTGACGGTCTACTGGTTGAACAAAGCCGCCGTGCAGGGAGAACCGAATGCCCAATACTATATGGGCCTGATGTCGATGAACGGCCTCGGCGGACTAACGAAAGACCCTGTTCAGGCCTATGTCTGGATAAAGCTCGCGACACTGTATGCGGACGACCCCCAGCTTGTTGGCGAAGCGACGGACAGCCTTAAGACCATCGGCGCGCACATGTCGCCCGATCAGATTTCCAAGGCTGAGAGCGTGGTCAAGGCCTGGCAGCCGGTGTTCCAGATCCCTTAGGCGTTTATGGGGCCTCAACCCCATGTCGGGTCCGCCTCGCGGCTTTCTTCCTGGCGCGCTACCCGCGACTATGCGATCGGCCGTTCGAGGCCGGGGGAATATGGCGCCTGTGTCCCTAATTCCTGCGTAAGCGTTAGATTTTCGCGCTCGGACGACGGTCACCGGCGGATGTCTTCCGGCGTTTGAACCAGGACAATTTTACGCTTCCGAAGATTAGCCCCCCAAGCCCCCAGATGACAGCGCCGAATAGCAAATCCCCGACCGAGAGGGCTTTGCCGTGAAGTATACCGATAACGGCAGGCGTAACCGACATTGCCATATACATGGACACGCTCCAGACGAAGCCCGTCACCACCCCAACATGGGCGATTAGCCATTGCGCGACCGGCGTCTTCTCGCCTTGTCGCGGGCCGGATTTGATGCGACGCGACGCGACCCACCAGAAAGGTAATAACAGGACGAGCGTCGTCAGCACGACGACGAGGAGCTGTAGACCGAAAGTTGCCAAGATCGCTTCTCCTTTTTTTGAAGATTAGCACCTGGGCGCGCATTCCGCATGCGGAAATGAGGGCGGCCGTCACCGTAATCCGAACAGGTGAAACTCACGGAAGGCAAAATAGATCGCCCATCCGGCCACGATCAGGGCCCAAATAACCGCCGATTTCAATCCCTCCCTCCACGCAGGCATCGGCGCCGGCACGTCTTCCGCCCGCAGCACCTTATCGGCAAACCGCCATCGTGACGTGTCGGCGTGATCGTGCAGAAACGCCATGACCTCTGCGGAGATGTCGCGATCCGAAAACAGCGAATGGACGCAGGCATCGGCGTAGGGCCACGGCCCCCCGGACAAATAATAAGGCTCCGTCACCATGCACAGGCGAAGCGCCGACGCCGTCCGCAAAGTCACCACTTGAGGCGGATCGCGCTCGTCGTCCAATGTTTCCCACTTGGTCATATAGATGGACAGCGGGCGCTCCTTGCGTCCCAGGTCTTTTTCATCCTCGGCGATCGAGACGTGTCCGGACGGATCGTAGCCGGCGATGAAGGCAATAAGCGTTCGCCAAACGGCTTCATCAAACGTCGTATCGGGGACACGTTCGTAGAAGGTGTTTTCCTGAAGGACGGTGAACCGGTGCGTCAGCCGGGCGGTTGTCACATAAGGCGGGAACGGCATGTGTGGCTCGTTCCCCTTCATGAATTCCAGCTCAATCATGAAGCCCCCACTAACGGCGCAAATGCGCTTCGCCCTACCCCTGAGTAACCGCACCAAAAAGCACGGTGAAGTCACCCCTGGCCAGGTTAGCCGCCGGGACAAATACGTAGATTGGATCGGCGTCGTTGATCCACATGTCCATCACCTTGTTCGACTCGATCAGAAGAAGCAGGCGTAATGTGTCCGCGCCGGCGAAGAAGGCGTCGCGATTGTCCAGAAAATAGCGCACCTGATCGTCCTGTGCGTCGGTCCAGGGCCGGTAAATTGTTCCGTTATTGAGTCGTGACTCGTTGCGTTTCAAGGACAGCCATTCATCCCAGTCCTTGATAAAGGCGTACCGTTCAAGGCCTTCCCGGCCGATCTCCCGGGCATGCAGCGCCAGGCGGAGGTCCGAACCGTCGTGATCGAACCCTTGCCCCAGCAGTTGGCCGATCGCGCCCGCGTGTCGCTCGAAAACTGCATCCTGCAGCCTGTCGAAATCGCCATCGGGCGCCAGGGCTTCGACGGTCTCGTGAAGGTCCAGCCCCATGACCGGTATCGTGACGCCTGGCCGAAAAGCCTTGATGGTGACGGGCTTGAGCTGGTTGACATAGGCGCCGTAGGCCTCTTCGTCTTCCGGCGCTGTCAGACGCTCAAGGGCTGTGCCGGGGGGCGTCAGGATCGCGCGAACCGGCACAGGGTCGGCGGCGCTTTCGAGATAGTCGACGAACAGGGACAGCAAGCCTTCCGCCGGCAGATCGACACACCCCGTACGCGTCCGGACGTCAGCCAGATCGAGCTGCCCCAGGAAGCCGCAATATCCGTAGTCGCTGCGCGGCCACGCCGTGCCGGCGGCAAGGTCGGGCGCGCCGCCCAGCCTTGTCCCGCCCAATGGCGCATCGGCCGCGGGTTCACCTGCGATCATGTGGAAACAAGGTTTCGCATGACGCAGAATCGCCTCCCGGGCGTCCTGCAAGCCGCAGCTGTCAATCAAGGTGTTCAGATCGTCGAACGACGCCAGGGGCCCGGGCGGCTGCATTGGCGGCTGCGCCGTCGGCGTCGGCTTCGGGCCGGAAAAAATACGTCTCAGCCAGGACAGCATAAAATGACATTTCCCATATAATACCAAGCGTCATGACCTTTGACTCATGGCGTTTGGCAAGGGCGACCGCCCGCCGCCGTGGACGCGTTCAGGCCTCAGGCCTCGGCTTGCGGGCAAACAAGCTGAGAAATCCGGTCACCGCCGCCGTCAGGATGAAGATCGCCAGTGCCGATACGACGGCCAGAACCAACGCGGAAGCCGATGCGGTATCCGGGGTACTGTCGCCTGTGCCGCTTGAACTCGCAGCGCTCAGTGCGGGAAGGATCAGGAGGCCAGCGGTAATGCCTGCGATAAAAAGCGAATCTGTCAAAGGGCGAAAGACGCGTGACCCCTTTATAAAGCACAGGACGACAACGGCGATGCCAACCGGCACCGAAGCGCTGCCTGCGGCATATCCGAGGGCGCCGCCAATCTCCTCCGGATCCGTGGAGGTGATATGCGGCCAGTGGAGGAGCACGACGACGGCAAAAGCGATCACGGCGCCGATCGCGATACCGGCCCCGCGGTCTATGCCACGACCTGGCGGTATAGCTGCAGTCTGCCGCTTCTTTTGTTCGACCATTTTCTCGATGGCCGCAGCGGCTGGCGACAGCCGTTCGAAAATATCACATATGTCTTGATCGGGAAGATGGGCTGCGTTGAAGGGGGAGCCATTGGCTTTGCGAAGAAACGCCAGACGGGCTTCGTTCAACCGGTCGACATCCGCCTTCGTTACGGGACCTTCGCCACAGCCGAGCCACGCTGCCAACCTTTGCCAGTCACTGACCTGATCGGGCGTCGCGGCATTGTTTTGGACCGCTTCGCGCAGTTTAAGCACAAAATATGGAAACGTCTCCGGCTCGAAGGCGTCAGAATTCAGATCACTTTGCGCCATTTTCCATCCCCCAAAAGCCCATGCCAATTGCCGGGCCCCCGGTTATTTGTAAATTGGCCGTGCTCCAGGAGTCAAGTTATACCAAGCGCCATGACCTTTGACTCATGGCGTTTGGCAAGGGCGACCGCCTGCCGTCCGGGGGACGCCCAGTCCTGATGCGGCGAGCCATGCGGCGTTTGAGCTGAAAAAACCGAATAACAACGAAGCGGTTCTACACCGCGCATATTGGTATTAACCTGTCACGGTAATCCTGGTATCTTTACGGCGTTGAGCTAATAGGAGTTTTGGAAAGGCGATTATTCGTTAACATAACAAATATCGCCTGCTCGTGCAGGAGTGCTGCACAAGAAGCATTGTTTCTAATCCAGATATTCGCACCCATGTTAACGTGTGAGTCATCACCATAGAAACTGCAAAAGCCTTCTAACCAGTCTTCATTCCTAACTTCGAGATGAACGACACCGCTGCCCTTGGGATGCGCACGCCCCTCCACGAAATATCTACCAACCAATGTATTCTGAATCACTGCAGCTTCCAGGCGGAATGAAGAGTCTCCGAGGTAACTGCCGCTTGGGTGATTATTCGCAAGCGGTGTGTAGAGGCCGGTCAAAAAACTTCCGAGTTGCACAACGGTAATCGTTTCAGTTGCAATGTAACCAGATGCATTGACGTCGTCTTCAACGTAATACGCTGTCCAGTCGCCACTAAAGTCATAGAGCGTTGTCCAATATGGTTTTTGTGCAAGGTAAGTGTCCGGTTGAGGACAAGAATCCTCATCGTCCGTCTGATTTTGGCCTAGTCCCAAAATTTGATAGCGATCAACGGACCGCCCCAATGCTTTGGCGAACCACGCGAGATTTTCCGGGCTAACTTTGCCCTTCTCGGCCCGTTCTAGCATCGACTTGTCTAACACGGGACCGCCAAGTGTTGCGACCTCGGCCAACAATTTTCGCCGTGGCCATCGAAGAGTGTCTCGATCCTCGCGCAGTTGTTGCCCGTTCACAGTTGGATGTCTTTGCATCGTCTTTCCGAGCCTATTTGAGAAATTCACGAGACATTTTCGCGTAATTTCGTGCAGACGACAAGGCCGTTAACCTTTGGTAGCATCGGTCAGCATGCGGAGAGTTCCTCCCTTGCGTGGACTAGCAGAATGGAGAAATGTCATGTCCAATATCATTACGGTTGTAACAAAGGACGGATACGCGAAAACCGGACCTGAAGTAAAAAGTTCCTACGGCGTAGGTGATGCTTTCTTAGATATCGTATTCTGTGGCGCCGTGAGCGGTGCGCGCGCGCTTTCTGGTGATGACGGCACCCGCACAGTGATTTCGGAAGGTGAACGGTATACTGGGCAGAAGGTTCACACCTGGCGTTAATAGGTAGACTTGCTCCGTTCAATTAATTACGTGAATGCTAAGGGCCGGGAAATTCTCCGGCCCTTAGCTTTTTCCTGTTTGAAGCTACATTTTGACGACGTTTTGCCCCCCAAACCATAGCTTGGCTTTTTCTATTACGGCGGCGGACGGGCTTTCATAATAGACTGCTAAGCTACGCTTGGCCCTGGTGCAGCATACATAAAAGAGTTTTCGCGTCCGCTCCAAAACGCTGGGATTGCCATTTTCTTCGAAAAGGTAAGCAAAATTATAGTTCGCCCAGCGCCCATTATCCATGACCACTAGAACATTATCAAATTGATCGCCTTTGATTTTGTGCTGCGTAGAAAACGGCGTTTTACCTTCCAGATATTTGTACAGTTCTTGGAAGTCTCCATATCGAACACCTTTCACCCTGTTATAGAGGTAGCGGCGCTTTTCTCGAAAAGCCGAAAGTCGATCATCTTTTTTGCAAATGCCCGCATGATCAGCGTAGTCAATCACCTGTTCTATCGTTTGATTGCTCATGCCGTTCAAATGAGCTATGGCATCGCGTAGCCGCCTCTTATCGGCAATTTTCAAAATCTTGAACTCAGTCGCCTTTAAGACCTCCTCAAGTCGATTATCGGCATACTGGCTAATGGTTGCTTGTATCCTGAACAGGTGTTTGATTAACGCGTCTCGCTCCGAACTCGGCTTCGACTCGTCGTCCTCATCCTGCTTCTTGTCATCAATCAATTGCTTTGCATCCACATAGGTCCGGCGGATTTCTTCAAACGGATAGCCAAGCGCTTCCGCGAATAAAGCAGGGTGCTCATCGATGAATGTTTTTTGTCCGGGCGTGGGTAGCACTGCCGCCGGTTTCGCAGCCGATAACTTGAGGTGCTCGACCACCTGTCCGAATGTCATTTCGCTGAAGTCATCGACGATGGCATTCTCTTTGATATATTTTGTTATGCGAACCTTATACTCCAGAACTTTGTCGGCATCGTAAATCTGCATAAGGGTCGAAAATCCGGCCCTGGGTGCGATTAAGTTATGGGTTAAATTTAGTTCTTTTGTTTCCCTGGTATTGCCAAAATTCCAACCCAAAATGGCTTTCAACTTATCCAGTTCAGACGCGGCGGTTGTCGAATAGAAAAAACGAATTTCGCCGTCGATCAATTTGCCATCCTGCATATTGGGCGCGTTCATGTCGGTTGAGGCATGTTGAACAATGCCATCGATCCTTAAACGATTTGCCAGCTCAATGACTAAACGCGGATTTCGTCGGTTTTGCTCTTTCTTTATCTCGATGACGTCGGCGGATATTACATATCGCTCCAAATTTCCAACGGTGTCGTCATAGATCGACTGCATTGCATCGCCGAAAAAGCCGAACAAAGGCCGCTTTTCAGTGCCGCGAAAGAAATTCAGGAATATCTCGACCACCAGAGGACTGGTGTCCTGATATTCGTCGATGAGAATGAAGTTGAACCTGTCAGCAAGGATATTTCTCAACTTCACATGCTTTTTAAACATGAAATTGGCAAGTATGAGTAACTCGTCATGCGAAATGACGCCGTCTTTTAAGGACAGATATTCCTTGTACCGTATGGTCTTGTCCGCCAAATCGGCTGCGGTCAGTTCATCGCCGGTCGCGTTAATTTTAACGTCCGGGTCCTCCGCCAGCGTCAAAAGTGCAACCTTCAATTCCTTTTGGAATAGCGAAATACAGCCCCAAAGAAACTCATGGATGGTTGAGACAACGAGCCCCCTATCCGCGATGCGGCCCTGAATCTGGCGAACTGCCGCGTTCGTATAAGTAATGCAAGCAACGCGCGCCGAAGGGCGCCGCCGGAAAATTTCATTTATCACGCTAACGAGTGAATAGGTTTTACCGCTGCCTGCACCGCCGCTCAAAAGGAAGTTTGCTTTGGCATTGATCTGCTCAAAAATCGCATCCACTTCCGGCTCAAGATTTACGCGCGCTTCAGCCATCCAAGCCCCTCCGAAATATATCCAGGTATATTCCAATTGGAGAAGTCGAGGGTAAACTCCCTCGGCTCGCTACCAGGAGGGATTTGCAGCGCCTCCGTTTTTGACACGCTGTTGAGCAATATTTCGACTGCAAATGACGGCTTAGTGCGAACCCCTGCACGTGCGAATTCATAGGGGCCGCCGCCTTTTAGGAATTCTTCGAGGTGCACGTTGACGATGCTCGTAAAGCTATGGTCATCGGCAACCTCGCCGTCAACCTCGCCGTCAACCTCGCCGTCAACCTTGCCGTCGCCATCGCCATCGCCATCAGTAACTCGGGCTTTCAAAAACGCTCGATTGATGTGAAAGAATGCGTCTTCGAAGCTGGAAGCAGTGTATTTCTTACCTTTCGCATCGGATTCTTCTGTCTGATAGGCTATTGCAATCCGTCCCGAACCGTCAGATTTCCATAATTTTGTATCTTTGACTTTGGAGATGATCTTCTCCGAAAACTTAAGTGCCAGGAAGTGGGCTAGCTCCTTTTGGCCACCGAAAAAATAGGCCAAGGAACTATTTGCGGAGTGAGTACCATCGCCGACAGGACAGGCGTGAGACGCTGTTTTTGGATTGCCATTTTTATTCAAAACTGGCTTTGCAGCGTCGTCAAGTTTCGCCACCTGTTTTACGGCATCGAGATCGGTAATGATAAGGAACTTGATACCAAGGAAGTCGATGAATTTCTCGAAAATATGCGAGTAGGCACCAACGTCTACAATTGAGATGTTTTGAGAATATAGCGGCGCTACTGCTGGCAATTCGCCCTTCGCTTCGGCCAGAGCGTCTTGCTGATCGATTTTCTTCATCATTGCCGGAAGCAAAATGCGTTCGGTATCTCCCTCGATGAGGATCGCCTTATCAGCAAAAAAAAGTTCGGCACGATGAAGCGTTAGATATTGCTTCAAGAAACGGAAATGACTGTCTTGTTTATCGTCGTCGTATTCTTTTTCCAAGTCGCGCAAGTTCTTTGACACGACGCCAATGCCCGTTTTCTGAAAGTATTTTATATCGTGGAAATCGCTTTCAGACACGATATGCGACGAATGAGTGGTAATAACAGTTTGTATGTCCCGCCGCTGCCCGTCTTCCCGTTTCACGCCCTGGCGCAACAGAGTTTTGATGTTTTTAATGAATACCGCTTGCATCTGCGGATGGGTATGGACTTCGGGTTCTTCAATAAACAGAATATTTATGTCGGCTGGGCTGTCATCTTTGTCTCGTTGAAACTCCTGAATAAGTATTTTCAGCTCAAAGATCATGCTGATCAGGTTCATATAACCTAATCCATTATAACTTTCAGGCAAGGAGTGTTCGTGGTCTTGGCTGCCGTAAACGACGGTGGTGTTCTTTTCCAATAGGTTCGACTGTTGAAGTGTCGAAATCACTTTGATAATAGTGTCGTCGGGTTTTACGCCACCGAATGCTTTTACGTCGGCAATCACGTCGCTAAATATAGCCTCGTAAATCTTGTTTAGGTCGGTGTCCGTGTCGGTCAAGGCATCCCTGAATTCCTCAATTACATCGGCATTAGCGGCCTTATTTTCCAGCTTTTGGTAGATTTTCAAGGAAAGTTCGGACAGTGACTTGTCTGCCTCTTTGTTCGATACGCTCCGGCGCGCGCTAATCCACTTAAAATTKATAATTTTATCTATGCGGACGCCCGACTTTTCGATGTCGAAAAAGTCAGCGTCATTTTCCTGCTGAGTGCCGGTGTCATAAGCGATGCTTTTCTTGGCGACCGAAAAATAAGTGGCGTGCTTGTCACTTAGGAATTCGAGGATATTCTTCGCCTTTTTCTTCGTACCCTTCTCAATTTTCGCCTGCCGTTCCGTCGAATACGCGGCAAAATCGGACTTCAACAATAGTAATTTTTCCTGGGTTAGCCGGTATTCGAAAGCAAGAACTATCTTGTTATTGTCGGGATCGAGATCCGTAAGTACGGTGTTCCCGACGTTGGCCAAGTTGTCGTGCTCGCCATATTCGATAAATAATTTCAATGAGATGCCGAGAAACGGAAATTCATCGTCGAACTTTTCATCAGCCTCAACAATCGTTTTTAACCGATCTTTCAATTCAACATTGAAATCATCGAACGAAAAATGAGGTACGCCGCCGCCTAAGAACTTATCTAAAATAAGAAGTAACGATGTTTTTCCGCAATTATTCTTTCCAATGACGAGCGATAAAACCTGCTCAATATCAACTGTGATATCTTTCAGGAGCCGAAAATTCCGAACTTTGATTCGTATAATCCGCATCCGACTCTCTTCCAGCACGGTGTAAACCTTGGGTGCAGTACAATGACTCATTCCCCAATAACTTGCAAGAAGCGCCCTGCGAGAGAGATTTTTGCTTCGCGTCTAAGCGGAAAGGGGGGCGCATAAAGCTCGGTCCTGGCCCAACAGCAGGTCGTGCCGGATGGCCTGTCATAGCTAAACATGCGGTGCTATTTGACCAGTTAATTGGATAGAAATGGATGAACTTTTACGCATGGCCGGGCCGATTTCCGGATCACGCTTCGAAATTCCGCCGATCCGGGCGATCAACCAAGCCGGTTTTGCGTCCGTCAGATATATCTCAGCACTGTCCAAGCCGCTTGAATCGGCAAAACCCGCCCGATATACCCCCAAAACACGGGCCTAAAGCCTCCCATTGCGCGCTGCCCTCCACCCAACCCCTCCCAAAAACATCTTGCCGACCGCTCTTATCCGGCGTAAACGGCCCTTGTCGCGAAAAGCGACCGCTTTCCTTGAGCCGCTCAGTGGCGGAGTAAACAGGTGGACGAATTTGCGTCCAGGCGGTCAAGCACACCCCTTCCATGCGTCAAACAATGACCATGGATCGGCCAGCGCCTTCACCACATTGACCGCCTGACGCCTGTCGGGCTTTCCGCAAGCTTTTCAGCGTGCCTTGTCGCGTTGTGGGCTTTGCGTCTCCCCGGAGCATGCCTGCCATGAGCAGATCCCTTGTCGTTATCTTCACCGCCATTGTCCTCGATGCCGTCGGCATCGGGCTTATCTTTCCCATCCTGCCCGCCCTGTTGCGCGACGTCGTCCACAGCGAAAATGTCGCGCCCTATATCGGCGTCATGACCGCGCTTTATGCCGTCATGCAATTTATCTTCGCGCCCGTATTGGGCGCCTTGAGCGACCGCATCGGCCGGCGGCCGGTGCTGCTGATCTCGCTGGCCGGCGCCGCCGTCAACTACCTCTTCCTGGCGTGCGCGCCCAATCTCGGGCTCCTCCTGTTGGGGCGCGCCATAGCCGGCCTGACCAGCGCCAATACCTCCGTGGCGGCCGCCTATATCACCGACGTCTCGGCGCCTGACCAGCGCGCCCACCGCTTCGGGCTGATGAACGCCATGTTCGGCATCGGCTTCATTATCGGCCCGGTGCTCGGCGGCGCCCTGGGCGATCATGGCGTGCGTTTGCCGTTTATCGCCGCGGCCGCGCTCAATGGCTGCAACCTCTTGCTGGCCCTGTTCATGTTGCCGGAGTCGCGGACGCCCACGCGCGCACCGATCGACCTGCGGGTGCTCAATCCGCTGCGGCCGCTGCGCTGGGTGTTTGCCATGAAGGGGTTGCTGCCGTTCGTTGCGCTGTTCTTCGTGTTCAGCGCCACCGGCGAGGCCTATGGCACGTGCTGGGCATTATGGGGGCACGACGCCTTTCAGTGGAACGGGCTGTGGATCGGTTTGTCGCTGGGGGCGTTCGGAGTGTGCCAGACCTTGTCGCAGGCGTTTCTGCCTGGGCCGGCGGTCAAGCTTCTGGGTGAGCGCGGTGCCGTGTTGACGGGGGTGGCCGGGGCGTGTGTCGCCCTGACTGTTATGGCCTTCGCGACGCAAGGGTGGATGGTGTTCGTGATCATGCCGGTGTTCGCCCTGGGCGGGATCGGTGTGCCGGCCTTGCAGTCGCTGGCCAGCCGTCAGGTCGGTGAGGACCAGCAGGGCCAGTTCCAGGGCGTGCTGGCTTCGGCCGTCAGTTTGGCGTCGATCGTGGCGCCGTTGGGTTTTTCGAGCGTCTATTTCGCCGTCCGGACCCAGTGGCCCGGCGCCATCTGGCTGTCGGTCGTTGGCGTCTACGTGATCGCCGGACTGTTGGTGATGGGATTGCGGATTAAGGCGCCCGCGGCAAAGGTATTAAAATACCGCAAGTAATGGGCCGTCTATCCATTCGGAGCGTCGGTTTCCGGCTATCAGACCGAATCTACTCCGAATGCCGCCCATGCCTCGCCGTAACCCTTGTCCTATAAAGGATTGCGCATGGTCCGAGATTCGGAGCGTGGGCGGGAAATGGCGCGTTTGTGCGTGTGATTTGGAGCGGGTGAAGGGAATCGAACCCCGTGCGTTTCAACGCACCAACGCAAAATGAAGAGGGTTCGCGCACTGGCCGTGGGGACTGGGGCGGGTGAAGGGAATCGAACCCCGTGCGTTTCAACGCACCAACGCAAAATGAAGAGGGTTCGCGCACTGGCCGTGGGGGCTGGAGCGGGTGAAGGGAATCGAACCCTCGTTGTCAGCTTGGGAAGCTGCTGCTCTACCATTGAGCTACACCCGCATCTGGCAAGGCCATGCACCTGCCTAGTGCCACAACACCGGGCGCATCGTCAAATAGCTTTCGCAAAAAAGCTGCCTCAGGCCGGCATGGGATAGATGCCGTGGAGGACGGTGTCGAAGTGGTCTTCGATGGCGGCATTGCACGAGCATGACATGGCCTTCAGGGCCGGCAGGTTGCGGATCACCAGGTAGCCGCGGCGGGTTTCGATCACCCCGTCCCTGCGCATGCCGCCCAGGACGCGGCTGACGAAGGTGCGGCCGACGCCCAGCATGTCGGCCAGCTGGTCCTGGGTCATGCGCAGTTCGCTTTCACCGGTGCGCGCCAAGCCCGCCAGGATGTATTTCGCCACGCGCTGCTGGATGGTGTGCAGGGCATTGCACGCCGAGGTCTGGAACACCTGGGCCAGCAGGCAATCCGAATAGCGCGACAACCAGTGGCGCAGGGTGAGCGAATCGAGCTTGGCCTGTTCCAGCGCCGTCGTCTTGATACGCAGGAAAAGCCCCGGAATGCGCACCACCACGGTCGAATAGGACGGGATATGGCCGTTCGAGACGATACCGCCGACGGCGCCTTCGCGGCCGACAAAGCCGACATCCACGGCGTGGCCTTCGGGGCCTGAAATACAAAACGCGGCCAGGGCGTCGGCGCATGGGAACTAGGTGTCGACGACGTCCTGACCGGCGTGGCAAAGGACGCCGTGGGCGTCCATGTCGACCGCCAGCATATGCGGTTGCAGGCGCGTGCGGTCGGCCTCGCTGAGCACCGACAGAAGAGCGTTCTGCGCCATTTGCGCCTTTGTCGGTGCCGTCATTGTCGCAACCCTCAATTCAGTTCGCCAAGTAAAACGAGCTTGTGTGCACAAGTGAACAGACGCGCCGGCCGAGGAATGTTATCGCTGCCGGCCGCTGCGTGAGTTCTCACGCCGTGTGTAAGGGTTCGGGCGGTAAAACGGCAATGCGCCACCGCCCGGATTTCGTAAGCTGCGCATCAGGCGGCAAACAGAGTAAAGGGTACCGATGCCGGCGGAAAATAGCGAGACAACGGGCGAAGGCGGCCTGCGGGTTCTGATTGTCGATGATAATACGGCCAATGCGCAAACCACCGGCTGGATGGTGGAATTGTTCAACCACGACTACCGCCTCGCGTTCAATGCAGCGGAAGCCATGGCTGCGGTCGCGGACTTTCACCCGGACGTCGCCCTGCTGGACATCGGTATGCCTGACATGAACGGCTTCGATCTGTGCAGTAAGCTGCAAACCCTGGCCGGCTGTGAAAACTGTGTCTTTGTCGCCCAGACGGGTTGGGATAGCGAAGCCTATCGCGAGCGCGCCAACGAGGCGGGATTTAGCCACTACCTGCTCAAACCGTTCAGCCTGGACCAGCTGGAAAGCGTCTTGCGCCCGGGTGACCGGGACTGACGGGGCGAATCTCTGCTATAGCGTTCTAATGCCAAAGGCGGATGATCGAGGACGGAACGCATGCAAGGTCGGGTAGCTGTTGTAACCGGAGCCGGCAGCGGTATCGGACGGGCGGTATCGCTGGCGCTCGGCGCCCAGGGCTACCGCGTCGTCCTGGCTGGGCGCAAGGAAGCCGCCCTGAGCGAGACGGCAGCGATGATGAACCTGAATGATGACGCGACGCTTGTGGTGGCGACCGACGTCACCCGCCCGGCCGAGGTCGATCGCCTTTTCCAAGAGGCGACAACCAGGTTCGGCCGCGTCGATTTGCTGTTCAACAATGCCGGCGCCAATGTCCCGGGCGTGGCGCTGGAAGACCTGACCGTGGAGGCCTGGCATGCGGTCGTCGGCGTCAATCTGAACGGCGCTTTCCTGTGTTTGCAGGCGGCGTTTCGCGTCATGAAAAACCAGGCCCCGCAAGGCGGGCGGATCATCAATAACGGCTCGATTTCGGCCCATAGCCCGCGGCCGGATTCGATCGCCTATACGGCCAGCAAACACGCCGTCACCGGCCTGACCAAGTCGGCCGCGCTGGATGGCCGCAAGTACAATATCGCCTGCGGCCAGATCGATATCGGCAATGCCGCCACCGACATGGCGTCGCGCATGACGTCGGGCGTCAAACAGGCGGACGGCTCGATCAGGGCCGAACCGGTGATGGACGTCGCCAGGATCGGCGACGCCGTCGTCTTCATGGATTCCCTACCGCTAGACGCCAATGTGCCGTTCATGACGGTCATGGCGACAACCATGCCCTATATCGGCCGCGGTTAGGATCAGGTCACCGAACCGGGCAGGTCCCAGACTTCGCGCGGGGTGCCCGACAGGCTGCGGTCGCCGCCGTCATACAGGTCCAGCACGACGACCTCGTTGGTTCCGGCTTTCAGCCAATCGCCCGGCACGAACATCGCCTGTTGCGGGCCGGCGGACCAGTAACGGCCGATATTGTGGCCGTTGACCCAGACATAGCCCTTGCCCCAACCGCGCATGTCGAGGAAGGTGAAGCCCGTCTCGGTGAGGTCGAAGGTGCCGCGGTGGAAGGCCGGGCCGGCGGCCGGCGCCGCGTCGAAGCGCAAGGCGGAAATGTCGTCGAGCGGCAGGCCGTAATGGGCCCAGCCCTCGACCGGTTGACCGGCCAGGGTCGCGTCGCCGATCAGTCCTTTCTGGTCCTTGCCGATGTTCACGCCGTAATTGCAGTGGCCCATGGTGTCGACCAGAACATCGAGGGTCGCACCCGCCGGCAGGTCGATCGCCGCGGCCTTTTCGGCGAAACGACGGTCGAGCACGGCCTGCGTACGGCCTGAGCTGCGCACCAGGGCGAAGTCGCGGACATCGCCGAAAGCGAGGCTGCCCTTGAGCGCGCCTTTCGCCGTGTGGCGATAGAGCATCATGCCGTGCATTTGGCCGAGCGTTTCCAGGCTCTGCGGCGCCCTGGACGTGACCGGCTTGGCCAGCAATTGATCGAGCGCGGCGGTTTCGCTCAGGTGGAAGCGCGGCACGGTGATGGAGGCCTCGGGCGCCGGCATGGGCGCGAAGGTCTGGGCCGGCAGGTATTTGCGGAACAGGTCGAGGACGGCCTGGTATTTCGGCGTCGGCCGGCCGGCTTCGTCGAGCAGGGCGTCGTAATCGTAACTGGCGATATCCGGCTGATAGCCGTCCTTGTTCCAGTTGGCGCCCGGCGTAAAGCCCCACGACGTGCCGCCGTGCAGCATGTAGAAGCTGATGGAGTATTTGTGCTCCAGCATCCATTGCAGGCTGGCCAGCAGAGGCGCGGCCGGCATGGTCTCATGCAGCTTGCCATAGGCGTCGAACCAGCCGCCCCACAGTTCGGAACAGAAATAGGGGCCTTCCGGACGTACCTGGGCGCGGGTGGCGAATTCCTTTTCGGCCTTGTAATTGGTGCCGAAATTGATGCCGCCGACGACGCCCGGCACCGATCCCTTGGCGAAGAATTCAGCCGGATCGGCGGTGTAGAGAAGGCCGCTGAAACCGGCAGTGCGCAAGGCGGCCTGCTGGGCGGCGAGATAGGCCTGGTCGCTGCCATAGGCGCCGTATTCGTTTTCGATCTGGGTCAGGATGATCGGGCCGCCATTGTCGATGAGCAGCGGCGTCAGTTCCTGGCCAAGGCGCTTCAGCCAGCCCTTGACCGGTTCCATATAGCGGGGATCGGTCGAGCGGGCGGTGATGTCGGGCGTCGGGAACAGCCAGGCCGGCAAGCCGCCACCGTCCCATTCGCCGCAGATATAGGGACCGGGGCGCAGATTGACCCAGAGACCCTCTTCTTGCGCCAGGCGGATATAGGCGGCGACATCGAGATTGCCGGAGAAGTCGTAATGACCGGGCTGGGTTTCGTGGGCGTTCCAGAAGATATAGGTCGTCAGCGTGTTGAGGCCCAGCGCCTTGAGCTTGCGCAGGCGGTCGCGCCATGACGCACGCGGGATGCGCGGATAATGCATCTCACCGGCCAGGATCTGAAACGGCTGGCCGTCGAGCGTGAATTGATCGCCGGCGACGCCGAAGCGCGGCGCGGCGGCCATGGCCGGTGAAACCAGGCCGGAAAGTCCCGTGGCGGCGGCCAGGCCCGCGGCCTGCAGCAACATCGTTCGCCGGGTGGTCATGTGTTCATCCCCTGTGTGGACTATGGATTATGATCTGGCTTTGGCACGGTTTTTCGTCGTATCCAGGCACTTTAGTATGATTATATATTGCCTTTTAGCCTGTCCCCGGGTCAAGAACTGCCTCTTCGTGGCGCCGTGCCCGTAAGGACGCAAAGCTCATACTGCCTTTTCGTCGAAAAATTGCCGAATTTCGTCCCGATTTGCCTGTCCGGTAAAGGACGGCAAGATCGAGGCGAGCCCAGTGGGCTGAATTTATATGACATTTAAAAAGCCCGTCTGCAATATTAAATGCGATTTAATATGTCAAAATTATCGTGGGCTGTTTTTCAGGCCGGCGGCGAGGCGGTGGTGAGCCTGTGTCGCGAAGCATAGAGCCAGAGAGCGCCGGCCATGCCGGCCAGGGCCAGGACGGTCATCAGGCCGTAGCCGCGCTCGCCGAAAGCCTCGAAGACGAAGCCGGAGGCGAGGGTGCCGACGCCGATCAGGGCGCCGCCGGCATAGGCGGAGTTGATGGTTTGCCCCAGGCCTTCGAAACCGGGCGGGACCAGGAGGTGCACCAGCTCCAGACCGGCGACATAGACCGCGGCGAAGCTCAATCCGTGCAGCAATTGCAGCGGCCACAGCAGGTCGAGCGGCGGGGAGGTCATCATGACGGCCCAGCGCAGGACACCGGCCGCTGCGCCGATCAGCAGCAGGTTCCACGGCCCCAGCCGGCGCCGCAAGGCTGCGCCCAGGCTGAGGAAGATAAATTCGCCGGCGACTCCGGTCGCCCACAGAAGCCCGCAGATGTTGGACGAAAAGCCGCGCTTTTCCCAGATGATGGTCGAAAAGGCGTAATAATAGCTGTGGGCCGCCTGAAGGCAGCCGATGGCAATCAACAGGACGATATAGCCCTTGCCGCGCAAAAGGGTGGCCAGCCTTTGGAAACCGGGTAAGGCCGGGGCCGATTGCCCGAGTTTGAGGTCGAGCCGGACGTGGCCAGGCAGCAGGAAGCGGGCGCCGGCGAAAACTAGCAGGGCGGTCAGGATCATCCATTGCAGGGCGGCGTCGGTCCCGAGGCTCTGCAGGAGGTAGCCCAGGCAGACATTGGCGAAGACGAAAGAGGCCGAGCCGGCGGCGCGCGCCAGGCCGAAGGCGAAACCCTCGATGCGCGACAATTGCAGGGTCATGGCATCGAGCAGCGGGGTGATGTTGGTAATGCCGGTATAGCCGATGCCGTAGAGCAGCATGAAGGCGGCAAACCGGTAGTCGGTCCAGCCGCCGGCTATGGTCATGGCGGCGTAGGCCAGGGTGGAGGCCAGGGCCAGCAGGGCGATGGGCGTGCGATATTTGTGGAACCGGTCGGCCCAGATGCCGCTGATCGGGCCGGTGATGGCGCGCCCCAGCAAGGGCACGGCCAGTATCCAGGCGATCTGGCTGCCGCTCATGCCGTGTTCGCGCAGCCAAAGCGGCATGAAGGGCAGGGTGGCGCCGGTGCCGGCGCACAGCAGGGCGTAGAACATGGCCTGGCGGGGGAGGGTCTTCGCAGGCAGCGGCTTCGCAGGGAGGGGAGGGGCGCTTGGCTGGCCTTGGGCGGATCGTTGCATCAGGTTCAACCAAAACTCCGGCAACCCGGCCCGTCCGTATGTTGGGTCATAATACCAGCCGCCAAAACGCCGCGAGATGTCGATCTCGCGAAGTTCATTTAAAAAATCGCATTATATCCTTGATGTCAATGCCGTTAACGCATGTGAACCTAAGCTATTCGGGTTTTTAAGCCTGAGGGGCTCAAAATTAGTGTGAATTATTGCGGCCGCCGGGCGTGCGGGTGGCTCACCAAAAAACCAGGTAGAGGGCGATGAGGATGGTGATGACGCCAAGCGCCATGACATTGAAGGAACGCCCCGTCCGGAAGTCGATACTGCCGAGGTCGATGGTCTGGGCCGGGGCGGATTCGGTCGTCACGCACGACACGCCGACACAGGCGGCGAACGCGATCCAGAACACCCAGCCGACGCGATTGAGGAAGGGCAGGTCCGGGACGTGGGCAACCAGCCACGGCGATTGCCATCCCAAGAGGTCGTGGTGGGTATGCAGATAGGAGACGGCGTAGAAGAAGCACGACGACACCAGGCCGATAATGACCGCGGCGAACGCGCCCTGGGTCGTGCACCGTTTCCACACCATGCCGAGGACGAAAATGACGACGATGCCGGGCGCGAAAAAGCCGGTGAGGTTCTGGCCGAACTGGAAGACCTGGTCGAAATCACCGAGCAGGGGCTTGGCGAGGACCGCGGCAATGACGACGGCGGCAACGGCGGCGGCGCGTCCGATCCCCACCAGGATGCGGTCGGGAATTTTCGGCCACACCGGCTTGACCAGGTCCATGGTGAAGATGGTGGCGACGGAATTGATCTTCGAAGCCGACGAGGCGACGATCGCCGCGACCAGAGAGGCGAAGACCAGGCCCAAAAAGCCCTGCGGCAGGAGGGTCATCATGGTTGGGTAGGCTCGGTCCGAGCTGGCTATGTCTGGCGCCAGCACCAGGGCGGCCATGCCGGGCAGGACGACGATGACGGGGACCAGCAGCTTGAGATAGGCGGCAAAGGCGACACCCGTCTGGGCTTCGCTCAGCGATTTGGCGGCCAGGGCGCGCTGAATGATGTACTGGTTGAAACCCCAATAGGAGGCGTTCATGATCCACATGCCGCCGATCAGCACGGCTATGCCGGGGAGGTCCTTGTAGTAGGGGCTCGATTTCGGCAGGATCATGTGAAAATGGTCCGGGAAACGCGTCATCAGGACGTGCATGCCGCTGATGATGCCGCCGCCAGGAGAGGCCTGGCCGCCGATCTTGGCCAGGGTCAGGGCGACGATGACGAGGCCGCCTGCCGTCAGCAGCGATACCTGGACGGCATCGGTCAGGGCGACGGCCTTGAGCCCGCCGGAGATCTGATAGACCAGGGCAAAGGTCGCCAGCATGGCCAGGGCGATAACGGGATCGAGGCCGGTAACGGTGGTGATGGCCGTGCCGCCCAGCCACAGGATGGCGGTCAGGTTGATCAGGACATATTGCGCCAGCCAGAAGACGGCCATGATATATCGGACGCTGGGGCCATAGCGCTGGGCCAGGAAGCCCGGCATGGTCAGGACGCCGTTGCGGAAAAAGATCGGCAGGACGAATTTTCCGACCAGCAACAGGGTCGCCGCCGCCATCCATTCATAGGACGCCACGGCCAGGCCGATGCGGAAGCCGGAGCCGGACATGCCGATAATCTGTTCGGCCGAGATATTGGCCGCAATCAGCGATGTTCCGATAGCCCACCACGGCAGCTGATTGCCGGCGAAGAAATACTCATGGGTGCTGGTTGCATGGCCGCTTCTCTTTCGCGAGACATATTGGGCAAGCGCGAAAATGACGACGGCATACGTCACCGTGACCGACATGTCCAATATAGACAAATGATTAGCGCTAATTGGCACGCGATCTTCCTGTTCCCTGGACCTACGTAAATGACCGCCTATCGCGCTGTCATCAAAATTCGTGAAATTGGAGGGAATGCAGCGAAGATTTGCCGCCGCCGCGGGGTGCCGGCAGGACAAAAAAAGGCCCGTGCCGCGAGACGAAGCAGGCGGGACACGGGCCGTTAGAGTTTAAGGGAGGCAAATCACTATCGAATGGAGGGAAAGATCATTCGATAGCCGGAAACCGTCCCAGGCAATCCAGAAGATATGGCCTGGGACGATCACTAACGAAGGCTGTTGGCGGTTAGAAATTCGCCTTCAGCGTCAAGCTGTAGCGACGATCGTTCAGCTGCCACAGCAGGCCGCCCGAAGGTCTTTCGACATAGGTGTGATACATCGAGTTGGACAGGTTCACGGCGTCGAACGACAGGGTCAGGATCGGATCGATCTGATAGCTCACCGAGGCATCCAGCGAAGAGTACGGGGCCGCATATTGATTGGCGCCGAATACGCCGCTGCCGTTCAACTGATCAAGATATTCCGAGCGCCAGTTATAGGCCAGCCGCGCCTGGACCGGACCCTTTTCGTAAAGCCCGATGAGGTTATAGCTGTCTTTCGACAGTTTCGGCAGGGGTATGAAGACGCCGGGTGTCTTCTCCACCTTGGAATCGACGTGCGTGTAGTTGGCTTGCAAGCCCAGGCCGCTCCACAGGCCGGGCAGGAAGTCGAAGAACTGGGTGTAACCCGCTTCGAAACCCTTGATCGTGCCTTCGCCGAGATTGATGCTGGTGCTGATGTCGTAATCGACACCGCCGAAATTCATCACCTCGACGCCGCTCGCCTGATAGCCGTTGACGTCTTTTTTGAAGACGCCGAGGAAGGCGATGTTCGAAGACCCCCAATAATATTCCGCGGTCAGATCGTAGGACGTCGCGGTCATCGGCTTCAGGAACGGATTGCCCGAACTGCCGGTCGGCCGGCCATTGGCGTCCCACTGCGACGGGATATTCGGATTCAGCTGCACGTGCGCCGCCATGTCCGAGAAATTCGGCCGCGTCAGGGTCTTGCCGAAGGCCGCGCGGATTTGCAGCCCTTCGGTGAGGTGCAGGCGGGCGTTCAGGCTCGGCAGGACATTGGTATAGTCGTTGTCGATGCTGACGTCGTGCGATCCGGTGCTGTCCTGGACGAAGCCGATGGATTTCAGGCTGGTCTTGACGGCGCGGACCCCGATATTGCCGTCCAGGTCATAACCGAAGATCTTGGTCTGGAAGTCGCTGGACAGATAGAGGGCCTGGGTCGTCTCCTGCTGTTCGTTGATATCCGAAGGCCCGAACGTCGTCTTGAAGGTATAGCTGTTGGGCTTGCCGGCAAACAGTTCGGCATAGGTCTTGACCGTGCGATTGAAGACGCTGGAGTTCGGATCGGCATATTCCGGGAAAACACCGATGGCAAAGCCAACGCCGTCGGTCATAAAGTTGCTGGCGGGGCCGGCATAGGCGAGGCCCGGATGCTCGGAAACGGGGATCAGCGGGCAGGCGCCCCAGCTCGGGTTGGTGCCGGTGTCGTTACAGAGGCCGGTATTGTCCCAGTTGCCGCGCAACAGCACCTTGGTGTCGGTAACGCGAACGCCGGCGTGCAACCGGTTAAAGAAGTGGCCGTCGTTTTCGTAGTCGAAATCCTGGGTGAGGGCCGTCATCTTCAACTCGTCACGGTCGACGGCGTTGGCGATCCACTCATAGTACCAGTTGGCCGGGTTGCCGAAATAGCCGTACGGATCGGACGGATGCGCCGGGTCGACGATCGAGAATTTCGGGAACTTGCCCGTCACATCGAAAGCGATATTGAGGTTGGGTATGTTGGCGACGCTGCGGTCTTCATTGTCGTAGAGCTTGACGGAGTCGCCGTTGCGGTCGGAGTCATAGGTCGCGGACTCGTAGGCGAGATCGGTTTTTGACTTGAGCTTTTCCGATACCTGCCACTTGAAGTTCAAGGTGGTCAGGTTGGTGTTGTTCCTGACGTCCTGGTCGAAGCGCGACGTCGAAAAGATCTGCGGTGACAGGACGCCGCTGGTGGCATTGCCATCCGGTCCCCATGTAAAGGTGGAACCGGTCGCCGCCATGGGATCGTGGTTCTTGTCGTCGCCGTAGAGATATTCGCCGCGGCGAATGAATTGATACTCAGAATGGATATTCTGCGCCGTGAACAACATGTTCTCGTTGGGCGCCCACTGGTAGGCCAGGGCCAGCCCCTTACGGGTGCGCTCTCCGGAATCCTGATAGATCTCGAAGGACGTTGGTACATATAGCGTCGTCAAGCTGCCCTTGTCGGGGAAGCTGGCGAAGGCCGTGGGGTTCGACGCGGCTGTAATGACGTGCTGCTGCTGTTGCAGGACGGCGTCCTGACGATAATAGGTTCGGCCGACTGAGGCGTTGACCAGGAAGCCCATGCGTCCGGCGCCGGTATCGAATTGGCGGCTGAACAGGGCCGATACCGAAGGCGAAGTCTTGCGCGCGCGGTCGTAATAATTGCCCTTGACGGTGATGCTGTTGATCGGCGTCTTGGAATCGAACGGCAGGCGGGTGCGGATATCGACGACACCGCCGACGCCGCCTTCGATGAGGTTCGAAGCGGCATTCTTGTAGACGTCGACACCGGCCATCAGTTCCGACGGCAGACCTTCCAGGTCAGGCGCGCGGCCGCCGTTGGCGGTGAAAAAGTCGCGTCCGTCGATCAGGTTGCGAACCTGGGTCATGCCGCGGATCGTGATCGCCGGTTCGGTTCTGTGATCGTAGTCCGTGCCGCCTTCGCCGTAGCGCCGTTGAATCTGCACGCCGGTGATGCGTTGCAGTGATTCGACGGTGTTGACGTCCGGCAGCTTGCCGATGTCCGTCGCCTGGATGGAATCGACGATCTGATTGGCGTTTCTCTTCAGGTTGCGCGCCGACCGGAGCGAGGCGCGAACGCCCGTGACGACAACGACCGTCTCTTTCGAGTCGTCAGTCGAGGCTTGCGGGGGCGCGGCTTGTGTGGCCGAGGCCGCCGGAGCGGCATCCTGTGCGTAAGATATCATCGGCAAGGCGAAGGCAAGTGCCCCCACCGTCGCCAATAAAGTGGATTTGTAGGCATTACCTTTGGACACTTGAATCCTCCTAGTGTTCTTATATGGCGAACCGTAAAAGCCCATATTTCAGATGACGCCCCGTTTGCGCCTCCACGATGAGCAGAGTTCCCCTCTGCCATTAAATCGCATTATATCTTTTTTCAACGAGAAAATTGTATGATTTATTATTTGCCATCTGTTTTGCAATTTTGTTGCGCAATTGACACGATATCTATTCAGAAGCCCTAATATTAGGATGGTGTCCATGTTTGCGGCTCGGGAACCTGGCGAATGCGGCGATAATGAGAGATGTAGGGGCCTTGAAATGAAAAATATAATCATACATTATATTTTGATAACAATATTAAATCCTCCGGAGGAGACATAGCTTGGCCTTGCATGACAGGTGGATCGGACGCGTTATTATCGTCGGCGGGGGCACCGCCGGCTGGATGACGGCGGCGGCGCTGTCCCAGGTTCTGGGGGCCAATGTAGCGCTGACACTGGTCGAGTCGGATGCGATCGGCACGATCGGTGTTGGCGAAGCGACGATTCCGCCCATCCGCACCTTTCACGACCTGGCCGGCGTCGACGAGTCCGAATTTATCCGCGAGTGCTTCGCGACTTTCAAACTCGGTATCGAATTTCGCAACTGGTCGAAGCCGGATACGTCCTATTTTCATCCCTTCGGCTATTACGGCACGCAAAAGGATCTCGGCTATTTCCTGCAATACTGGCTGAGGCTGGCCGAGCTCGGCAAGGTCGCGGACCTCAGCGAATTTTCCCTGAGCACCCTGGCGGCGCGGAAAAACGCCTTTGCCCGTCAGTCGCCGGACGCCAATCACCCGCTCCACCATTTTGCCTCGGCCTATCATTTCGACGCCTCGCTCTATGCCCGGTACCTGAGGTCCCTGAGCGTCGGCAGGGGCGTCACCCATAAGCTGGGCGACATCGTCGACGCCGACAAGGATCCGGAAAGCGGCTTCGTCACCGCCCTATGCCTCAAATCGGGCGAGAAGATCGAGGGCGACCTGTTCATCGACTGTTCGGGCATCCGTGGCGCCCTGATCGACAAGGCGATGGGCGCGCCCTACGAAGATTGGTCCAAATGGTTGCCGATGAACCGGGCCATGGCGGTGCCGTGCGAACGCAGGCTACCCTTGACTCCCTATACGTCGTCAACGGCGCTCCCCTTCGGTTGGCAGTGGCGCATCCCGCTTCAACACCGCGTCGGCAACGGTATCGTCTATGCCAGCGACTTCGTATCGGACGACACGGTGGCGGAGGCGCTGACCACCCATATCGAGGGCCCGGCCCTGGCCGCTATCAACCGGATAAGGTTCACCACCGGACGGCGGAAAACGCCGTGGCAAAAGAACGTGGTCGCTATCGGACTTTCCAGCGGCTTTTTGGAACCGCTTGAGTCGACCAGCATCCACCTCATCCAGTCGAGCATACTGAGGCTGGTCAAGCATTTCCCCGACAGAACCTTTTCCGCCGTCAATATCGACGCCTATAACCGGGCGGCGGCGGCGGAGATCGAGACCATCCGCGACTTTCTTATCCTGCACTATCATGCGACCGAACGTAACGATTCGGACCTGTGGAACTACACCCGGACCATGCCGATTCCCGAAAGCCTGGCGCATCGCATCGCCTTGTTCCGCGAACGCGGTCAGCTGAACCTGGCCGAGGAGGAGCTGTTCCAGTCGACATCGTGGCTGTCCGTCCTGCTGGGGCAGGGGATACGGCCGCGCAGCTATATGCCGACCATGGCCTATCAGGACGACGATGTCCTCGCCGATGCCTATGCCCGCCTCGAACGGCACCTGAAAAGCACTGCGGAGCGTTTGCCGGATCATCTGGAATTTTTACGCGCCAGCGGGCTTATGAACGAATCCCTGCTCGCCGCAGTTACATGATATAAGGCCGGACAATGCCCTTCCAAAAACATCGTATGGCGCCGACGCCGAAGTGCCGTCGAGCGTGGCTCATGGCCGGCGCACTTACGTTGACGGCCGCGGGCACAGGCTGGGGCGCTCATGCCCAGGACTGCGCCACCGCCAATCCTGCGACCGCCGTGGCCGACGTCACCCTGTCGCCGCAATGGGACAAACCGGGGCAGGCTTTCGAAGGCTGGGGAACGGCGCTGGCCTGGTTCGCCCATGTCACCGGACAATTACCGCCGCCCATCCGCACCCAGGTGGCCGATCTCCTCTATGGTCAGGACGGTTTGCAACTGAACATAGCCCGTTACAATATTGGCGGCGGTAATCCGCCGGACACGGCGCCCTATCTGCGGCCGGGCGGCGACGTGCCGGGTTTCTGGCGCGTGACGGGAGATGCCGCAGGGTGGGATCCGGCCAATGCCGCGGCGTGGGATTGGTCGGCCGATGCCGGCCAGCGCTGGTGGCTCGACGCCATCCGCGACCGCGTACCGGAGAAGGACCGCATTTTCGAGGCCTTCTCGAACTCGCCGCCTTATTTCATGACGGTCAGCGGCCGCGTCTCCGGCCACACGGACGGCCTGCAGGACAATCTGCGTCCAGGCGAGGAGGGCCGGTTCGCCGCCTATCTCGTCCGGGTGACCGGAGAGCTGGAGCGGCGGCATCATATCGTTTTTCGCACCCTGTCGCCGGTCAATGAGCCCGGCACGCCCTACTGGTTTGCCGCCAACAGCCAGGAAGGCGCCCATTGGTCGCCCGCACGCCAGGCACAGATCATCAAGGCGTTGCACACGGAATTGCAGGCCCGCGGCCTGAAGACGCAAATCGCCGGCGTCGACGAAACCAATCCCCAGACCTTCATGCTCGACTGGGCGGGCCTCGACGATGGGGCGAAGGCGGCGATCGAGCAGATCAATGTCCATAGTTACGACACGACCGGCAAGGCGGCCGCGCGCGATCTGGCTCGCGCCACCGGCAAGCGGTTGTGGATGTCCGAGGTCGATCTGTCACCGCCCAATGTGCCCCAGGACTATGACGACATGCGGCCGGCCATCGCGCTCGGCGAACAGATCGTCAGTGACATCAACCGGATGCAGCCTGTCGCCTGGGTATTGTGGCAAGCGGTCGAAAACGAAGCGAAGGATCCCGCTTCCGGTTCGAACTGGGGCCTGATCAAGATGGATTTCGCCAATCGCGTTTCGCCCGACATCCATGTGACGGCGAAATATTGGGCCATGGGCCAATTCAGCAAATTTATCCGGCCGGGTGACCGCTTCATTCCCGTCGACGACGATGACACTGTGGTTGCCGTCCGTCCCGGCGCATCCGGCTTCACCGCCGTCCACGTCAATCCTGGCCTGTTGCCGCAACGGCTCAAGATCAGCCTGCCGCTGGAGAGCGTGAAGCGATCCTACACGGTGTCGCTGGTCGTCTCGGATAGCAAGCGCCACCTGGACAAGAGCTGTCCCGCCGAACAGAGCGATGACGGCACGGTCGTGGTTCCGCCGATGTCGGTGACGACCGTCAGGTTCGATCGCTGAACTTGCAGCTGCCTGACCTACTTGTATTATGTATTGGATAGAGGCTAGACTGTTCCGAGGCCGGGATCGAAACATGGACGAAAAAGACATTTCCGCAGCAACTGAGCTGTCCGCGGACTACACCTATGAGGACAGCAATACGCCGGGGCGCCTTCACGGATCCCTGGCCCATCGTCTGGCCGTCGATATCCTGCGCGGTGTCTATCAGCCCGGCGACATCCTGCCCTTTCAGCTCGATTCCAGCGAGGCCCTGAATATTTCGCGCACCCCTTACCGGGAAGCGCTGAAAATCCTGGCGGCGAAAGGCTTTGTCGAAAGCCGCCCCAAGCGCGGCACCCAGGTCTGCGACCGTACGCGCTGGAATCTGCTCGATCCCGAAGTGATGGGCTGGATGTTCGAGACCACGCCGACCGCCGGCTTTATCGACGGTCTTTTCGAGCTGCGCCTGATCAACGAACCCGCTGCCGCCGAACTCGCGGCCGAGCGCCGGACCGATCAGGAGGTCGCGCGTATGAAGGAGGCGCTCGACGTCATGGGGCGCGAAACTCTGGCCACCGAGACCGGGCGCCTGGCCGATCTCGACTTCCACAAGACCCTCCTGCTGGCGACGCGCAACGAGGTCCTGGTGTCGCTGAACAGCTCGATCGCCGCGGCGATTGCCTGGTCGACACGCCTTAAATCGACCGACCCGAAGGACGCCCGCGACAGTTGGCCGGATCATGCCCGCGTCTATGAAGCGATCGAGGCGCGCAATCCCCGCGCCGCGCGCTGGGCGATGGAATGCCTTGTGCGTTTTGCGCTCGAGGATACGCGCCGGTCCCAGCGCCGCCGTTCGCAGCCCGACGAGACGTCGCCTTCCCAGTAAGCCAGACTATGTTATGGCAACGGCGATCCTTTGGCTCGTCGCCGTCAGCCGAGGAAAGGGTTGGCGCGCGTTCGGAGTAGCTGTCGCCTTTTTCAGGGAAAACCGGCACTCCGAATAGAGTTCAGGCAATTCACTATAGGTATTATAATGCCACATTGCAAAGTGGTGTTGCGCGTGTCCGGTCGCCGGTCACAGTCAGCTTCATTCCCATTCGGAGTGCTGGTTTTCTGCAAGAAAGGCCACAACTACTCCGAAGGCTCGCCAGTAGCTATTTCTGTACCTCGTCGATGCTGCCGTCAGCGCCGTAGACAAGCGGCGCGAAGGTGATCGAGCGCTTGTAATCGCCGCCGCCCGGAAGCAGCTTGTCGTGATAGAACAGCCACGACTTGCCGCGGTAATCGACAATGGCCTGGTGGTTGGTGCTGATGTCGAGATAGTCGAGGATCTTGCCGCGATAGGTGTAGGGTCCCATCGGGTTGGTCGCCGTGGCATAGACGATCTGCCCTGGCCAACCCGTCGAGAAGCTGAAATAAAACAGGCCATTGTGCTTACTGAGAAACGGCGCCTCGCCGTACTTGACCTTGGCGTCGTCGGCCGGGAAGCCGTCGATCTCGATGTCCTGGATCGGCCCGTCGGTCTCGATCATATTGGCCTTCAGCTTGACGATCTTGGGCACGCGGGTGCCGAAGGCGAGATAGGCCTGGCCGTCGTCATCGATAAGAACGGCCGGATCGATCGGCTCGGCGCCGGCATTGGCGTCGCGCGCCTTGTCGACCAGGGCGTCGCTGCGCGCATCGATGAACGGACCCGCCGGCTTGCGGCTGACGGCGACGCCGATGCGGTCGCCGCCCACCGGAGCGTAGAAATAATAGCGGCCGTTGCGGTGGGCGGCCTCGGGCGCCCAGGCCTTGGCGTCGGGCCGCGCCCATTTGAACACCGTGACCGACAGGAAGGAGCCCTTATCCTCCCAATGTGTCATGTCCTTCGACGTAAACAGCCGCCAGTCGGTCGAGTCCCAGTACTTACCGGAATTGTCCTGATCATTGGTGGCGTAGAGATAGATTTGGCCCTTGAAGACGTGCGGCGAGGGGTCGGCGTTGAAGCGCGTCGAGATCGGCTCGGCCGCCTGGGCGGGCAGGGCCAGCAGGGTGGCGGCCATCAGAGACGGGAACAGGCGAAGAGTCATGGCTGGGCTTTCTGGGCAGTGGGATGACTGAGGCCGAGCGCATAGGCCATGACCTGATAGATATAGCTGGATTCGAAGGTGCCGCTCAGCAGCCAGGCGCGCGGGCCGGTGGCATAGACCGGGACATCCTCGCCGGCATGCTGGGCGCTGTCCATATAGGCCAGGGCCGGCTGACGGTAATCGGGACTCAGGACCTGGTCCTCGGTCAGGGGGGCTGAGGTCGTGCCGTCCTTTTGGCCGCCGGGACCGGTGGCATAGGACAGGGTGGTGCGCGGCCGGCCATTGCCGTCGGGCATGATGTCACCGTGGTTGCGCACCAGGCCCATGATCGGTTCCTCGCGCGTCGATCCGGCGGATATGACCAGGCCGTGGCTGTGGTCCGCCGTGACGATGATCAGGGTGTCGTCGGGATCGGTCATGGCCATGGCCTTTTGCACTGCCTTCGACAGTTCGTCGACATCGGTCAGGGCGCGATGGGCGTTGTTGTGGTGATGCCATTTATCGATCGAGGCCGATTCGACCATTAGGAAATAGCCCTTGGGGTTCTTGGCCAGCACGCCGATCGCGGCCGCCGTCATCTCGTCCAGGGCCGGTACGTCAGCATGTTCTGCCGTGTCGACCGGTGACGGCAGGTCGCCCTGGGCGAACAGGCCGAGCACCCGGTCGGTCGTGTTGACATCCAACGCTTTCAGGCCGGCTAAGTCGCTCAACACGGCCGTCCGGCCGCCCTGGGCCAGCCACTCTTGCGTCAGGTCGCGCCCGTCGCCGCGACGGCCGTCGCCCGTGCCGCGGGGCAGGAAATCCTCGCGATCTCCGCCCAGGGCGACATCCATGCGCACGGAAGCTGGGGCTTCGATCAGTTGCCGCGCCAGGTCGATACAACCGGCCTGGACCGCCTCCGGCGGCAGATCGACATCGGCGCGCCAACCGCGAAACGGCACGTGACCATAGGCGCCGGCCGGCGTCGCATCGGTCACGCCCGCCGTGGTGACGATGCCGGCGGACAGGCCGCTGAGCTTGGCCCGTTCGGCCAGGGTCTGGACGCGGGTCCTCAGGGCGCTGGGGCAATCCTTGGCGATGACGTGGTCATCGACGCCGATGGCGGCATTGATCGTCTTGACGCCCGTCATGATCGCCGAAATGCCGTTGGCGGAATCGGTGACCAGCTTGTCGGCGGAATAGGTTTTGGAAAAGCCGGTATAGTGGAAGGTCTCGAACGACAGCTGGTAGCTGGCGCCATCCAGGCCGCGTTTCTGGCCGGCGAAGATGCGTCCCGCCGTCACCGAATTGATGCCCATGCCGTCGCCGATAAACAGGATGACGTTCTTGGCTTTTTTGACATTGGGCGTGCGCGCCAGGGCGGCGTCGAGCGCGGCCTCGCCCTTGACCAATTGAGGATTGGGCTGATCGGCCCCGGCGGGAACGGTGGCCGCCAGCCATAGTGCAAGGCCAAGATAAACGGTTCTCATGAGGTTACTGCCCTTCCACAGGGGCGACGGCGCCATAGTGTTTCTTCGCGCCGTCGAGATCGATTTCGATACGGTCGATCATGACACCGGGATCGAGCGCGTAGAGTTTCAGTTCGTGCGTGCCCGCCGGCAGCAGGGTGAGCGGGATCGTCTGGACTGCCGTATTGGTCAGGACATTCTGCCGCCAGGCGTCGCTGCGGCCCAGAGTCTGGAAGTCGACGACCTGGAGGGGGCCGCCGTCGAGTTGGATAGCGACCTTGACGCCGTTCGCCGGCGTCAGGGCATGTGTCGGTAGGGCCATCAGCTTGAGCTGGCCGCCGACCGCCGTCACCGTGGAGAAGCGATAAGTGACCGGTGTTGCGCCGGTGATGTCCGTGCGGCTGGGCAGGTCGAGGCGGGCGCGCAGGCTGGCCTTCAGGCTACCAAGGCCGTCGATGGTCTGCCAATCCGGGCTGGGGCTGCCGGCCGTCGCCGCCAGGGCGACGATACGGTCACTTTCGGTCGCCATGCCCGCCGGCGCGGCATCGAGGATCTTGGTGTAGACGGGCAAGGTCGCGCCGCCGCAGGTAATGGCGAGATCCCCCGCTGCGGCCGTGCCGTCATAACGGATGGTTAGCCTTTGCTCATAGGCATCGGCGGCATCCAATGTCCCCGCTGCGGCGGACAGGGTGAAGGCGCCGACGGTTTGCGTCGCCGTCCAGGCTTGAGGCTTGGCCTGATAGCCGAACAGGGTGACGCTCTTGGTCTGCGGCACCCCGCGGACGAACGGCAGGGTGTTGTGGTCGTTGAACCACTGGCCGCTCAGGGCGGTGTCGCAGCCGGTCTTGGTCGATTCCGACCAATGCGGCCATAAGGGTTCGTCGAAGACGGGCAACCGGCGCGGCGCCATATCCATCATATAACGCCACTTGCCGTTTTGCAGGTCGTTATAATGGGCGGTGTCGGCGACGATGGCGGCATGCGCGGCGCGCGCCTGGTCGACATAGAGGTTGGCGCCGGCCCGGCCCTGTTCGGCATAGAGATTGGCGAGGTCGAGCTTGAGGATACGCTCATTGAGGTTGGCGCTGGCGCGCACTGGATAGAGGACCAGCTCGAAAAAGGCGTCCTGGCGATCGGCTGGAATCTGGGCCGCGACGGCCTCGGCGCGGCGCACCAGGTTGGCATAGGCTTGGATGCGGGTCTGCGCTTCTTCGCCGTCGGACTGAACATAGGCGCTCGGCCGGTTCTGCGTCACCCATTCGGTCTGGCCGAAGCCCATGAATTCCGGTTTGCGTTCGAAAGCCAGGTCGTAATAGGCCATCATGATGTCGGCGATCTCGCTGGACTGGGCCGGGCCGAACTGTTCACTCATGAAATCGCGCAGGTGGTCGCGCGGGGTTTGCGCGAACGTCTTGGCGTCGAAGGCGAGGTCGAGGAAATATTGGGTGAGATATTCGATCGGCTTGATGTCACCGACATTGACGATCCAGATCTTGCGTGCCTGCTCGTCATAGGCCCGGCCCATCTCCTCGTGGATCAAGTCGGGATGGGTGGTGCCGAGCCACAGATAGTCGTGCGGCCGGCCCCAATAGGACAGGTGGTAATAGACCCCCGAACCGCCTGATCGTTTCTGTTCCTCGGGCGTGCCGAAGCGGCGGATATAGCCGTAATTGTCGTCGGCCCACATCAGGGTGACGTCGTCGGGCAGTTTCAGCCCGGCGTCATAGGCCTCCTGGAGCTCGTGATAGGCGACATAGACTTGCGGGATGGTCTCCGCCGGGCGGCCATAGGCCTGGCTCAACAGGTTGCGTTGCAAGCCGACGACGTTTTGCAGAATGGCCTTGCGCTCATCCATGGTGTTGGCGCCCTGCATCGGGCCGTCGTGGATACCGCGCAGGCCGACCGTATAGATGTTCTCGTACGGCTTGCTTTCCCTGGCGCGGGCCAGCCAGTAGTCGGCTATGCCCTTACTGTTGGTCGTGAAATTGAACGGACCGCGCTTGGCCTCGTCCCATTCGCGCAGATTGTTGCGCATCATCGGCTCGGCATGCGACGTGCCGACGACGATGCCGTAGTCGTCGGCCAGCGGCGGATTACCCTTATCGCCGTAAAACGGCGTCGATACCGAGTGCATGGCGGGCCACAGGGTATTGGCTTTCAATCGCCACATCAGTTCATAGACCTTGGCATAGGTCTTCGGGCCGATATTGCCGGTTTTCGGGTCGAGCGTCTTGGCGGCCCACGGTTCCAGGCCCCAGTCCTCGTCATTGAGGAAGATGCCGCGATACTGCACCGACGGCGTGTCCGACAGGACGGTGCCGCTGTCGAGGGTCAGCTTGTCGACCTGGCGTGGCGTGACGTCGGCCCACCAGGTCCACGGCGACACGCCCAACTGGCGCGACAGATCAACAACGCCGTAGACCGCGCCACGGCGGTCCGAGCCGGCGATCAGGACATAGGTGCGCGCTTTCGCCGTGACGACGACGCGTTCATAACGTTCCCATTGGCCTTTCAGGACGGCGAGATCGACGCCGCCCTCATTTGCGATACGCGCCACCAGCGGGGAATCGTAACGGCCGACGACGATACAAACCGCCGTGCAATCCTTGAGCTGCGCCGAGACCGTCGCCTTGCGGCCGCTCAGGGCTTCCAGGTCGTGGCCCAGCATGGTCGCGGCCAGGGTCATGGTCTTGCCCGAACGCGCCGTATCGTAGACCACGGTCGGCAGTTTATCGCCGGCATAGAGGGTGACCTCGGCGGCGCCGGCCGACGTCGCCAGCAAACTCGTGGCGATAGATGCAGCAGCTATTCCGGACAGGGTTTTTGCCAAGGGCGCGATCCTCTTCACATCTGCACGCCGGCCTTCTCATGACGCCTGGCGGACGGTCATTATGGTCGTAAAACAAATATTGCACAATTGGAATGTGAGGAATATTTGTTCCACAAGAAGCTGTACGGCGCGAATTTTAAGCTTGGGGACGGCTGCACCATGCCCGCGGCCTGCCGGTTCGGCAACTGCGAAAACCGAAGTGTCCGATCATATGTGGAAAACTGTCGCCGCTCCGGCAAAATGACGTTGCCAGACGGGGAAAAAGCGGCATCTGTAATGATCAGAGACGCTATACCGGCACAAATATTTTACATGAGCGTTGACCTGGAATAAAAATTTCATTTATAACAAAATAAAGATCGTTCGTCATGCGCGGACGGCAGCCCTGAGGAGGGACCTATGCCCAATAATCGCCGCCAATTTCTCATGGGTGCTGCCGGATCAGGGCTTCTGGCCGCCGCTGCGCCGATCCTGACCGGGTGCTCGGGCGCCAAGCCGGCTTCGCAGGACATCGTCGTCAGTTTCAGCGACCTGTCGCAGCCCTTTTTCGTCGCCATGCGCCGCGACCTCGAAGACGAGGCCAAAAAGCTGGGCGTCAAGGTGCAGGTCCTCGACGGCCAGAACAATTCCTCCAAACAGGTCGCCGATCTCGAAGCCGCCGGCATCCAGGGCATAGGCGCGGTGATCATCGCGCCGACTGACTCCCGCGCCCTGGCCTCGGCGACCGACGCCCTGGCCGATGAAGGCGTGGTCGTCGTTTCGGTTGACCGCCATATTGAAGGCGCCAAACACGAGGTGCCGCATTTCGGCGCCGATAATGTCGCCGGCGGGCGCGCCATGGCCGACTGGGTCGTCAAGACCTATCCCAAGGGCGCCAAGGTCGTCGTCATCACCAACGATCCGGGCAGTTCCAGCTCGATCGAGCGCGTCAAGGGCGTGCACGACGGCCTGACGGCCGGCGGCGCAGCGTACCAGATCGTTGCCGAACAGACGGGCAATTCCAAGCGCGACCAGGCCCTGACCGTGACGCAGAACGTCCTGACCTCAATGGGCGGGGCGCATCCGGATGTCATCCTGTGCCTCAATGACGACATGGCCATGGGGGCGCTCGAAGCGGTCCGCAGCGCCGGTTTCACCCCGCAACAGATCCAGGTCCTCGGTTTCGACGCCATTCCCGAGGCGCTGAAACGCATCCGCAGCGGCGAAATGGCGGCGACGGTCGAACAAAACCCAGGTCAGCAGGTGCGCACGGCCCTGCGCGAAGTCGTGGCTAAACTGCAAAAGAACACGCCGATCACCTCGCAAAGCCTGACGCCCGTCCTGATCACCAAGGATAATCTCAACGCCGCCTCGCGCATTTCCGAAGCCGGATAGCGAGAAGGGAAGTATGGCCATGGCGCTGCTGGAGGTGACAGAACTGACCAAGCGCTTTCCCGGCGTCCTGGCGCTGGACGGCGTAAAGCTTGCTGTTATGGCCGGCGAAGTCCATGCCTTGTTGGGTGAAAACGGCGCCGGCAAATCGACCTTGCTGAAAATCCTGTCGGGGGCGCAAGGCCCCGATTCCGGCACAATCCGCTTCGATGGCAGTGAGCTCGACGACCGCGACACGCCGGTCCGGCGCCAGGGCCTGGGCATTGTCACCATCTATCAGGAATTCAACCTGCTGCCGGCCATGTCCGTGGCGGAGAACATGTATCTCGGCCGCGAGCCCCTGCGGTTGGGCCTGATCGACTGGGCCCGGATGCGCGCCGACGCCCGCAAGGTGTTAAGCGAACTGGGCCTCGACCTCGACCCCCGCGTCGAGGTCAGCCGCCTGACCGTGGCCGAACAGCAGATGGTCGAAATCGCTCGCGCCATGACCTTGCAGGCCAAACTGATCATCATGGACGAGCCGACGGCCGCCCTCAGCGAGCGCGAAGTCGTCAAGCTGCACGACATCGTGCGCGGCCTGAAGGCGCGCGGCATCAGCGTCGTCTATGTCACCCACCGCCTCAAAGAAGTGAAAGCCGTCTGCGATCGCTTCACCGTCCTGCGTGACGGCCGCTTCGTCGCGACCGGCGATGTTGCTGGGGTCGAGGTTCCGGACATGGTCCGCCTCATGGTCGGGCGCGACGTCGAGTTCCTGCAACGGACCCGCACGGCGCCCTCGCACGAAGTGGCGCTCAGGGTCGCGGGCGTCAGCCGCAAACGTGGCGCCAACGAGGCCCGCGGCACCAGCCTCAACGGCATTGCCTTCGAGGTCAAGCGCGGTGAGATCGTCGGTCTGGCCGGGCTGGTCGGGGCGGGCCGCACGGACCTGGCCCGGCTGATCTTCGGCGCCGACCGGATGGATGCCGGCACGCTGTGGCTCGATGGCGCCCAGTTGAAACCTCTGACCTCGCCGTGCGATGCGCTCTCCGCCGGGATCGCCCTGGTCCCGGAAGACCGCAAGCAGCAGGGCTGTTTTCTCAACCATTCCATCCGCCACAACATGACCTTGCCCAGCCTCAAGCGCCTCAGCCGCCTGGGGGTCTTTGTCGACGAGAAGGCCGAGGCCGCGATGGTCGAATCCTATCGCCAGCGGCTCGGTATCCGCATGGTCTCGGACAAGGTCGCCATCGGCACCCTGTCCGGTGGCAACCAGCAAAAGGTCCTGCTGGCGCGCTGCATGGCCCTGGCGCCCAAGGTCCTGATCGTCGACGAGCCGACGCGCGGCATCGATGTCGGCGCCAAGGCCGAGGTCCATCAGGTCCTGTTCGATCTCGCCGCCACCGGCGTCGCCGTCATCGTCATCTCATCCGAACTGCCCGAAGTCATGGCGGTCAGCGACCGTATCGTCGTCTTCCGCGAAGGCTGTATCACCGGTACGCTCGATAATGACGGGGTCAGCGAGGAAACCCTGATGAGCCTGATGGCGACCGATACGGCCGGCTGCGCCGCCTGAACCCTAAGAAAGTGCCACCCGTCATGACGAGCCAACCCGCCCCGCAAGCCTTCGACACTATCGGCTTCCTGCGCAAATACGGCACCAGCATCTTCCTGTTGCTGTTGATCGCCTTTTTCACGATGCAGAATGCGCGCTTTTTGTCGCTGCGCAACGCCAGCAACATCCTGACCGAGGTCTCGATTTACGGCGTGGTCGCGGTCGGCATGACCTTCGTCATCCTGACGGGCGGGGTCGATCTGGCCGTGGGGTCGCTGTTGGCTTTCGCTTCGATCGCGGCGGCCTGGGTAGTGCAGCATGTCGGTTTCGGACCGCAATGGCTGCTGGCGATCGCCATCGCCGCCCTGATCGGCGCGGCGGCGGGCTATATCCACGGCAAGTCCGTCACCCTGTTCAATGTCCCGGCCTTCATCGCCACCCTGGGCGGAATGACGGTGTGGCGCGGCGCTACCCTGATGCTGAACGACGGCGGGCCCATTGCGGGCTTCGATGACGGCTACCGCTGGTGGGGCACCGGGTCTGTCGCCGGCGTGCCGGTGCCGGTCATCGTCTTCGCCCTGGTGGCGCTGATCGGCCATATCGTGCTGCGCTATACCCGCTATGGCCGCCAGGTCTATGCTGTCGGCGGCAATGCCGAGGCCGCCCGCCTGAGCGGGGTCGACGTCAAGGCCATCTTGATCAGCGTCTATGTCATTGTCGGCCTGCTGGCCGGCCTGTCGGGCTTCCTGCTGTCAGCACGGCTGGGTTCGGCGGAAGCCGTCGCCGGCATCAGCTACGAGCTGCGCGTCATCGCCTCGGTCGTCATCGGCGGCGCCTCCCTGTCGGGCGGTTCCGGCAGCATCCGCGGCACCCTGATCGGGGCGCTGCTGATCGGCGTCCTGTCCAACGGTCTCGTCGTCATGCACGTCTCGTCCTACTTCCAGCAGGTGGTGATCGGGATCATCATCGTTATGGCCGTTGCCTTCGATTCCTACGCCAAATCCCATCGCGGTAAGGTCTAGATCATGTCCCATCCGCTCCGCGCCTGTCTCCTTGCCGCCGCCCTGGCCCTCGCGTCGCCCGCCATGGCCCAGACCGCACCGGACAGGACGGTGTGGGCGGATCCGTTCGTCGGCGTCGACGGCGGCTCGGTCATCGGCGGCAATACCGTTCCGGGCGCCGGCGTGCCCTTCGGCTTCGTTTCGTTCAGCCCCGATACCGCCAATGGCGACACCAACGGCTATGATTCCAACAGCGCTATACTGGGCTTCAGCTTCACCCATGTCAGCGGTACCGGCGGCACCAGCAAGTACGGCAATTTCCGCGTCACCCCGACGGTTGGGCCAGTCCGCGTCAACCAGATGGTCTTCGCCAAGAGCGATGAAACCGCATCACCCGGCTATTACGGCGTCAAGATCGGCAATGATCCGGCGCAAAAGATCCAGGTCGAGCTGACGGCATCGCGCCGGGTCGGGTTCCAACGCCTGACCTTTCCTGCCGAAGCCCAGGGCAATGTCATCCTCGACGCCACCTCGGTCATCGGCCTGAGGGGCAGCGGCCAGCGCGCCACGGCGGCCCATGTCGATATCATCGACGATCACACGATTTCCGGCTGGGCCAGTTTCGAAGGCGGCTGGAACCCCGCGCCCTACAAGCTCTATTTCTACGCCGTGTTCGACCGGCCGGCTATGACCTTCGGCGCCTGGAAGGCGCAGCAGGGCGAGATGGCGCAACAGCCCGGCATCGGCACGCTGGACGGCGGCAACCAGACCAAGAGCGCCGCCAACCGCCAGGGCCTGATGATCGAGTACGACACCGAGCAGGAGTTTTCCCACAAGCTCGGCGCCTGGATGAGCTTCGATACCGCCACGGCGCCCGTCGTGCAGATGAAGCTGGCCGTATCCTTTATCAGCGCCGACCAGGCCCGGGCCAATCTTGGCGAGGAAATGCCCAGCTGGGATTTCGCCGCCGAACGGGCCAAGGCGCGCGGGTTGTGGAACGATGCTCTGTCGCAGATTGCCGTCGAAGGCGGCACGGACGAGCAGACCCGCGTCTTCTATACGGCGCTTTATCGCAGCCACACCATGCCCCATGACTTGAGCGGCGAGAACGTGTGGTGGAACTCGGCCGAGCCTCATTACGAGGATTTCTATACCCTGTGGGACACCTTCCGCACCCTGCATCCGCTGATGACGGTGATCCAGCCGCAGCGCCAGCGCGACATGATCCGCTCGCTGCTCGACACTTATAAACATACCGGCTGGCTGCCCGATGCCCGCATCGGCGGCGCCAACGGCATGACCCAGGGTGGCTCGAACGGCGACGTTTTGATCGCCGACGCCGTGGTCAAGAACCTGGGCGGGTTCGATACGGAGCTTGCCTTTGCGGCCCTGAAGAAGGACGGCGAGGTCGAGTCCGACCAGCCCTTCCTGCAAGGCCGGGTCCTGAAGGATTACCTGCAACTGGGCTACGTGCCCTTGACGCAGACGCGATCGGCCTCGCGCACCCTGGAATATGCCTATAACGATTTCGCCATTGCCGAGGTGGCGGCAAAGCTGGGCCACAAGGCCGACGCCGCGCGTTACCTGGCGCGCTCGGAAGGCTGGAAGAAGCTGTGGGACGACGACCTTGGCTGTATCCGCCCGCGCTATCCCGACGGCCAGGGCCTGGAAAACTTCACCTGCACCTATGACTATCCCGACAAGTCGACGCCATGGTGGGAAGCGCCCTTCTATGAGGGCAATTCGCTGCAATATTCGACCTATGTGCCGCACGATGTTGCCGGGTTGATGCAGAAACTGGGCGGCGCCAAGCCCTTTACCGCCTGGCTCGACCGCCTGTTTGACGACGGCTATTATGCCCAGGGCAATGAGCCCGACATCCTGGCGCCGTGGCTCTATATCCATGCCGGCCGCCCGGACAAGACCGCCGATCGCGTGCGCCATATCCTGGCGGTCAATTACCACGCCACGCGCACGGGCCTGCCGGGCAATGACGACGCCGGCGCCATGTCGTCCTGGTACGTATGGAGCGCCATCGGCTTCTATCCCAATGCCGGCCAGCCCTTCTACTATATCGGTTCGCCGATCTTCACCCGCTCAACGATCCGTCTCGAGGGCGGCAAGACCTTCACCATCGCCGCCAGGGGCACATCGGACGCCAACCGCTATGTCACGGCCGCCCGCCTCAATGGCAAGCCGATCGATCGCGCCTGGTTGACTCATGCCGAACTGATGGCCGGCGGCGTTCTGGAACTGGATATGGCCAATGCCCCGGGCAGCTGGGCCACGCATTTTATCGCCCCGGGAACCGACACAAAAGGAAGCCGACCATGAGCATGAAAACGTCATTGTGGCTGACGGCAAGCCTGCTGGCGATCGTTCCGGCGGCCCATGCCGAGGACGCCAAACCGCTCTACAGCTATGTCAATCCCATGGTCGGGGTCGGCAACGACAATCAGGGCGACACGGTGCCGGGACCGGCCTTACCGGCGGGTTCGATCCACCCCAGCCCGGAAACCCTGACCGGCAGCAATGCTGGCTACGACCCGGCCGCGCCGATCAGCGGTTTCGCGCAGCTGCATACCCAAGGCTCCGGCGGCGTCACGACCTATGGCACCTTCCTGTTGTCGCCCCAGGTCGGGGCGCCGCAGTTCGACGAGCCCCAACACCTGTCGCCCAAGGCGGATGAGAAGGCGGCGGCGGACATGTATGCCGTCACCCTGACGCGCTACAATACCAAGGTCGAGGTGACGCCGGCCCACTATGCCGCCATCTATCGCCTGAGCTATCCCGACAGCGACCAGGCCGACCTGGTTTTCGACATTACGCGCAAGATCCAGGGCGTGACCGCCAGCGACAATGCCGAGGTCTGGCTCTATCCCGAGGAAGGCAAGATCATCGGCCGCGTCAAGGCCAAGGGTTATTGGAACCCGGCCATGGTCGACATCTGGTTCTGCGCCAAGCTGAGCGTCAAGCCGACGGCCTGGGGCGTGGTCAAGGACGGCGCCGTCATGGCGGGCGAGACCAATGCCAGCACCGGTCCGGACCAGCGGCTGGGCGCCTGGTGGTCGTTCGGCGCCAAGGCGTCGCAGCCGGTCCTGGTCAAGGTCGCGGTATCGTTCACCAGCGCCGAAAAGGCCGAAGCCTTGCTGGATCAGGATATTCCGGCGTGGGATTTCGACGGCGTCCGTCAGGCGGCGCAAGGCGATTGGAACGCTGAACTGAACCGCGTCACCATTTCGGGGGTCGACGACAAGCGCCTGACGCGGTTTTATACAGCGCTTTATCACACGGCCATCCAGCCGCGCGACCGCACCCTGGACCAGCCGGACTCGGAACTGCACGCCCCCAACTGGGACGACTATTACACCCTGTGGGACACCTATCGTACTGAATTCCCGCTGATGTCGCTGATCAAGCCGAAGGAATATGCCGCCAATGTCGGATCGTTTATCCACACCTTCGACAAGTTCGGGGCCGCCGACACGGCCATCATTGCCGGCCGCAACTACCATGTCGGCCAGGGCGGGGACGAGGTCGACAATGTCATCGGAGAAGGCCTGATCCGCGGCGTCGACGGCATCGACTGGGCCGCCGCCTACCGCGTTACCCATTTCAACGCCTTTGAACGCCGGCGGCCGCGCTATCTTATCGACAACTATTTCGCCGTTGGCGACCTAAGCCCCGAGCCCAATAACCAGCGCGCCAAGTCCGGGTCCTCGACCGTCGGCTTCGCGCTCAACGATTTTTACGGCGCCAAGGTGGCGGAAAAGGCCGGCAAGGCGGACGAGGCAGCGGCTCTGCTGAAGCGGTCGCAGAGCTGGAAAAACGTCTGGGACGACAAGGCGCAGAGCGACGGCTATAGCGGTTTCATCATGCCGCGCTATGCCGACGGGACCTTCCAGGACATCGATCCGAAACTGGGTTGGGACGGCAAGACCTATAACAATGTCGGCTTTTACGAAGGCACGGCCTGGGTCTATTCCTATGATATGTTGCAGGATATCGACGGCATGGTCGCGGCCATGGGCGGGCGCGAGCGCTTTATCGACCGCCTGCAGCACGCCCTGTCGAGCGGCCTGATCGACATCACCAATGAGCCGTCGCATGCCACGCCGTGGCTGTTCAGCAATGTCGGGCGGCCGGACCTGACGGCCTATTGGGCCAATGAGATCTTCAAGAAGTTCACCGATACCGCCTATCCGGGCGACGAAGACAATGGCGCCATGAGCTCGCATTTTGTCTTTAACAGCATGGGTTTATTCCCGAAACTGGGGACGGATCTGTTCTATGTCCACGGGCCGCACCAGGCCTATACGGCTTTGCATCTGGAGAACGGCAAGACGTTCGAGATCGTCGCCCGCCATGCCGGGCCGGGCAATATCTATATCCAGAAGGCTACCTTGAACGGGGCGCCCTTGACCGGGGTGTTTATCCGCCAGGGGGATATCGAGGCCGGCGGTAAGCTGGAGGTCGTCATGGGCAGCAAGCCGGGGCGGTGGGGTATGACGGGGAATGAGTAGACCGGGCACCCTTTTAGCGGCGGGTTGTGTTGAAAAGGTTCAGGTTTTCGGGTCACGAATGAGTGGGCAGAAAAGTATCATATTGCCAATGCCGGCGGTCACCGAAAAGGCGGCCGGGGAGATTCGGAGTGGAGGTGGTCCTTTTCAAGCAAAACCGGCGCTCCGAATGGGGCGCCGGTTGATTTCTAATGGTAAAATTATACCTTGACGGGTTGGCCGGTCTTGACGCTGAGGGCGGCGGCCTCGGCCAGGGCCAGGGCTTTGACGGCGTCGTCGTAACCGACGCTGGGGCGGGCCTTGCCGGCCAGGATATCGGCGAAGTGATTGATTTCGCTGCGATAGGCCTCGGCGTAGCGATCGAGGAAGAAGTTCTGGAAGGCGTCGCTCTGGGCGCCGGTTTCACCCCAGTGCGAGACGGTCGATTCCATGACGTTGTCGGCCTTCAGCAGCCCCTTGGAACCATAGGCCTCGACGCGCTGATCATAGCCGTAGCCTGAGCGGCGCGAATTGCTGATGACGCAGATTTTTCCGGACGCCGTTTTCAGCACGGTTTTTGCGGTGTCGATATCGCCGGCTTCGCCGATGGCCGGGTCGACCAGGCAGGACGCGCTGGCATAGACTTCGACCGGCTCTTCGCCCAGCAGGAAGCGCGCCATGTCGAAGTCGTGGATGGCCATGTCCTTGAACAGGCCGCCGGAGACCTTGACATAGGCGATGGGCGGCGGGGCGGGGTCGTGGCTGACGATCAGCAGGCTTTCCAGTGCTCCGATGCGGCCGGCGTCCAATTGTTGCTTCAGGCCGCCGAAATGACGGTCGAAACGGCGGTTAAAGCCCAGCAGCAGGGGCTTGTCACCGCCCAGGGCACCGGCGGCGGCGCGGGCGGTGGCCAGGTCCTGGTCGATCGGCTTTTCGCACATCACGGCCTTGCCGGCGGCCATGGCCTTCAGGGTCTGGGGCAGGTGCTGGTCGGTCGGCGAGGCCACGATGATGCCGTGGATCGACGCATCGGCCAGAACGGCCTCGAGACCGGCGACCTCGGCTCCGGTTTCCTGGGCCAATTGCGCGGCGCCGGCGCTGTCCGGATCGACAATGGCTTTCAGGCTCAGACCGGGGTGAGCGGCGACGTTTTTGGCATGGATGCGGCCGATACGGCCGGCGCCGAGGACGGCGATGTGGAACATGGTGCGTTTCCCGGATGTGGCCAGTGATTACCGGCGATGGCTATGGAATTTTCATTCCAAATATGAAATTATTAGGTTAGTATGATGGTGGTAAGACCAAGCCTGTTTTAAAGCTAGAACAAAAATTCCAAAACCTGTCAACGTGGAATTCGTTCTGGCGGCAAACGAGGCCGGTACAAAAAGACATTAAGGGAGCCCTGCATGGCCGTCGACCTCGAATCGCAGACACTGACCACCACGGTGCCGGCCACCATGGACGAACTGCGCTCGGTCATCGTCGCCAATCATGAGGATCTCAGCCGCCGCATGAAGCAGGTGGCCAGCATCATTCTCGACCACCCGGAAGACCTTGCCTTCGAGACCCTGGCGGTCGTCGCCGAGCGATCCGGCGTGCAGCCGTCGGCGATCGTGCGTTTCGCCAAGGCCCTGGGCTTTTCCGGCGCCTCGCAGATGCAGAAAATCATCCGCGACGAGCTGTTGGCGAGCAATATCACCCTGGCCTATGGCGAGCGCGTCCGTCAGTTCAACGAATCCCTGACCGATTCGTCCGGCCGCGCCGTCGAAGGCATATTGGCGGAATATGTCGCCGCCGACAGCCTGTCGCTGGAGCGCCTGGGGCAGAGCGTCACCGCCGAAGATATCGACATGGCGGTCGAGCGCCTGATCGCCGCGGACACGGTCTATATAGCCGGTTTCCGGCGCGCCTTTCCGATCTCGTCCTACCTTGCCTATTTCCTGCAACGCAGCGGCAAGAAGGCCATTTTCATCGACGGCACAGGCGGTTTTTGGGGCCATCAGATCCGCACGATCGGGCCGAAAGACCTTTTGATCGCCGTTACCTATCAGCCCTATGCCGAAGAGACGGTCAAATGCGCCCATATCGCCGCCGAACAGGGGGCGCCGATTATCGGCATCACCGATTCGAAGGTGTCGCCGCTGGCCAAGCTGGCCGTGCAGTCGCTGCTGGTGCGTGAGGCGGAGGTGCGGTCGTTCCGTTCGCTGACGGCGACCTTGTGTCTGGTGCAAAGCCTGGTCATCGCCTATGCCTTCGCCGCCCAGACGGAGGGTTAGGGGCGCGTTTCGCGGCGTGTTTGGAGGCGTTGCAGGCCGGTTGGAGGCGGTTAAGGCTGCTTTTTCCGGCGTTGGAATCGCGGGTTTCGCGGTGGATTTCGAGGCTCGGGCGGCGAGGGCAGATTCTTACGGCCGCTTCTTGCCTTTGGTTCATCCATTTCCACCCATTTAGCGGCTATCGTAGAGGACCTGTTGGCGGCTGTTGGGTGATTGTTGCCGCCGGTTCACCCATTTCCACCCATTTAGCGGCTATCCCCGGCCGGCGAGTTGGCTGCTATTTGGGTGCTTAAAGGGCCGCTTAAGGATGCGACATGAAGACTCGATTTGCCGGCCGCGAAGATATAGCGCAACTGCTGAGCCTGTATCGCCATCTTAACCCCGACGATCAGGCAATGACGGTTGAGGACGCGGCGCGAAATCTGGAGCTGCTGGAGCGCTATCCCGGCAGCCATATTGTCGTCGGCTGCCTGGACGAGGCTATCGTTGCGACCTGTACGCTGGTCGTGATCCCCAACCTGACGCGCGGCGGGACACCTTACGCCTTGGTCGAAAATGTCGTGACCGACCCTAAGTATCGCAACAGGGGATATGGCAAGGCCGTCCTCAAACACGCGACAGAGGCGGCATGGCGCGCCGGCTGCTACAAGGTCATGCTGCTCACGGGTTCCAAGCAAGCGGCTGTGCTGAAGTTTTATCAGGGCGCCGGTTTTGAACAGAGCAAGATGGGATTCCAGATGCGAAGACTGCCGCCAAGGGTCGAGTAGGGCCGATAGTTCGGGGTTCGTGCGGGACCGTATCTCCCACTCTTTAGTCGGCCGTCCCAAGCCTGTGAATTGGCGCTATCGGGTAACCTATCGGTCAGGTTTACCGCAAGAGGTTGGTGCGGAGTTCATAAGTCGCCCCAGCCGCGAGGTTGCAATTCCACTTTTTACTTGCAAAGGTAATGTCCTCATGGTCGAGTAGGAAATAAACTATGCCGATTGAATATTGATTGGCTTAATGCGGGGCGAGAAATGTATCATTATGAAGTTTTAGGTGATGAAAGATTTCAAGAGTTCTGCGAGGCGCTCATCGCAGCAAGCTTTCCGAACGTACAATGTTTACCGGTCGGTCAACCTGACGGGGGACGCGATGCCTATTGGATTCGTCACTTCCTACAGGACAATAGATCTAAACTTGCCACGCGGGATTTAGTCGTTTTTCAAGTAAAATTCGTCAAAAGCCCATCTGACACACGCTCCGAGCGCGATATGATTGAAGATATCGTAAAAAAAGAGCGGCCAAAAATTGAAAAACTAAAAGCCGCAGGCTTGAATAAGTATTACTTGATAACGAATTTAAAGGGCACGTCCCATTTAGACGTTGGAAGCATTGACCGTGTAAATCACCAATTGTCAGAGCTCTTGGGTATAGAAGCTTACTGCTGGTGGCGCGATGATTTAGATCGTCGCTTGGACGGTAATTCAAGCATAAAGTGGAGTTATCCAGAAATTCTTAAAGCTACAGACTTGCTTGGTGCATTAGTAATAGGTAATCTTGGAGAGGAAGAGGAGCGCCGTCGAGGTGCAATCCGAGCTTATCTGACTGCTCAATACGAGGATGATGAAGAGCTAAAATTTAAGCAGACTGAGTTAAGAAGTAATATGACTGAGTTGTTTGTGGATCTTCCCATGCAGCCATCAATTGATATTATTGAACCTGAGTCTCCACGATTGGCACACTTAGTCAGACATGGTGTTGCGATGAGAGTGTACAATTCTCAGTTGTCGTATGCCGATTTCGACCATGTTGACAGGAAGTCCGCTGAATATTTCATAAAATCTGATGTTCGTAGTAAGCTTAGCAGGTCTGTTTTAGAGGGAGCTCCCGGGCAAGGGAAATCTACCGTAACTCAGTACATATGTCAAGTAATGCGTATGCAATTACTTGACAAGGTGCAAGAATTGAGCGAATTGCCCAGGCAGTATAGTAATGCCCAAGTAAGGCTGCCATTTCGCGTAGATTTACGCGATCTCGCGAAATGGATTGCTGGAATCGACCCATTCCAATCCAAGGTGGTAGAACTTGACGACCGGGAACCTCGGTCCCTAGAAGGCTTTCTTGCTGGTCAAGTGCGCCATTTTTCGGGCGGGCATGGCTTTAATGTATCTGACTTAACGGCCGTCGCCCGGGCTAGCCACTTATTTCTTGCCCTTGATGGTTTTGATGAGGTTGCAGATATTGAACTTCGGCAACAACTTGTCTCAGAGATTACGAAAGGAACAACTCGTCTAATGAACGCTGGCGGATTTTCCGTTCAAACTATAGTGACGAGTCGGCCCGCAGCATTTGCGAAATCTGTAAGATTTCCTCGCGATCAGTGGGCATACTTCGAGTTATTACCATTGGAGAGGAAGCAGGTAGACGATTACACTACGAAATGGATGAAAGCGAAGGGGGTAAAGGAAGCCGAGCAGCACCAATTGAGGCGAATTCTTGATACCAAACTTCAGGAAGCTCATACTCAATTTTTAGCCAAAAATCCAATGCAGCTAACTATACTTCTCTCGCTAATACATAATCGGGGGGCTTCTTTGCCAGAAAAACGTACCGCAATGTATGATGCCTATATGGATATGTTTTTCAGTAGAGAATCGGAAAAGAGTGAGGTCGTGCGTGATAACCGGGAGCTCCTGATCGACATCCATCGCTACTTAGCCTGGAAATTGCAAACTGCTGCCGAAGCTGGTGAAAATGGAAGCATAGAAAAAAATGCATTGCGTGCCACCTTACTGCTTTATCTTGATGCCCAAGGCGAAAACACAAGAATTGTTACTGAACTTTTTAACGGCATAATTGAACGTGTTGGAGCGTTGGTCTCGCGCGTGCAGGAAACGTATGAATTTGAGGTCCAGCCGCTACGTGAATATTTTGCCGCACGGCACCTCTATGAAACGGCTCCCTACTCACCGCCGGGGGACGAAAAATCGGGCACCAAATTGGACCGTTTCGATGCCCTCTTGCGGAATCCTTATTGGTTAAACGTGGCGAGATTTTATGGTGGCTGTTTTAGCAAGGGAGAAATCTCTGCCCTAGTTGATGAACTCATTTCACTATCGGAAACAGAACCTTATAAACTTACCAGCCACCCACGATCCGTTGCGTTGATGTTGCTGAGCGACTGGGTCTTTACTCAGTATCAACCAGCGGTTAAAAAAATTGTGGCCTTTATCGGCGATTATCCTCAACTTCGTCAACTATTAGCGAACGCGGAGCAGGTTGGCGCTACGGGCTGGTCGTCATTACCAGACAGAAGTGGTCGACAAGAGTTTTTGGAAATTCTCTGGCAGCAAGTTGTTAAGACTGGCTTTATGGACGAGCGGCGCGCCTTAGCCAGAGCAATAGCTCAGAATTCATCTCTGGAAGAGCGAACTGAGCAATGGAAAAATACAGAGGCACTTTTAAATCATCGAGATTGGGTCACCCTTGGCGGTATGCTTCAGGTGTTTTCGTCAGAGAAATTTTTGACGCGAATTTCAATGCCGGTAATTTTGTCGGTAGATTTTATTTCGAAATTGCTGGAGGCGGGACAGTTCTCATTCTTAGAAAGTAGTCAACACTTCGCCTTAGCAAAGCATATATTACTCAACAATTTGACCTTACCGGGCGTGGTGCAACGTAGTAAAAGAAATGGAGGCGATTTAGCGAAGATTGCTTCCATAAGTAGCTATTACCAATATGGACTAGCGCTCAATGACGAATCGGCAGTGTCTATCAAGCATTTGGTGGACCGGAGATTCGGTGAGGCAAAATCTGACAAAGGCATTGAAAGTGAAAAATTACTTTCGGCAGCTAAAGAGCGGAATGCCGACAACAGGGCCTTTGAAGCGCACTGTAAGTTCTTAGACACATCAAGCGCAATTACATCAACTTCAGTAATCCCTTGGGTTGAGCTGGTCGAAGTCTTGAGGGTGGCATGGGGTGATTGTCCTGCGATCGACCGCATCGCATTTCTTGGCGCGGGTGTGCGCTCTAGGGATCCGGGAGTGCCTAGTGAACGTCTTGGAGATGCTTCTGATTTGGTAAGTGCCGCGCGCTTTGTGCGTTGGAAGTCCGGCGCGCCACGTTGGTGGGAAGAACGCCTACAAAATGAGACGGATGGATTAGAGCGTAGACGGCTGCTTCTTCTACTTTGGCGTTGGGGAACATTAAGAACTATAATAAAAATTTCCAGCACACTAAAACCAGTTTTGGATTCACTTGACCCGGCAGAATGGGGTAACCTTTGTGCGGACTATGGATGTCTTCAGTACGGAGCGCGACAAGGAATTGTGTCTAACGAAATCAATCGTAGCGACCTGATGTTGGCTAAAAATCTTGGATCAAGGCTTTGCATGTTTCTCGGGATGAGGTTGACATGGGAACATCGATATGAACTTGCAGTTGCCCTATCAAGTCCTGAGATGCAAGCTGGCCAACCAGAACTTCAATTTGCTATGGATAACACAATTACTGCTCTTAGGCAAAAAGTAAAGATAAAATTAGCACTCCATAATATTAAATATCTTTATTTGAAAGGTGCATCAGGGCGCTATTTTGCACAACGTGAAGACCTGTCGTTGTCCAAATCTATAGCGACCAATATATCTAACGACAGCAGTAATTTTCCGCTTCCATTAATCGCCTTTGCTGATGGTCAGTTAAGGTCGGTTGCGGGGGCGTCAGCAGCAAAATTACTTGATATTGCGAACAGAGATGCTTGGTTTTAGGGGTTATAATAGCGTAATCTAATTTTAGCTCCCGTAATTGGCCGTCCATATTCTAAAATTGACGTTATATTACTTAACGTATGGGCCGTGTTTGCCTATCGTGGAGCGTTTGGGCGGGGTTGAGTTGAACCTATGGCGAATCGGCAGCTATTAAGCGCAGCAATGGGGGAGGATGTTCTACTGGCACGCGGCGTCGGCGGAACGGTTGGATGCCACGGTCCATGGAAATTCGACTATGCCGAGGACACCCACAGCGCTTTATGCGGTGCGCAGCTGCGATCGTGATGCGGCATATCATTCCCTCACAACCTCAGGATTGACGATCCCGCAAATCCGGGATTAGCTGCCATGATGCCTCCGGGAGACCGGCGACACAACGGGAGGGGACACATTATGAAAGCCATGGTTTTGATTGCTGTCGCGGCCTTGGGGCTTGCGTCGTCGCCGGCCGGGGCGCAGGGGACGCCGGCGGAGATCGCGGGGCAATGGGCCGGACATCCGCCGGAAAATCCTGACGCCTATTTCGCGCTGAAGCAGCAGCTTGGCGACGGCGGCGTGTGGGATGTCCAGTCGGAATTGGCGAAACTGGCTTATCAGGAGGCCGGTATTCCCTTTGGCGCCACTTTCAGCTCATGTCGTTTTCCCGACTGGTACTATGTCGAAAATGCCGGCTTCGAACTGGCGCGGGCGTCGGCCGATGCGCAGGCGTGGCAGGACAATTCGACCCGCGTCGCGGCGGTGGGGGCGCGGCGCGAGGCTATCCACGACCGCGTCAGGGCTGGCGAGACGGTCGATCCGGTCTATGCCGGGGCGGCGGGCGCCTATCTGCGCGCCAAGACCGAGACCGACGCGCGCAAGGCCGAGCTGGCCCGGCGGGTTGGCGAGGATCAGTTCCAACGCGCCAATTCCGATGTGGTGCAAGCGCGCAGACTGTGGGCGACGGATGTGCCGCCGGCGCTCGACAGCTATTACCGTGAGGCGCAGAACGGCGAGACGTGCCGGACCGATCGTGCCAATACCGCATGGCTGAAGGCGGACGTGGCGGCGCACGGCTGGCCGAAAATCTCGCTTTACGGGCCGCAGGCGGACAGTGACGCGTGGGTACTGGTGCAACATGCCGACCATGATGCCGACTTCCAGGCGTCGGTGCTGGGGCTGATCGAGGGGCTGCTGCCGGCCAGGGACACCTTGCCGCAGAACTATGCCTATCTCTACGATCGTGTCGCCATCGCCGGGAAGCGGCCGCAGCGGTATGGCACGCAAGGGCGGTGTACCGGACCGGGCACGTGGGCGCCCTATGGTTCGGAAGATCCGGAGGGGCTCGATAAACGGCGCGCCGAGGTCGGGTTGAACAGCGAGGCCGACTATATCAAGGTGTTCACCTTCTGCACGGCGGAATTGGCGGCGATGTCGGGGGGTTGAGGGGTGTTCATGGTTCAGAAGCACACGAGCCGGTCGTCGCCTCATCCCTGGATCGACACGGTCTGGCAGACCTTATGTTTGAGCGACGGGATCTATAAGGCCACGCCGGACGGATCGTGGGACTTGATCCTCAGCGTGGCGCCGGACGGGACGTCCTTCGTGTTTCTCAGCGGCCAGGCCACCGAGCCGGTCGATGTGCCCTATCGTGACGGCGAGCACTCGGTCGTCATTTCCTTTGCCGCCCATGTCTACCTGGCGGGGGACCGGGAGGTGCGGACGGGCGCGGCCATTCGTCCGTTGGAAGTGAGAGGCGAGGGGTTTGTGCTGGATGGGGTGGAGCTGCCCCTGCCGACCTTTCAGAACGCCGAAAGTCTTGTCGACGGGATGATCGAAGCCGGGCTGCTGGTGTCCGACGATATCGTGGCGAAGGCTTTTACCGCGAGGCCCAGGGCGGCGTCCCGGCGTTCGGTGCAGCAGCATTTCAAAGCCACGACGGGGATTACGCAGAAGGACTTTCAAGTGATCCGGCGGGCTCAGGAAGCCGTGCGGCGTTTGAAGGACGGTCAAAATGCTGCGGCCGTGGCGGTCGATCTGGGCTATACGGACCAGCCGCATATGATCAAGTCGATCAAGAAGATCATGGGGGCCTTGCCGTCGAATCTCGAGGCGGTGCACAAGATTTGACGCCGGGGGAGGGGCGGCCTTAAGAAAAGAACCCCTCACCCGGCAGGCTGAAGCCTGCCACGGCACCGGCCGCCCGGCCTCTCCCCTTGAAAGGGGAGAAGGGGCATGTTTGGCTGATACTATCCCGCGATCAGGGTTGCGAAGGCCTTGATGTCGTCGACATAGAAGGTGGGGTCTTCCCAGGCTGCGAAATGGCCGGCCGTCGCCATGTCGTGGAACTGCACGACATTGCCCGAGGTCTGGCGATCCGCCCAGGCGCGGGGCAGGCGGACGCCGCCTGGGATCGGGGCTTCCGTCGCCACCGCGACCGGGACCTTGGTGTTTTGGCCCTTGATGGTCGGCGGTTGCAGGGCGTTTTGCTGGTAGGTGCGGAAGGACGAGGCCGCCGTTTCCGTCAACCAGTAGATCATGATGTTGGTCAGGAGCGCGTCACGGCCAAAGCGGGCGTCCGCCTCGTCGCCCAAGCCCATGCCGGCCATGAAGCTCATGATCCAGGCCGCCAGTCCGACCGGCGAGTCGTTCATGGCGAAGGCGAGGCTTTGCGGCTTGGTCGCCTGGACGAGATTGAACGCGCCGTGAGCGAAGAACCATTGCTGAATGGCGCCGGCATAGGCTTGTTCGGGTCCGCTCAGGACGGTGAAATCCGTGGTGTGGTCCGGGTAGCCGACGTCCGTTACATGGTATCCCAGCAGCTGGTCCGGATGGCGTTGCGACAGGGACATGGCGATGATCGAGCCGCCGTCGCCGCCCGCCGCGATGAAGCGGTCGTAGCCCAGGACGTCGGTCATGAGATGGGCGAAGATATCGGCCACCTTGTCGAGAGGGAGGGCGGTCTTGCCGGAGAAGCCGGAGCCTGGAATGGACGGCACGACAACGTGAAAGTCCTGCGCCAAGGCGTCGATGACCTTATGATAGCGGAAGAAGCTGTCCGGCCAGCCGTGCAGCAGGAGAAGGGCCGGCGCGTCCTTCTTTTGGGAGGGGTGGTGGACGAAATGCAGGTCGATCCCGTCGATGGCGACTTTGTAGTTCGGAAGGGCGTTCAGGCCGGCTTCGGCTTTGCGCCAATCATAGTCATTGAGCCAATAGTCGGTCAGGCGCTGCATATAGTTCAGGTTCGTCCCGCTCAGCCAGCCCGCGCCGGCGGGTTCATCCGGCCAGCGCGTATGGCGCAGGCGCAGCTTGAGATCGGCGAGCTGGTCGTCGGAAAAGGCGATGGTAAAAGGGGTGGGCGTGGTGGTGGTCATGGTCATGGTGGTCTCCTGGGCAATGGCGCGATGGGAAGGGGCGCGATAGGTTCAACAGGGCCAGAGTACCGGGGCAGGGGCGTCGGAGATTGTAATTTTGCGCAAAGTTGGGCGGGCAGGGTCGCAAGGGCTCGCGGCACAAAAAAAGCCCGGCATCCTGAGATGCCGGGCTCTGAGTTTGGCCGAGGACCGCGGAGGCAAACGCGACCTTCTGCCAGCACTTCGGGCGCGTCTACCAGTTGAACATGGTGCCGTCTTCGAGACGGTTGACCGGCAGGTAGGCGCGTTTGTAGGGGTATCGGGCCGCCAGGGCTTCGTCGATATCGACGCCCAGGCCCGGCACGTCGCGGGGATGCAGGCGGCCGTCGGAGAAGGCGTAGCTGTGCGGGAAGACAGCGTCGGTTTCCGGCGTGTGACGCATATATTCCTGCAGGCCGAAATTGGGGATCGACATGTCCAGGTGCAAGGCCGCCGCCATGGTGACCGGCGACAGGTCGGTGGCGCCGTGGCTGCCGGTGCGCACATTATAGATGTCGGCGAAGGCGGCGATCTTGCGCATGTGGGTGATGCCGCCGGCGTGCAGGACCGTGGCGCGGATATAGTCGATCAGCTGGTTCTGGATCAGGTCCTTGCAGTTCCACAAGGTGCTGAAGATTTCTCCGACGGCGAGCGGCGTGGTGGTGTGCTGGCGGATCAGGCGGAAATTGTCCTGATTTTCGGCGACGACGGCGTCTTCGAGCCAGAACAGGCGATAGGGTTCGAGATCCTTGCCGAGGCGCCCGGCCTCGATCGGCGTCAGGCGGTGGTGGACGTCGTGCAGCAGGTGGACGTCCCAGCCCAGGGCTTCGCGCGCGGCGGCAAACAGCTTGGGGACATGGTTGAGATATTTTGACGTCGACCAGACGTTTTCCGTCGGCATTTCGTTGTCGGCGGGTTCGTAGAACATCTTGTCGCCGGAGACGCCGTAGGTCGAGGGCAGGCCCGGCACGCCGCACTGCAGGCGGATGGCCTTGTAACCCATGGCCTGATATTTCAGGGCTTCGGCGATGGTGTCGTCGATGCTTTCGCCATTGGCGTGGCCGTAGACCGTGACGCCGCTGCGGCAGGCGCCGCCCAGCAGTTGATAGACGGGCAGGCCGGCGACCTTGCCCTTGATGTCCCACAGGGCCATGTCGATGGCGGCGATCGCGCTCATGCCGACCGGGCCGCCACGCCAATAGGCACCGCGATAGAAAAACTGCCAGGTGTCCTCGATCTGGTGGGCGTCGCGTCCGATCAGGCACGGGATCAGGTGGTCTTCGAGATAGCTGACGACGGCCATTTCGCGGCCGTTGAGCGTCGCGTCGCCGATGCCGTAGATCCCGTCAGCCGTCTCGATCTTGAGGGTGACGAAGTTGCGGCCGGGACAGGTAACGATGACCTTTGCGTTGGTAATTCTGGACATGAGACTCAAGACAATTTTTGGAGAAGAAAAAGGGGTTGACCGCCCGGAGAAAAAGAGAGCGGTCAACCGAGGGAAAGCCGGAATAGGTACAGCTGACGGCAAGTGCCGGGCATGTAAGTCGTCGGCCTCCGAGTAGAGCGGAGCCTCCGGGAGGAGAGGCTTCGCAGGGGACTGGTAGTTTTAGAAGCTAGTTTTAGCAGTGAACGTGATAGTCCGGCCGTCATAGTCGACCCAGCGGATCATGCGGGGATCGGTTTCGTATTCCTTACGATAGGAGTTCGTCAGGTTGTAGGCGTCGATCGACAGGGTGATCCGGTCGTTGACATTGTAAGAAGCCGACACATCGAGCTGGCCACGCGCCGCGGCGATACGGGCAGCACCGGTATAGGTGCCGGCCGCGGTCAGCGGATAGGCGGAACGGAAGTTATAGATGGCGCGAACACCGAACTTGGGCGTTTCGTAGTAGACGATCGTGTTGAACGTATGCTTCGAAATGCCCGGGAACGGAGCCGCCTGGGCGCCCGAGCCGGTTTGTTTGGCCTGGGTGAAGGCGTAGTTGAAGTTGCCGCCGAAGTTTTTCCAGAAGCCCGGCAGGAAGTCGAAGTTCTGCTGGATGTTGAACTCGATACCGCTGACATAGGTCGGCTTGTCGACATTGAACTGACCCGAGACATTGACGCGATAGATATCGGTCACGCCGGCGGTCGTCGTCGTCTTCGAGGTCGCCGTACAACGGGTGCCGTCCCAGTCCAGAGCGCCGAAGCCGAAATCGCCGCCATCGGCCGGACACAGGACCGCCGGATCGGTGATACCTTCGACACGGTTGTGCAGGGTCTTCTTGAAGTAGGCCAGCGAGATCAGGCCGTTCGGACGGTTGTACCATTCCCACGACAGGTCATAGGAGTCCGCCGTATAGGGTTGCAGACGGCCGTTGCCGAGCGAGATATTGGTGTTGTGAATCTGGTTCGTCGGCGTCGAAGTGGCGTCGAGCGAAGTCGTGATGACTTCGACCGGGTTGCTGTTTTGTGGCAGCGGGCGGACATAGGTTTTGTAGAAGGCCGCACGCAAGACCATGTTGTCGCGCAGATCCAGGACGGCGATCGCCGACGGCAGGATGTGGCTGTACTTCTTCTTGTAGGTCTGCCAGGCGAAGTCGGAAGCGGCGCCGACGCTGCCGTTGCTGAGCTTGCCGTTCAGGCCCAGGGTGTCGACCTGATAGTCCGTGGTTTCGGAGCGGACGCCGATATTACCGCGCAGGCGATGGCCGAAGACTTCGGTATCGTACTTGGCCTGGATATAGGCTTCAGCCATGTTGTTATAGACGTCGTAATTGCCCGTGGCATAGGCGCCGTCACCGTAATAGGTGTTGAGGCCGACACCGGTCAGACCGCCGCCGTTATAGGCCGTGACCGGCGTAACGGCTTTCAGGAAGGCGATCGGATCGATCAGCTGCCAGTTCTGGGTGATGGCCGCCTTGCCTTCCATGAAGTCGCCATTGGCCGGCGGATTGATCAGCATGGCCTGGGTGATGTTCTGGGTTTGCGCCCCATAGGCCATGTTGCGGAAGCCGCGACGGTTATAGTGGTTGTTTTCGAGGCGGACGCCGCCCTGGATGCTGGTGATCGGTCCGAATTCGACACTGCGTTCCAGGTCCATCTGGGCGGCTTCGACGGTGTTTTCGGCGAAGCTTTCGCTGCCCGAAATGTTGAGGATATGTTTGCCGTCGGAGGTGTAGAGGTTTTCCGGATCCGTGTTCTTCCAGTTCCACACACCTGCCTGATAGGTGCCGCCCGTGGCGTCGTAGAAGGGCATGGCGTAGATGGCCTGTTGCGGCGTCGGCGACGAGGCCTGCGAGAAGCTGCCCAGGCTGCCGAAGCCGGTATTGATGGTCGAGGTCAGGCCATTGCCGCCGGCGAGCGGTACCGTTCTCAGGTCGAATTCGGATTCGACCGAGGAGGTCGCGGCCGTCGAATAGGACAGGATGCCGGTCAGGTGCCACTTGTCGTTATGCCAGTCGAGATTGGAGATAACGCCCTTGGACGCCTGGTGTTGCGAATAGAGGCGGGCCGACGACTTGCCGTCGTAATTATCGTATTTCACCGTCTGGTACAGGGCGCGGCCGTCAGCCATGACTTCGGGCGTGCCGGTCGGCGTAATCGTCGACACGGTGCCGCCGGTGCCGACGAAGGCGCCGTTCAGCAGGAAGTACTGGATCGTATTGGGCATGTCGCGGTCGGTATAGTAGGCGACGAGGCCGACCTTGGTATTGTCGTTGGGCTTCCATTCCAGGCCGCCCGAAGCGGTCCACAAGCGGCCGACATTCATGCGGGAATATTGGCGCAGGAAGTCGAGATAATAGACGCCATCCTTGCCCTTGCTACCGGTCGAAGACGTGTCGTAAGCCGTATAGGTTGGGTCGGTCGAGGCGATGTTGAGCGCGGCGCCCAGAGTCTGACAGAAGGGATTGGCAACCTTGTCGCAGGTGGTGCCGGCGGTATAGTAATCGCCATAGGCGGCCGCAAAGTCTGATTTACTCAGGCCCGAATTGGCCAGGGTCATGCGGCTATAGCTGTTATAGCGCAGGGTATCGCGGCGGAAGTTTTCCTTCTTGTAGGCGATCGTGCCGAAGACCGCGAAGTCGGGCGAGAAATGCTTGTTGTAGCCGAGCGTAAAGGCCGGCGCGTTCAGCTTGCCCAGGGTGTTGTATTCGTTGGACAGCTTGGCGAAGCCGCCGTCCTTGCGCGACAGGGCCGGAGCGATCTGCATGTCGATATTGCCCGACAGGCCGCCCGACTGGGCATTGGCCATCGGCGACTTTTCGATCACGAAGGACGTAAAGATATCCGAGTTGAAAGCGCCCAGGGGCGTGCCGTCGGCGCCGCCCGTGGTGTTGACGACGGGGGGTTCGGCAAAGGCCTGGCCGTTCAAGGTCGTGCGGGCATAGAAGCCCGGCATGCCGCGCAGGCCGATGGTGGCATTACGGCCTTCGGCTTCGCGGTTGATCTGGACGCCCGGAATGCGTTGCAGGGCTTCACCGACGTTCAGGTCGGGGAAGCGGCCGAGACCGTCCGACGAGATGCCGTCGGTGATTTCGATATTGTTCTTCTTCTGCCGGACCGCGTCGGCATAGCTCTTTTTAAAGCCGGTAACGACGACGACGGTGCTGTCGTCAGCGGCGGCGGGCGCCGCGGCCGGTGCCGCATCCTGGGCATGGGCGGCGCTGAATCCGCAGCCGACAAGCATGGTGGCGCCGAGCAGGCTAAGCCGGAGGGCTCTCTTTTTCATCTTAGTCTCAACCATGAGGTTTTCTCCTGTTACTGTTCCAAATTATCCCGCGCTCGAAGGCCGTCTTCACAGGTAGATCGGCGGCGTTCGGCGTGGCTTTTCCTGTTTTGTATGACCACTCCAACCATTTTTTTTCAATTGGCCGACCAATTGTGGCCTTGGGATACCACCGGTCCGAAGAGCGGCGCGCCGTATGATAAAAAGGAGAGGATGGGCTTAGTCGAACTCAACTGGGGGGACTTTAAAATTTCAGCTTAAGGCTGAAAGTTTTAAACATCCGTTAGAGACGCGGCTCAAGCAAAGGTGGTGAACGTCATTGGCGTGGCCCCGTTTATTAAGGTATTCGGCGGCTGAAAAGCGTGGAATACCCGTTTTTTTTTGTCCGGTAGGCCGTGAAGAAAGCGGATCAGGATGTAATCCAGGGACCCGCAGTTATCGCGAGGCTTACCGACAACTAAAGGGTATGTTCGATATTATGGAATGTCAATTCCGTTGTTTTCAGAATTGATATTTTCGTTGCAGAATTAGCCACAAACGGTCCGCGTTTCTATCGAATGGACGCGAAAAATTGCGATAATGTTATAAAAAACAAAGGTTTGATATATCGTCGAAAATGGCGAAAAACGGGTGGCAGTTTTCGTAAAAGACGGAAGGTGTAGCGGTTGTGCCACATTTCCGCCGCGGAAATGACGCGGCGGAAATGTCAATCGCGCCCGAAATCGGTCACTTTCAGCTCAAGCGCCGCATGGCTCCTCGCATCAGCTCGGGCGGGCGCTTGCCCGCTGCCAGTGGCGACAAGGCACACATTTCGCCGTCGGTCATCACACCTGCGGACGCAAGGTAACCGCGCCGGCTTTCAGGACCAGACGGGCCGGCAGCAGCCCTTCCGAACGCGCCGTAATGACAATGTCACCGGTTTCCCGGCGCCGCGTCTGGACGATGGCCTGGGCCAGGCCGTTGAAGGCATGCCGGACATTGGCCCGGTCGGCTTCGTGGCTGGTCGGATTGCCGTTGCCGACGCCGATGACGTCGCCCGGTCCTTCGACGTCGAAATGGATCAGATTGTCGGCCGTGGCGACCGCGATCCCCGCCTTGTCGAAGACCTCGGCTTTCAGCATGGCGATGTCCTCGCCGTCAGCCGAGAGCGCCAGGCGGTCGGCGGTCAGGGCCAGGCGATAGGCTGCGCCCGCGGTTTCGCGGCTCTGTTTCATCACCACCTTGCCGGCCTTATAGCCATAGGCCGTGATCTTGCCGGGCGCGAACGGCACGCTCCATTCCAGGTGCCGGTCTTTGACCACGGTCTTGCGGCCGGCGCTGACGCCATTGACGAACAGCTCGACCTCGTCGAGGTTCGAATGCACCCAGACCGGGACATTCTGGCCCTTCTCCCAGTTCCAGTGCGGAAACAGGTGCAGGACGGGTTCGTTCTGCCACCACGAGCGGTAATAATAATAGATGTCCTTGGGGAAGCCGCAGGTATCGAGAATGCCGAAATGCGAGGAGATCGAGGGCCAGCGGTTGAACGGCGTCGGCTCGCCGCGGTAATCGAAACCCGTCCATACCAGGCCGCCGGACAGGTAGGGCTTAGCATTGTACAGGGTCCACCACGCCTCCGCCGTCAGGGCATAGGACGGCGCATCGAGATCGTAGGCGCGGACATAACATTTGACTTCGTCGCGGACATATTCGCCGCGCGTCGACACGGCGCTGGCAGTCTCCGTGCCGACGATCGGCATGTCGGGATAGAGGGCGCGGAACGGCTCGATGTCGGCCTCGTGATAGTTGAAGCCCATGACGTCGAGCGCCGGCGTGATGCCCTGGCCCATATAGTGGTTCATGGCGGCGGTCACCGGCCGCGTTGGGTCGAGTGCTTTGACGGTGCGGCGCATGTCGAGCGCGATCTTGAGCCCGCGCTTGGTGCCCTGCTGGGCCGTCTCCTCGTTGCCGATCGACCACAGCATGATCGAGGGGTGGTTGCGGTCGCGGCGGATCAGCGTTTCCAGCTGGGCCAGGCCGTCCGGCGTCGAGGTCATCGGACGCGTCTCGTCGATCACCAGCATGCCGATCTCGTCGCAGGCATCGAGCAGCTCCGGCGTCGGCGGATTGTGCGAACAACGCCAGGCGTTTGATCCCATCGCCTTCAGCTGCTTGACCCGCCACACCTGCAACATGTCGGGCAAGGCCACACCGACGCCGGCATGGTCCTGGTGGTTGTTGGTGCCCTTGATCTTCATGCCCTCGCCGTTGAGGAAGAAGCCTGTCCTGGCATCGAAGCGGATCTCGCGCAGGCCGAAGCGTGAGACATAGGTGTCGATGAGGGTGTCGCCGTCTCGGATCTCGGTCCTGACGGTATAGAGGTGCGGAGCGGTGAGCGACCATAGGCGCGGCGCGGCCAGGGTGGTGGTTTGCTGACAGACCGTTTCATCCCGGGGGGCAATCGTGGCGTCATCGGCCAGGGACGCCACCTGGCGATTGTCCGCATCGAACACGGTCGAAACGACGCGCACGGTGCGCGCATCGTCGCTATCGTTGGCGACCTGGGTTTCGATGGCGACGGCGCCCGAGACCTCACCGCGAATACAAACACCCCATTGCGGCACATAGGTCCGGGCCGTCTTGACCAGCCAGACATGGCGGTAAATGCCGGCGCCTTCGTAGAACCAGCCTTCGCCCAAACTGGCGTCGACCCGCACCAGCAGGACATTGGGGCCGTCGGGATTGATGAAGTTGGAGATGTCGACGCTGAACGGCGTATAGCCGCTCTCATGGCGGCTCAGGATATAGCCGTTGAAAATGACGGTGGAATCGCGGAACACACCGTCGAATTCCAGGGTCAGTCGTTGGCCTTCGTCGTCGGCCGACAGGTTGAAGACCTTGCGGTACCAGCCAACGCTGGTTTCCGGGAACTTGCGGCCGATCGCCTTGTAACCGTGACCGGCCGTCGGATCGCCATCGTCGGGGTTCTTCGGCGGGATGAAATATTCGTTTTTGACGAAGGGCACGTCGATCGCCCAGTCGTGCGGCAGGTTGACCTTTTGCCAGGTGCTGTCGTCGAAGGCGATATCGGCCGGGGCAGCGACATTGGCACCCTGTTTGGCGAAGGTCTTCTGGTCGGCGCCGAAGTTGAAATCGCGTTGGATCTCGCCGGCATGGCCGAAGGCGAAGCGCCAGTCGAAGTCGAGCAGCAGGCGGATGCGTGGCGTCAGGCCGTCGCGCCGGAAAGGCAGGACGGCGGTATCGGAAGCCGCCACGGCACCGGCGGCCAGGCTGATCGCCGGCGTGCCGAGGATGGCGGCCGCCTGCAAGACTTTGCGCCTGTCCGGTTTCAGCATGGCAGTTTCCTCTGTATCTATTGGCGCAGTATGACAGACCGCCCGGCGAGTTGGAATATATTTTCTTCCATAAAAAATATGGAATAAAAATTCCACGTTGTCGGCGGTCAAATCTTGATCAGGATGTTGCGCCGGTCGAGGATGTAGCCCAACCCCCAGCACACCAGCATATAGGCGATGGCGCACAGCAGGGAGCCTATGGCGCCGGGCGCGATCTTCTGAAACAGCTCGATCCCGACCCAGTCGTAAAGCCCGACACCCTGCTGCGTCTTGATCAGTTGTAGGACGGTGACGAACAGTTCCGAGAACAGATAGATGGCCAGGGCGTTCTTGCCGAAAACCTGGCAGAAGCGGACGCCGAAGGTCAGGCGGCCGAGCTCGGTATAGGCGATCAGGCCAGCCAGCAGGACCAGGTCGATTCCGATGGTCAATAGGACGAAACTGCTGGTCCACAAACGCTTGGCCAGCGGGAAGCCGATGGGTTGTGGCGACAGGCCCCAGGCCAGGCCCGCGACCACGAGCACAGCGCCGACGATCAGCAGGGTCGTCACCGTCTTGCGGTCGGGGGTCTTTTGAGCGGGGGGGCGTCCCATCAGGAACCGGCCGGCCAGGTAACCGGCCAGGACATTGACCAGGGCGGGCAGGGTGCTGAACAGGCCTTCCGGGTCGTAGCCATGGCCCTTACGATACATGTGCTGAAGACCGAGCACGGCGCGGTCGGCCTGGGCGGCGATATTGCCGAGCGGCGTGAGCTGCTCTCCCGGCGGGCCCATAAGCATCAACGCCGCCCAATAGCCGAGCAGGAGGACGACGCACAGGGCGACGATCTGGCGAACGGTGAGGTAACGCACGACAATGGCGCCGAGGCCGTAACACAGGGCGATCCGTTGCAGCACGCCCATGATCCGGGTTTCGCCGAGCGGATTGAAGGCCCACGATCCGTCGGGCGCCTGGTGGACGAAGGGAAACCAGTACATCAGGAAGCCGAGCAGGAAGATGATGACGGTGCGTTTGAGGACCTTGAGGAAGAAGGCGGCATCCGATCCGCCCGGCTTGACCGTGAAACAGAGCGCATTGCCGACGACGAACAGGAAGGTCGGGAAAACCGCGTCGGCCAGGGTGAAGCCGAACCATTTGGCGTGCTGCAAAATGGCGAAGGGCTCAGCCCCGGCGCCGGACGTATTGACCACGATCATGACGCAGACCGTCAGGCCGCGCAGCACATCCAAAGCCAGGTAGCGAGGTTTTTCCATGGGTGAGCTTTCAGGACTGTTCGAGGCTGGCCATCAGGCCGCGGACACTGGCGATCGGATGTTTCGGGCGGCGGCGGACATGGGCTGCGTCGCTGTCGACCCAGGCGTGTTCCCAGGTGGTAATGTCGGCGGTAAACCGCGCCTGATCGAAGCTGGTCTTGGCGACGGCTGCCTGGCGCAGGCCACCCAGGAACTGCGTCCAGCGCGGCAGGTAGAAATCCCTATACAGACCTTGCCAGGCCTTGGAGGCATAGTCGTGGAGATTGCCGGCGCCGCCCCACACCGTGACCTGAGCGCGGGCATTGCGGGCATAGTAGGCGCGGTCGGCCGGCGTATCGCCATAGGCCTTCGCGTCGTCGATCCAGCTGGCCAGGCATTCCTGCTGCTCGCCCAACAGCAGGTCGAGCCGGGTGACTAGATTATTGATTTCGGCCACGGCGCGGTCGCCGGCATTCAGATCGCCGGCCTGATAGGCCTTGATGGCGGCCTGCACCCGATCGTCGATTTCCAGCGAGACCAGATGCCGCGCGGCGTCGATCAGGTCGTTACGGAATAGGGGCGAACGGCCATAGGCTGCCGGCAGGGCCAGCAGCTTAAGCACGGCCTGTTTCAGCAGGCCCCTGTCGCCGGGCGCCGGGTCGTAATCGGCCATGGCGATGTCCGGGCGCTTGAACAGCAGGTAGGCGCCGGCCGTGCTGTGCCACCAGCGCGGTGTCCAGTATTTCGTGCGGTAGACCGCCGCGTTGAGGTCCTGCCAGGCGCTGAGCAAGTCCGGCGAGGTCAGGCCGTAACGCGCCCGGCTATAGGTCTGCAACCAGCCTTCCGTACTGTCGCCGCCCTCGCCCCAGGCCAGGTCGTAGAGATATTCGTAGACGACGGAATTGCTGTGCAGGCCTTCGGGGAAGACGCCGAAACCCTTAAGCTGGCCCTTTTGCGGACTGGCCGCGATCGCCGCCATGTCGCTGCGGTAAAAGTCGAGATCGCCATAGATCGGATTGCTGCCGCCGTAATTGTGGACATAGCCGTAGATCCAGCCCTTGCCCTGAAAGGCGTGGGCGTTCTTCCACACATCGGGATAACGGTCATTGCCGATATCCAGGACCAGCATCTTGTCGTCCGGCACCTGGCTGAGAAAGGCGCCGATGGCGTCGGGCGTCCAGAATTTCTGATCGGCGCCGAACAGCCAGCCCTGCATGACCCAGACCGCGCCCGGCCGGGCCTGGCGCAGCGAATCGTAGATGGCCCGGCCATAGGCGGCGAGACGTTCGGCCTTGACCTCGGGCGCCACGGCCTCGACCGCCGCCTTGTTGGCGGTGGCGTCGCCATAGCTCGCCTTGGCGGCATCGGCGCCGTCCGCCGCGATCGGCGGCAGCATCTCGTTGAAGGCGTCGGCCAGGTAATAGTCGCCGGCGCCGTAGGTGGCGTCGTAAAGCGCGATAAATTGACCGGCGATATTGGCGAACAGGGGATCGGCCGGGTCGAGCCAGTAGGTGGCGTTGAAGCCTTCCCAGGCGCGCATCTTGTAGATCCGCGCCTCCGGATGTTTGTCGGCGAAGGCCCGCGGCACATAGCCGGCAAAGGCCGGCAGGATGGGCTTCATGCCGAGGCTGCGCATGCGCCCGAGAATCCGCACCTGCAGATCGCGTTTCTTGTCGATCCAGGCGGCGGGTAGCGGCGCGTCATAGCCTTCGATATTGCCCATGCGCTGCCAGGGCGTGAAGGCGGGGCCGGAGAAGTAATCCGCCAGTTCGGTATCGCTTAAGCCTGAGGCCCGCCACAGGGCCCTCCAGACATATTCCTGGCCCTCCATGGCCAACGGCATGTCGATGCCATGCAGCGCCATCCAGTCGATTTCGCGCTGCCAGCGCGCCCAGTTCCACCACGGCGTCGTATAGCCGAAGGTGCAGGTGTTCATATAGGCGCGGTGCTGGAACGGCGAGGCGACCCGCCCGCCGTCAAAGGCCGGCAAGGTTTTGGGGAGATCGGCGCGTGCGCCTTCCCAACTGAGCGCGGCCAGGCCGGTGTCCTTGAGATAGGCATAGGCGCCGCGGCTGAGCGCGACCGGAGACGAGCCCTCGATCGTGACCTGGCCGCCCCGGCTCGTCACCTGGTACCATGGACTGTCATCCGCGGCGGGCGTCAGCTTCAGGCGGAAGGCGTCGGCGCGCCGGCCGATCAACCGGGTCAGAACATCGCGGGCGCCGCCGGTTCCGGCGTCGCCTAATGCCGCGGCCGGGCTGCTCGCCACAAGCCAGGCGCCGGCGGTTTGCAGCAGGACCTGCCTGCGTGAAGGTTGGCGGCATGAAGGCGTATGCGCCATGCGTATTCCCAAAAAGTTAAGTGGCCGGGAGGGTCAGGTCAGTTGGCGCGGCCGCCGGGCGGTCTGGCCGGGCTGGTCCTTGCCAGTTTCCGTGTCGCTGGAATCGAGCAGGAAGATTTTGACGTTTTCGATATGGTTCCACATGGCGACATAGGCCGCTTCGCCGTCGCGGCGGCGCATGGCGTCGACGATACGGTCGTGATCCAGCACCCAGCGTTCGCGGTAGCGCGCGTCCTTGATCCGGGCGTGCAGGTTGCGCCACAAGGGATTGTTGTCGCGCCGGTGCCACAGCTGATTGACCAGGGCGGCCAGTTCGGTATTCAGGGTCGCATTGGCGATGGCCATGTGAAAGCGGATGTCGAGGCTTTCCTTGGCGCCCTGGGACTGGGCCAGGCGATGGTCGTCATAGGCCTTCTGGATGACGGCGAAATTCTTGTCGGTCATGTTGAGCGCGGCCAGGCGGGCAATATGGCTTTCCAGCCATTGCCGGGCCTGCAAAAGCTCGAACGGTCCCGCCGGCGGCAGGGGCTCGGGCGCCGGTGTCGCCGGCGTCGGGCGCGGTTCCATCGGCTCGACCTGATAGGCCTTGCGCGTAATATAGACGCCGGAGCCTTGCCGGGGCTCGATCAGGCCCTTGACCTCCAGCATGACCAGGGCGTCGCGAATAACGGTGCGGCCGACCTCATAGACGTCCGCCAGGTCGCGTTCCGGCGGTAACCGGCCGACAACACGGAACTCGCCCTCGCGGATGCGACGAATGAGGTCGTTCCCCACGACTTGGTAGGCTCGACCGTCCTTTTCCGGGGCTTCCATTGTGAACCCTTCTTTGTGCTGCGTGCGCCCAAGTCCTGGTTCGGCGGCCTGTCCCCGACGCCCCGAAACCATCACTCGCTCGCTAAATTTGTAAACCAATTAAGCAGCGATTGAAAATTGGTCAATCAATTTCTCCAGGGGCGGGCGAAGGCGCCATCCGCCGGCCTGAAGCGCCGGCGCGCCACGATCGCCGGCGAAAAAGGTTGCGTGAAGTCGTCCAATCGTTTGTAATGAATCGCTGAACGCCGTCCTGACGGATCGCGCTTCAAACCACGGAGACGTCCCGCGCCATGGCACGCAAGCCGCCCAATCCCAATGCCCGGCTCAAAATGGCCGATATCTCAAGGCTGGCGGGCGTTTCGGTCTCGACGGTATCCCGCGCCCTGGCCGGCAGCGAGCTGGTGCCCCAGGCCCTGCGCGACAAGATCGGCGCGCTGGCGGCCGAACACGGCTATGTCGTCAATCAGGCGGCGCGTAATCTGCGCCTGCAAACCACGCGCACCATCGGTATCGTCATGCCGATGGGCCACGAAACCGGGCAAAGACTCACCGATCCCTTCCTGCTCGAAATGATCGGTCATTTGTCGGAAGAGGTTATTCAACACGGCTATGACGTCCTGCTGACCAAGGTGGCGCATCCCGACGACGGCTGGCTGAGCGGCCTGATCCAGTCGCATCGCTTCGACGGCCTGCTGATGCTGGGCCAAAGCGATCAGCACAAGGCGATCAACGATGTCGCTGCCGGTTATCTGCCGATGGTGGTCTGGGGCGAGAAGCTGCGCGACCAGACCTATTGTTCGGTCGGGGTCGACAATGTCTTCGGCGGCCGGCTGGCGACCCAGCATCTGCTGTCGGTGGGGCGGCGCGTCATCCGCTTTATCGGCCCGTCGCATGTGCCCGAGGTCGACAGCCGCTATCAGGGCTATCGCGAGGCCATGGCGGCGGCCGGCGCCAAACCGGCCGTGACCGAGTTGATCGAGTCGCGTTTTACCTTCGACTCGGCGGTCGAGGTCGTGCGCGGTCTGATCAAGGCCAAGGTCAAGTTCGACGGCCTGTTCGCGGCGTCCGACGTCATCGCCCACGGCGCCATGACGGCCCTGGCCGAGGCCGGTTTCCATGTGCCCTCCGATGTCGCGGTGGTCGGGTTCGACGATGTCGCCATGGCGCGGTCCCTGGCGCCGCCGCTGACGACGATCCGCCAGGATTTGGCCATGGCGTCGAAATTGATGGTCGACCTGTTGTTCCAGCGCATCAAGGGCGAACTGACGTCATCGGCGGTCGTCCCGGCCAGCCTGGTCGTGCGCGGTTCGACGATCGGTTAGCGTTGGGTGGCGTCGGTAAAGTAAGGTTTGTCCGCAGATTACGCAGATTACGCAGATTTTTCAGAGTGTTATTGGCTGCATTCAGTGCGAGTTGTAACCTGGGGAATCGACCACGGATAAGGCACGGATGCCGCTGCGCGGCGACACGGATAAGCAGAGATGGCGCGCGCTGACTCTTCCTTCGCCCGAAGGGCAAGCTTTCGTGGTGGGCGGTCCTGATTGTTGACGCGCCTCGCGCAGGCGATGTGCGGCCCCGGAATCCGTGTCTATCCGTGTCGCCGCGCAGCGGCATCCGTGCCTTATCCGTGGTCAACCTTCCGGCTGGCGGCGTACACCGAGGCCAACCGTTAACGCTCTGAAAAATCTGCGTAATCTGTGTAATCTGTGGATAAACCTTCTATCCCCCAGCACAGCCTCAAGCCCCGCTGGCCAGGGCAATCGCGCCCAGAACGCCCGCCCGGTCGCCCAGGCCCGGCGACGTGATAAAGGCCTCGCACGCTGTCATCTCGCTCAAGGCTTCGATATAGCCGCCGAGATAGGCATGCAGGTTTCGCCGGGCGCTGGCCAGGACGCGGGGATGGCTGCCGACCCCGCCGCCGAGCAGGATCTTGCGCGGCGACGCCACCAGGACCAGATTGTAACACAGCTGGGCGATATAGCTGCCGGCCAGGTCCCAGACCGGATCGTCCCCGGCGATCTCCTCACCCGGACGGCCGATGCGTGCCGCGATCGCCGGACCGCTGGCCAGGCCTTCCAGGCAGTCGCCGTGGAACGGACAGCAACCGCCGAACGGGTCGGCATGCAGGTCGCGCTTGATCAGGATATGGCCGGCCTCGGGGTGCAGCAGGCCGTGGACCGGCGCGCCGTGGCTGACCAGGCCGACGCCGATGCCGGTGCCGACGGTGATATAGGCGAAGTCGCTGAGACCGACCGCGCCGCCCCAGCGGCCTTCGCCCAGTGCCGCGCCATTGACGTCGGTATCGACGACGAAGCCCATATCGGGAAAGGCGGCGCGCAGCGGTGTCAGCAAGTCGAAATGGCTGTAGCCGGCCTTGGGAGTCTTGAGGAAATGACCGTAGTCGAGCGCGGTCGGCGACACGCCGATCGGCCCGAAACTGGCTATGCCGATGGCGGCGACCGGGCCGTTCGCGGCGATCAGCGCATTGGCGGCGGCGATGATGGCGGCCACCGTCTCGTCCGGTGCCGTCGTCGGCACCCGTACCGGCGCGCTCAGGTCGTCGGGCCCGTTGCCGTGCGCCAGGACCACCTTGGTGCCGCCCATTTCGATACCCAAGAAAGCCGTCATGCCGAAAGAGTCCAAATCACTTGATAGGGTTCAAGCATGGCGGTGGCGCGCCGCGAAATCAAGTCGTCGCCGCCGACATTGTCTGGCAGGGCTACCGTGGCGGCGCTGAAATTGGCGGCGCAGGTGAAGGTCCTGTCGCCCAACGGGCGGGTAAAGATCAGCAGGCGCGGATCCTCGCTGGCGACGGCCGTGGCGGGGCCGCCGTCGCGCCAGCCGGCCATACCCTGCTGAATCGCCGACAGGGTGTTGAGATAGCCGAACATGGCCTGTTGCGCGGTATCCTGCGCCTTGCGGGCGGCGGCGGCGTTCCAGTCCATGGACGGGCGATGCAGCCAGCGCAGTTCGGGCGCCTTTTCCGGATCGTCGGCGAAACCGTCGTCGTTTGCCAGGGCGATCTCGTCGCCCATATAGATCATCGCCACGCCGTCGAGCGCGCAGGTCACGCCATAGAGCAATTCCAGGCGCTTCAACCCGTCCGGCTTGTCCACGCCGCACAGGCTGGCCGCCATGCCGCAGGTCGACGGCGCCAATCCGGCCGGCGCCTGGAAGGCCAGGCCGTCGGCAAACGACCCGTGCTTGCCGGCATAGAAGTCGGACCAGGCTTGCAGGCGGGGCTGTTCGACCCAGGTCGCCACGGCCTGCCAGATGATGTCGTCGTGGCAGCGGACATAGTTGAGCCAGGTGCCGTGCGCCGGCTTATCCTTTGTCAGGCCCAAGGCCTGCCGCGCGGCGGCGGCGTCGCCCTCGGCCAAGCTGCCCCACAGGGCGGTCATCAGGGTGTTGTTATAGGCCATGTCGCATTCGCTGTGGGCCCGGTCCTCGCCGAAATAGCCCAGGACCTCGTCCAGGCCTTCGATGGCCTCGGCTAGCAGGAAGACCCCCGGCGCCACGATCGACAACAGGCTGCGCCAGGCCATCAGGATGTCGTGGGCCTGGGGCATGTTGCGGCAGATCGTGCCCTTGATCTTCCACAGATAGGCGGCCGAATCGAGACGGAAGCCTTCGACCCCAGCATTGGCGAGATCGAACAGCACGTCCAGCATGGCGATGAAGACGCGCGGATTGGCGTAGTTGAGGTCCCACTGGAACGGGTAAAACGTCGTCCACACCCAGCCGCCGGCTTCGGCATCATAGGTGAAACTGCCGGGCGCCGTGTCGGGGAAGACGTCGCTCAAGGTGGCGGCCCAGGCGTCTTTTTCGCCTTCGTCGGGCATGACGATATAGAAATCGCGATAGGCGGGATCGCCGGCGATCATGGCGCGCGCCCAGCCGTGTTCCCTGGCCGTATGGTTGCAAACGACATCGAGCACCAGCGACATGCCGCGATCACGCAAGGCCCCGGCCAGGTCTTTCAGGTCGTCGAACGTACCCAGTCGCGGATCGACGGCGCGGTAGTCCTCCACCGCGAAACCGCCGTCATTGTCGCCGTCGCGCGGCTTCAGCAAGGGCAGGGGGTGGAACAGGCCGACGCCCAGGTCTTCGAGATAATCAATGTGGTCGATACAGCCCCTCAAAGTACCGGAAAAGCGGTCGATATAGGTGCAATAGGCGGCGCGGCCGGGCTTGGCGAACCAGCGCGGATCGTCGCGGCGCGCTTCGTCCAGGCTTTTGTGCGCGGCGGGCCGGGCCGCGGCCGCGGCCGTAAGGTGGTCGCCGATCTCGGCCATCAGGGTGTCGAAATCCGCCCGTCCGCCGTAGAGGCGCATCAGGGACTGGCGGGCGCGCTCGAACAACAGGCTGTCGCGCGGTGACAGGGGGGTGTCGGGGGTACGGATCGAAGGGGTAGCGAGGATCATGGCGACTCTGGTGGTGACTCTAATGACTCAGAAACTGGGGAATGCGTCAGAAAAAGACCGCCCTTTCACCTGATGGAGGTGTCGGGGCGGCAGTTCAGGCGGAGAGAGGTCCATCGCGAGCCTCTGCCGTCAATGTGAACTTTATCCAAACGTTTGCAAGCCATTTTTTGCAGTATTTGGGCGATTTGTGGGTCGACGGGACGAAATCCGGCTGTTTGTGTCGCAAATTGGCAACATTTTGGGTCATAACGGCGGTGGTTATCATAAATATATTGCAAACGTTTGTATAAAAATGCCATGACTGAGACCACAGGCATCACACCAGGTCCGTATGATCGCGTTCAGACGATCGCACCCAGCAGAAGGTGCACAGGGCCGGCAACTCTTTAGGAAACGTTCCATGACCTATTCATCCCGATTTTTGGCTGGCGCCTCCGCCCGGCCCCTGCGTGCCGGTGCTTCCCTGATCGCCCTGGCCGCCCTTCTCGTGACGCCGCTGGCCCTGGCTTCGGCCGCGTCCGCCCAGGACGCCGCTCCGGCGCCCGCCCCCGCCAAGGCCGACAGCGACGCCGACATCACCGTCGTCATCACGGCCGGCGGCCGCGACAAGACCAAGATGCAGAGCTCGATGTCGATCTCGTCACTTTCGCTGCAGCAGATCGAGGACTTTACCCCGCGTTCCGAAGCCGAAGTTTTCCGCCTTATTCCGGGCATCCAGGCCCAGGACACCGCCGGCCCCGGCGGCAATTCCAATATCGGCGTCCGCGGCCTTCCGGTTGTCACCGGCGGTTCGGAATTCGTCCAATTGCAGGAAGACGGCCTGCCGACCGTCCTGTTCGGTGACATGAACTTCGGCAATAACGACTACTGGACGCGTTACGACAGCAGCGTCCAGCGCGTCGAAGCCGTGCGCGGCGGCGGCACCTCGACCTTCGCCTCCCAGGCGCCCGGCGCCGTCATCAACTATGTCAGCAATACCGGCACCAAGGAGGGCGGCATGATCGGCCTGTCCACCGGCGTGGGCTTCGATGAAACCAAGATCGACTTCGCCTATGGCGGCCGCATCAACGACACCCTGCGTTTCCACATCGGCGGCTTCGTCAAGAACGGCTCGGGCCCGACCCATATCGGTTACAATGCCGAAAAGGGCTATCAAATCAAAGGCAATATCACCAAGGAGTTCGAGAGCGGTAAGGGCTATATTCGCCTGAACTTCAAACGCCTCGACGACAAGGAGCCGACCTTCACCACCATGCCGTCGGTCGCCAAGCTGTCGGGCAATACCATTACCGGCTTCGAACCCCTGGCCAATTTCGACGCCCGCAAGGACTCCAACCAGTCGATCTACAACCAGTCCTTCCAGATCCTGAACTATTCCGGCCAGCTGGAAACCGTGCCGATGGAAGGCATCCATGTCAAGTCGAGCTCGGTCGGCGGCGAATTCCAGTACGATTTCAGCGACGATTTCTCCGTCCATGACGCCCTGCGCTGGACCAGCCAGAGCGGCGCCTTCCGCACCCAGTTCCTCAATGTCGCCACGACCGCCAGCGTTATCGGCTCGACCGTCAACGGCCAGACCGTCGGCTCGATCGTCTATGCCAACGGCCCGAACAAGGGCCACGCCTATACCGGCACCTATCTCAACAACAACCCGAACATCGACACCAATATGAGCGATATGGGTTCGTTCGTGAACGACCTGACCGTGACGCGCAAGGCCGATCTCTTCGGCGGCCGCCTGACCGCCAAGGCCGGCCTGTTCTATATGCGCCAGACCGTCGCCCAGGATTGGCACGTCAACCGCTCCTATGCCGAACTGACCGGCCGCAACCCGGCCCAACTCGACCTGTTCACCGGCGCCAACGGCACCGGCACCCAGCTGACCGCTGCGGGTCAGGCCGGGTTCAACGACAATTGGGGCAATTGCTGCGCCCGCCAATACGACCTCAACTATGTCGACACCGCGCCCTACCTGTCGCTCGACTTCGTCACCGGACCGTTCGACATCGACGCCAGCATCCGTCAGGACTCGGTCAAGGCCTCCGGCTGGGCCCAGGGCGGCGTTGCCGGACCCAATATCACCGTATCCGACGAACTCGGCTCGGCGACCCTGCCGTCCATGGTGGCCGGCGGCGCCATCGAAGTGCTGAACTACACCAAGACGTACACCTCCTGGTCCATCGGCGGGCTCTATAAGCTCAACGACAACACCAACATCTTCCTGCGCGCCAGCCGCGGCGGCCGCTTCAATGCCGATCGCCGCGTCCTCGGCGGCAATTTCAACGCCGACGGCAGCCTGAACGCCCAGGGTAACACCACGGCGGTCAATTTCGTCGAACAGAAGGAGGTCGGCGTCAAGGGCCGCGGCAATATCCACGGCGCCAGCTTTACTTATGAAGGCACCTATTTCACCGCCGACCTGACCGATAACAATTACGACTTCACCCGCATCACCCAGGGCCTCGATCCGGTCATCAGCGAGCACTACTCCGCCCACGGGGTCGAGCTTTCCGGTAACCTGCGCTGGGGCGACTTCAGCCTCTACGGCGACGGCACGGTGCTGAAAGCCGAGGTTGCGTCGACCGGCCAGGCGCCCGGCGCCCTGCCGGACTACAGCTTCCTGCTGGCGCCGTCCTACAATATCGGCATCACCTCGTTCGGTATCAGCATCAACGGCCAGGGTACCAGCAAGGCGTGGAGCGGCCAGGACGTCAAGGGCCAGACCTATGTCAACGGCTTCTTCAAGATCCGTCCTTACGACGGCCTCGAACTGGCGCTGAACGTCAACAACCTGTTCGACAAGCTGGGTTACCGCGGCAGCGGCGGCCTGCTTCAGACCAGCCCGACCTCGGGGATCTTCTCTAACTCCGCCGTCCTGGGGCGTACCGTAACGGCGTCCCTGCGTTACAGCTTCTGATGACGGCCCCGCCGGCCAACCCCAGGCCGGCGGGGATTTTTTAAGGTAGCTTCCATGGCGCAGCCACATCGCAGAATTCGCAAGATCGCCATCATCGGTGGCGGTTCCGCTGGCTGGATGACGGCCGCGGCGCTGGCCAACGCCCTGCAACACGGCTGCGACATCACCCTGATCGAGTCCGAGGAGATCGGCACGGTCGGCGTCGGCGAAGCGACCATTCCGCCGATCAAGGTCTTCAACCAGACCCTCGGCCTTGACGAAAACGACTTCCTCAAACACACCCAGGGCACGTTCAAACTCGGCATCCAGTTCATCGACTGGGCGCGCCGGGGCACGCATTATTTCCACCCCTTCGGCACCTATGGCCGGCCGTTCGACATGGTCGCGGTCCACCACCACTGGCAGCGCGCCCATGAACGGGGCGAGGCGGGCGCCCTCGACGATTACTGCATGGCTTGGGCCGCCGCCCGCGACAACAAATTCGCCCCGCCGTCGCCGGATCAGCGCAACGTTTTGTCGACCTACGACTATGCCTACCATTTCGACGCCGGCCTTTACGCCGCCTATCTGCGCGACTACGCCGAAGCCCGCCGCGTCGTCCGCCTCGAAGGCCGCATCAACGACGTCGCCCTGAACGCAGAGACGGGCTTTGTCGACAGCGTCACCCTGGCCGACGGCCGCACGATTGAGGCCGACCTGTTTATCGACTGCTCCGGCTTCCGCGGCATTCTCATCGAGGGAGCGCTCAAGACCGGTTACGATGATTGGAGCCATTGGTTGCCGTGCGACCGCGCCATGGCAGTCCCGTCTCAGTCTACGGGGGACATGACCCCCTATACCCGCTCGACCGCCCGTTCCGCCGGCTGGCAATGGCGCATCCCCTTACAGCACCGCGTCGGCAACGGCTATGTCTATGCCTCCAGCCATATCAACGACGACGAAGCGGCGGCGACCCTTTTGGCCAATCTCGACGGCGCGGCCCTGGCCGATCCGCGTCCGCTGCGCTTCACGACCGGCCGACGCAAGCTGGCCTGGAATAAAAACGTCATCGCCATCGGCCTGTCGAGCGGCTTCATGGAGCCGCTGGAATCGACCAGCCTGCACCAGATCCAGGCCAATATCGCCAAGCTGCTGGCCTTCTTCCCTGACCGCGATTTCGATCCGCTGGTGCGCGACGAATTCAACCGCGTCGCCATGAACGAAAACGAACGCATCCGCGACTTCCTCATCCTGCACTATCGCCTGACCGAGCGCGACGACAGCCCGCTGTGGCGGTACTGCGCCAATATGAGCATCCCCGACACCCTGCAGGACAAGATCGACCATTTCAGCCGCTACGGCCGCCTGGTCGCCCGCGACTTCGACCTGTTCGGCCCGGCCTCGTGGCTGGCCGTCCATATCGGACAGTTCAATACGCCGCGGCACTATGACCCCGTGCTCGACTTCCGCGATCAGGACGGCGCGCGGTGGCTCGACAAGTTGCGCGCCGCCATGACCGCCGCCGCCGCCGGCCTGCCGCCCCACGCCACCTATATCGACCGCTATTGCCAGGCGCCAGGCGCCAAAACCCCGGAGACATCCCCATGCTGACCGCCCTCATGAGACTCCTGCCCGCCATTGCGCTGGGGTTCGGCATCGCCGCGGCGGTGCCCGCCATGGCCGACGACGGCGTCAAACTCCAGATCAAGGATAACGGCCTGGCCCGCACCCCGCCCATGGGCTGGAACAGCTGGAACAAGTTCGGCTGCGACATCGACGAGACCCGCATCCACGCTGTCGCCGACGCCCTGGTGGCGTCGGGCATGAAGGACGCCGGCTACCAATATGTCGTCATCGACGACTGCTGGCAGACCGGCCGCGACACCCAGGGCAATATCGTCGCTGACGCCGTCCGCTTTCCCTCGGGCATCAAGGCCCTGGCCGACTATGTCCACAGCAAGGGCCTGAAGTTCGGCATCTATTCCGACACCGGCATCGCCACCTGCCAGGGCCGCCCGGGCAGCCGTGGCTACGAATATCAGGACGCCCGCACCTATGCCGCCTGGGGCGTCGACTATCTCAAATACGACTGGTGCAATGTCGCCACCCAGGACGCCAAGTCGTCCTACATGCTGATGGCCGACGCCCTGGCCAAGTCCGGCCGCCCGATCGTCTTCAGCATCTGCGAATGGGGCACGCATCAACCTTGGGAATGGGCGCGCAGCGTCGGCGGCAATCTGTGGCGCACGACCGGCGACATCTGGGACCATTGGGAAGGCCCGGGCAATCACGGCGACTGGCACGGCGTGCTCGACATCCTCGATGCCGAGGCCGACCTCTACAGCCACGCCGGCCCCGGCGGCTGGAACGATCCCGACATGCTCGAAGTCGGCAATGGCGGCATGACGACGACGCAATACCAGGCCCATTTCAGCCTGTGGGCCATGCTGGCGGCGCCGCTCATTGCCGGCAACGATGTCGCCCATATGGACGCCGCCACCCACGACATCCTGACCAATGCCGACGTCATCGCCGTCGACCAGGACGCCCTGGGTGTCCAGGGCCGTCGCGTCTATAAGGGCGAGGGTCAAGAGGTATGGGCACGTCCCCTGGCCGACGGCGGCCGCGCCGTCATCCTGCTCAACCGCGGCACAACACCGCAGACTATGTCGGCGGAGTGGGCCATGATCGGTTATCCTGCCGCCACCCAATTGCAGGTTCGCGACCTGTGGCAGCACAAGGAGATGGGTGCCTATCACGACCGTTACAGCGTCACCGTGCCGGCCCAGGGCGCCGTCATGATCCGCCTGCACCCATAATCGTCAACAGGAAAACCGTCATGTCCTCAGCTTCCATTCCCGCAGCCGCCTTGCCCGGCCAGGCCTCGCTCCGGGTCATCCGCATGCTGACCTATCTGATGTTCATGATGTTCGCCATGACGACGGACAGTGTCGGCGTCATCATTCCGGAGATCATCAAGACCTTCGGCCTGACCATGGCCCAGGCCGGCGCCTTTCAATATGCCACCATGGGCGGCATCGCCCTGGCCGGCCTGTGTCTCGGCTTCCTCGCCGATCGCTTCGGCCGCAAGGGCGCCATCGTCCTGGGTCTCGTCCTGTTCGCGCTGAATTCGCTGCTGTTCATCGCCGGTGATCGCTTCGGCTTTTTCCTCGTCCTGTTGTTCGTCTCCGGCGCCTCGATCGGCATTTTCAAGACCGGCGCCCTGGCCCTGATCGGCGATATCTCCACCTCGACCGACAACCACACCCGCACCATGAACATGGTCGAAGGCTTTTTCGGCGTCGGCGCCATCGTCGGGCCGGCCCTGGTGACGCAACTGCTCAAGGCCGGGCTGTCGTGGAAGTGGCTCTATGTCATTGCCGGCGTCCTGTGCATGCTGCTGATTCTGACGGCGCTCCTGGTCAAATACCCGAAGACCGTGCGCCACGACGCCAAACCGGTCAGTGTAATGAGCACCCTGAACGTCCTTCGCGATCCGTTTGCCCTGGCCTTCAGCCTGGGCGCCATGCTCTATGTCGGTGTCGAAGCCGCCATCTATGTCTGGATGCCGACCCTGCTGAAAGCCTATGACGGCTCGCTGATCTTCGTCGCCACCTATGCCCTGTCGATCTTCTTCGTCCTGCGCGCCGCCGGCCGCTTCCTCGGCGCCTTCATGCTGGCCCGCCTGAGCTGGACGGTCGTCCTGGCCATTTCGTCGGGCGTCATCCTGCTGTGCTTCGCCGCGGCCCTTATCGGCGGCGTCGATACCGCGGTGATCAGCCTGCCTTTGTCGGGCCTGTTCATGTCGGTTATCTATCCGACGCTCAATTCCAAGGGCATCAGCTGCTTCACCAAGGCCGAACACGGCGCTGTCGGCGGGGTCATCCTGTTCTTCACCTGCGTCAGCGCCGTCGTGGCGCCTCTGGCCATGGGCGCGGTCAGCGACTATTTCCACGACCCGAAATACGGCTTCGTCCTGGCCACGGTCCTGTCGGTCCTGCTGTTCGGCTGCCTGGTGCTGAACCACATTTTCAACCCCAGCCTGGCCAAGCTGGCCAAGGCCAATGCCTCGGAATATGGTTGAACCCCCACCCGGTCTGTACCTGACGGCCGGGATATGGCAAAAACGCGGATCATTCCCGGGAGCCGCCCATGATCCGCCATATCGTTCCGTTTCGCCTCAACCACGCCGCCGGCTCGGCCGAAGAGCAATCTTTCCTGGCGGCACTGCGGCGGCTGTCGGACATCCCCGGTGTCGAGCGCTTCGAGCTGCTGAAACAGGTCAGTCCGAAGAACGATTTCACCTATGCCGTCTCCATGGAATTTGCCAATCAAGCCGCTTACGGCGCCTATAACGACCATCCGCAGCACGTCGATTTCGTGCAAAACCGCTGGATCCCCGAAGTCGCCGACTTTGTCGAAATCGATCTGACGGGCGGCTGATACCAACGGTCATTAAGCATGACCGTTGGTATCAGCTTTTCTTGAGCTCAGGCGCCGCATGGCTCCTCGCACAAGCTCGGGCGGGCGCTTGCCCGCCGCCAACGGCGATAGATCAATCATTCGCCGTTGGTATGACTTCCCAAGCTTGTGATCCCATTGTGTAATGCCATTGTCGCAAGCCTGCGGCATAAACATCGACGGGCATAGGGGACGTCTCGGGGGACTATCTCGGAGCTTGTCATGCATGCGTTACGTGTTTTCGCCGCCCTGTCCGCAGCGGCGGTCCTTGCGGTCTGGTCCGGCCCGGCAGCGGCCCAACCGGCCATTACCGGTTACGGCCTGATCCTGTCCTATGGCTTCGGCTATGGCGGCATGGTCATCGCCAAGTACGAACCTGCCGTCCTGTTCACCTCGGGCGATATCCTGCTCGATGTCGATGCCATGGCCGAGCCGCAAACCCTGGATAGCGACAAACAGGCCAACCCCGACCACTGGTCGCAATGGCGCCGCACCGGCGCCACGTACGAATACCGCACCAAGAGCGGAAAATGGAACCAGGTCGCCGGCAATAAGGTCTGGGCCACGCCGCCGGTGGCCAAGCTGAGCGGCGCTTTCGAACATGTCGGCGGCGGCGGCAACCTGGCGTTTGGCGGCACCAGCGCGATCTTCACCCAATCCACCTACGACTTCCAGCCCGGCGGCAGGGTCGTCCGCCGCGGCCTGGCCTCGGCCGGCAGCGAGGTCGAGGGCGGCGGGAGTACGACGCGGACGACGACGGCGTCGCACGGCGAACAGGTGGGGCGCTACAGCCTGAACGGCCTGGTCATGACGGTCGCCTATGACAATGGCGAGACGGAAAAGCATGTCCTCATGACCCATCCCGACGACCCCGACATCATCTGGATCGATGGCGTCAGCTTTACGCGCGCGGACGATTAAGCGGCGTCCAGGAACGGATAACGGTCTTGCCACCGCCGGCGCATTGAGGGCGGGAGCGCCTTATCGCGCTTGTGCATCCTTGCCCGGCAGAGCTATGGTTCATGGTTTTCGGGCTTTGCCAAACCATCCGCCCCGGGGGGAAGACTATCCATGCCGACCACAGAGCTCCATCCGGCGACCGTCAAATTGCTCGACCGGATGACCGGCGCCGAATCCGGCCTCAATCGCTTCTTAGCCGGACCGATCGATCTGACCGAGATCGATGCGCTGGCCCTGGGTGACTTGTGGACAGTCGCCAAGGCGACGTTTTGGGCAAGCGATCACAGCGCACAGGAGACGCCGGCTGTCCGAACCGCCCGCGCTATCCTTGAGCTCGGCCGCGAAACAGAGCCCGCCTTCCGCGGTTCGGCGTGCCGCGACTATCTCGTTCAGCTGGCGCGCTGGGCCGAAGAGAGGCCTGACGACATCCTCCATGGTTTTTCGTGGCAGGAGGTCCAGTTCGTTCTTTCCCGCTGTATCGACCTGGGTTTTGACGGTCTCGGTCCCGCGGCAGAACGCTGTCTGGCGGTCGCGCCTTGGCAGGCCGGGCCGCATCTCGCCGTTGTGCTTGGCCGGTTGGCCGGGCGACCGGCGCAGGTTCTTGAACAGTTCGCGGGCGACCTGTCCCGCTCACCCCTTCTGGTCGCGGAACTCACTATCCTGGCCACACTCGACCTTGCGGCCCAAATCAGTCTCCCAGACATCCTGCGTTCGCAAACCGACGCAGCCGCGCCGGCCGACGGCGACGAACGGCCGCGGTTGTTCGACGATCCGGGCTATGCCGCCTTTGCCGAAGCGGCTTTGACTCAGGCGGCGGAGCGCGTTCGCCGCATCCACGCGCTTGAGGTACCCTATGCGGCGGACAAGGCGTTCACGCTCGACGAATCTCCCGTCATTGCCCGTGCCGCCCGCCTGGCCCTGGCCCGCGACGAAGCCTGGTTGCCACCGCTTCTGGATGAGCTTTTCCGCAAGGCCAGCCTGGCGCCGACCACCGCCAAGACCATGCCTTCGCAATCTGTCGCCATCGCCCTCGGTCATGCCGTTGAAGCCTTTCCGACGCCGGAAGCCGTCGCCATCTTGCGCCAGGTCCTGCGCGATAACCGCCATGCCGGCGTCGAAAAGAAACTGCAGCGCAATCTGAAAGGCGCTGAACGCGGCCTGGCGGACCGGCCGGAAATCGCCCTGCGCCTGCCCGCCGATCAACCCGTCACCAAATCGCAACTGACCACGCTGACGCGCTGCCTGGAAGCCGGCCTCGTGTCGCGCATGACGTTGAGCTACGACGACTGGCGCCTTCGCCTGGCCAGCCATGAGCAGACCAAGCCGCTCGCGGCATCCCTGGTGTGGCGTATCCTCGATGCCACCTGCGTTTCGGTGCTCCCCGTCAAGGCCGCCGGTCGCCTGGTGCTTCAGGACATCGCCGGTGTCGCCGTCGTGCCATCAACGGACAGCCGACTGACGCTGTGGCATCCATCGGACGTTACGGCGGGGGAACGCGAGGCGTGGCGCGATCACTTGGCCGCTCTCCGGATCAAGCAACCCTTCAAGCAGGTTTTTCGCGAGCACTATGTCGTCCCTGAGCCTGAGTTATCACATGCCGCCACCGCGATGTTTGCCGGCCATGTCGTCTCGGTGGTGCCGTTTCTCGGCCTGGCGCGGCGTGAGCGCTGGCGCCTGGACTATGATTGTCTGACTCGGTCGTTCGGGTCGTGGACGGCGCAATTCGCCCTCGGCGGCAATATCTTTCCGGGCTTTGTCGGGACAACGACGACCGGAAACCTCAGCCTGCGGACATCCAGCGGCAAGCCCGCCGCGCCGGTCCGCCTGGGCGACCTGCCCGTCGGGACGCTTTCCGAAATCTTGCGCGCCGTCGACCTTCTGGTCAGTGTCAGCAGTATCGCCATCCGGGACGGGCACGAGGACGCCTATCGCGAACGCCATCTGTGGAATTTGGCTGACGTTCCGATCAGCGACATGGCGGAGATGCGCAAACAGGCGCTCCAGCGCGCGCTGAAAGGGATGCCGGGCCTGAGCTTCGAGGCCCGCCATCTCCGGCTTGGCGCCTATGGCATCCATCTGACGACCGGGCGGGTGACGCATAACGGCGAGCCTGTCACACTCGACTTGCCGAAGTCCAACTTGGTCGCGGTGCCATGGCTGCCTTATGACGAGAAGCTGTTACAGACCATATGCGACAGCGCCGTCGAGATATCGAAGCGAATTTAAGCCTATGAGCCGCACGCGCAGGCCTCCCCTGCCGTTGAGGCCGGCCAGGACGCCGACCAAGACGGCGATCACGGCGGGTCCTTTACGGTTGGCCCAGGAGGATGACCGGACCGATGAGGCCCGACGGCCGCAGCGGCGCGTCGGCCTTATAGGTCGGGGCAGCGGTGAAGGTGACCTTTTGCGCGCCGGGCTGGGCGTCGCCGATCAAGCGGTTGACCCATAGATCGGCGACGCGGATCTCGATGTCGTTCTCGCCTTTGGTGGTGAGCCCGCCGATATCGACCGCGTAGGGCGCCTTCCAGGCGATACCGGCGGATTTCCCGTTGACGAAGACTTCGGCGACATCGCCGACCTGGCCGAGGTCGAGGCGCAGCGGCGTGCCGGGCTTGACGCCCTTCGGCAAGATCAGGGTGGTGTGATAGGCGGTCGTGCCGGAGAAATATTTGACGGCCGGATCAGCGCTGTCGGTCAGGGAACCGAGATGGCCTGAGGCGACTGGCGCCGGCGCGGCCAGGCCGTCGAAACTCAGATCCCAGGCGCCGTCGACATCGGCGATCTTCGACAAGGTCGCGGGTGTGACGGTTGCCGAGGTGGCTGTCGCCGGTTGGCGGAAGACGACGAAGACCGATTCCTGTGGTGCCAGGTTCAGCGGCACGACCGTCGCGCCGCCGTCGGTGAGGAAGCTGACGGGCTCGCTCTTGCCGGTGTCGGCATGCCATAGCTCCGGCGCCTTGCCGGTAACGTTGAAACGGGCCTCGGTGGTGACCGGCGTCTTGGTGCGGTTATCGACATAGTAGAGATCGCCGTCGGCCAGGCGTCTGTGGACGAACAGGATCGGCGCGTCGCCGGAATAGCTGAAGTCGGGCTGTTGGCCGACCGAGGCCAGGGCGGCTTCGACATCATGGCCGGCGATGACCCGGCCCCTGCCGACCTGGGTGACGGCTTCGCCGCTCCATAGCTTTTTGACCAGGGCGGAAAACGTCACCGGATCGTCGTTCAAGCCGGGCGAGGTGATCGGCGCATTACCCACGATCGTTGCGCCGGCTTCGGCCAGGGCATCGATACGCTGCAGGGTAGCCAGGGTCATACGGTCGCTGCTGCCGCCGAGATAGAGCACGCGATAGCGCGCGCCGCTGTCGGCCACGACGTCGCCGTCCTGGACGGAAAGCTTTTGCATCAGGGCGTCAGCATTGACGAAATCGTAGGCGTAACGGACCGGTGCGTCGGCCGGCGGTTTGTCGTGGTAGAGCGTGACGAGCGGGGCTTCCTCGCCGTAAAAATAGCCGACATCGGCGTAAAAACGGCCCTGTTGCAGCATGTAGGCATTGCGCGATATATAGTCGACCCACGGCCGCGCCATGCCGGCCCAGGTTTCATTGCGGTTGAAATACTGGCCAAAGATCATCAGCGACAGGCCGGGTTTCTTGTCGTCGCCCAGAGGTTGATGCACCGAGGTATGGATGACCGGCCGGTTGACGCCGCTGGCGAACTCCATGTCGATCATGGGCTGCAGGTCCGCCGGCGCGAAGGCCCAGGGGGAGAGGGCGCTGGTCAGGGATTCGGCGGCGACCAGGTTCTGGCCGTAGATGTGGGATACCGAAGCGGCGCCACGCATGTCGGCCAGGGCGGTCGCGCTGGGGCCGAATTCAGGGTGATAGGTCCACATGGCCGACATCGGTACGTCGGCGTGGCTGCGCATCGCCATGTCGTCGCCGAGCGTGACGCGCGTGCTTTCCAGCGCTTCGCCGTAGAGGGTCAGGCCGTGTTCGTGGGCGACCGTCGCCACCGTGCCGTAATGCTCGGAAGCGACCAGGTCGGCCAGGGTGCGGCGATAGTCGTAAAGGAAGGCGTCGGTCTGGGCGCGCGTGCCGATGATGATACCGGTCAGGGCCGGCAGCCATGGCCGGGCATCGTAACCGCGCAAGCGCTGGAATTGATCCAGCATGGCCGGCGTCCAGTTGGACGAGCCGATCTCGGTCGAGTCGGTGACCATGGCGCGAACGCCGTGGGCCCCGATCAGGTCCTTGCCGGCGGCGGTTTCATACTTGCCGAGATAGGTTTCCATATAGGCGCGTACCGCCGGGCCGTCATATTTGTCGACTTCCAAACCGGTGGCTTCGGGCGTGGCCGGATGGTTTTCGGTACCGGTCAGCGACCAGCCGATGCGGACGATTTTCCATGGCTGACCCTTGGGTGGAGTCCAGTTGAGCGTGCCGTCGGCGGCGACCTTGTTGCTCAGGTCGATAATCGCACTGGCAGGCACCCCGGCCTCGCTGGAGTCGACCCCGGCATCGAGGGTGTAATAGTCGTTGGCCGTGGCAAAGCCGGCCTTGGCCTGGGCCTGGTTGACGGCGGCCTCGGCCGACAGGGCCAGTTGGCCGAGATGCAAGGCCGCCGGCTGGCCGAAAGAGGCGAACGGCCCCAGGTCGGCGCCGGGCACCGGCATGAAGGCCGGATTGAGGGCGGGCGCCTTACCGGTCAGCACGACGCGGAAATGCGCCGCGGTCACCGGCGCGAAGCCGGCGGTGCTCGGGACCTGGGTCAGCGGCACGTCGGCGACCTTTTGCCAGGTTTGGCCGTCGTGGCTGGCTTCCAGCACCGGCGTGAAGCTGGCGGCGTCAAAGGTGGTCGCGGCGCCGGGGAAGTAGAGGGTGGCGGAACGGACGGTCTGCGGCGCGGCGTAATCGATGGTGACCACGACCGGCTTGTCGGGGGACAGGGGCGGCAGGTCGGCGCCGGCCCCGACGCTTGCCAGGGCGGCGGCGTCCAACATGGTATCGCCGGAACGGATCACCGGGGCCGGCAAGGCCCTGGCCGTGACCGGAACGGCATAGACGGCGATATCGGCACCATATTGCGGCGCCTTGTTGGGATCGGGCGCCGGGCCCATGATGTCGGGCAACATCGGCATGGCCTGATAGGGCCCGGTCATGCGCGGTTCGGCCGGTAATTTGACGGACACGGCCTTGCCGCCGGCAACGATGGTCTCGCTCCACACCACCTTTTTCATGCCGTCCTTCGGCTGCACCCACGGCCCGCCGGTTTCGCTCCAGCCCGGCGAGGCGGCGATGCCGAATTCAAGCCCCTTCTGATCGGCCAATTGCGCGGCGAAACGGAAGGCGTCGTCCCATTCCGGCGTCATATAGACCAGGCGCTTGTCGACCAGTTGCGGCGTCATCAGCGAGGCGTCGAAGTTCTGCAGTCCGCCGATACCGACCTGCGACATCCAGTCGATATCCTTCTGGATGCCCGCCTTGGTGATATTGCCGTTCATCCAATGCCACCACACGCGCGGCCGGGCGCTTTGCGGCGGATTGGCGAAGGCGGCGGCCACGGGATCCGTCGCTGCCGGGGTTTGCGCCGCCACCGGCAAGGGCAGGAGAAATACGGAGGCGAGCAGGGCGGCTTTCAGGCTTTTCATCGTGTTTCCTCGGGCTGTTCGGCCATTATTTGATATTGCAAACTACATAATGGGACTTATGGTCGCAAATCACAAAGAATGATGGCTGCTATTTTCCGCCCCCAACCCGGTGCATGGTGAAGAAGGCCGTGGCGCGCGTCAGGCGGCGGATTGCGAGGGTCGGAGCGGGATCAAGGCGGCGACCAGGCTGAGCACGGCGGCGCCCGCCGCCGCGCCGGCCAGGGCTAACAGGGCCGTGGCCAGGCCGTGCATCTGGGCCGTGAGACCCAGAACCAGAACCGGGCTTACGAAGTTGCCGAGGAAGAAGGCGGTCTGCCAGCCACCGGTGCCGGCGCCGCGCTGTTCGAAATTGAGGCGGGCCATGATGGCGGTCAGTATGGCGGGCAGGGTGATACCGCAGCCCAGGCCGGTTATGACGATGCCGGCGCAGGTGACAAAATAGCGGCCGTCGCCGACGAACAGCATCAGGCCGCCGGCAATCAGGGYGAAGGCCAGCAGCAGGTGCTGCGACAGCTTCCATTTTGACAGGATCTTGAAGATCAGGCCGCCGAGGGGCACGGCAATGCCGCCGGCGGCACTGGTCAGTCCGATGATTTGCGGGGCGCCCATGCCGCGTTCGGTGAGCAGGAAGGGCGTCTGAATGGGGACGATAAAGAACAGGATGGCGACGAACAGGCCGATGACGTAGAGCGGCAGGACGCGACCGAGCGGAAACTTTTGAACCTGTTGAGCTTTTTCATGTTTCGGTTCGCGGATCAGCAGCATGACCAGCGGGATAAACAGAAGGGCCAGGCCGTAGACGGCGAACGGGGCGCGCCAGCCATATTGGCCCAGCATGCCGCCAACGGCCGTCAAGACCACGGCGGCGACCGAGGCGGTGCCGGTTTGAACGACCAGCCAGTTTTCACGGCGCGGGCCTTTGAAATAGTCGCCGATCAGGGTGGTCGAAGCGGTCATGAAGCCGGACTCGGCCAGGCCGACGCCAATGCGCGAGATCAGGATATGGTCGAGGCTGGTCAGGAGAAATGGCGCCAGACCGCAGACGAGATACAGGGCCAGCGAGACGAGCAGCACGCCCTTGCGGCCAACCCTGTCGACCAGCCGGCCGGCAAAGGGCGCCGTGATGGCGACGACCAGGGCGGGCACGGCGAGGGCCAGTATGGTCTTGGTCTGGGCCTGCGGGTCGCCGGCAAAGGCCGTGGCAATGGCCGGCAGGACCGGGGCGATCAGCAGCGCCGCCGCGACGGAAAGGGTGGACAGGAAGCACAGCAGGATACCTTGCGCTGCAGTGCCTTCGCCGCGTTCATGTTCGGCCATGGGCGTGTCTCCCTCTATTGTGCGTTTGCCAGGTGTTCAGCCACCAGCCAGTTGTAATAGTCTTCAATCCAGTGGTCTGAGCTGGTGCCCACATGGCGCATGCCGAAGCCGTGGCTGCCGTGGGCATAGATGTGCAGTTCGGCGTCCTTGCCGGCTTCGCGCCAGGCGTCGAAGATCGGAATGCTGGCATAGCCGAGCAAAGGGTCGTCGGCGGCCAGGGCGATAAAGGCGGGCGGTGCGTCGGCCGGGACGGGGCGCTCAGGTCCGCCGCCATAGATGACGCCGATGAAGTCCGGCCGGGTCGCGGCGTCATAGGCTGTGGCGACATTCATCGTCGTCATGCCGCCGGCGGAAAAACCCATGAAGCCGATCTTGTGGGCATCGATGCCGAAGTCGCCGGCGTGGCCGCGAACATAGGCCATGGCGGCCAGGCCGTCGGCCTGGGCCAGCGGGACTGAGGCAAAGCTGCTGTCGGCGTGGGTCATGCGCGGCTTGGGCGCGGCAAAGCGTGAGAAGATGGTCTTGCCCAGGCCCTCGACGTCGGGCGGGGTCGGGTCGATGCGATAGGTCAGGATGAAGCAGGTTATGCCGCGGGCGCTGAGATATTTGGCGACCTCGTAGCCTTCGGTATCGAAGGCCAGGGTCAGGAACCCGCCGCCCGGCGCGATGATGACGGCCGAGCCATTGGCTGTTCCGGGCGCGGGCAGGACCGGGTAGATGGCCGGCTGGGTGACATTGCGCAGGGTGCGCCAACCTTCCATGGTCTCCCAGATATTGCTGTCGGGTGAGCCGGAGTCGGAAAGGGGAATGGCTTTCAGGTCCGGCGTCGCGATCTTTTGCGGCGGATGGGCCTGGAACATGGCGGCGAATTCGCCGAAGCCGGGCTTGTCTTGGGCATGGACAGGCGAAGCCAGCAGGCAGGCGGCGGCGAGCAGAAGAACTTTCAGTTTCATGATGGCCTCGGGGCTAGATGCGGTTGGCTTTGGCGATGCGCCCGAGCACGACGGCGCTGGGCTTGATGGTGCGTTTTTGCGTCGTGCGGTCGACGGCAACGATGCCGAGCTTCGGGCCGTAGCCGGACACCCATTCGAAATTGTCCATCAACGACCAGTGGATATAGGATTTGACCGGCAGGCCGTCCTTCAGGCAATTGGCGACGCCCTGGACGACACGCGGAATATAGTCGCAGCGCCGGGTGTCGTCCTCGGTCGCCAGGCCGTTTTCGGTGACATAGATCGGCTTCTGCGTTTCGCCGTAGACATAGCGGATGGCGTGTTCCAGCGAGTCCGGCCAGAATTCCTCGCCCTGCTGGTTGAGTTCGACCCCGGCCTCGGGCTTCATCGGGCCATTGGCGTCGATGCGGATGCGGCTATAGTTCTGCACGCCGACAAAGTCGCTGTGGGTTTTGGCCATATCGAGCCACGGTCCGTAACAGCTTTTACGCATGTCGTCGGCGCGGCTGTCGGGGCCGACGGCCTGGACGTCGTGGACGGCCAGGGTGACGCCGACCGGGAAGTCGCCGGGACCGGCCTTGATGACCTCATAGGCCCGGGCATGGGCGGCCAGCAGGTTCGGCAGCATCTTGTCCTGATCGCCAAACTGGATGCTGGCGAAGCGGTCGCTGGCGGCGGCTTTGGCGGCGTCGGCCATGGCCTGTTTCATGCCGGCCACGATAAAGTCCGGCAACATCCAGTGCAGGACGATGCCCAGTTGCGGTTCGTTGAAGGTGGCGGCCAGCGCGATATAGGGACCGATAGCCTTGGTGGCATAATCGCAGAAGCGGGCGAACAGCTCGACCGATTCCGGGTTCTCGAAACCGCCCTGGGCAGCGAACCAGACCGGCACGGAATAGTGATTATAGGTCAGGACCGGCTTGACGCCGTGGCGGATACAGGCCTGGGCGACGCGGACATAGTGGTGCATTTCGGCGGCGGAAAACTCGCCCTTGGCCGGCTCGATGCGCGCCCACTCCAGCGAAAAACGATAGGTGTTGAGCCCGAGCTTCGCCAGCATGGCGATGTCCTGGTCATAGAGATGATAGTGGTCGCAGGCATCGCCGGACGGCTCCCTGAACGGCCCGCCCTTCAGGTGTTCGAGAAACCACATATCGGAATTGACATTATTGCCCTCGACCTGGTGGCCGGCGGTGGCGGCGCCCCAAAGGAAGTCCTTGGGGAAGGTAAAGCCCGGTGTTTTGGCCAGAGTCTTGGCCAACGTCTGAGACGCCAGCAGGCTGAGCGGGGCGGCGGCCATCACGGAGCGGCGGGACAGGGTCATGGAGATAGTCCTTGAAGTAAAAAAGGCCCGCCCCGGGGGAGGGACGGGCCAGGGCAGGGCCGAGCTGGCTTAGAAACTTTTGTCGAATGAAATGCCGACGACGCGCAGACCTTGCTTGCCGATGATCTGCTGGGTGTCGCCACCCTGCGGGCCGGGGTAGATATTGATCGGGTCCGGCGTATTGCCGATGTTGCGGACATAGAGGGAGAGGGTCGTCTTGCGATCCGGGAAGCGGACGCCGACCTTGCCGCCGCTGATCCAATGGGCCGCGACATCGTAAAGGGTGCTGGTCGACGGATAGATGTGGATCAGGCTCTTGTAGGTCGTGTCGAAATTGACGAAGCCTTGGTAATCCCCGGTCAGGTCGAAGACATATTCGCCCGACAGGTTGAACTTGTACTTCGGTGCGCCGGTCATCTGGGTGCCGCCGAGATTGGAACCGTCCGAGCCGACATAGGCGTCGGGATAGGTGACCGGATTATAGATGAAACCGCCATTGAGCGTCAGGTTGGGCATGGGCTTGCCGAACAGGTCGATTTCGAGACCCTTGGAAATGACTTCCGACACGTTCTTCGGGCCGCAGGTCAGGGCCGGCGTGAAGACGCAGCTTTGTCCCTGATAATCCTTGACCTTGGTGTAGAAGAGATTGACGTCGATCCCGACCTTGCCGACCATACCCTTCATGCCGAGTTCTGCGGAGGTCGGGATTTCGGGACGCACGACGACGGGCGCCAGGATATTGCCGGCATCGTCCTGGAAGACCGTGTCGTTGATCTGCGGCGCCTTGAAACCGCGGCTCAGCGTGCCATAGGCCATCAGGTTGGCGTTGAACTCATATTGCAGGCCGATACGGCCGGAGACATTGCTGACACTGGTGTCGAGCTGGGCGGTATGCGGAGCGGCCCCGGACAACAGGTCGGCTTCGAACGGTACCGGCGTGAACGGCGGGAAGGGCAGGAAAGGCAGGTGGATGGTCTTGGTGAAGACTTCGCGGTCGGCGACATCCACCTGACTGACACGGGCGCCGATCAGGCCGCTGAGCTTGTCGGTGAAATGCCAGTTCAATTGTCCGAACACGGCCGCCGTATCGGTGCTGGTGGCATAGTCGCCCAATTGCTGGATCTTGGCCACCGGATCGGGGATGATGGTCAGACCGCGCGAACCGTGGTTATTGTAGGTCGAACGCGACAGATAGGCGCCGGCGACCCAGTCGAAAGCTCCGCCCGCCGGTGAGGTGATGCGCAATTCCTGCGATGTCTGGCGCAACTTGCCGGTCTGATCCTGATAGAGTTGCGGATAGATGCCCGCGCCTTGCAGGGCGACGATGTCGAGCGTGTTGTGACCGAGGTCGCGCAGGCGGAACGACGTCACCGAAGTCAGGGTATAGTCGCCCATCGTGTAATCGAACTGCGCCGACACACCGGCATTGTCGTAGGATTCGTTGGATGGGAACAGCGAGCAGCCGACATTGTTGTCTTCAGATGCGGTAATGCCGCATGCCGCCAGTGCCGCCACAACGGCGGGAGTCGCTGCCGAACGGAAGACGAAGGTATGATTGCCTTCGTATTTTTGATGGTCGTAATCGGCGATGATGTTGAGCTTCAGATTGTCCGTCAGGTTGTTAAGGTAGCGGACGCGGAAGCCGAAATCGGTATTCTGGTTGTCGCCGTTTTGGGCGTTGTCGTGCTCGACGCCGTTGACATTGTTGTAGAAACCCGAAAAGCGCACGGCTGAATGATCGTCGATCGGCAGGTTCATCACGCCCTGGACGACGGCTTCGCCATATTCGCTGCCGGCCGTGCCGTTGTCGGCGAAGTCCATATGCAGACGGCCGGAAACGTCGCCGATCTTCGGCGCCTTGGTCACCATATTGATGACGCCGGCCGAGGCGCTTTGGCCGAACAACATGCCCTGCGGGCCGCGCAGGACCTCGACGCGCTCCATGTCGAACAGGTTCGAGACGTTGACATTGCCTTGCGGGACATTGTCGACGACGATGCCGACCGAGGCTTCGGCCGAGGGGGTGAAAGATTGTGTGGCGATGCCGCGGATGCCGGCGCCGCCGCCGGGTGCGCCGTCGACGAAGGTGACGGCCGGCGAGACGCGATCGAGGTCGCGGACGGTGGTGATCTGCTGGCGTTCCAGCTGGGCGGCGCCGGCGACCGTAATGGCCATGGGCACGTCCTGCAGCTTCTGTTCACGCTTTTGCGCCGTAACGACGACGACCGTGGTGTCTTCGGTGGTCGCGGTTGCCTGCGCGCTGGCGCCGGCGGCAAAGCCGAGCGAGATGAGGCTGGTGGTAGCCATCAAGGCCAGAATATTCGTTTTTGTGGGGCGAGTCATGTGGTCGCCTTTCCTTCCCTGTGTGTGCGTCCTGACGGCCTTGTACGCGCCGCCTTATTTTCGACCTCTTCAGGCTAGGGGAGGCGACATCATGCCGCAAATTCAATCGTTCAATGCAATCCATCACTCAGGCTTATGGCTTGCGAACGGTGGACGGGCGTGTATTTTAAGCGCGACGCCAAGCGACCAGCCCCTCAAAAAAATAAATCAAATCAATAGAGATTTAGGGACATCATGCGATTTCATCGGCTCGATCTCAATCTTCTCGTGATCCTCGACCACCTTCTGCAAGGGCGCAGCGTCAGCGAGACCGCCAAGCTGCTGAGCCTGACCCAGCCGGCGATCAGCAACTCCCTGGCACGGCTGCGCATCCATTTCGAAGACGAGCTGTTCGTCCAGGTCGGCCGCCGGCTCGAACCGACGCCGTTCGCCAAGACCCTGGGCCAGCCGGTTCAGGCGGCGCTCGAGGAGATCGAACGCATCATCATGACGCGTTCGGATTTCGATCCGCTGACGGCGGAGCGTGATTTTACGCTGATCTGTTCCGACTATGTCTATAGCGCCTTCCTCACCCTGGCGATCCGGCGGATGGCCGAGGTGGCGCCCAATATCAATATCCTGGTCATGCTCAATTCGGAGATGACGTCCCCGTTGCTGGCTGAGGGTAAGGTCGATTTTCTGATTACGCCGCAAGGGCTTACCTTTCCCCAGCACCCGTGCGTGCCTTTGTTCAGCGATGACTTTTCGTGTATCGTGTGGAGCGGCAATACGGATGTCGGCAAGACGCTGACAACCGAGGAATATCTCGCCATGCGCCATGTCAGCGTGACCCTGGGGCCAAAAAATCCCAAACATATCGAGCAGAAATCGCTCGACATGCTGGGCATCGAACGCCGCATCGTTGTCTATGCCCCGACCTTCGCCGCTGTCGCCGACACCATTGTCGGCACACCCTATATCGCCACCGTCCATACGCGTACGGCGAAACTGCTGGCCGAGCGTTTGCCGTTGCGCGTGCTGAAGGCGCCGGTGCCAATCGCCACCTTTACCGAATGCGTGCAATGGCACCGCAGCAAGGACAATGATGCCGGTACCCTGTGGTTGAAGGAGTTCCTTGTCGCCTGCGCCAAGGACTTCTAGGTCCCACGGCCACTCAGCTGTATGAGTGATAAAGCCGCTGATCCATAAACCGCGCTGATAGGACCTATGGGTCGATTGAATTATCGCCCGTTCATGAGTTCCGCCATAACGATCTCACATAATGAGACGAGCCCTCGCCAGCGTGGGCCTAACAGTGGATGAATCTCGTGAAGCGTATTTTATTCAAGAATGTCCGTATCTTCGATGGCTCGGGCTCCGATCTTTTTCCGGGTGAAGTCCTGGTCGAGGGCGAGCGCATCACGCGCGTCAGCCGCCGCCCGGACGGCCTGTTCGCCAAGAAAGATCCGAAGATTCCCGAGGACGGCGCCGAGGTCATCGACGGCAATGGCTCCGTCCTCATGCCCGGCATGGTCGAGGCCCACGCTCACCTGACCTGGCCATCGTCGATCGAGCGCTTTGTACCGGAATTCGTTCTGCCGCTCGAGGAAATGATGCTGGTGACGGCGCAAAACGCCCGTATCCTGCTCGAAGGCGGCTTTACCAGCGCCTACAGCGCCGGCGCCTTGTCGGAGCGTATCGAAGTCGTCATCCGTGACGATATCAACAAGGGTTATCTGCCCGGGCCGCGCCTGCGCGCCTGCACCCTGGAACGCAGCCCGGAAGAAGACGAAAGCAAGCCGGGTTCGGTCAATCACGGCCGGGGCCCCGATGCCATGCGCGCCTTTGTCAGGAAGTGCAAAACGCTCGGCATGGATCAGGTCAAGCTGGCCCTGTCCGGCGAAGACGCCCTCAATCCCGGTTCGTCGCACCACCTCGTGTGCACCGAGGAGGAGGCCCAGGCCGCCGGCGAAACGGCGCGTGAGGTCGGCCTGCCTTTGTCGGCCCACACTCAGGGCAATGAGGCGGTCAAGATGGGCCTGCGCGCCGGCGTGCGCGTCATGTACCACTGCACCTATGCCGACGAGGAGGCGATCGACATGCTGGTCGCCGCCAAGGATCGCATTTTCATGGCGCCGGCTATCGGTGTCATCGTCGCCACGCTGGAAGCCAATCCGCCACCCCATATCGACATGTCGTCAATGAAGGAAATGGCCAAGCCGGTCATCGAGCGCGCCAAAAAGTTGATTCCGGAACTCAAGAAGCGCGGTGTTCGCGTGCTGATCGGCGGCGATTACGGCTTCCCGTTCAATCCCAACGGCGCCAATGCCCGCGACCTGCAACACTTCGTCGAACTGTTCGGCTATAGCCAGAAAGAGGTCCTTGTCGCGGCGACGAAACTGGGCGGCGAGCTGATGGAGCTCGATATCGGCGAGATCAAGCCTGGGTACCTTGCCGACATCCTGCTGGTCGACGGCGATGTGACCAAGGACGTGCGCATTCTGCAAAACCGCGACAACCTGCTGGCCATCATGAAGGGCGGCAAGTTCCACAAATGCAAGCTGCCGACCCGCACCCCCATTGCCCCGGTGCCCAGCCGGGAAGAACATGCTTAAGCCCGATATCACTATCGATGCCGCCCGCGAGGTGACGGGCGATCTCTACCTGCCCGACACCGCCGGATCGCACCCGATCGTCGTCGCTGTCCATGGCGGCGGGTGGCGGCGCGGATCGCGTAAAGCGCTGTCCCAATGGGGGCATTTCCTCGCCGCCAACGGCATCGCCATGCTGGCGACCAGCTATCGATTGACGACCGGGGGCGCGGTCTGGCCGCACAATGTCGGCGACGTCGCTGCCGCGCTCGACTATGTCCGCGCTCACGGCGCACAACACGGTCTTGATACCCGTCGCATCGCCCTGCTCGGCGCCTCGGCCGGCGCGCATCTCGCGGCCCTTGTCGCCCTGCAAACGCCCGGCGTCCGCGCCCTGGTCGGCGTTTACGGCGTCTATGACCTGACCACCCACTGGCAAAGCGACCTGGTCAAGAATCCGGCGCCCGGCGAAGAGCCAACTGTGCGCATGCTTGGCGCCACGCCGATCGACAATCCGCGCCTCTATTTCGATGCCTCGCCGATGAGCCACGTCACCCGCGCCGCCGCACAGCTGAAGGTGCAGCTGATCTATGGCGACCACGACCACGATATCGACTGTGCCCAGTCGCTCGCCTTTGCGCAACGCCTGCGCCAGGCCGGCGCGCAAGTGGCCTGCATCCCGGTTTTGGGCGCCGGCCATATGTGGTTCTCGGCCGAGGATATGACCGAGCCCTCCAGCCACTGCGCCTTTGCCGCGCCGCGTCTGCTGGCCTTTCTGAAACAGGCCTTGTCATGAGTTACGACGTCATCATCATCGGCTGCGGCCCGGTCGGCGCCGTCGCCGCCAACCTCCTGGGCCAGGCCGGACACAAGGTCCTGGTGCTGGAACAATTCGCCGGCGCCTTTCCGCTGCCGCGCGCCGTCCATCTCGACCACGAAATGATGCGCCTGTTCCAACAGATGGGGCTGGTCGACGCCATCCTGCCGCTGACGCGCGAAACCCAGGGCCATATGCATCTCGGCGCCGATGGCGATGTCATCCGCTATATGGGCAGTGTCGGCATGCCGAAGCGTTTCGGCTGGGCCAACGACTATTTCTTCTATCAGCCGGAACTGGAAGCCTGTTTGCGTGCCGGTTTCCAAAGATTTCCGAATATCGAGTTCCGCGAAGGCGTCACGGTCACCGCCGTGCGTAACCTTTCCCAAGGTTGTGAAGTGACGGCCGGCGACGACACCTTCCTCTCCCGTTTCGTCATCGCTTGCGACGGTGCCCGCAGCCCCGTGCGCACCGGCCTCGGCATTGCGTTGGACGACCTCGATTTCGAGGAAGCCTGGCTGGTTGTCGATGCCGATGTCGACGGCCCGATCAGCTTCCCGCCCATCCCCGGCCTGCCCGCCGGCGCCGACGTCCAGCAATTGTCGGTCATGACCTGCGACCCCCGCCGCCCGGCGACCATCGTCCCCGGCCGCGCCAAGCACCGACGTTGGGAATTCATGCTGCTGCCTGGCGAAGATGAGGCTGTCATCGTCGAACCGGCCTCGATCCATGCCCTGGTCGACCCGTGGCTGCAGGGCTGCGATTACACCATTGTGCGCACGGCGACCTACAAATTCAATGCGCGCGTCGCTACCGCCTGGCGCCAGGCGAATGTCTTTTTGGCGGGGGACGCCGCCCACCAGACACCGCCCTTTTTCGGCCAGGGCATGTGTCACGGCCTGCGCGACGCCTCCAACCTGGCCTTCAAGCTCGACCTGGTTCTGCGCGGGCTGGCCGGCGATGGTGTTCTCAATACCTATCAGCAGGAGCGCGAGCCCCAGGTGCGTCACGTCATCGCCACCGCCGTCGCCGCCGGCCGCTATATCTGCGAACTGGATCCGTTGAAGGCGGCAGAACGCGATGATAATCTGCGCCGCAAGCAGCGCGAGGGCGGCGATATCGCCACGGCGGCCGATTTGATCGCACCCTATGGCGCGGGCCTGGTCGCCGATGGGGCAGGGGAGCGCTTCGTCCAGCCCCGCCTGGGTGATACCTTGCTCGACGATGCCACCGGCCAGGGCTTCGTCCTGCTGACGCGCTCAGGCGTCGACCATCCGCTGATCGCGCAACTCGGCATCCGCGTGTTCGACGTTACCGGCCAGGGCGCGCTCGAAGCCCTGCTCGACGCCCGCGCGGCCTCAGCCGTCCTGCTGCGGCCCGACCACTATGTCTATGGCTGGGCCACGGACGGACAGCCGGCCACCGCGCTCCTAGACCAGTTAACCGCCCAGCTTGCCATCGCTCCCACCAGAATGACCCATCATGCCTGAACTCACCCTCGCTCACGCCCGCACGATCATCGCCACGGCACTCAAGACCGCGCGCGACAAGGCCCTGTCGCCGCTCGCCATCGTCGTCTTGGACGGTGGCGCAAGACCGGTCGCCTTCGAACGCGAAGATGGCGCCGGTTTCCTCCGTCTCGATATCGCCACGGCCAAGGCGGCGGGCGCCATCGGCATGGGCTACGGCACGCGCGACCTGGCCAAACGCGCCGCGGCCAATCCCGGTTTCTACACCGCCCTCTATGCCGTCAGCCACGGCCAGATGGCGCCGTCGCCGGGTGGTGTCCTGATCCGCAATGGGGCGGGCGAGATCATCGGCGCCGTCGGGGTCAGCGGCGACACTGGCGACAATGACGAACTGTGCGCCATAGCCGGCCTCGAAGCCGCCGGCCTGGCCTATGATACCGGAGCCGGCCAATGATCCGTCTACGGAGTATCGAGCTCAACCTGCCCAATGCCGCCGCGGCGCGCGACTTTTTACTGAATATCTGGGGCCTCGCCGATGCCGGTATCGTCGGCGTCACCAGCTATCTGCGCGGTTCGGGGAACTTTCCCTATCTCGTTTCCCTGAGCGAAAGCGAAGGGCCGGGCGTCTGTTCGACGACCTTTGCGGTCGAGGCGGAGGAATTGGCGCGCATCCGTGCCGGCGCCACCGAATACGGCCTGCCTGTCGAGGATACTGTCTCGCGCGATCCCGGCGGCGGCGAGGGGCTCTATGTGCAGCTGCCCGAAGGCGAGGTCTTCCGCTTCCTCACCGGCGCCACCGAGGTCGCGCCGATCGAGGGCCGCGACCTGCCGGTCAAACTGACCCACGTGGTGATGAACTCGGCCGACGCCGAAGCCACGGCCACGGTCACCGAAAAGGCGCTCGGCTTCACGGTCTCCGACCGCACCAAGGGCATGGTCTTCGTCCGCTGCTCGCCGTCGCATCACAGTGTTGCCTTCGCGCGTCAAGGCTTTCCCTCGCTCAACCATATCGCTTTCGAGATGCAGGATATCGACGCCGTCATGCGCGGTATCGGCCGCATGCGCGACCACGGCGCCACACCCGCCTGGGGCCCCGGCCGCCACGGTCCGGGCGACAATGTCTATGCCTATTACATCTCGCCGTTCGGCGCGGTTATCGAATATTCGACCGCCGTCGAGATCGTCGCCGACGACTACAAGGCCGGCGCCCCGGAAGACTGGACCTGGCCGCCCAACCGCATCGATCAGTGGGGCATATCCGACAAGGATTTCGAAGGCCTCGGCAAGGCCGAACGTGTGTTCCGCTATATTCCATTAATGCGCTCATAGGCCGCGCGGGCTCGCCATCGCGGCGGCGTGCAGTCGCACTTGCCAAATCTCGGTGAGATTTGGAGACAGAAGAGAAAGTCCTGTAATGAAGTACGTATCCTACCTCCATGACGGCCGCGCCACCTACGGCCATGTAGACGCCGACAAGGTCTCCGATCTTGGCGCTGTCCCCGGCGCGCCGCACGATCTGGTCGCGGCCCTGAAGGCGCACGCGTTGGCGGGTCTCACAGCCGAAGCGACCATTCCCTTCAAGGATATCGCCCTGCTGCCGGTCGTCACCAATCCGGCCAAGATTTTCTGCGTCGGTCACAATTACGAAAGCCATCGCGTCGAAACCGGCCGCGCCAAGGTCGGCCACCCGTCCATCTTCCTGCGCTTTGCCGATACGCTCAACGCCCATGGCGGCGATATCGTCCGCCCGAAGGTCTCGACCTCGCTCGACTATGAAGGCGAACTGGCCGTCATTATCGGAAAGGGCGGGCGCTATATCGCTGAGGCCGACGCCATGAGCCACGTTGCCGGCCTGGCCTGCGCCAACGACGCCTCGGTACGCGACTGGCAATGGCACACGACGCAGTTCGCGCCGGGCAAGAACTTCCCGACGACCTGTCCCCTGGGGCCGTGGATGGTGACTCCGGATGAAATCGACGATCTCAACGCCGTCAGTGTCACCACCCGCCTCAACGGCCAAGTCATGCAAAGCGCGACGCTCGACCATATGCTGTTTCCGCTGCCGGTGATCATCGCCTATCTGTCGGGCTTCACCACGCTCAATCCCGGCGATGTCATTTTGACGGGCACGCCCGGCGGCGTCGGCGCCAAGCGCGAACCGCCGGTGTGGATGAAGCCCGGCGACGTCATCGAAGTGGATATATCCGGGGTCGGCCTGCTGCGGAACTCGATTGTCGACGAGGCTTAGCCGCCTCACGCGCCCACCGGTGAAATTTGTCCGGCCGTGGGTGCGGTGCGCAATTGTCTGTGTGCGTCCTATTTCGCTATGAAAACACCAGACTATTGCGCGGCATAGCTTTTGCGGCCGTACAAAACCGCGCCCACGGTGTTCGCAATTCGAACTCGTGCCGTCCGAACTGTCATCAAACTGTCACAAAAACAGATCGACTCTTGCTCTCCGGCCTGCCAAAGAGGCGCGAATTCTGCCTTCCGGCGGTTCCAGGGTGCCATTTTCAAGAGCCGATCATGTTTGACGCTTCCGCTGAAATTAAAACGCCCGGCCCGGTGGCGACGCCGCCCAGGCCGCGCAAATCCGGACTGTCGCTGTCCCTGTTGTTCATAATACCGATCCTGCTTGGGCTGGCCTATGTCGGGTACAGCGTGCACCAGGACGCGGTCCTTATCGGCCGGCCGATCGCCATCGACGCTTTTCTGTTTCTCGGCCTGGCGCTGGTGATCGCTTTCGGCTTCGAATTCGTCAACGGCTTCCACGATACGGCCAATGCGGTCGCGACCGTCATCTACACCCATTCGATGCGACCCTTGACGGCGGTCATCTGGTCCGGCGCCTTCAATTTCCTGGGCGTCATGGCGTCGACCGGCGCGGTCGCCTATGGCATCGTCATGCTGCTGCCCGTCGAACTGATCCTGCAGGTCGGCACCGGCGCCGGCTATGCCATGATTTTCGCCCTGCTGATTTCCGCCATCATCTGGAACCTCGGCACCTGGGCGCTCGGCATTCCCAATTCCTCGTCGCATGCCCTGATCGGCTCGATCATGGGGGTCGGCATCGCCAATCAGCTGATGACCTCCGCCGCCAATGCTACGTCCGGAATCGATTGGACGCAGGCCGCCAAGGTCGGCAAGGCGTTGATCTTCTCGCCCCTGATCGGTTTTGTCGCTGCCGGCCTGCTGCTCTTCGCCATGAAGCTGCTGATCCGCAATCCGAAACTTTACGAAGCCCCGCAAGGCGAGGCGCCGCCGCCGCTGTGGATCCGCGCCACCCTGATCGCCGCCTGTACCGGCGTGTCCTTCGCGCACGGCGGCAATGACGGCCAGAAGGGCATGGGCCTGATCATGATCATCCTGATCGGCGTGGCCCCGGCGACCTACGCGCTGAATCGCAACCTGCCGGACGCCCATCAGCCGGCCTATATCGCCACGCTGCAGGCCGGCGAGGCCGCCTTCGCCGCCCGTGCCCAGGGAGCAAGCGTGCCGACGCTCGCCATCGCCCGCAATGCCGTCAATGCCGCTGTCCGCTCACGCCGGATCGACACGCGCGACCTGTTCGGCGCCCTGGCCATGATGACCGATCGTATCGAAACCCAGGTCCGGGATCATGGTGGTTTGCGCAACGTTCCGGCCGCCGACATGTCGCAGTTGCGCAATGATATGTACCTGGTCAATGGCGCGCTCAGCATCCTCAAATCCGCCAAGCCGGCGCCAGCCGAAGCCGATACCAAGGCGCTGGATGGCCTGCAAAAGACCCTCAACGACATGACCCGCTATATTCCCGATTGGGTGAAGGTCGCCACGGCCCTGGCGCTCGGCCTCGGCACCATGGTTGGCTGGCGCCGTATCGTCGTCACGGTCGGCGAAAAAATCGGCAATTCCAAAATGACCTATGGCCAGGGCGCCGCCGCCGGCATCGTCGCCGCCATTACCATTTTCGCGGCGGAACGCCTGGGGCTGCCGGTGTCGACCACGCACATCCTGTCGGGTGGCATAGCCGGCACCATGACCGCCAACCGCTCGGGCCTTCAGTGGGGCACGATCCGCGGCATCGCCCTGGCCTGGGTCCTGACCTTGCCGGCGACGATCATTCTGGCGGGCGTACTGTATTTCGGCCTGCGGCGCGTGCTTTGACAGATATCGGTACCCGAGTGGCACTACCTTTTCGACAAGTCGGCGCCTTGCCTTATCGCCTGTCTCCCGCGGGAGACATCGAGGTCCTGATTGTCACGTCCCGCGGCACGGCCCAATGGATCATTCCGAAAGGTTGGCCGATGGAGGGTCTGAGCGATCCCGACGCAGCCGCGCGCGAAGCCTACGAAGAGGCCGGGCTGATGGGTGAGATCGACCGCGAGATCTTCGGTACCTTTACCTACGAAAAGCAGGCAAAAGGCATGGATAGTTTGTCGACCTTTGTCGTCGACGTCTACCCGATGCGCGTCGAGCGTCAGCTGGCTTTCTGGCCGGAAGCGACACAACGCACCCTGGTCTGGGTGTCCGGCGATCACGGCAAGAGCATGATCCGGAATGAGAGTTTGGTGCGCCTGATCGAGGCCTTTGTCGGTCAGTATAGGTTCAGCTGATACCAAGCCTGCCGTTGGGCGATTTAGACGCCAGGTTGCGGAATATAGGTGCCCAGCATATCTTCGAAGAGCGCGATATCAATGGGTTTTGACAAATAGTCATCCATGCCGGCCGCCAGACATTTTTCCCGGTCGCCGGCCATGCTGAAGGCCGTCATGGCAATGACCGGCAAGCGCACGGCACCTGTTTCTCGTTCACGGTCCCGCATTCGGCGCGTCGTTTCATATCCGTCCATGTCGTTCATCTGGACGTCCATCAAGACCAGATCGAAAGGGTATTGCGTCAGCAAGGCCAGGGCGTCGGCGCCATTTGCGGCAATGATCGCCTCGTAGCCGATATTTTCGAGCACCGCCGCAGCGACGACGATGTTGGCGGCGTTGTCCTCGACAACCAGTACGCGGCCGCTGCGCGGACGCTCAGGCACGCGCCGCGTCAAAGGTGCGACGGCGACTTCGGGTTCAGCGCGCAGCAGAGGCAGGGTGACCGTAAACGTCGATCCCTCGCCGGGCGTACTCGCCACGGTGAGCGTTCCGTTCATACGTTCGGCCAGGCTACGGGCAATAGGAAGACCGAGCCCGGTGCCACCGTACCGGCGAGTCGTGGAGCTGTCGGCCTGGACAAACTTGTCAAAAATTCTTTCGATGGAGTCGGGTGCGATGCCGATGCCGCTGTCGCGCACCGCGATGATCAGCCGGGTCTCGCCACCGTCGTTCATGCTTTCGCTTGTCGTTATCGTCACGGTGCCGTGGTCGGTAAATTTGACGGCATTACTGACCAGGTTCAAAAGCACCTGATGGAGCTTGTGCTGGTCGCCAATAAAGGTGTCATGCGTTCCGGGCGCGACCTGCGCCGTCAGAGCGACCTGTTTTTCCACCGCCTGTGGCGACAACATTTTGACGACATTGGCGACAACGGCGCTGGGGTGGAAGACGGTCTCTTCCAGTTCTATCTTGTTGTCCTCGATCTTCGAAATATCGAGCAGGTCGTTGACCAGGGCGAGCAGGCTGTCGGCGCTTTGCTTCAGCGTGGTGACGAATTTGGTCTGCTGGGCATTGAGCGGCGATCTGGCCAGCAGATTGGACAGGCCGATAATGGCATTCATCGGCGTGCGGATTTCGTGGCTCATATTGGCGAGGAATTCGCTCTTGGCGTTGTTCGCGCGTTCGGCCTTGTCAAGCGCCTCCTTGAGCTGGTGCTCGGCGTCGCGTACGCGTAGCAGTGACTTGACGGTGGCCGTCAGTTCCAGCGCGTCGATCGGCGTGGTCAGGTAACCGTCGGCGCCGCAGTCCAAACCCTGGGCACGGTCTCGGCCTTCGATGAACAGGGCCGAGGTCATAAGGACCGGAGTCGACGCATAATCCGGCTGCGCCTTGATTTTTACGCACATGTCGAAGCCAGTGCCGTCCGGCAGGTTGACGTCGAGCATGACCAGGTCGACAGCATTGCTTTCCAGCAGCGCCATGCCCTGGCGCAGGGTTCCGGCCTGCAGCGTCTTGTAGCCCGCCTTGGCCAACAGGCGCGAAAAGGCATAACGATTGGTCTCGGTATCGTCGATGATCAGGACGGTCTCGGATTTGCCGGTGCGAGGCGTATTAGGCATGGGACCTGACCTTCGGGCGCATATCGATGTCGTTGAAGATGGCGGCAATCTTTTGCGAACGTTCGCTATGCGGTAATGACTTGGACAATACCGCGACGGCGCCTTCCAACAGGCCCTCGATCTCCGCCGCGGTCAAGGCCTTGCTGCTGTTGATGACGACCGGAATATCGCGCGTCTCCGGCAGGCGTTTCAGTTCGGCCAGGACATCTTCGCCCGACATGTCCGGCAGGTTGAGATCGAGAAAGATGACGAACGGCCGCGACGCCTTGGCCGAACTGAGACCTTCCAGTCCGCTCACAGCTTCGATGATCGTGTCGGCGTAACGCTCGATGGACTTGCGCAGGATGTAGCGATCGGGGGTGTGATCGTCGATCAGCAGGACGCGATCGTGGCGTATGCCGCTAACTTCAGCGTGGGAGGTGGTGTAGTCGACTTCGTCGAGCCCGCCATAATGACGCGGCAGAACCAGCGCAAATGTCGAACCCTTGCCGAGTTCGCTGTTGACGACGACGTGGCCGCCCAACATGTCGGCCAGCTTGCGCGACAGCGGCAGGCCCAGACCCGTGCCCTGGATGCGCATCTGGTGATCGCCCTCGATCTGAGTGAAATCGTCGAAGATGCGATCCTGGTCGTCCAGGGCGATACCGATGCCCGTGTCGGCGACAGCGAATTCGAACCAATCGCCGTCAATGGCCCGGGCAGAGACGCGGATCTCGCCCGATTTGGTGTATTTCAGGCTGTTGGAGATAAAGTTGCGCAGGATTTGCGACACCTTGCCTTCGTCGCTGACAACCGGCGGATGGTCCGACGCGTCATCGAAGATGAGTTCGACCGGGTGGCCGGGCTGAACAAGCGGCTTCAACATGCCGCGCAGGACACGGAACATTTCGGCGATCTCAAAACGGCGCGGCCGGATGATGACCTTGCCGGCCTCGACCTTGGCGAGATCCAGCACGTCGTTGACCATGGCCGAGAGTTCGCGCGCGCTGCCCTGGATAAAGGCGATCTGCTTTTCCTGTTCGTCGGTCAGCTCGCCGTCCATGCGGTCCAGCAGGATCGAGGCTATGCTGATAATCGAGTTTAAAGGCGTACGCAGTTCGTGGGTAATGGTCGACAGGAATTCGGTCTTCAGGTCCGACGTGCGCTTCTGGTAGTCGGCACGCTGTTCCAATTCGCTCGACAGGGCGACGACGCCGCGATTGGTTTCCTCCAGTTCGAGATTGAGCTGGGTCAGGCGAACCTGCTGGCGCTGCACCTCGTCGAGGGCCGCCAGCAGTTCCTGGTTCTGCCGCTGCATCTCCTCGAACGGGTTTTGCGGTTCCTCGGTGGCGAGCGCCGCGGCAATCGTTGCCGCCGTCTGCGGGGTGATAGCCGGCGCTCGCCTGGGCAGAGTACAGGCCATTTCGATATCGGTGCCGCCGGGTCCTGAGTCGATCGTAAAGCCATCGACCAGGCGACGGGCGCCGGCCAGGCCGACCCCCATGCCGGTTTTCGACACATAGCGGCCGCTCATAATGTCATCGAGATTTTTGATGCCCTTGCCGCGGTCGATGACCCGGATCAGGAACTTGCCGGGCGTGCCCGCTTCGGCCGCGAATTCGACCCGGCCGCCGGGCGTATATTGAAAGACGTTGCGTACCAGTTCCGACATGGCCGTGGCGATACGCACCTGATCCTGGGCTGCGAAGCCAAGCCCCTGGGCGATCTGGCGGGCGCGCCGCCGCGCCAGGACAACATCCTGTTCGTAGCGGATCTCGACCTTGAGCAGGGCGATGCGCATGGCCTAATGCCTCCGCACGACGAGAACAGTGGCGTCGTCCTTGCCACGTTTGAAATGCTTGTACATCATGCCGGCGATGACGCTGACCGGTCGCGTGGCGAGGCCGGGGAAGTCTTCCAGCTTCCAGTGGGTGGTCAATCCGTCGGAATGCAGGATAACCATGTCGGTGGCGGCGCAGTCATAACTGAACTCCTTCACCTTGTGGACCTGATGGCCGACAATGCCGTTCATCGAGACGATGCCCTTGGCCTTGGGCGAACTCATGACATAGCCGCTGATATTGCCGGCGCCGGCGCACGTCAGGGTTTGACGGACGGCATCGAGGCGGGCCGTCAGCACCGCTGCCCCGCGCGTCGCACGCATGGCGGCGTGCATGGCTTCCAATACCGGGCCTGGGCCGGTCTCCGCCCGCTGCGCGAAGACGCCAAGGGCGACATCGCTGGCCTGCGCCGCGATCGGGCCGTGGCCCAGTCCGTCGGACATGACGATATTCAATCCGTCGCGGAAGGGCTGCACCATCCAGGCGTCGCCGCACAAACGCTCGCCCGCGACCGGCAGGCAGATGGCGCCGATATCGTACGTGGCCTCAGGCGCGTTGGCCGGCCAGACCCGGGCCACCAGGACGCAGCCCTTGCCGGCCAGAGAGTAGGTGTCCAAGGTGGTGGCGAGGCGTTTTACAGCGCCGAGACCGGTGCCCGGACTGCCCGCGGTCGAATAGCCGTCCTCCATGCAGCGCTGCACGTCCATGCCCGGGCCGTCGTCGAGCGACATGATTTCCAGGCCCGTGCCGTCGACAGCCCGCAAGACGACGGTGCCCCCGCCCGCATGCTTAACCAGGTTGCCGGCCAGTTCGGTGGCGATAATACCGACGCGGCCATTGACCACTTCGTTGAAACCCATGCGGAGGCCGGCGTGCAAGGTCTGGCGCCGGGCGTCGCCGACATCATGGTGTTCACGCACGGCAATGGCCAGGGACTGGCGGTTCAGGTCTATTTCCATCGCGCGATCATGACGCGCGTGCCCTGCCCCGGTACCGAATGCAATTCGAACTCATTACTCAAACGCTTGGCTCCACTTAGTCCCAGGCCCATGCCGTTGCCGGACGTCCAGCCGTCGGTCATGGCCTTTTCGAGATCTTCTATCCCCGGCCCCTGGTCTTCGAAGGTCAGGCGCACGCCCTTGCGGTAGCCGTCCTGCAGGGTCTCGATCACCGCCGTGCCGCCGCCGCCATAGATCAGGGCATTGCGCGCCAGCTCGCTGGTCGCCGTCACCAACTTGGTGACGTCGACAAGGCCTAGCCCGGCGGCACTGGCGACGGCCCGAGCTCTTTGCCGCACCATCACGACGTCGCTTTCGACCCGGATGGGCATGGTCTCAGTAGTCAGGGTGGTCATCGTCATCGCTTTCCGGAGCCGCTGTCACCCCGCGAAGCAGATGCATACCCTTCTCGACATCCAGCGCCGTCTTGACGCCAGGCAGGGTCAGGCCCAGTTCGACCAGGGTGATCGCCACGGCGGGCTGCATGCCGACGATGACGGTCTGGGCGTCGAGAACACGCGACATGGCCGAGATATTGGCGATCATGCGGCCGATAAAGGAATCGACGATTTCCAGCGCCGAGATGTCGATCAGCACGCCGATGGCGCCCGTTTGGGCGATGCGGTTGGTCAGGTCGTCCTGCAAGGTCATGGCCAGCCGGTCGTGCATGTCGACCTGGATGGTGACGAGCAGAAAATCGCCCATGCGCAGAATAGGGATGCGGTCCATGGACTGACTCTTAGGCTGGGGTCTTGATGCGGGTAATCATCATGCCCTTGCGTTCCAGCGCCACGGCAAAGGCCGCCGCAAGGGTCGCCTTGGTCGTGACATTGCCGAGCTCGACGCCGAGGTGGACGATGGTCTGGGCGATCTGCGGGCGGATGCCGCTGATCAGGCAGTCGGCGCCCATCAAACGGGCAGCCGTGATGGTTTTCAGCAAATGCTGGGCGACCAGGGTATCGACCATCGGCACGCCGGTGATGTCGATAATGGCGACGGTCGAGCCGGTATCGACGATGCGTTGCAGCAGCGATTCCATCACCACCTGGGTACGGGCGCTGTCCAAAGTGCCGATCAGCGGCAGGGCGAGAATACCCTGGGCCAGGCTGACGACGGGTGTCGACAGTTCCAGCATGTCTTCCTGCTGGCGGGCGATAATGCCTTCGCGCGTCTTGAGATAGGCGTCCATGGTGTAGAGGCCGAGCTTGTCGAGGATGGCCGTCGCTTCCCAGACAGCGTCAGCCAGGCCTTTGGCGTTGCCGTCATTGGCCCTGCCGAGCGCTGTAAACAGGGGCTTCTTGAAAGAGAAGATGAAGGTCGCAGTTTCCGAAGGTGAAAAACCCTGGTCACCGCGGCTGGCCGACACCTCCGACAAGAAGCGCATGACGGCCTCCCATTCGTTGGTGCGCAAATCGGTGGTGTTGCCGTCGCGGATCGCGGCGGAAAACAGGCGCAGGAAGGTTTCACACTGCTGGCGAAGGTCCCCGTCCTTGATGGCGCCCTGGCGGCTGAAGGCAGCGGTTTGCTCCTTCATCCATTCATCGAGCAGATCTTTGGTGTTGTCGAGTGTTGCTTGGTAAAGAGCCATTTTCCCCGCGGCGCCGCCTATCATAGATGTTCCTAATGCGGGTCCATGCTTTCCTCGTGCCGAGTTCCGTCGCCCCACTACCGCGCATGCGGTCCCCGCAGCTAGCGGCTCTTTCTAATCGTCGTCAAGTGTCTGGTGCGGAAGGTAAATAAATCCACATCGGTTTTTTATTTCAGTAATGGATAACTGAAGAGATGTGGTGATTTTCTATTTTTGAATAATGGCGCAATTTTTGGTTATTTTTGTCGCGATTTGGATATCGCCGTCATTCAACTTAGGATATTAAAGTATAGGGCGGAATTGAGGCTCGGAGAGACTTTTCCTTCTGCAGCCGTGAGCGACTTATTGTCGTCCCTATGGTCCCGGCCGGCGCAGTGCCATCATCCGTAAAGGCAATGGCTCGATCAGGGGCGTCCGCATTCCGCGTCGGCAATGGCGCTTATCAGGGCCTTGACGACTGACAAACCCGGATCGTCCCGTCCCGGTTATTTGGACGGCCTCGCCATGGCGGGTACGCAAAAAATAACGGAGCGGCACCGCTAAAGCGCCGCTCCGTTAAGGACTTTGCAGTTGCCCGTAGGCCTTAAGCCGACCAGGTCCCGCCGAGCGCCCGGATCAGACCGACCGTTGACTCATACTGCGCTGCGCGGACCCGCAAGGCCTGACGCCGTATGCTGAGCAGCTGCCGCTGGGCATCCAACACCTCAAGCTGCGAGGCGCTGCCATTGGTGTAGCGCGACTGCGACATGGCCATGGCCTTGCCGGCCGCGGCCACCGCCTGGTCCTCGGAAACCTGCTGTTGCTGCAGGTAGCTCAGGTCCGACAACTGGTCCTCGACATCGGCAAAGGCCACCAGGACGTTCTGTTGATAGGTGGCAAAGGCCGCGTCCAGGCCGCCGGTGGCATAGTCGACGCCGGCCTTGCGGCGGCCACCATCGAAGATCGCCTGCGACAGCAGGGCCGTCAGCGACCAGGTCTTGGCGGTATCGGTGAACAGGTCTCCGAGATCACCCGAGGCATAACCGCCCGAAGCGGTCAGGCTGAGGCTGGGGAACCACGCCACCTTGGCGATGCCGACGCGGCGCTGCGCGGCCTCGACCGAAGCCTGGGCGGCGATAACGTCCGGCCGGCGTTGCAGCAGGTCGCTGGGGATGCCCGCCGGGATAGCCGGCACGGCGGCCGCCCAGGGTTGCTCGGCCCAGGCCTGGGTCGTCAGGTCGAAGCCGCTGGCCGGTTCGCCCAACAGGACCGCCAGGGCATGGGCCAGTTGCGCTCGTTGCTGGTCCAAAGCCTCGGCTTCGGCCTCGGTCGACGACACCTCGGTTTGCAGGCGCGCCACGTCCAGCTCGGCGACATCGCCTTCCTGGAAGCGCCGCGTCGTGACCTCGAGGCTGCCGCGATAGGCGGCCAGTGTCTCGCGGACGATGGCGCGGTCCTCATCCAGGGCGCGCAGGGCGAAATAGGTCTCCGCCACCCGCGACTGGATCAGCAATTGCGTGTCGCGCAGCAAGGCATTGCTGGCGTCGGCATCGAGATGGGCGGCCTTGGCGGCGTTCGACAACCGGCCCACGACATCGACCTCATAGGACAGGTCGAGATCCAGCGCGTGCGTCGTCGCGGCCTTGCCCGCCGGCTGGAACTGGGTCGAACGCGAGGCGGCATAACCAGCCCCCGCCTGCGGCCACAGATCGGCATGGGACGATTTCAGCAGGGCGCGCGCCTGCTCGAAATGGGCGGCCGCCAGCTTGACGTCGTTGTTCTTCTCCATTGCCCGCGCCATCAGATCGTTAAGCGTGGGGTCGGAAAAGACCAGCCACCAAGCGCCCTGGGAGACAGGCGCCGTTGCGGTGGTGGCCGTCGGCCCTGCAAAGGCGGCCGGGGTCTGGAAGGTGGCCGGCGGCAGGGCGGCGGGGGCACAACCGCTGAGCAGGATCGCCGTAAAGCCAAGAGCGGTGAGGGGTTTCAGAAGATAGGACATGACGCCCTCCTTAATCGATATATTGAACGTGCTTGGCCTCAGGCGCTTCCGGGTCGCTGTCGTCGCTCAGGGTCGAGGTATGCGATTTCAGCGGCCGGTTGCCCGACAAGGCGCGCAGCAGGACGTAGAAGAAAGGCGTCATGAACAGCCCGATGGCGGTCGCCCCGATCATGCCGGAGAAGACGGCGATCCCCATGGCGCGGCGCATTTCGGCGCCGGCGCCTTGCGACAGGACGAGCGGCAGGACACCCATGATGAAGGCGATCGAGGTCATCAGGATCGGCCGTAATCTGAGGCGGCTGGCGCGGATGGCGGCCTCTCGTGGATTGAGGCCCGTCAGCTCCAGTTCGCGGGCGAACTCGACGATCAGGATGGCGTTCTTGGCGGATAGCCCTACCAGGACGAACAGGCCGATCTGGGTGAAGATGTTGTTGTCGCCGTGCGACAGCCACACGCCCACCATGGCCGACAGCAGCCCCATCGGGACGATCAGGATGATCGAGATCGGCAGGACGACGCTTTCGTACTGGGCGGCCAGCACCAGGAAGACCAGCAGGATGACCAGGGGGAAGACCAGGCTGGACGAGTCGCCGGCCAGGATCTGCTGATAGGTCAGTTCCGTCCATTCGTAGGAAATGCCGGCGGGCAGGGTCTCGGCGGCGATCTTTTCGACCGCGGCCTGGGCCTGGCCCGACGAATAGCCGGGCGCGGGTCCGCCTGAGATATCCGACGACAGGAAGCCGTTATAGCGGCTGGCGGTTACCGGACCCGCGACCGGATCGACCCTCAGAACAGCCGCCAGCGGGACCATGTCGCCATTGGCGGAACGGACCTGGAGCTTGCCGATATCTTCGGGGTGGGCGCGGAACGGGGCGTCGGCTTGCAGGCGGACGCTGTAGGTGCGGCCGAATTCGTTGAAGTCGTTGACATATTGCGAGCCGAGATAGATCTGCATGGTCGAGAAGATATCGCTGACCGAGACGCCCAATTGGCGGGCGCGGGTGCGGTCGATATCGGCGAACAGCTGCGGCGTATTGATATTGTAGCCGGTGAACACGCCGGCCAGTTCCTTGGTTTGCGACGCCTTGGCGACAAAGGCCTTGGTGGCCTCGTCCATCTTGGCGTAGCCCAGGCCGGCATGGTCTTCCAGCTGCAGCTTGAAGCCGCCGGTGGTGCCGAGACCCAGCATGGGCGGCGGCGGGAACATGACAGCATAGCCTTCCTGGATACCCCCCAGCTTGGCGTTGAGCGCRCCGGCGATGGCGCCGGCCGACAGCGCCGCGCCCTTGCGTTCGGCGAAGGGCTTCAGCGGCATGAAGACGACCGCCGAATTGGACGAGATGGTGAAGCCGTTGATCGACATGCCGGGGAAGGCGATGGCGTGGGCGACACCCGGCGTCTGGGCAGCGATCTCCGACACCTTGCGGGCGACGGCTTCGGTGCGGTCGAGGGTGGCGCCGTCGGGCAGTTGCACCATGCCGACGAGATAGGCCTTGTCCTGCTGCGGGATGAAGCCGCCGGGGACGACCTGGAACATCAGATAGGCGACACCGGCCAGGGCGGCATAGACGCCCAGCATCACGGCCTTGCGCGAGACGATCTTGCCGATCGAGCGGCTATAGCCGTCCGAGCTGCGTTTGAAGACATTGTTGAAGCCGTTGAAGAAACCGCCCAGGAAACGGTCCATGAAGCGGGTCACGCCGTCCTTCGGGGCATTGTGGTCCTTCAACAGCAGGGCGGCCAGGGCAGGCGACAGGGTCAGCGAATTGACGGCCGAAATGACAGTCGAGATGGCGATAGTCAGGGAGAACTGACGGTAAAACTGACCCGACAGTCCGGTGATGAAAGCCAGCGGCACGAAGACCGCGACCAGGACCAGGGCGATGGCGATGATCGGGCCGGAGACTTCGCGCATGGCCTGATAGGTGGCCTGGCGCGGCGACTTTCCGGACTCGATGTTGCGCTCGACGTTTTCGACCACGACGATGGCGTCATCGACGACGATACCGATGGCGAGGACCAGGCCGAACAGGGTTAGGGCGTTGATGGTGAAGCCGAAGAGATGCATGACAGCGAAGGTGCCGATGATCGAAACGGGCACCGACAACAGCGGGATGATCGAGGCGCGCCAGGTCTGCAGGAACAGGATGACGACGATGACGACCAGCAGGATGGCTTCGAGCAGGGTGTGGATGACCGAATCGATCGATTCATGGACATATTCGGTGGTGTCGTAGGCGATCTCGTAGCTCACGCCTTCCGGCATGGCCTTTTTCAGCTCTTCCATCGTCTTGTGGACGTCGGCCGACAATTGCAGCGAATTGGCGCCGGCGGTCTCGAAGATCGGGATGCCTACGGCGTTCTTGTTATCCAGCAGGCTGCGCAGGGCATAGTCGGACGCGCCGAGTTCGACGCGGGCGATATCGCCCAAACGCGTCACGGCGCCGTCTGCGCCGGTCTTGACGATGATGTTGCGGAAATCTTCTTCACTCGACAGGCGGCCCTGGGCATTGACTGACATTTGCAGGGTCAGATCGGGTATAGCGGGCGAGCCGCCGATGGTGCCGGCGGCGGCCTGGACGTTTTCGGAGCGGATGGCGTTGGCGACGTCGGACGGCGACATGCCCCGTTCGGCGACCTTCTGCGGATCCAACCAGACGCGCATGGCGTAATCACCGCCACCGAACATCTGGATCGGTCCAACACCCTTGATCGATTGCAGGCGGTCCTTGATGTGCAGGACAGCGTAGTTGCGCAGGTAATTGACGTCATAACGGCCGTTGGGCGAGGTGATGTGCACGACCATGGGCAGGGACGACTGGCTTTTTTGCGTGGTGATGCCCAGCGCGCGGACATCGGCCGGCAAGCGGGCTTCGGCCTGGGACACGCGGTTCTGCACCATCTGCTGGGCCAGGTCGGCATTGGTGCCCAGCTTGAACGTGACGGTGAGGGTCATCTGGCCGTCGGCGGTCGCCTGGCTGTTCATATACAGCATGTCTTCGACGCCGTTGACCGACTCTTCGATGGGTGCGGCGACGGTTTCGGCGATAACGGCGGGGCTGGCGCCCGGATAGACGGCGTGGACGACGACCTGCGGCGGCACGACTTCGGGGTATTCCGAAATCGGCAGGACGCGCAGCGACAGCAGGCCGGCAACGAGGATCAGCAGGGACAGGACACCGGCGAAGATCGGCCTGTCGATAAAGAATTTGGAGAGGTTCATGGCAGGCCCTTTCGGCGGGCTGATTTAGAGGCAAACGGCCCCGCTGCCCTGTCGCGAGCGACAGGGCCTTGTTTCAGCATGCGGGAGATACAGTCGGTCTTAAGCTTCCGGGGCGGTGGCCTTGTCCATGGCGACCAGTTTTTCGGCGACGACCGAACCCGGGCCGACATGCTGGATGCCGGAGACGATCACGCGTTCGCCGTCCTTCAGGCCCGTAGTGACGATGCGCAGGCCGTTGGCGGTGCCGCCCAGGGTCACTTCGCGATAGGCAACCTTATGGTCCGTGCCGACGACATAGACGAAGCGCTTGTTCTGATCGGTGCCGACGGCCAGTTCCGAAACCAGGATGGCCGGTTTGGTCGAAGCGGCGCCCATATGGACGCGGACGAATTGGCCTGGGATCAGCTTGCCGTCGGGATTGTTGAAGACGGCCCGGGCGCGCAGTGTGCCGCTGGCGTCATCGAACTGGTTGTCGATCAGCTGCAAATGACCCTCGATCGGGGCTTCACCCGGCGTGCCGGTTTCGACCGTGACCGGGATGCGGTCGAGCGACTCGCCGCCGGCAGTGGCCTTCAGATCGGCGATGGTGCGGTTGATGACCGTTTCGTCGGCGTCGAAACTGGCATAGATCGGGCTGATCGACACCAGGGTGGTCAGGACCTGGGCTTGCGGGCCCGCGGCGACCAGGTTGCCGGCGGTGACTTCGATGCGGCCGACGCGGCCGGAGACCGGGGCACGGACCTGGGTGTAGCCGAGGTTGAGATTGGCGCTTTGCAGGGCGGCCTGGGCGGCGGCCAGATTGGCTTCGGCGGATTTCAGGTCGTTGACGCGGCTTTCGACATCGCTTTGGGCGATGGCGTGGTCGTTCCACAGGCGTTGGGCGCGGGCCTGTTCGCTGGTGGCCAGGGTCAAACGCGCCTGGGCGGCGGAGACATCGGCACGGGCGCGAGCGGCTTCGGCTTCGAACGGCGCCGGGTCAATGGTGACCAGGAGCTGTCCGGCCTGGACCAGGGCGCCTTCGCGGAAGTGAATGGCCTTGATGGCGCCGGCGACGCGGGGGCGGATCTCGACGCGGTCAACGGCTTCGAGGTGGCCGGAGAAGTCTTCCCAGCTGGCGACGTTTTGCTCGTTGATGACGGCGACGGTCACCGGTGTAGCGGCGGCAGCGGGCGGTTGCGTGGCGGCGTGTGAAGTCAGGGCGATGGTGCCGGCGACCGCGAACAGGGAGAGGGCGGCGGCCGAGGCCAGCAATTTCATACGGTGAGTCTGATAGAAGGCGCGCAGAGGCGCAGCCAGCGAACTGGCTTGGGATACGGGCGTAGGCATGGGATATCCTTTGGGGAGAAAGGAGGTACGGGAAAACTCGGATTGGACGCCCCCTTATGACGGGTAGCTTTTCCAATTTACTGCGAACTCGCAAACAAATAGGCGCGTCACGTCATTTTGTAAACATATTTTTATGCGAACTCGCAAATAAATATGTTAAGGCTTGATTTGACGGTCGCCGCACGCAACTTCATGTCAGGTCTTTGGCCAACCCTAAGGTGCTGGTTTTGCGCGCGAAAGGGTACTAACCTGAAGATGACGTCCGGCGATCTATAACGACTTGTGGCCCAAAAACTGTCAGCAGGCGCGCATGGAGCAAGCGCGCAAGGAGTGAAGCGTTCCGATGGATGAGATGAAGCTTTCGGCGACCAATGCGGTCGTTTCCGATGAACTGATCACGGGTATCGATTTGTCGAGCGCCGCAGCGTGTGACGCCATCCGCCGCCGCGGCCGGCCGCGTGCCTTCGATCCCAAGCTCGTCCTTGAAAAAGTGCTGGAAGTTTTCTGGGAGCGCGGCTTTGCGGCCACCTCGCTTGACGATTTGGCCGAGGCCACGGGTGTCAGCCGGCCTAGCCTGGCGGCTGCCTTCGGTGACAAGGAAGCGCTCTATATCAAGTCGATGCAGCTCTATCGCAAGGGCATCAATGATCAACTGGATCAGGTCCTGACCTGCAATGGCCCAAATGACTCGCTGCTTGGGATCATCCGCCGCTATTTCGAGGTCATGATCGCCACCTATACCGGTGAGAGCGACTCGTGCCTTGGCTGCGCCTTTATGAGCACGGCGGTTAATGAAGCGCCGCGCCATGAATCGATCATGGACATGGTTCAAACGGCGATCGCCGGCTTCGACCAGCGCTTCGAGCAGTTCTTCAGCCAGGCCCAGCTTTTCGGCTGTATGCGCAGCAATGCCGACCCCAAGGTCTTGTCGCAGATGATCGTCGGCCTGACCGCCAATATCGGTATGCGCGCCCGTGCTGGCGCTACGCGGCAGGAATTGCAGGCTATTATCGACGACACGACGGCGTTTTTATTCAGCTGAACCCTTCGCGCCTGTGGATGAAAGATATGCGCGCCTTGTAATGGCGGCCCGAGCCCTTAGTTGTAGTGCGGTATTTTCCCACATCGTCAGGAGTCAGCATGTTCCGCTGTGAAGCCTTTGCGGCACCGTCCGCCACGTCCCCATTGGGGCGCCATACCATCGAACGCCGCGACCCGACCGGTGAGGACGTTGTTATCGACATCCTTTATTGCGGCGTCTGTCACTCTGACCTGCACCAGGCGCGCAACGAATGGGGTTTTTCGACCTATCCGCTCGTGCCCGGTCACGAAATCCTCGGCCGCGTCCGGGAAGTCGGCAAGGACGTGACGAAGTTCAAGGCCGGCGACCTGGTCGGCGTCGGCTGCATGGTCGATTCCTGCCGCAAATGCACCAGCTGCAGGGAGGGCCTGGAGCAATATTGCGAGGTCGGCTGCATCCAGACCTATAATTGGCCCGACCCGAAGAGCCCGAACATGGCCACCAGCCCGATCACCCAGGGCGGTTATTCGCAAGCCATCACCGTCTATGAAGGTTTCGTGCTGAAGGTATCGGAGAAACTGGATCCGGCCGCGGTGGCGCCGTTGCTGTGCGCCGGCATCACCACCTGGTCGCCGCTGCGCCACTGGAAGGTCGGGCCCGGCCAGAAGGTCGGCATTGTCGGTCTGGGCGGCCTCGGCCATATGGGCGTGAAGTTCGCCCATGCCCTGGGTGCGCACGTCGTGCTGTTCACCACCTCACCGTCGAAGATCGAAGACGGCAAGCGTCTCGGCGCCGATGAGGTCGTGGTATCGAAAAACAAGGAGGAGATGGATGCGCACACCGCGTCGTTCGATTTCATCCTCGATTGCGTTTCGGCCGAGCACGACATCGATGCCTATCTTAACCTGCTGAAGCGTGACGCCACCCTGTGCCTGGTCGGGGCACCGGAAAAGCCGATGGCGGTCGCGGCCTTCTCGCTGTTGATCGGCCGCCGTCAGCTGGCGGGCTCGGCCATCGGCGGTATCGCCGAGACCCAGGAGATGCTCGACTTCTGCGCCGAGCACGGCATCACCTCGGATGTCGAGGTCATCGACATCAAGGATATCAATACAGCCTATGAGCGGATGTTGAAAAGCGACGTCAAATATCGCTTCACCATCGACATGAGTAGCCTGGCTTAACCATACGCCAAAAAACTTACGCTTGTAACGGGAATCCTTGATTCCTATATAGGGACCAAGGGAAGGGCTGTCCGGGTACGGACGGCCCTTTCGCATGAGTCCCGCAGGAATCGCGGGACGGCATAAAAATGCCAATTTGGCCGAAGGCCTTCCCGCCATGGTGATGTGAGATTTATCCACATATGTGGATTGTCCGAACACAACATATAGATATATGTGGACAGTCTAAAATTCCCCTCACACCATATATTGCGGTTTTTAACATTTCGTTTACCATCTGTTGACGGCTGGGGAGCAGGTCCCTGTGGGCAAGTCTATATATTGTGGTCTGTTGACTTGCGGACTGCAAGCAAGACAGGTGTGGGAGAGTAAAAGCATGAGCTGGACGGACGAGCGGGTAGAAACCCTGAAGAAGCTTTGGCAGGAAGGTCATTCCGCCAGTCAGATCGCCAAACAGTTGGGCGGCGTGACGCGCAATGCCGTGATCGGCAAGGTCCACCGTTTGGGCCTGTCGGGCCGCGCGGCGCCGTCGCAACCGACCCGGCCGCTGTACAAGCCGGCGCGACCGCCGAGACCGGCGTCGACGCCGTCGCATAGCGAGCGCCCGGCGCCCGTGCATAGTGGCGCTGTGGTGCGCCGCGAGCCGGTGATTTCCCGTCCGGTGATCAGCCAGCCGATCGTGCCCTATATCGAAGAGCCTGGCACGGCGACCGTGCTGACGCTTGGCGCCAAGATGTGCAAGTGGCCGATTGGCGATCCGTCGTCGGACAGCTTCTCGTTCTGTGGCCGCCGCGCCGATGATGGTACGCCCTATTGCGTTGAGCACGCGCGGGTGGCTTACCAGCCGTCGCAGAAGGCCAAGAAGCGCGATACGGGGACGGATCTGTCGCGGTCGCTGCGTCGCTACCTGTAATTTTATGGGGTTTTGGGGTCTGTGACCCCAAGACTTCTCTTTTCAAGAAAATAGGCCTGTCCTGCGGACGGGCCTTTTTTCTTGAAGGGAAGGTTCGATGTGGGGTCGCAGACCCCACGCCCCATAAATTCAGTTCAGCGTACGCCGGCTATCAGGCAAATCGAGCGAAAAGGTCGGAATGATGACCTTCAGGTTCTGACCGTTATCGCGGCGGAACATGTAATAACCGCTCATCGAGCCCGACGGCGTCGGCAGCGGACAACCCGACGTATAGGTATAGCTCTGACCCGGCTTCAGGATCGGCTTGTCGCCGACCACGCCTTCGCCTTCGACCAAATGCACTTGCCCACGGCCGTCCATGATCGACCAGTGCCGCGTCCTCAGCTGAACCGTATCGTTACCGCCGTTTTCCATGGTAATGTGATAGGCCCAGACATATTGGTCCTGGCCATGGCTGTGCTCGTCGTGCGGCACATAGTCGACCTCGACGCGGATAATGATGTCGTGGGTAGTCTGCTGATACTGCATGGTGTTTCCTCCGGAGAGCGTCCTCTCCGGCAAGGGCAAAGCCCGCCCGAGCGAATGCGAGGAAAGCCTCGCGGCGCTTGAGCGGCATAAAGACTTGCTGAGACTCGAAAGCTCTCTTAAATGGTCAACCCGACCATGAAAAGAGAATTGCAGTCCTGATGTCGCTTAAGCTTGCAGTCGAGTCCGCGCCGAATGGCATTCTGCCCATGCAAAGCCTGGCGGCGTTGGTGGACGAAGGCGCGGTTTTAAGCGCCCACCCCTTGGACCGCGACCAGATCCAGCCGGCCAGTATCGACCTGCGCCTGGGCGCGCGGGCGTGGCGGGTGAGGGCCTCCTATCTTCCGCGCGGCCGCAAGGTCAGCGACCGGCTGCCCGATGTCCTGATGCATGAAATGGACTTAAGCAAGGGCGCGGTGTTCGAATCCGGCTGCGTCTATATCGCCGAACTACAGGAAAGCCTGAAACTGCCCAAAGGCATTTCCGCCCGCGCCAATCCCAAATCCTCGACTGGCCGCGTCGATGTCTTCGTGCGTCTGCTGTCCGACTACGGCGACCTGTTCGACGATGTCGCCGACGGTTATCAGGGCCCGATCTATGTCGAAATCGCCCCGCAGACCTTCAGCGTCCTGGCACGTACCGGCACGCGCCTCAATCAACTGCGTCTCAAGCGGGGCATCTCGCCCAAGCTCTATACGGCCGACTGCGGCGTCGATTTGACGGGCGACCTGGTCGGTTTCCGGGCGCGGCGCCACGCCGGCATTATCGACCTCGACCATATCGGCGGCCACGACCCGAAGAAATATTGGGAACCTTTGTATCAGAACGGCGGTCAACTCCTGCTCGATCCGGGCGAATTCTATATCCTGGCGTCCAAGACCAATGTCGAGATTCCGGTTCTGGAAGCGGCGGAAATGCTGCCGATCGACCCCAGCGTCGGCGAGTTCCGCGTCCACTATGCCGGCTTCTTCGATCCAGGCTTCGGTACCGAAGAAGCGCAGGGCTCCGGCTCGAAGGGCGTGCTGGAAGTCCGCTGCCACGAGACGCCGTTCCTGCTGGAAGACGGCCAGACGGTGGCGCGCCTGGTTTACGAGCCCCTGACCGCCAAACCGGAAAAGCTCTACGGCCAGATGGGTTCGAACTATCAACGTCAAGGGCTTAAGCTCTCCAAGCACTTCAAGGCCTGGTGAAAATCACGGTCTTTGCGGGGCGGCCCCGCCAAATCTCACGATTTTCGCGTCGGAGAAGGTACTATGAAGCGGCTAACCGCATTGATAACCCTGCTCGTAGTGTGCGTGCCGAACCTTGTCCTGGCCGCGTCGAGCGTCGCGGTTCATCATGGCAATGTCGTCTGCAAAAGGGCAGACGGAACACGCTTGTCTCTGACTCGTCACGGAGGCTACAGCCAGACAACCCTCTCGCCGGACGGTTACACCACTGCCTTCATTCACGATGACAAAAGTGAGGACACGCCCGATGGCCGCGCAGGTGCCCTGTGGATCGGCAATTGTCGCACGGCCGTTGTCTACAAGGCTCTGCCGGCGCAATTCAAAGGGCAGAATGACAATGACGGTTGGGCGTCGCTTGGCCAGCCGGTCTTTTCCCCACGTGGCCGCTACGTCTATGCCGGTGCCTATTATGGTGGCGACGGCGGGCTTATCCAGCGCTTCGACATCAGGACCGGCCAACACACATTTGCCTTCAATGGCGAACTGGTAGCTTTATTCCGCAACGGTCCCCACCGCGGCTATTTGCTGGCGACCCAACACACCGACCTGACGGACGCTCAGGGCCAGCATTACGGCGGTTATCCCCTGTACATCTTCCGGCCCGACGGCACGGTTGTCGAGCGCATCGCCGGCAGCGAACGGTGGGGTGAAAAGGATATCAAGGCCTGGCTGAAATCTAAGGGTTGGAAGGCCTGGTAAGATGGGCAGGTCGCTGGAGCAGTATGAACGCGAAAAAGCCTATACTGGTCGTTGGGGCATACCTGGCGTCTATATAACTCTCGGTATGAGCTACGTTTTTCGCTTTGCTTCCGCTGTCATTGTCGCCATCGATATCTGGCAAAGGTGGGCGCAGCCTGCGGCGGAAAAATACGGAGCGTTGTGGCCTGAATTGGCCGTTTTGGCGCTTTTCTGGCTTGTCGGGTGGGTCATGGAAAAGTGCGCGCGTTACACTCTAGCGTTAGACCAGGCGCGCAAGGCAAAGCAAATCATTCCGCCGCCGAGCTCTGGTCAACCCTAAAACAAGCTCATCTGTGGATCGCCGCCGCGGAACTGGCTGTAGTCCAGCTTCCGGCGTGTATCGTCCATGCCGCGCCTTGAACCGTCCAGCCCATACTTCTTCGCCGCCAGTTGGAAACGCTGGTTCAACAGGTCGGCATGGTTGCCGGTCCCGGTCATGCGCTCGCCGAACTTCGCGTTGTAGAGCTTGCCATCGCGGCATTGGCGGATGCGGTTCAATACCTTGTCCGCCCGGTCGGGATAGTGGGTATGCAGCCATTCCTCGAACAAGGGCGCCACCTCGTGCGGCAGACGTATCAGCGTATAGCCGGCCTTGTCGGCGCCGGCTTCGCTGGCGGCTTTTAGAATGGCTTCCAGCTCATGATCGGTCAGGCCGGGGATCATTGGAGCCGCCAGCACCGACACCGGCACGCCGGCGGTCTTCAGGGCGCGCAGGGTGTCGAGACGCTTCTGGGGCGTGGCGGCGCGCGGCTCCATCAGGCGCGATAGCTCGCGATTGAGCGTGGTGATCGACAGAACCGCCGAAAATAGCCCCTGCGCCGCCATCGGCCCCAGAATGTCGAGGTCGCGCAGGATCAGGGCGGACTTGGTGACGATGCTGACGGGATGGCGGAATTCGTACAACACTTCCAGCAGGCTGCGCGTGATACGTTCGGTCTTTTCGGTCGGCTGATAGGCGTCGGTATTGATCCCGAGCACCAGCGGTCCGGGTTTGTAACTGCGCGCCGACAGTTCCTGACGCAGCAGTTGCGCGGCATCGGGCTTGCGGAAGATTCGCGTCTCGAAATCGAGCCCGGGCGACAGGTCGAGATAGGCGTGGGTCGGGCGGGCGAAACAGTAGATGCAGCCGTGTTCGCAACCCTTATAGGGATTGATCGATTGATCGAAACCGACATCGGGCGAGGTGTTGCGCGAAATGATCTTGCGCGCCGTATCGATCCCCAGGACGGTTTCGCGCCGCGCCTTGGCCCATTCGTCGCGCTCGGCATCGCTCCAGCCGTCGTCGATGTCATAGCGATCGGCCAGGCCGAAACGTGACGGCGGCCGGTTGGACACCGAACCGCGGCCCTTGCGCGGCAGAGCGGGCAGAGCATCGGGGCTGATGTTTTTGTAGAACGAGGCAGGCATGCCGCCATTATAGCGATTATCCAGAACATAACAAGAACATTTACGCCTAACGGTATTCGTAACGCGGCTTAGCTGCGCATCGATGCTATTCGAAACGACGGAGGGTTCCGGTATGAATATCTGGTTTTTGACGGCGCTAATGGCTTTAAGCGACGGTTCGGCCCGGGCGGCGGTAACCGTCCAGGACGGCAATATCCTTTGCGACGATAAGGCGATCACCTCCGCCGGCGTCGATGACCAGCCGGCCCTTTCGCCCGACGGTCATACGGTCGCCTTTGTTCGCAGCTCGCAGGTGGAAACCGAAGATGGGCGCATGGACACGGCGGCCCTGTGGATCGGCGATTGCGATACCGGCAAGGTCCGCGAACTTCTGAAGCCACACCCGGATAACGACAAGGCCGAACGCAATCTGCGCCAGATCAATAATCCAACATTTTCGCTCGATGGTGGCTTTGTCTATGTCATGGCGACGGCCTGGGTGACTTCGGACGCCATCCATCAGGTCAATATCGCCACCGGCAAGGAAAAATACGTCACCAGCGGCAATAACCTGGCGGTCATCCGCACCGGGCCTTATCGCGGTTACCTGCTGCTCAGCCAGYATCGCTATCACGCGGAAGGCGGATCCTACGATCCGACCTATGTCGTGTGGCCCAATGGCAAGATCGTCATGATGGTGCCGGGCACCGACAACGAAGGCGAAATCGACCTGACGGCAGAGTGGCTGAAAGCGAGGGGATGGCAGGCGTGGTGAAAATCGCGTCTGTGAACTATGCCGCCTTCTTCTTCAGCATCGCCTGGCCGTAGAATTTCAGCTTGAACGGCGGATACCACAGGAACTTGCCCCAGCCGCGGGCGGCCTTGTCGAGGAGATAGGCGGCTTTCGGATGGTTGAAGGCGCGCATGATCAGGGCCGGCGCCGTAAACACCGCAGCCTGAGCGAGGCCATTGACCATCCAATAGGCGCATTGCAGCCAACGGCCGTTCAGGCCCTCGGCATGGCTCGGGCCCTGACCGTAGGCAAAACCGCGGCGCAGGGTGTAACGCAACCGGGCGCGGGCCGCGGGCACGTCTTCGTAGACATGGGCTTCGGCGGACCAGGCCATGACGGCGCCGGACAGCAACATGCCGCTGAACAACATGTCGTCTTCGCCGCCCATCTCGTTCTGGAAGGTGCTGAATGGCGCGGTCGATGGCAAGGCGGCGACGCGGACCAGCGAATTGCCACAGCCGTAATATTGATTGAAGACCTGCGAACTGTCCGGCCCGATGCGCGAGAAGAAGGTCTGGAAATAGGGGTGATAGCGTTTGAGGGTCGCCGGCAAGCGGGCCTCGACCGGTCCGAAGACAGCGTCCGCGCCGAACGTCTTTTGGGCGCTGAGCAGCTGTGACAACCAGTCGGGCCTGGCCTCTTCGTCGTCATCGACAAAGGCGATGAAGTCCGCATCCGCGGCCGCCGTGACCGCGGCATTGCGGGCATTGGCCAGGCCGGTATTGGGTTCGTGGATATAGCGCTGCGGCATGTCGCGGCGGACGGGCAGGGCGTCGAAAGTGGCGCGGGCCGAGGCTTCGGGCGAATTGTCGCAAACCAGGATCGAAACGGCATAGCCTTGCGTGCCGGTCTGAGCATGGACCGAGGCGATGACGCGCGCCAGGCCTTCCGGCCGGCGGAAGGTGGGAATGATGACGCACACGGCAGGCTTTGGCACGGCGGGACCATGCTGAAACACATCGGCGGTGGCGTAATGCTCTTCAGAGGGGGAGCTACTGAGCATGGGAGCCTTATTGGGAAGCAATTTGGTACAGTGTAACGATAGCGAAGCCACCCATGCAAAGCTCAGGCCAAGGATTCATAAGGGAAAAGGGTGAATTTTATATGTCGAAACAGGCTTAACGCCGGTGCCGTGGTGACAAGTTTTATAGACATTATGACAAGTATGCTTGACATGACGTAACGGCACATGTAAAGGCTCCTTGTCATTTCCTGTGGGGAGTTCAACATGAAAACGTCAAAATGGCCCTTTATCGCCGGGATACTTACCCTTGGGCTCTTGGGTGGCCTGCTTGGCGGTCTCAATTTGATGTGGTCGCGGCAACTGCAGTTTCCGATCTACGGCTACATAGCCGACCTCGTCATGGTGGGTGTCTTCATCTATCTCTTCGTCAATGTGCGGCGCATGAAGGCGGAGTCGAGCGACGAGTTCCATGTCGCCAAGAAACGCCTGGCCGCCCAGACCGGCATCATCCTGGGCTTTGTCATCTATGCCGTATCCAATGCCCTGCCGCTCTTTTTTCCGCACGCCTCACGGGCTTTTCTCGCTTCACTGGATGGAGCAGAAGAAGGGTTTATCATTGGACGCGTCTTCGGCATGGCGCCGTTTGTCATTGGCCTGTTGATCGGCCAGGTCGTATCGTGGGCGAAATACCGATGAGCGGCCCAATCCCGACCCGCCGCCGTCGCATGGGCGCTTTGGTCGCCATCGTGGCCGGGAGCGGCGCCGCCATGGGTGGTGCCGCCCGGCACCTCGATCATCCCGGAGTCCAGCCGTTATGGCACCGCCTGTTCGATATTGGCTCAGCCGTTCTGATTGTTGCCGCGATCGTCTTGCTGGTTGTCACCGGCGTGCGTATGAGACGGTCATGACGGTCACATCCACCTCATGAAAAACCGCATCAAGGTCCTCCGTGCCGAGCGCAACTGGTCCCAGGCCGACCTGGCCGACCGGCTCAATGTATCGCGCCAGACGATCAACGCTATCGAGACGGAAAAATACGATCCGTCCCTGCCGCTGGCCTTCAAAATCGCCGATCTGTTCGCCTTGCGCATTGAAGACATCTTCTTGCCGGAATAGAGAAGCTTGATGGGGGATATGCGTATGAAATTGAAATCCTGGCTATTCGGACTGATCGCAGCCCTTGTGCCGCTGACCGCACACGCGGAAATCCCCGCTGGGACCGCGGCCGCCATGTCGCCGCATCCGTTGATGTGGGTCATCAAGGACGACGACTCGACCATCTATCTGTTCGGCAGTATCCACGTCATGAAGGACGGCGTGACGTGGCTGACGCCAGCTATTCAGCAAAAATTCGACAGTGCCGACAGCCTGTGGGAAGAACTGCCCGACGTCGACGACACCCAGGCCATGATGCAGGCGGCGCGAAAATACTTCGTCAATCCCGCCAATAATATGACCGATGGCCTGACACCGGATGAGATCGTCAGGCTTGATGGGCTGCTGGCGCCCTATGGTCTCAGCAGCCGCGGGCTGATGGGGTTGCGCAAATGGGCGGTCGGGCTGGTCATCATGCAGAAGCAAATCCAGGCCCTGGGTTACGACGCGCAAACCGGTGTCGATGTCACCCTGGCCCATCGCGCCCGCGCCTTGGGCAAGCCGATCCATGGTTTCGAAACCGCCGACCAGCAGATGCAGTTCCTGGTGCCGAAGGATGACGCCGAAGACATCGCTACCTTGCGTGAAGCTATTGATGATGCCGACGAGACGCCGCAGCTGCTGGGCGACATGCTAACCGCCTGGGAAGCCGGCGACGAAGCTGAGTTGACCAAGGTGTTGATCGACAAGGAAAAGGCTGAGAATCCGAGGGAGTATCAGCGCGTCATCGTCGCCCGCAACGCCAACTGGGAGCCGCAGATCGAAACCATGCTGCGCGGCCGAGGGACAATCTTCATCACCGTCGGCACCGCCCATCTGATCGGCCCGGACAGCGTGCTCAATATGCTGAAAGCCCATGGTATTACGGCGGAAAAAGTCGATTCCAACGGCGAATGAGCTTGCCAGAATCGCCGTTGGCGCGGGCAAGCGCCCGCCCGAGTTGATGCGAGGAGCCATGCGGCGATTGAGCTGAAAAAAGCTTATGCCATCGGTCATTCTTTATGACCCGAGGGCATTAGTTAATAAAACCTTAAGAAATGGCCCGCGACTTGCAGGCCGCCCTGACCTGTCTCAATAACACGCAGGGCCCAGGTCATGACCAAGTCTGTCAGTTTCGAGGATAACCGCCTTTCTCCGCCGAAAACCGGCCAGTTGAGCTGGGTGCTTGATACGGCAATCGTCGGTGCTGCCACCGCCGGCGTTATCGTCGTCTTCCTCACCGGCAGCGTCGCCACTTACCGCGCCAAGCCGGCGGTCGAGACGATCGCCATGTTCGCCGCCTTCGACAATCCCGACGCCGCCGAAGCCGCCGCGGGCCCGACCGGTTCGCCGCTATTGTGGGTCATGAAGGACGCCGACTCGACCGTCTATCTGTTCGGCAGCGTCCCGGCTATCGCCGGCGAGTCCAAATGGATGGATCAGCGCCTCTATGCCGCTTTCGATAGCGCCGAGAGCGCCTGGTTCGAGACCCAAAGCTTTGCCTATGTCCCGACCCGTGCCTCGGGCGGGGCTGATCTCGCCCTCTATCGCCGCGCCGACGCCTTGCGCAAGCCGCGCCTGGGCCTCGATTCCAACCGTGCGCCGGCGATCGCCGCCGTCGACGGTCTAAGCGTGCCTTACGACGCCTGGCGTACCGGTGATCAAAAGACGCTGACGGACGCCGTCATGGCCAGGTCGCGCGCCGATCGCGAAGTTTACGAAGCGCTGCAGATCCGCCGTAATCAAAAATGGCTGCCGCAGATCGAAAAGGCCCTGGCTCGCCCGGGTTCGGTTTTCGTCACTGTCGATGCTGGCCATCTGGTCGGGCCGGACGGCCTGGTGTCCCAGTTGCGCAAACATGGTCACACCGTGACGCGCCTGGATGCGGTGACCGGTTAACCGGGCGTCAAAGTCGTTCTGTTATCCTGGCCGCGCCTGACAACGGAAGAGGGGCGTCATGGATCTGCAACAGATGCGCCAGGGTATGCGCAGTGCCGTCAAACCCGCCGGTCCAAAGCTCACTGGCCCAAAACTCGCCAGCACCGCCTTGCCGACGTGGTGGCGCGAAGGGCTGATGGGCTTGGGCGCTGTTCTTGTCGTCATCCTTGTCGCCTTCATCCTGCTGGCGCCGGCCAAGCACGGCGCTGTCGTTGCCGCGGCTGCTGCGCCGGTTAATCCCGATATCGCCGAAGCCAATGGCCCACCGACCGGCGCGCCCTTGTTGTGGGTGATGAAGGACGCCGACACGACGATCTACCTCTTCGGCAGCGTCCATATCCTGCGTCAGAAGCTCAACYGGATGGACGCGCGCCTGTTCAAGGCGTTCGACAGTGCCRACGAGGCATGGTTCGAAGTGCCCGATCTCGATCATTTGCCAGCCTTCAAGGGCTTTAGCGGCACCGTCTTTGCGGCGAAGCCCGTTCTGCTCAACGGCCTGAGCGACACGGAAAAGAACCAGCTCAAGATCCTGATGGCGCGCTATAATTACACGCTCGATGATGTCGCCCGCGTCAAACCGGCGGCCATGGCCCAGTTCGTCCAGCAACTCGATCAAATGGGCGGCGGCTTCTCGATCCAGCGCGGCGCCGACTTCACCCTGTTCCACCGCGCCCGCGACATGAAGAAAAAGACCGGCGGCTTCGAGTCCTATCGCGAGCATTATGGCTATCTCTATCAAATGCAGGCCCTGGGCGACGACGGCACGGACGATCTGAAAGACGCCCTGGCGGCGCACTTCGGTACCGGATCCTCCGACAGCGATATCAATGTCATGGTCAAATATTGGCGTAATGGCGATCAGAAGGCGATCACCGATGTCGTCGCTCGCCAAAAGGCCGACGAACCGCGCGTCAACGACATCCTGCTGGTGCAGCGAAACCAGAAATGGCTGCCGCGCATCGAAACCATGATGCAGACCAAGGGGACGGTCTTTATTACCGTCGGCGCCGCGCACCTGGTCGGGCCGGATGGCCTGGTGGCACAGCTTAGGGCGCGCGGCCATGTGGTGACGCGGCTGGATCCTGGGAAGGCCTAAATCAGGCCCATGGCCGCGGCCAGCATGACCGAATTCTGCAGCTGGTGGCCGCGGATGAAGCGGTCGTTGGCCAGGATATCGGTCTGCAGCCGCGCGGTCTCCGTCGCGGCGCTTTCGTCGCCTTTTTCCGTCTCATAGACGCGGGCGATTTCCGCTGACAGGGCCTGCAGGGCGGCCGCAATCGTCGGGCCTTCGCCGGCAAGATCGGCTACGCCATCGAAGCTGACGCGATAACCGCCGCCGCGCAGTAATGAAAGGATCGGTTTCGGCACTGTCGCATCCATGTCATTCCCCCGTGCAACACCCTTGGCAGGCTCAAAGTTTATTGACTTTTTGGCCGGATGTCTACAAAAGGCGCGCCTAGGCCCCCCACAGCTTAGGCATCTGTCTTCCCCTACGTCACGACGCAGGGGATTTCGTCGTTTTCAGGATGTTGATCATGGACCAGTCAGACGATCATTTGTTCGGTGTTTATGCGCGGGCGCCCATCGAGGTCGAACGCGGCGAAGGCGCCTGGCTCTATGACCGATCAGGCCGAGCCTATCTCGATTTCGTCCAGGGTATCGCCGTTAACGGCCTCGGTCACGCCAATCCGGTGCTGATCGACGCCATGACGGCCCAGGCGCACAAGCTGTGGCACGTCTCCAACATCTTCACCATTCCCGGTCAGGTCGATCTGGCGACGAAGCTGTGCGATGCTTCCTTCGCCGATCAGGTCTTCTTCACCAATTCCGGCGCCGAAGCCATCGAATGCGCGCTCAAACTGACGCGCAAATACCATGCGTCGAAAGGTCATCCGGAGCGCATCGACGTTATCGGCTTCGAAGGCGCCTTCCACGGCCGTACCTATGCGGCCGTCACCGCCGCCGGCAATGAAACCTATCTCACAGGTTTCGGTCCGCGCTTGCCGGGCTTCGTCCACCTGTCGCTCGACGACCACGACGCCATCCGCGCCGCCGCCGAAGCCCCGACCGCCGCCGCCATCCTGGTCGAACCGGTCCAGGGTGAGGGCGGCGCGCGCGCCCTGACCGACGCCGAGCTGAAGATGCTGCGCGATCTCTGCGATCAAAACGGCCTGCTGCTGATCTTCGACGAAATCCAGTGCGGCATGGGCCGGACGGGTAAGCTGTGGGCCTATGAATATTCGGGCGCCACCCCCGATGTCATGTGCATCGCCAAGGCTCTCGGCGGCGGCTATCCGATCGGCGCCTGCCTGGCGACCCGCGACGCCGCGTCCGGTATGGTCGTCGGTTCGCACGGCTCGACCTTCGGCGGCAACCCTCTGGCCATGGCGGTTGGTTTGGCGGCCTTCGGCGAGATTTCGAAGCCGGAACTGCTCGAAAATGTCCGCCAGCAGGCCGGATATCTCAAGCAGCAGCTGGAAGGCCTCAAACAGACCTGGCCCGACATGATCGACGAGATCCGCGGCAAGGGCCTGCTGGTCGGCATCAAGCTGAAGCCGAATAACCGTGAGGTCATGACGGCCGCGCGCGACCAGGGGCTGCTGATTGCCGGCGGTTCGGACAATTGCGTCCGTCTGCTGCCGCCGCTCAATGTCAGCGAAGCCGAGGCGCGCGAGGCCCTGGGCCTGCTGGAAAAGACCTTCACCGCCATCCGCGCCGCTGCCAAGGCCAAGGAAACCGCTTAGGTTACACTCCCGCGTAAGCCCGAAGGGGAGTCCGCGTTGCCTTGGTCAAGGCGATGATGGAGGGCAATAGAAAAAACAGAGGGAACACATCATGGCCCGCCATTTTCTCGATATCTGCGACCTGACGACGGCCGAGTTACGCGCTATCGTCGATGATGCCCATGCCCGCAAGGCCGCCCGTCAGGGCTGGACCCGCGGCCGCGCCGACGCCGATGCGCCGGCAAAAGACCGCGTCCTGGCCATGATCTTTGAGAAGAACTCAACGCGGACGCGCTTTTCGTTCGACGCGGCGATGCGGCAACTGGGTGGTAATGTCATCATCTCGACAGCGTCCGACATGCAGTTGGGCCGCGGCGAGCCGATCGAGGATACGGCGCGCGTCCTGTCGCGCATGGTCGACGCCATCATGATCCGCGCCAACAAGCATGACGACGTCCTGCGTCTCGCCAAGGCATCGACCATCCCGGTGATCAACGGCCTGACCAACCTGTCGCATCCGTGCCAGATACTGGCCGATATCCAGACGATCGAAGAGCATCGCGGCGCCATCGAAGGCAAGACGCTCGCCTGGGTCAGCGATGGCAACAATATGTGCAACAGCTTCATTCATGCCGCGGCACGGTTCGGCTTTACGCTCAATATCGCCTGTCCGGCGGCCTATAAGCCGTCAATGGACGCCATGGTATTTGCCTCGGAATCGCGCGCCAAGGTGACCGTGACGCAGGATCCATATGCTGCTGTAAAGGGCGCCGACGTCGTCCTGGCCGACACCTGGGTGTCGATGGGCGACCTCGATCATGATGAACGCCTCGAAGCTTTTCAGGGTTTCCAGGTCGACGAGGCCCTGATGAAGACGGCCAAAGCTGACGCCCTGTTCCTGCATTGCCTCCCCGCCCATCGCGGCGAGGAAGTGACGGACGGCGTCATCGACGGCCCGCAGTCGGTCATCTTCGACGAGGCCGAAAACCGCATCCATGCGCAAAAGGCTATCATCGCCTGGTGCTTCCGCGAAGGTTAAAACCGCCATCTTTGGCCGATTGCGTCGCAGTCTGCGCTTGCAGGTATTTATTATACCTGCAGCGCTTGCCGGCTAGCACTCGACTCAAACCTGACGGTTTAAACTCTTCGCGGACCGCGCTTCGGTCTGCAAGCCAGTTAGAACCGCATAGGCTGGTCGGTCTTCAAACCGGTGACGGTCAGCAGGTGCACGATCATCAGTAGGCAGAAAGTAAAGGTGATCATCATCAAGAAGCGCCACGGCACCATCCGCGGCCCTTTGTGAGGATTGTACGGGCGCGCGCCCATCCAGCCGAAAAAGACCGTTATTAAGGCTGACACAATCAGCAGAATCACAGTAATGGGCAAGGTAAGTTCCATGATTTTCCTATGTCGCGGAACCGGGCGGAGGGCAAGCAAAATGCCCTGTTTGGGGTGTTTCGCCTGTTGGGCGATCAGGTGGCGGACGATTTCCACAGAAGATTAACGAGACACCATATCTGGTGGTTAATAATGGGTTTACACCCAAGATAACGCAGTCTAGGCTCGCGTCTGGACCGTATTAGAGGGAATCGCATGAGCGCGGGCGCACCTTGGAGTGTTAAAGGCATAGATGCGAAGGCGCGGGAAGTCGCCAAGGATCTGGCGCGCCGTTCCGGCATGACACTCGGTGAGTGGCTGAACCAAATGATTCTCGAAGGCGAGGACGTCGGCGCCATGATCGCGCGCGAACGTGCCCGTGAGGCGCCCGCCAGAGAAGCGGTCCGGGAGACTGTCCGGGAGCCGCAGCCCCGTGCGACCGCCCGCCGCATTCCGGATATCGACTATGAAGATGAGTATGAAGAGCGCTTCGTGCCGCGCAGCCAGCGCGCGCCGATTTATCGTGATGACCCTGTTGAGGCGCCACGCGTGACCCGTCGGGCCCCGCCCTATTCATCCGCCGCCCAACCGCTGGCGTCGCGCGATCTGCGCCGCCGCTCGATTTTCGAAGATCGCCCGCGTTACGATGACGGGTATGAGCCTGAGCCGGCGCCGGCTTCCAACGATCTCGGCCGCGTTGCCCGCGCCCTGGAAACCCTGGGCTCGCGTATCGAAACCTCGGAAACGCGCTCCGCCGGCGCCGTTCGCGGCGTGTCGCATGCCGTCGAAACCCTGCTGTCGCGCCTGGAGCGCTCCGAAGCCGCCCACGCCGAAACGCAGGGCAAGCTCGACGAACAATCGCAAGAGGTCCTGTCGTCGTTCGAACGTCTCAGCCGTACTGAGGAGGACCAGCAAGCCATTGCCGGCCGTCTCGAGCAGGCCGAACGCCTGATCGATGCCCAGGCCGAACGTCTGGAAGGCCTGTCGGGCCACCTGCGTGAAGAACGCGAACGCGTCGCCAAGGTCGAGCAGGCGGTCAAGTCGCCGCAAGCCATCGAAACCGTTCGTGCCGTCGAAGGTGCGCTCGGCAAGCTGGCCAACCAGCTCTACGAAGGCGACGTCCGCATGCGCGAGACGGTCAAGGACGTGCGCGGGGACATTGTCGGGCTGTCGCATCGCCTGGCCCAGGTCGAACTGCGCGATCCGGACCGCGCCGCGCAAAGCTTGATCGACAAGGTCGTCGCCAAGATGGCGCAGCGGCTGGAAGCCGCCGAGGCCCAGACCTCTGGCGCCATTCGCAATCTCGAACAGGCTTTCAAACTGCTGGAAGGCCGTCTGAACCATGCCGAAGAGCGTGGCGATGTCAGCGATCCGGAAGCGGTCAGGTCGTTGACCGGCCTGGCGGCCGACCTGTCGCGCCGCGTCGAGGATTCGCGCCAGGAGCTGTTGCAGGCCCTGCAAAACGGCACCAATGAATCGGTCGAAAAGGCTATCAAGGCCTTCAACGAACGCATCGAACAATCGGAAAAGCGCTCGGCCGGCGCCATCGAAAAGATGGGCCAGGACGTGCTGCGCGTCGCCGACAGCCTCAACCGCCGTTTGGCCGGCGTTGAAAATTCGAGCCGCGAAGGCCTGGCGCGCATCAATTCCGACGTTCGCCGCGTTGCCGAAACCGTGGCGGAAACCGTCGATGCCCGCGTAGCGCGCGTCGAAAGCGGTCACGCCCAGGCGCTGGAACGCCTGGGTGGCGAGATCGCCCGTATTTCGGAACGCCTTGGTGTCAAACTAGCGGAATCGGAACGCCGCACCACTCAAGTCCTGGGCGCCATCGGCGAACAGTTCGAGGTTCAGCGCGATCAGGCCCGCGAAGATCTGACCCAACGCATCCGTCAGAGCGAAGAGCGCACGCAAAAAATGCTGGAAGAGGCGCGCAGCCGTCTCGACCAGAAGCTGGCCCAGGTCCAGAAGCAGACCCTGTTGAGCGAAGCGGTCAAGCCGTCGCGCGTCGAAGCCCAGGAGTTGCCCAGCCCCTTCGGTCATGTCGCGCAGCAACCGGCGCCCGTTGCGGCGGCGGCCCCCGCGGCCGATATCGAAAAGACGCCGTTTTCGAAATTTTCCGGCGGCTTCGACGACGAGCCCGCCAAGGCGCGCCTGCGCACACCGCCCGATGCCCTCGACCTGACCGGTCATCTGCTGCAGTCGGTCACCGACTTCAAGCCCGAGTTCGATCCGTTCGACGACAACGACCTCGACGATGACGCGGCCGTGGCGCACGCGCCGGCCATCGAGGACGAAGACGAAGCCTATACCGCCACGCCGATCCACGAAGATCGTCTGAATGCGGATCCTGTGGGCGAAGACGACGACAGCGATCCGTTCGCCGAGATTGAGGTGTCGCGCAAGACCGCGCCGCGTCCGCAGGAAGCCCGTCCGGCCGCCTCCTTCGCCGCGCCGCGCGCCCAGCGCGAAGTCTCGGCGCCCTTGCCGCATTCGCCTTTCGAAGATGACGATGTGCCGGTGTCCTCGGTGTCGAATTCGACGCGTGACGCCCTGGCGGCCGCCCGCGCCGCCGTTCGCGCCAGCATGGAAGCGCCGAATGAGGACGTTTTGGGCGGCTTGCGTCCCGGCGTTTCGCGTTCGCGTGGTGTCCAGCCCAAGCCGGGCAAGGCGCCGCAAAGCGGTAGCACGGCAGGCAAGGCGGCCGCGGCTTCGGCCTTGGCAGTCGTGGCGACTCTGATCATCGGCGGCGGTATCGTGGGCGGTAACGCCGTCCTGAACAACATGGCCAAAAAGTCGTCCGGTTCTTCCGACAATGCGGCTCCGATCGCCGCGGCTGTCGTCGTGCCGGACGCCGCCGAAGAGCTCGACAATCAGCAGGACCTGAAGACACGCTACGATCTGGCCCTGAATGCCCTGAACGCCAAATCACCCAAGGCGGTCGATCTGTTGAAACAGGTCGCCAACCAGGGCTATGCCCCGGCCCAGGACAGCCTGGCCCACGTCTATGCCGAAGGCGATCTGGTCGCCAAGAACAGCGTGGAAGCACGCAAGTGGACGCAAAGGGCTGCCGACGGCGGTATCTCCAACGCCATGTATAATCTCGGCACCATGTATTATAACGGCGACGGCGTGACCCAGGACCGCAGCATGGCCGCCGTGTGGTTCCGCAAGGCGGCCGAGCGCGGCGTCAAGAACGGCCAGTACAATCTCGGCATCCTCTATGAAGGCGGCCAGGGTGTACCGATCAATCCGAGCGAGGCCTATAAGTGGCTGAGCATCGCCGCCAATTCCGGCGACAAGGATGCCGCGAAGGAAGCCGCCAAGCTGAAATCGCAGCTCAGCGACGCCCAGCTGCAAAAGGTCGAGGACGCCATTGCGCGCTTCACGCCGATTAGCGACGGCCAGCCGCCGATGTCGTCTTCGGCATCGCAGGGTTAGGTCCCCCCGGTACTAAAAGTGAACAAAAAGCGCTTGGTTCATCCCCCAGCGCAAGCTAAGCTTTGCCCGTGACCGATCTCGTCCTTTCCCCGACAACCGAACCCGTATGGTGGCGCCAACACGCCCCCAAACAGGCCCTGGGCTATTCGCCGGTGCGTGCCCACCTGGCCGGCGACGACGAACGCGACATTTCGGTCAACGAATTGCGCGAAGCCTGGGGCCGCGAGCCGCTGATCGTCGCCAATGCCGCCTTGATCCGCAATCGGCTGTTCGGCAATCGTCAACATCGCGAGGCCCAGCACTTCGACGTGCTTGAGCTGTTCGCCTTCGTCCGTCCGGCGCAGTTTTGCGCCCCGTCGGTGGCCGGCCTGGCCCTGGCCTGCGGCTATGTCGAGCCCGAGACACCGGCCGATCAGGCGCGGGTATTGTTCTCCGTCATCACCGACCTGATCGATCATATCAAGGTGGCGCCGCTCGGCTATCGCCTGGTGGCGCAGTCGGGTGTCCGCCTGATGGCCAAACAGGGTTGGGTGTGGGCGCCGTTGGTTCAGGCCGCATTGGATCAAACCCAGATGCCGGCCGACTATGTCGCCCCGCCGGCGCTGGAAGTGTGGTCGCTGTTGGAAGAGTGGGAAGACATGCCGCCCGAAGGCCAGGCGCGCGCCGTCGCCCTGACCGAGGAGGAGGTCACGGCCCATCTCGCTGCCGACCTGACGCGCGCCGGCTTGGACGAACGCCGTCCCGAACAGCTCGAATTCGCCCTGAAAGCCAAGGATATCTTCGCGCCGAAATGGATGAAGGATCAGCCCAATATGCTGCTGGCCGAGGCCGGCACAGGTGTCGGCAAGACCCTGGGTTATCTGGCGCCGGCCATGACCTGGGCTGCCAAGGCGCAAGGCCAGGTCTGGGTCTCGACCTATACCAAGGCCTTGCAGAAACAGATTTTCAACGATACCCGGGCGCTGTTCGACACGGCCGAGGAGCGGCTGCAGAAGGTCGTCGTGCGCAAGGGCCGCGAAAACTATATGTGCCTGCTCAATTTCCAGGAGCGGCTGGGCGGCGCCCAGACGGCGGCGGAAATCATTATGGCCGTGTTGATGGCGCGCTGGGTCGTCTATACGCGAGACGGCGACATATTGAGCGGCGACTTCCCGACTTGGCTGCCGTCGCTCTTGCCGCTCAACTCGCCGGCCCACGTCTTCCAGACCCTGACCCCGTCGGCCCTGGTCGACCGCCGCGGCGAATGTACCTATGCCGCCTGTCCGCATTACCGCACCTGTTTCATCGAAAAGTCGGTGCGCAAGGCGCGTTCCGCTTCGATCGTCGTTGCCAACCATGCCTTGGTCATGTCCCAGGCGGCCTACGACCTGCGCGATGTGGCGCGGGCCGAGCTCGAAGCCGAGCTGAACGGCCAGGATGTCCAGGACGACCATGCCATGCCCGTCCTGTCGCGCCTGATCTTCGACGAAGGCCACCATGTTTTCGAAGCCGCCGACTCCGCCTTCGCCACGCGTTTGTCCGGCCTCGAAGCCTTCGAACTACGGCGTTGGATCCGCGGCAACGAAGGCCGCTCGCGACGGGGCAGGGGACTGGAAGCGCGGCTGGGCGACCTGATCGCCGGCCAGGACACGGCAAAGACGGCCATGCAGGAACTGATCCGCGCTGCGGCGGTCTTGCCGGCCGAGGGCTTCTCGCAACGTATCACCGTGCGCACGCAGAGCGGCGGCGGGCTCGATCCGGTGGGGCCGATCGAGGCGCTTCTGGTCGAGGTCTATAATCAGATCGATGTCCGCCAGGGCGAGGCGAAACTACGTTCGCGTTTTTCCGAAAGCGCCGACCAGGGCGGCGAATGCGAGGCCCATCCCTGTATCGACAGCGTGGCGGCCTCGGCCAGGATCGCGGCGCGCGCCCTGGCCAGTGTCGAGGCGCCCTTGCTGGCCCTGGTGCGAGCGCTGGAAGACCGGTTGAACGATACCACGGCCGATCTCGAAGCCGCCGACCGCATCCGCATCGAAGGCGCCCTGCGCGGACTGGAACGGCGTGCGCGCATGCTGCTGCCGGCGTGGCGGTCATTATTACAGCAACTGGCCGAGGAACAGCCGGCAGCGGAAGCCGTCACCATCGACTGGTTCTCGACCGAAGTCATGCGCGGCCGCGTCGTCGATGTCTGCCTCAACCGCCATTATGTCGACCCCAGCCTGCCGCTGGCTGAATTCGTCCTCAAACCGGCGCATGGCGTGCTGGTGGCGTCGGCGACCTTGAGCGACGGCCCCAAGGAAGGCACGCACGAAGATGTCTTCGCCCTGGCGCGGCAACGCACCGGCGCCAACCATCTCGTCATGGGCGCCAAGAGCGTGCGCATTGCCTCGCCCTTCGACTATGCTTCTCAGGCGCGTTTGTTCGTCGTCACCGATGTCAGCCGCGACGACGCGCGCGGCGTGGCGGCGGCCATGCAGGCCCTGTTCGTCGCCGCCAGGGGGGGAGGCCTGGGCCTGTTCACCGCCATTCGCCGTTTGCGCGCCGTGTATGAGGCGATCAGCAAGCCGTTGGGCGAAGAGGGCATCTCGCTCTATGCCCAGCATGTCGACCCGCTCGATGTTTCCGACCTGGTCAGTGTCTTCCGCAGCGAGCACCATTCCTGCCTGTTGGGAACGGATGCAGTGCGCGACGGTATCGACGTGCCCGGGCAGGCCCTGCGGCTGATTGCGTTCGACCGTGTGCCATGGCCGCGGCCGGACTGCCTGCACCGCGCGCGCCGCATGCATTTCGGCAACAAGCTCTATGACGATGCCCTGACGCGGGCCCGGCTGGCCCAGGCGTTTGGCCGTCTGATCCGCAAGCGCGACGACCGCGGCGTCTTTGTCATGCTGGATTCGGCGGCGCCGACGCGGCTGTTTTCCGGCCTTCCCGAGGGCGTGGTGCTGCAACGTTGCACTCTGAAAGAGGCCATCGAGTCGATCGAGCGCTTCCTCTATCCGAATTGAGCCTTTATACCGCCACAGCCATGGTTATAGTCGTCGCATAGTTATTTGTGGGCATAGCTTTTTGTGGACATAAGTTTTTTGGAGACTGCCGTGTCTGAGGACGACATCACCATCGCACCGAAATCGAAGCGCCACCGCATCGGCCTGTTCGGACCGGCCCTGGCCTGTTTCGTCGCCTTTGGCGCCTGGAGCGGATACTGGTTCTACATCAAGGACAGCATCACCAAGCAGATCGATAGTCGGTTCACGGCCTTGCAAGCCGCCGGCTATCAGGTCAAGCACGACCCATACGCCATTCGCGGCTATCCTTACCGCATGTTCGTCGAGCTCAAGAACGTCACCCTAATCGCGCCGTCCGGTCGCGGCGTGGCGGCGCCGGTCTTCCAGGCCGAGGCCAATGCCTATGCGCTCGACAAATGGGTGATGACGGCGCCGCTGGGGCTGACCCTCTATCGCGGCCATCCCGCCGGCGTCGAACTGGGTTCGGTCGCGGTCACCGGTTCGGCCCTGAAGGCGAGCGCTTCCGGCCTGACCAAACCCATCTACAATATCGCTCTCCGAGGGACGGGGCTGAAACTGATACCGTCCGACCCGACCCGGCCTTTCGTCTTCACCAGTGCCGACAATTTCGAAGCCTATGTTCGCCCGAGCAAGGACACGACGGATGCCGCCGATATGCTGATCCGTGTTTCCGGCGCCCACGGCGATCCGCACAGCATGGTCGGCGACCTCAGCCCCGAGAAGCCGCTCAGCTTGCACGTCGAGGGCACGGTGGCCCAGGTGTCGGGTTTCAAGGGCAAGGATTTCGCCGACGGCCTGAAGGCGTGGACGGCATCCGGCGGTCATATGACCGGCTTTCAGTCGGAGGTCATTGCCGGCGATCTCGATGTCCGCGCCATGAGCGACGCCATCACCCTGGACCAGGGCGGGCACCTCTATGGCAAGGTCAAGGTCGAGATGACCGGCGCCTTCCACCCGGTCGCCGTCCTGGGCGCCCTTCACCTGATCTCGCCCGAGAACATGACACTGGCCCAGCCCCTGCTTGATATGACAATGGCGACCCAGGGCACGCAAAAGCTGAAGCTCGACTTTCACGACGGCGGCGCCTATATCGGCCCGCTAAAAGTTTCAGATGCACCTATACTGCCGTAAGGGTGATTTATACTGATCGGCCGCGCGTTTTGGCCCAGTCTGGACTTGTCGCAAGCGTTTTCGCGGCCTAATGTCGCTCTAATCGCCACACGAAGAGTTTTGACTTGATTAGTTTAGCCGATCTGCGAACCGAAATCGACGCCCTCGATGCCGAACTGCTGCGCCTGATTGATGCCCGCGCCGCCCTGGGCCAGGCCATCGGCGAGGCCAAGGCGCGCGAAGAAGGTTCCATCGCCGCGTCGTCGTCCCTGCTGCGCCCCGATCGCGAAGCCATGCTGATCCGCAAATTGATTGCCATGCCGCGCAAGGCCGCCAGCGAAGCGGTGGTGGTGCGCATCTGGCGCGAACTGATCTCGGAAAACCTTCGGATCCAGGGGCAGGCAAAAGGCGGTCTGCACCTTAATCTCAGCACCGGCGAGCACAGCCAGGAGGTTTTGGTGTGGGCGCGCGAGCGTTTCGGCTTTGCCCCGACCTACGGCTATGTCAACGATCCGGCGGCCGCCATCGCCGCGGCGCGCGATGTCCGCCATATCTCGGTCCTCAGTCTCGATCCGCGCGGCGGGGCGTGGTGGGCGCGCCTGCTGGCCGAGCCCAAGGTACGCATCATCGCCGCCCTGCCGGAAATGTCGAAGGCGCGGCCGCATGCCGTCGCCCTGGCCTCTATCGCCCCCGAGCCGACCGGCGACGATCTGACCTTCTGGGTGTCCGATTCCGCCGAACGCGAAAACAAGATCATCGACGACCTCGGCCAGCGCGGATTTGCCGCCGAGTGGCTGTGCACGGCGCAGGGCCTGAAACTGTTCGGCCTTAGCGGCTATGTCCAGGAAAACGACCCCCGCCTGGGTGGCGGTGCGCTCGGCGCGCTCAGCGGCATTATAGGCGCCGCTCCGCGGATATAGCCGCCAACAAGAAAATAGTTTCAAATTAAACCACTTTATCGCAGATTTCGTTTGTTGCCCGGCCTTTGACGCGATAGAGCAGGCGGCGACAAATCCCGACATCGGAGCCGCCCCGTGGATGACCTCGCTATGACCCAAGATATGACCGCTTCGCCCGCGCCTAAAGCCGGTATTCTCGATATCGCCCCCTATGTCGGTGGCAAGTCGAAGATCGCCGGCATCGCCGAGCCGATCAAGCTGTCGTCCAATGAAAATGCCCTGGGCTGCGGCGCCGCCGCCGCCGAAGCCTTCGTTGAGGCGCAAAAGAAGCTGTTCCGTTATCCTGACGGCCATGCCGGTCCGCTGCGCGCCGCCGTTGCCGCCTATCACGATCTCGAGCCCGAGCGCCTGGTTTTCGGCAATGGCTCCGACGAGGTCTTTGCCATCCTGAACCAGTGCTATCTCGAGGCCGGCGACAATATCGTCACCGGCGAGCACGGCTTCCTCGCCTACCGTATCAGCGCCCTGGCCTGTCAGGCCGATGTCCGCCTGGCGCCCGAGCCCGAGGAGCGCGTCGAAATCGACGCCCTGATGGACCTGGTCGATGCGCGCACCAAGATCGTCTACATCTCCAACCCGGCCAATCCGACCGGCACCTGGAACACGCCGGAAGAACTGGCTGACCTGCGCGCCCGCCTCGACCCGTCCATCTTGCTGGTGGTCGATGAAGCCTATGCCGAGTTCGTCGATGAGCCGACCTGGGCGACCGCCTTTCCGATGGCGCGCGGCCTCGACAATGTCATCGTCACCCGCACCTTCAGCAAGATCCACGGCCTGGCCGGCCTTCGCGTCGGGTTCGGCTATTGCCCGAAGGCGGTGGTCGAGGCTATCGACCGCATTCGCCTGCCCTTCAATGTCAACCTGCCGGCCCAGGCGGCCGCCATCGCGGCCCTGACCGACACGGCGCATATCGAAGCCTCGCGCGCTCACGTCCTGAGCTGGCATCCCCGCATGGTTCAGGAAATCCGCGCCATGGGCCTGGATGTGCGCAAGGCGATCGGAAATTTTGTGCTGATCCATTTCCGCGACGGTACCGAGGCGGCGGCGGCGAACGAGTACCTGATGACCCAGGGCCTGATAGTTCGTCATGTCGCCAATTACGGCCTGCCGGCCGCCCTGCGCGTCACCATCGGCAAGGACGACGAAAACCGGGCCTTCCTCGAAGCCCTGGGGCGCTTTGCCGCGCAACGCTGACTTGCCGTAAGCCGGAAGCGTCCGTATATTGCCGCTTTAAGCCGCTTTAAAGACGCCATGCCCGATCAATCCGCACCATCGCCAACCAAGGTCGTCTTCGGTCAGGGTTTCCTGAAAGACTGCTGGTGGTTTGCCGCCTTGTCGGGCGACCTGGTTGCCGGCAAGCTGCAGCGTTACGTGTTTTTGGGCGAGCCGGTCCTGCTGGGCCGCGATCTCGACGGCAAGGTCTACGCTATCCGCGACATCTGCCCGCACCGCGCCGCGCCCTTATCGGCTGGCGAGATGATCAGGGACGGGAAGGGTGGTGCCTGCGTCGTGCAATGCTGCTACCACGGCTGGACCTTCAATACCCAGGGCGCCTGCACCAGTGTGCCGTCCCTGACCGCCGATCAGCCAATGGACGTTGAGAAAATCAAGGTCCGCAGCTATGCGGTGCGCGAAACCCAGGGCATTGTGTGGATCTATATCACGGTCGACCTCCGCCGCCCCGCCGAGCCCGACCACGAGCCGCCGGTTCTCCCGGGCGTCGTCGGGGGCAAGCCCATCATCGTCGAGACCATGGATTTCGACAGCCATATCGATCATGCCGTCGTCGGCCTGATGGATCCGGCTCACGGGCCCTATGTCCACCAACAATGGTGGTGGCGGTCGGCCAAGAAACAGTTGGCGAAGAGCAAGGCCTTCGAGCCGCGCGACCTCGGTTTCGCCATGGTCCGTCATGCGCCGTCATCGAACAGCCGCGCCTACAAGATTCTCGGTGGCGCGCCGGCGACCGAGATCACCTTTCGCTTGCCGGGCATCCGCTACGAACATATCGAGATCGGTAAGCAACAGGTCCTGGGCCTGACCTGTCTGACGCCGATCGACGACACCCATACCCGCATCACCCAGATATTCTGGTCCGATCACGGCCTGTTCCGCCTGATCTCGCCCCTGTTCCGTTTCGGCGCCAAAGCCTTCCTTAAACAGGACGGTGACATGGTCAACCTGCAGAACGAGGGGCTGAAATACGATCCGGCCTTGCTATGGATCGACGACGCCGACACCCAGGCCAAGTGGTATCAGCAGCTCAAGAAGGAATGGCTGGCCTCACGCGCCGAAAAGCGGACGTTTGTGAACCCTATCAAGCCGACCACTTTAAAGTGGACGAGTTAAGCAAAAACACCTCCCGACCGAAGCCGAGAGGTGTTTTGTTTTAACGCATTTTAAAGCTTAGACCGCCTTCAAACCGGCAATCAGGAGCTTGATCTGGATGCTCAGGCTCTCGGTCAGTTGCTGGACGTTGAACCTGCCTTGTTCGCTGCTGTTTTGGAAAGCGCGGCGCATATTGGCAAAACACAGGTCTTCGAGGATTTCAGCGGCGCAATCGACCTGGGCCGACTCAGGCAATTCCTTGCGTGCCTGGGCGGCCTTCAGCGTATCGAGCAGGGCATAGCGCACCAGATCGCTGAGACGGGCAACTTCATTGAGCGTCGTCTGACCGGCGCTCCATTTCATGACGAAGGCCGACAGGATCAGACGGGCATTGATCTGGGCCGTTTCATAGCCACTCATCAGTTGCTGGTGCAGGCGATCGACCAGGTCGAGCGTTTCATCGTAGGAATCGCGCATCACCCGGATAACACGGGCATTCTCGGCCTCGACGACGGTGATGAAAATCTCGTTCTTGTCGGCGAAATTGGCGAACAGGGCGCCTGTCGAGAGGCCGGCGGCCTTGGCGATGTCACGCAAGGTAGCCGCCTCGAAGCCGCGTTCGCGGAACAGGGTCATAGCTGAGTCGAGGATTTTTTGGCGGTTGCGTTCTTTGGATTTAGCGCGGCTTCCGGTCGGCAACTTTTTTTCCTCAACTATATTCGGATTAGGCAGGTCACTGTACATGGGTCTTAACTCTTACTGTTACGTTACGCTTACACACACAAACGCCGGCGACTGCAAAAACTGTCCGTAAACCGACAACTAGAAAGTTGACCTAAGGGAAGCTATACCTAGGGTCTGCTTCTTATTAGTATGACGATCCGCACAAGGCAATGCGGTAAAATGCTTAATTGTGCGTTGCAAAGAGGAACGCTGTTAGCGGACGGATTTCCTTCGCCGCTCAAGGGATTTTGATTACGGCGATATTTTGAAGACTATATGGGTCTCGACTTTTGACCGCAAAAGGGCGATGACGTGTCTCATGAGTCACTTTTTGCTTTATCTTGCATTTTTTGCGATGTTCGCCGTCCTGGTGGTGCTCGGAATCGGCATTTTCAGCCTGGTCCGCGGCGGGACGTTTCGCGAAAATTGGTCAAACAAGCTGATGCGGCTGCGCGTGCTGCTTCAGGCGATCGCCATTGTGATTCTGATCTGCCTGGCCTGGGCCATGCATCATACTTAGCTCAAGCGCCGCATGGCTCGCCGCATCGGCGGCGGCGGGCGCTTGCCCTTGCCAAATCTCGCGAAGAGATTTGGAAATTCTCAATAAAAGGGCCCGCGATATTCCATGGTCAAGCTCAACAAAATCTATACCCGCACCGGCGATGACGGCACCACGGGACTGGCTGACGGCAGCCGCCGGCCCAAGGACGACGTCCGGCTGACCGCAATCGGCAGCGTCGACGAGACCAATGCGGCCCTGGGTTTGGTGCGCCTGCATGCCGCCGGGGAGCTGGACGGCTTACTGGCCCGTCTACAGAACGATCTGTTCGATCTCGGCGCCGATCTGGCGACGCCGACCGACGACGTCAGCTGGCCACCGTTGCGGATCAAGGCGCATCAGGTAACGGCGCTGGAAGTTTCTCTCGATGCCTATAATTCGCCGATCGCGCCCCTGACCTCGTTTATCCTGCCGGCCGGTACGGCGCTCAGCGCCCATTTGCATCTGGCGCGCACCATGGCACGGCGGGCCGAGCGCGATACGGTCGGTCTGGCCCGGGTCGAAGCCGTCAATCCCGAGGTCGTTAAATATCTCAATCGCCTGTCGGACCTGCTGTTCGTTCTGGCGCGCCATGCCAATGACGACGGCCGCGGCGATGTGCTATGGGTACCGTCGAAATCGTGAGGGGAACTTAAGATGAAATTGCGCGCCATCGCCGCCAGCCTGGCCCTGCTCGGCCTGTCTCAATGTACGCCGGCGCCCAAATTGCCGCCGCAGCCGTCATTCGATGTCAAGGTCGCCATCACGCCTGAGGGCATTGCGGCCTTGCAGGGCGCGGGCGACCATGCCGTGGTCGACGTCTATTATTACGGCTTCCCCAAACCCGGCGTGTCGGCGCCGATCGATCAGATAGGACGGGTGCGGCTGGGCAATGAGCTGTATGAAATCAAGGCGACCGACACCCAGGTGCATGTCACGCCGACCCTCATGGACCCCGTTCTGTTCACCAAGGTCGTCGAACCCTATGCCCAGATCACGGTCTATAGCCGCAACAAGCAGCATTCGGCCGACGAAATGCTGGAATGCAGCTATTATCGCAGCAAGGTCGCCGGCATGGTGACGACCGGTGCGGCGGTCACCTGTGACGTCAATAAGGGACCGGATTAACGCGACGCGGGTGCCGCCGCCGCCTGTTCGACCGCCACGGCATTGCTGGCCTTCTTGGAGTCTTCGTGGAAGTCGATGGTCGCGGGATCGCCCGGCTTGCGGTGGGTAATGCTGGGCAGGTAAACCGGCGCCGTGCATTTGTGGTATTTGAACGTGTACCAGCCGCCGGCGGCCTCGCACTTGCGCTTGGGGATATTGTACAGCCAGCCATAGGCGACCAGGCTGGCGCTGATGGTGAAAAACAGGCCGAGGAAGACGTATTTCAGTTTGCCGATCTGGCTGGGCATGGACGGTTTCCGCGCGTAACTTGACTTTAGGGTAAACTCATTTTGCCGGGCTTTATGCGCTAATCCTTACGTCACGGCAAATGAAAATAGCGATCTTGTGGCCTTTAGCGCCTAGATTTGATTGACTTTGCGGCCGCGCATCGTCACTTATCGCCGCAACAATGCCTGCCCTTTTTTGCGGAGTTAAAGCCACAAAGAGGGCCACAAAAAAGGGATGTCCCATGAAGATACTTGTGCCGGTCAAACGGGTGCTGGATTACAACGTCAAGGTCCGCGTCAAGTCGGATCAGTCGGGCGTCGATCTGGCCAATGTCAAGATGTCGATGAACCCGTTCGATGAAATCGCCGTCGAAGAAGCCGTCCGCCTGAAGGAAAAGGGCATAGCGACCGAGATCGTCGCCGTTTCCATCGGTCCGGCGCAAGCCAAGGACACGATCATCACGGCCCTGACCATCGGCGCCGACCGCGGCATCCTCATTCAGACCGATGTCGATGTTGAACCGCTCGCCGTCGCAAAGCTGTTGAAGGCCGTGGCTGAAGCCGAACAACCCGACCTGATTATCATGGGCAAGCAGGCTATCGACGGCGACAACAACGCCACTGGCCAAATGCTGTCGACCCTGCTCGACTGGCCACAAGCGACATTCGCCTCCAAGGTCGTTATTGCCGACGGCGAAGCGCAAGTGACGCGGGAAGTCGACGGCGGCCTGCAAACCCTGGGCGTCAAGCTGCCGGCGGTCATCACCACCGACCTGCGCCTCAATGAACCGCGCTACGCCTCCTTGCCCAACATTATGAAGGCCAAGAAGAAGCCGCTCGATATCAAGACCGTCGCCGATTACGGCGTCGACGTCGCCCCGCGCCTCAAGGTGCTGAAGGTCACCGAACCGCCCAAGCGCACCGCCGGCATCAAGGTCGCCGACGCCGCCGAACTCGTCGCCAATCTCAAGACCGCAGGAGTGCTGTAATATGGCCGCCTTAGTTATTGCCGATCATGACGGCACCCACCTGCGCGACACCACCTCAAAGACCGTCACCGCCGCGTTGCAACTGGCGTCGGACGTTGACGTTCTGGTCTATGGCGACGGTGTTGCCTCCGTTGCCGATGCCGCTGCCAAGATCGCCGGCGTCCGCAAGGTCTTCCTCAGCCAGGACAACGACCTGAAGAACGATATCGCTGAAGACGTCGCCATCCTGGTCGCCGGCTTGGCCGCGAACTATGACGCCATCTGCGTTCCCGCCTCGGCCGCCGGCAAGAACTACGCCCCCCGCGTCGCCGCTCTGCTGGATGTCAGCCTGCTGTCCGACGTAATGGTCGTGGTCGACGCCAACACCTTTACGCGCCCGATCTATGCCGGCAATGCGCTGGAAACCGTGCAGTCGTCCGAAGCCAAGAAGGTCATGACCGTCCGCACCACGGCCTTCAAGGCCGCGGCCGAAGGCGGTTCGGCCAGCGTCGAGACCATCGCGGCGCCGGCCACCAAGCCAGGTACGCGTTTCATCTCGGAAGAGAAGGTTACCTCCGACCGTCCCGAACTGGGGGCCGCGAAGATCATTGTCTCCGGTGGCCGTGCGCTCGGTTCGGCCGAAGAGTTCAAGGCCGTGATGGATCCCTTGGCCGACAAGCTGGGCGCTGCCGTCGGGGCTTCACGCGCGGCGGTCGACGCCGGCTATGCCCCCAACGATTACCAGGTCGGACAGACCGGCAAGGTCGTGGCGCCGGACCTCTATATCGCCATCGGCATTTCGGGCGCTATCCAGCACCTCGCCGGCATGAAGGACTCGAAGGTCATTGTCGCCATCAACAAGGACGCCGAAGCGCCGATCTTCTCGGTCGCCGATTACGGCCTGGTGGCGGACTACAAGACCGCTGTCCCGGACCTGATGAAGGCCCTGGGATAAACCTGAAAGTCTCCTCTTATGTGATCCCGCAAGGCGACACCAAGAGGAGACAGCCTTCCCTATTGCCTTGCGACGGCGGCCGCACTATCCCCATATCAGACCCAAGTCATCTGCAAGGACCGTCCCATGACCATCAAAACCGTAGGCATTATCGGCGCCGGCCAAATGGGGGCGGGCATCGCCCAGGTCTGCGCCCAGGCAGGTTATGACATCCTGCTGTTCGATCAGTCCGCCGATGCCGTCAAGTCGGCGATCGGGCGAATCGAAAAAGGCCTGAACCGCCTGGTCGAAAAAGAAGTCATCACTGCCGATGCCGCCACGGCCGCCATCGCGCGCCTGATGCCGGCCGGCGCCACCTCGGACCTCAAGGATTGCGACCTCGTCATCGAGGCTGCGACGGAAAACGAGGCCGTCAAGAACGCCATCTTCAAATCGGTGTGCGATCACCTGAAGCCCGAAGCCCTGCTGGCTTCCAATACCTCGTCCATCTCGATCACCCGCCTGGCGGCCGCCACCGACCGCCCGGGCAAGTTCATCGGCTTGCACTTCATGAATCCGGTGCCAATCATGAAGCTGGTCGAAATCATCCGCGGCATCGCCACCGACGCCGAAACCTATGAAACGGCCGTCAATTTCGCCAAATCCCTGGGCAAGATCACCGCCAATTCCGAAGACTTTCCGGCCTTTATCGTCAACCGCATCCTGATCCCGATGATCAACGAGTCGATCTACACGCTCTATGAAGGCGTCGGCACGGTCGACGCCATCGACACGGCGCTGAAGCTTGGCGCCAATCATCCGATGGGGCCACTCGAACTGGCGGACTTTATCGGCCTGGACACGGTCCTGGCGGTGATGAACGTCCTTTATGACGGCCTGGCCGACAGCAAGTACCGCCCGTGCCCGCTGCTGACCAAATATGTCGAAGCCGGCTGGCTGGGCCGCAAGGTCGGCCGCGGCTTCTACGATTACCGCGGCGAAAAGCCGGTGCCAACACGCTGACCATGGCCAAAGGCGCTTTACAAATCCGTACGCCCGACACCCGCTGGCTGATCCTGGCCGCGGTCATGGCCCTATGCCTGCATGGCCTGTGCTGGTATCTGATGCGCACCCTTTTGGGTGACGGGCCCGAAGCCCTGGCGGAAACCCAGCGTCAAATGTGCCTGGCCCTGGCCTGGATGATCGGCGCTCTGGTCATCTGGAAAATGAGTCCCCCGCCCTCGCGCTTGCACGCCGTCCTGACCGTCCTGACCTGCGCCCTGTTCCTGACGGTGCTTGGCAGCGCCGCCGCCTTCCTCAAGCTGATCTTCGTCGACCACGCCGTCGTCACAGGCAAGCTGGTCTCGTCCTTCCTGACGCTCGGCGGGCTTCTGGTGGCGGCGCAACTGATCTTGGCCATCCCGTCGTCGATTGTCCTGCAAGCGGTAGCGTTGCGGCGCGCCACCGCATGACGGCCGATGCCGAACGCATCAAGTCGCTCGACTATATCCGCGGCCTGAGCATTCTCGGCATCCTGATGGTCAATGCCGTCGCCTTCGCCCAGCCCTTTGCTGTCTACGCCAATCCGACCCTTTCGACCCTGCCGTTGAGCCATGCTGACCTGACGACCTGGTGGGCGATCGAAACCTTTTTCAAACTGAAATTCATCACCTCGTTCAACATGCTGTTCGGCATCAGCATGTTCCTGATCGGTCGCGATCAGGGACCAGGCGTCACGGGTACCCCCCTGTTTCGCCGTCTCTTATGGATGGTGGTGTTCGGCCTGATCCATGGCGCCCTGATCTGGCACGGCGACATCCTGCTGGCCTATGCCTGCACCGGCTTCCTGTTCTGGCGCTGGCGGGCCGCACCAGCCGGCAAGTTGCTGTTATGGGGGGGCTTTCTGTTCCTGATGGGGGCGGCGATCGAGCTATGGCCGCTGATCGATTTTCAGCCGGGGACGCTGAACGTCGCTCCCGCCCAGGGCCCGATCATCGCCGCCATGCGCGGCGGTTTCTGGGACTCGCTGGCCCAGAACTTCGCCGACTGGGCGTCATCGATCGCCCTCGAACTGATCATGTATCTGCCGGCGACGCTCGGCCTGATGATGCTGGGACTTGGTCTGTTCAAGTCTGGCATCCTCAGCGGCGCGGCCAAGACCCGGACCTATCTTATATTCGTCGCTGCCGGCACGGTCAGCCTCGCCATCATCGGTTGGCAATCGTGGCTGATCGTCAGGTCCAACTTCGCCTTCCCGGATTCGTTCGGCGTCGGCGCCATAGCCAATGCCGTCCTGTGTCTGCCGGTGGCGATCGGCTATGCGTCCGCCCTGATCCTACTGGGGCGGACCAAGCCCGGCGCCGTCCTGCTCTATCCGCTGGCCTGCGCCGGCCGCATGGCCTTTACCAACTATCTTTGCCAGTCCCTGATCATGACCGTCATCTTCTATGGCGGCCGCGGTGGACCCGGCCTGTTCGGCACCATGAACCACGAGGCCCTGGTGCCGATCGTGGCCATGATCTGGCTAGGCCAACTGGTCTTTAGCGTCCTGTGGCTACAAGCCTTCCGTTACGGCCCGTTCGAATGGGTCTGGCGGTGCCTGACCTATCGGCGGTGGGTTGGCATTCTTAAATAGCCGCGGCTACCACACCATATGCGCGCCGACATCAGCCATGGCCGTATTTTGCACGGTGATGATATTGCCGTGGCCGAGGTTGACGATCGTGTCAGAGCCGACCTGGGTAATGTAGGTGCTGTGGGCCGTACCATGGGTGTAGGCGCTGACGTCGATACTGTCATTCTGCACGGCCGAGAAGTCGCTGATCGTGTCGGCGCCGCTGGCCGCGGTGAATATGAAAGTATCTGCTCCGCCCTTGCCCGACAAGACGTCATGGCCGCCGCCGCCGTTCAGGATATTGGCGGCATTATTGCCCTTGATGATATTGTCGAGATGGTTGCCCGTTCCGTTGATCGCCGACGTTCCCGTCAGGGTCAGGTTTTCGATAAACTGCCCAGCCAGCGTAAAGGTCACGGAAGCATTGACCGCATCCGTGCCGCCGCCATCGAGTTCCTTGACGATATCACCGGCATTATCGACGACATAGCTGTCATCACCCAAACCGCCGGTCATGGTGTCGGCGCCGACACCGCCGTTCAGCACATTATTGCCACTGTTACCTATCAGACTGTTGGTCAGGCTGTTGCCGGTCGCGTTGATATTGTCAGCGCCCGTAAGGGTCAGGTTCTCGATATGTTGGCCGGACAAGCCGAAACCGACAGATGACTTAACCAGGTCCGTGCCGTCTCCGATGGCTTCCACAACGGTATCGCCGGCATTGTCGACGATATAGACGTCGTCGCCCTTATGGCCGGTCATCACATCGGCTCCGGCGCCCCCGTCCAGGACATTGTTGCCGCTATTGCCGACCAAGGTGTTGTTCAAGTCATTGCCGGTAGCATTGATATTGTCACTGCCGTTCAACTGCAGGATCTCGATATCGGCGCTCAGCGTCCAGCTCTTGGTCGTTATGACGGTGTCGGTGCCTTCACCGGCATTTTCGCTGGTGCTGTCGCTGAAATTGTCGACAATATAGATGTCGTCACCAATGCCGCCCGCCATGATGTCGGCGCCGTTGCCCCCATCCAGCCGGTCATCTCCGCCGCCGCCGTTCAATGTATCGGCACCCGACTCGCCGCTCAGGCTGTTGTTGTTGCTATTGCCGGTGATTGTATTGGCCGACGAATTGCCGGTACCGTTAATGATGTCCGATCCGGTCAGGATCAGGTTTTCAATCGCCCGTCCGAAGAGCGAGAAGTTTTCGGAGGTATATACCGTATCATTGCCTGCGCCGGCGGCCTCGGTCACGGTGTCGCTGCCATCGACATAGTAGGTGTCGTCACCGTCGCCGCCCGCCATGACGTCGGTACCGGTGCCGCCATCGAGGATATCGTTGCCGCCGAGGCCGGTCAGCACATCGTTACCGGCGCTGCCTTCGAGGCGATTACCGCCGTCATTGCCGATGATAAGGTCGCCTTGGTCTCCGCCCCGCACATTTTCGATATTGACCAAGGTATCGACACCATTGCTCGTGTCCTGGGGGCCATTGCTAAGCGAGACCGTGAGACCGACGCCGAAGCCCGTACCGAAGTCGAACGTATCATTACCGTCGCCGCCGTCCACCGTATCCTGGCCTTGGGTGCCGAAGAACACATCGTCCCCGGAAGTGCCGGTTTGCGACGTCTGAATGCGGCTAAACAGATCGACCGTCATCAGACCTTGAGCGACGAGAAGCGACAGGAAATGACCGTCCTTGGAAAGGACCATGTCTAAAGCAAAGTCGACCCCAACATCGGCCGAGCCGATCAGGTTCCAGTTTTGCGTGTCATAGATCTGGATGATTTTGGCCGTGTCGTCCCACGCCAGCATCTGGTGACCGCCGACATTGAACTTCACGTCCTGGAGGGATTGCGAATCCAGTATGGATGTCAGATCCCTTACCTCATGCATCGACAGATCGAAAACCTGCAGAGCTCCGTAGGCGCGGTTAATGATCAGGCCAGCCGCTTCGCTGATATCGCTATATCCGACACTCGTACCGCCTACGCCGCCCGATGCGATAATCGAATGGGTTTGAGAGTCGTAGACCGAGATGTTACCGCCGTTCTGTTCCATAAGAACGTAGCGCCCGTTTTCCGAGGTGAAGAGCCATGCGGCCTCGGGAAAGGGCGATCCGGGAGTATCGAGGTCGTGGATTTCGCCAGCCGGCCCACTGTCGGACGCGACGTGGACGTTGAAGCTGGTAGCATACAAAAGTTCTCCGGCGGCGTCGGTGGCCAGCCTGTCCACAACATAGTCGTCGTCGATCCCCCCCGAACGGGTCCATTTAACATAGGTCGAGGTGTCGTCCGCCGTCGCCAGCGGTATATTGTAGACGGTGCTGACGTAGTCACCGGACGGCAGGGATTCCGGGTACATCAGGCCGACGAGAAGGTGCGTCCCGTCGGATGACATGGCCATGGAGCCGAGGTTGGCGTCAAAGGTCGCCACGACATGGCTTTCGTGCGTCACCGGGTTAAATGACACGACGGTCTGGTTTGTGGTGGCGATATAGTAAACCTTCGCCACCGGGTCATAGACAAAGGTCCTGACATAAGCGTCAAGTTGCAGCCTGAAACTGAGATCGGTCATGGAAGTCCCCCGGTATTTCGCGCCCCCCAATGGCCGCGTATATGCAACTATCTGTAACGGCGTTTTTTATAAAGTCCAGACGCCACGATGGTCTGGTAAGCAAATTACACTGGCCTAAATCTTCGCCCACATGCGGTGCAGATTGCCGATCGTTTTTTGCAACATCAGGCCTTGCGTCTTGTCCTTGGTGGCCAGCAACATGCGTTGCAGATCGAACAAAATATCGCGTTCGTCCTCGCGCTGGACCAGGCTTTGGATCCAGCCGACACAGGCGAAACGCTCCCCACGCAGCACCGGCATGATCTGGTGCAATTGGCCGGTGCGATGGATGACCATGTCGCCGGCGTCCAGCCGGATGTCGCGTGTGCCGTCATTGGCTTCCAGGCTGAGCGCGCCGCCCTCGTAGGCGCTCTTCGGCGACAGGAAGAGGGTGAAACTCAAATCAGTGCGCATCGGCTGGCCGTCCTCGCCCTTCATCAGCGGGTCGGTCGGATGCAGGCCGAAAGCATCGGTCGGCAGGTGCCGCGCCAGGTAAAACGACGAAAATCGCGCCGGCTGCGAATAGGCCTGGACCAAAGGATGGTTGCTGACGATCGTCTTGATCCAGCCCATCAGTGCCTTGGTCTTGGAATCGTTGTGCGGCGGATCGCCGGGCTTGGCCTTGCGCGGTCCCGGCGGCGGCAGGGTCTTCAGCCGGGCCGTGACCTCGGCCAGTTCGTCCTTGTCCAAGGCGGATTGAATAAAGAGCATTATTCAGCCAGCAGTTTATCCATCAAGGCCCTGACTTCCGGCGTGTTCCAGTCGGCGCTACCGTCGAGGCGGGCGACTTCACGACCCTGCTTGTCGATGATCAGGGTCGCCGGCAGGCCCATTATGCCGAACTTCGCCGTCTTCGGGATCAGGTTGGAATCGACATAGACCTCAAGCGGTTCCTGGACGTCGATAAACGACTTCACGTCGTTGAACTGCGTGTCGACATCGCCGCTCAGCGGCAGGACCTTCAGGCCCTTGCCGGCATAGGCGGTTTGCAGGTCGGCCAGGGTCGGCATTTCATTGCGGCATGGCGCGCACCAGGTCGCCCAGAAATTCAGCACAACGACCTGGCCCTTGAAATCGGCCAGATGAATGGGCTTTTTATCCCGGTCGACAAAGGCCAGATTGTCGATGGGCTGGGGCTCCGCCAGGGTCACCATATGGGAGATCGAGCCTTTGACATAGGGCGCCAGCGGCCCGACGGGTGCCGTCGAAGCGGCGGTCTGAACCTCGGCAACCTTGGATTTGAACAGGTCGGGTACGAACATCACGACGCCGACACCGGCCAGGAAGAGCACGGCAACGACCGATACGACGACCCAGGCGATGTTGATACGCTTCTTTTTGCGCATATTTCCACCGTCGCGGCCCTTGGGTTCCGCGGCCGGCTCGGCTATAGGCGTGTCAACGACGACGTGGTCGGGCGCGACCGTGGGTCTTGGTGCCGGCTGCGCGGACTTAATGTCGTCACTGTCCAAAGGGTTATCCATGTCCGATCATTCCGACGATCAAAGCTCTAAAAGCTCCCCAAAACCCAGCGATTCTGGGGCCCCCGCCGGCGGTGCGCCGGGCCAAAAAATGTGGGGCGGACGTTTTAGTGCCCGACCCGACGAAATTATGCAAGCCATCAATGTCTCCATCGATGTCGACAAACGCTTGTGGCAGCAGGACCTTAAAGGTTCCCGCGCCCACGCCGCCATGCTGGCCCGCCAAGCTATCATAAGTTCCGAGGATGCCCAAACCATAGACGCCGGTTTGGCGACCTGCGAAGCCGAGATTCAGGCCGGCGTGTTTCCTTTCCGCCACGAATTCGAAGACATTCACATGAATGTCGAGGCTCGCCTGCGCGAATTGATCGGGCCCGTGGCCGGCCGGCTGCACACGGCGCGTTCGCGCAACGACCAGGTGGCGACCGATTTCCGCCTGTGGGTGCGCGACGCCGTCGATACCACCATCCAGCAATTGTTCGACCTGCAAGGCGCCCTGCTGAAGCGCGCCGAGGAACATGCCGACAGCCTGATGCCGGGCTTTACCCACCTGCAGCCGGCTCAGCCGGTGACCTTCGGCCACCATCTCATGGCCTATGTCGAGATGTTCGGCCGCGACCGCTCGCGCTTTGCCGATGCCCGCGCCCGCATGAACGAAAATCCGCTGGGTTCGGCGGCCCTGGCCGGTTCGCCGTTTCCCATCGATCGCTTCGCCACCAGTCAGGCCTTGGGCTTCGACCGTCCCATGGGCAACAGCCTCGACGGCGTGTCGGCGCGCGATTTCGCCCTCGAAGCCCTGGGCCACGCCGCTATCTGCGCCGGCCATCTATCGCGCCTGGCCGAGGAGATCGTCATCTGGACGACGCCGCAATTCGGTTTCGTCCGCCTGTCCGACGCCTTTTCGACCGGCTCGTCGATCATGCCGCAAAAGCGCAACCCCGACGCAGCCGAGCTGGTCCGCGCCAAGACCGGCCGCATCACCGGCTCGCTGATCGCACTGTCCATGGTGATGAAGGGCCTGCCGCTCGCCTATTCCAAGGACATGCAGGAAGACAAGCCGCCGGTCTTCGAAGCCTTCGACGCGCTGGATCTGGCGCTGCGCGCCATGACTGGAATGGTATTGGATCTTAAAGCCGATAAGGCCAAAATGCAGGCGGCGGCGGGCGCCGGATATTCGACCGCGACTGACCTGGCCGACTGGTTGGTCCGTACACTGAACATTCCGTTCCGCGATGCTCACCATATTACCGGGGCGGCGGTCAAGCGGGCGGAATCCCTGGGTGTGGATTTGGCGCAACTAACCTTAACAGACTTACAAAATCTGGAAGCCAGGATCACAGAGGATGTGTATAAGGTTTTAACACCTGAAGCTTCGGCCGCCTCCCGCCAGTCCTACGGCGGCACGGCGCCGGATCAGGTTCGACTGCAAATTCAGCGCTGGAAGGATCAACGCTCATGATGACCGCTAAAAAGACCCGCTTCGTGATGACCTCGGCGCTGACCGCGGCCGTGCTTCTGGCGGGAGCGATGGCGTTGTCGGCGTGCGGTAAGCTGGGTACGCTGGACCAGGCGCCGCCGATGTTCGGTGACAAGGCCAAGTCGAGCTGGTCGTCGTCGCAAAACGCCGATGGCGGCACGACGGTCACGACGTCGGAATCGGCGTCGCGCGACACCGAACGCGCCCTGCCGGACGCCAATGACAAGAACAAGATGCCGGATCCTTACCGCGGCAACAAGAAGATCGAGAATGCCCCGCTCGAAGGCTTCGGCAACGCCACCACATTCAACAACAACGATCCCGCCTCGCACTAAATGAACCACTTCGATTACGCCGGCGGCCAGCTACACTGCGAGCAAGTTCCCCTGAAGGACCTCGCGGACACGGTCGGTACGCCTCTCTATGTCTATTCGTCCGCTACCCTGGAACGGCACTATGGCGTCTTTTCGTCGGCGCTGGGTGCCCAGCCGGCCCTGGTCAGCCCCAAGGGCGAGGCGCCGCTGATCGCCTACGCCATGAAGGCCAATTCCAATCTCGGCGTTTTGCGCACGCTCGGCCTGATGGGCTGCGGCGCCGATACGGTCAGCGAAGGCGAGATTCGCAAGGCCTTGAAGGCGGGGATTCCAGCCCACAAGATCGTCTTTTCCGGCGTCGGTAAGCGCGACTCCGAAATGGCGTTTGCCTTGAAGGCCGGCATCTACCAGATGAACGTCGAATCGCGCCCCGAGCTGGAACGGCTGGCGGCGGTCGCGGCCTCGCTCAACATGGTGGCGCCGGTCGTCATCCGTATCAATCCCGGCGTCGGCGCCGGCGGTCACGCCAAGATCACTACCGGCGGCGCCAAGGACAAGTTCGGCATCTCGGCCGAAGAAGCCCTGGCACTTTATGCCGAAGCCTCGGCCCACCGCTATCTGGCGCCCATGGGGATCGCCTGCCATATCGGCAGCCAGATCACCGACCTGACACCGCTGCAGTCGGCATTTTCGCTGATGCGCGGCTGGGTCGAACAACTGCGCGCCAACGGTTTGAGCGTCGAACGCCTCGACCTCGGCGGCGGCCTGGGCGTGCCCTATTTCAATCAAAAAGAGCCGGCCAGCGTCACCGACTATGCCGAGATGGCCGCGCTGGCCGTCGGCAATCTCGGCGTGCGTTATACGTTCGAGCCCGGCCGGCTGATCGCCGCCAATGCCGGCGTCCTGGTGTCGCGCGTTGTCCACGTCCATGAACGCAGCGAATCGGGCCAGAAGTTCCTGGTGCTCGACGCAGCGATGAACGATCTCCTGCGTCCGGCGCTCTACGACGCCTTCCACGACATCCGCCCCGTCGCAGCCCCCGTCGACGATGCCACCGACACCTATGACGTCGTCGGCCCCGTCTGCGAAACCGGTGACACCTTCACCCGCGGCCGTGAACTGCCGGTGCTGAAAGAGGGCGACTTGGTCGCCTTCATGACCGCCGGCGCCTATGGAGCCGTCATGGGAAGCGAATATAATTCGCGTCCGCTCGCGCCGGAGGTGTTGGTGCGTGACGCAGACTGGGCGGTCGTGCGTCCTCGCCCGAGTTATGATGAGATGATGGCGCGTGAACCGCTGCCGGACTGGCTGCGGCCGGGTCCGCGCGTCGCCAGCGCGTAGTTGCATGGGGGTAATCGCGATGACCGGCAGAAAGCCTTCGGCCCTATCACCTCTTAACCGCGGTCTGTTCGGCACGCGGTTGGTGATGATGTGGGAACGTCTGCTGCCGGCCCTGTTTCCCTACGCCCTGCTGGCTTTCATCATTGCCGTCGCCGGCCAATGGGGCCTGTTCCTGCATATGTCGAAGCCCCTGCATCTGGCGATCGTCGCCGCCGGTTTCGTCGTCGCCTTGATGGTATCGGTGCGCGCCCTGCTGCATTTCCGTATGCCGACCTTTACCGAGCTCAATACCCGCCTGGCGGTCGATAACGGCGTCAAGCCCGAGCGCCTGATCGGCATGCGCCATGAAGTCGAGCAACCGTCCTTGCGCATCGGTAAGCCCAAGGCCGGCATTGCCGAATCCGATCCGTTCGCCCTGCGCTATGTCGCCCTGGTGGCGGCCCTGCTGGGTTTTCTGATCATGGGCCCGGTGCCGTGGTCGCGCGTCGAGAGCGGCTTTTGCCTGTTCGGTGACCACAGCCATTTCGCCGATATGAGCCTGGCGCGGAAGTAGGGCCTTGGGCAGCCAATCAATATTGTCCTGGATATTTCCAATCCTTGTTTTGCTGGGTTGGATTGGGCTCACATGGCTTTCCGTGCAGGCGATTATCAAGGCCTACAAGACCGGTAAGGTCTTGGGTTTCGACAGACACGAAGATCCGATCTTATTCCGTGCAACTGTTATCAGTCATATGGTTTTTGTGGTGTTCATGCTTTTGGGCGTGTCAGCGATTTTCGCCGGCATAATCGCTGACACGCACTTTCAAAGATCGTGAACTCGAGCAGGACTTCAGATTAATCTTCAGCCGTGCAGCGACTTCAACGCAACTTCCGGCGCTGCGGACACTATCTTGAGCAAAGCGGCTGCGGGGCCGGTTGGCTTGCGGCGATGTTGTTCCCAGTTCTGCAATGTTTTGACGCTGACCCGCATCAGCTTGGCGAATTCGCCCTGCGACAAGCCCATTTTTTCGCGCGCATCCTTGGCATCGGGGGCTTCCAGCTTAAAGCGGCGCGACGCCTCAGCCTTGCCGGCCGAGATATCGCCGGCTTCTTTCAAGCTTTGTACCAGATCGTCAAACAGCTCTTTGTCCATCACTATAACGCCTTTACCAGTTGGGCCAGAATGGCGACTTCCTTGTCGCTTAGGGTGTCCTTTTGGGACTTGGGGTAGATAACCAACATATAGATCTGGTGATTGTCCTTCAGCCAGTAATAGATAACCCGGACGCCGCCACTCTTGCCGCGTCCTTGGGCGGCAAAGCGCATTTTTCGGATACCGCCGCCGCCCCTGATAAGGTCGCCAAGGTCAGGAGTCTCGAGTAGGTCGTTCTGCAAACCGCGATATTCATTGTCGGACAGCAAGGCCGTTACCAAACGTGTGAAGGTCGGCGTCTCAACGAATTCCATAGGATGATACATATACGCCATTGGCGTACAATTCAAGTTAATCCAGCGCGCCGATATAGGGCAGGGCGCGGTACTTGCCGCCATCGTCCAATCCGTAACCCACCAAATACCTTGCCGGCGCGTCCCAGGCGGTGAAATCGGCCTCGGTCTCTCGCCGCGCGCCATCTTTCAACGGGTCGGGCTTGCGGGCGAAAACCGCGGTCAGCACCTCGGCGGCGCCGGCTTCCAACGCGATCTCCCGAGCGATATTCAACGATGCCCCGGTATCCAGCACATCGTCCATGATCAGAACCTGACGGCCCTCGACCGAACGCTGCAGGGGCGCGCGAATCAGCATGGTGCCGCTGCTCTCGCGGCCATCGGCATAGGAAGACAGCCATAGTGCGTCAAAGGCGATGTCGCGGCCGGCCCGATTGAGCGCGCGGCTGAGATCGGCGGCGAACCAGATGCCGCCGGTCAGCAGGCAGACACCGACGCAATTGGGCCTGATATAGTCGACCATAAGGTCGGCGAGAACCTGGACGCGTTCCTGGACTTCGCTTTCGCTGAGCAGGACAGCGGGCGCCATGTCAGGATTTGGCGCCGTGGAGCTTGGGGGTGTCGGTCGAGGCAATGTCATCGTGCAAGGCGGGTCTCAAGGATGGCAGGGTGCGGTTGGAGACAGGCTGGTCGTGTGCATCATGTTGCGCACCCCCCTCTTGCGCCCCTCCGTCTTGCGTCACGCTGTCGCCGCCGTCAACACTATTGTCGCCGTCGAGACCGTGGCCGGTGTCCGTCATGTTTTCCGCGACCGGCGAGGCTTCTGTAGCCGGTTCCGCGCCTTGTTCCGGATTGCCATGTTCAGCTTCACCGTCTTCGGAGGCGGGCTCATGCGTATTTTCGTCGGCCGCGGCGTGCGGCGCCGAATGCGACTTCATCTTTTTCATGGCGACGAGATCGAAATCGAGATCGATGGCGGCGGCCTTGTTCATCGGGTCGCGCACATCGAACAGCAAGGTCCGCGTGGCGCCCGGCCCGACAACCAGGCCGCCGGCGGGCATCAGCACGGTGTCGAACTGCTGCAAGGTGGTGTCGCGCAGCTTGACGCGCACTGGCGGCACCGGCACGGGCTTGTCGCTGGTATTGCGGATCTGGGCTTTCACGGTGACTACGAAACGGCCGCCCTTGACGCCGCGGTCCATCGAGGTCGTAACAAAGTCGAGATGGGTCGGATTAACCTTAGCGCCGACCATGGCATAGGCACCGGCGACACTGGGGAAGGCACTGACGATATCGACACGCAGGAAGAAGCCGATGGCCAGGATCAGCACCGCCACGGAACCGAGGCCGGCCCAGACCAGACCTTGCGCCGTCAAGGCCTTGGCGCGCTTCTTGTCTTCGATCAGGGCGCGATAGGTATGCGGCAGGACCTTGGCCTTGACCGATTGCAGGTCCTCGACCCGCTCGGGTTTGCGCACGTCGCTGAACGACAGGTCGATCGGTATTTCAGGTTTTTCGGCGTGCCAGGTCGTCTTGCACGCCGTGCAGCGCACGGTGCGGCCCGCCGGCCCCAATTGGGACTCATCGATCGTGTAACGCGTCGCGCAGGAGGGGCAGCTAAGGATCATGATCAGTTAAACTGTGGACGCCGAATCAATGCAAAAAAGCCGTTACCAGAACAGGTTTTTAACTTTATGGTCGCAAAAGTCTTAATAACTGATCAAGCTGGTTAACCATATAAGGACCCGATGCCTTCGACACCCGCCCGGATTTCGCCAACTGCCGACGTGACGCGCGATGACGCGGCCGTCGTGACGTTTCGCGACGTATCCCTGGGCTACGATCTGGGCATGCCGAAGTCCCTGGCCATGGGCGTCGACGAAGACGATCTCATCCTTAAAAACCTCAACTTCACCCTGCCGGCCGGCTCTTTCCACTTCCTGACCGGACCGTCGGGTTCGGGCAAGACGTCGCTGCTGAAGATGATCTACCTGGCGCAAAAGCCGACCTTCGGCGAAATCGCCCTGTTCGGCGAGACGGTTCAGCCGCACGACCGGGCGCAAAGCGCCGCCCTGCGCCAGCGACTGGGCATCGTTTTCCAGGAATTCCGCCTGCTGGAACATCTCAATGTCTTCGACAATGCCGCCCTGCCTTTGTTCGTCCATGGCGGCCATTTCAAAAGCTATCGCGACGATGTCACCGAACTCCTGACCTGGGTGGGGTTAAAAAGCCGCCTGCACGCCATGCCGCACGTCCTGTCGGGCGGCGAGAAACAACGCCTCGCCATTGCGCGCGCCGTCGTGACGCGGCCGACCCTGATCCTGGCCGACGAACCGACCGGCAATATCGACTACGCCATGGGCTTGCGCATCATGCGTTTGTTCGTTGAGCTCAATCGCCTGGGCGCCACCGTCTTGATCGCCACCCACGACGAAAGCCTGGTGCGCGCCTCGGGCATGCCTGTCCTGGAACTGAAAGGCGGCCACTTGTCGCGCCGCGACCTCAATGCGGGGACGGCGCCATGAACAGCCAGTCGCCGTCGCGCCTGTCCTCCATGAAGGCGCACAATCTGCTGCCCCAGCAGGATCAGCGCGAAATCGCCCTGCATTATGTCATCGGCGTCCTGTGCGTCCTGGCCTGCCTGGCAGCGCTCGTCACCCTGGCGTCGGACCGCGCGGCGCAAGGCTGGTCGCGCGATATTCGTTCCGAAGTGACGGTCCAGGTCCGCCCGTCGGGACTGGAAAGCGGCTCGGTTGCCGCCGCCAAGGCCGCCGAAGTCCTCGCCGGCGTCGAGGGTGTCGGAGAAGTGACCGCCATCGAACCGGAAAAAGCCAAGGCCCTGATCAAGCCATGGTTGGGCGACGCCATACTCGACGACCTGCCGATTCCCAATCTTGTCGAGGTCAAGCTCGACCCCAAGACGCCGGCCAAGCCCAAGGATTTGCTCGACGCCATGACAGCCAACGATATCGACGGCAGCCTCGACGATCACAGCGTCTGGCTGAAGGACGTCGAGCAGAGTGCCCTGACCATCCGGTTGATTTCTTTCGGTATTTTCTTCATCATCGGCTCGGCGACAGCGGCGGTGGTCGGCTTCGCGACACGTGCCGGGCTGACGGCGCGGGCCAATATCGTCGAGGTCCTGTCGCTGTGCGGCGCCAGCGATCTCTTCGTGGCGCGGCTGTTCCAATACCGCTTTGCCCGCATGTCGTTCGAGTCGGGCCTGCTGGGCGCCATCATAGCCGCGATCGTCATGACTATCATAAAAGTCACAGGCAGTTCACAAAGCTTCGCGATGGCTCTTCCCTTTTCATGGCAGGACCTGTTAATATTAATACCTTGCCCGCTGCTGGTCGCTCTGATCGGCGCGGTTACGGCGCGTTTCGTCACTTTGCGGTTGCTGGCCAATGACGGGGCTCGGTCTTGAGGGCCAAAATTTTGAGGGGAGGCGGAAATTAAACACATGCGCAGCCTCATCGCCTTGGGCGTGGTCGTCCTGCTGTGGTTGGCGGGGCTTTTCGTGTTTGCCGACCGCGTCATCGATTCCACTCCCGCCGTCGAACCCGAGGATCCTGCCGACGCCATCGTTGTCCTGACCGGCGCCTCGGATCTGCGTCTCAAGGAAGGCATGCGCCTGCTGGAACGGCGCAAGGGCCAGCGTTTGTTCATTTCCGGGGTCAATCCCGAAGTCAAGCGGCCGGAACTGCTCGACGTTACCGAAGGCTCGAAGCGCCTGTACGAATGCTGCGTCGACCTGGGTTACGAAGCCGAAAACACCGTCGGCAATGCCCGTGAAATCGCCGACTGGGCGCGCGGCCACGACTTCTACACCCTGATCGTCGTGACCTCGGACTATCATATGCCGCGCTCCCTGCTGGAGCTGAAGGCCGACATGCCCGACGCCAAATTCATTCCCTATCCGGTGGCGACGCCGGATCTCGACGCCCGCGGCTGGTGGAAGTCGCGCAAGGGCGAACGCATTATCGTCGTCGAATATTGCAAATACCTCGCCATTATGGGCCGCGACGCCGTCCTCAGCCTGTCGCGCGCTTTCGGCGACAAGGGCGAGGTCAAGAAGGCGCCTGGCTCGGAAGACGCGGTCAGCAGCACGTCGTCGAACGTTTCCTCCGGCAGTGCCTCCGGAAGTGCTTCTGGCAGCGCCTCGGCGAGTAAAGCTTCGTGAAACTGATTACACGGCTGCGGTCGCTGCTTTTCATGCTGTGGATGTACGGCTCGATGCTGGTCTTCGGACTGGGCCTGTCGCCGCTGCTCCTGTTCCCGCGATTCGTCGCCATGTGGGTGATCCGCTCGTGGGCCCATTCCATCGTCCTGGGCGCGCGCTTCATCGTCGGCATCAAGATCGAATTCCGCGGCCTGGAACACCGGCCGACCGGCGCCGCCCTGATCGCCGGCAAGCATATGAGCATGCTGGACACCATCGCGCCTTTCACCGTGCTGAAGGATCCGTGCTACGTCCTGAAGAAGGAATTGATCTACCTGCCGTTTTTCGGCTGGTTCGCCTGGCGGGCGCGGATGGTGCCGATCGTGCGCGCCGATGCCGCCAAGGCGTTGAAACAGATGGTGATCCTGACGCGCGAGCGTCTGAAGGAAGCGCGCCAGGTCCTGATCTTTCCCGAAGGCACACGCTCCAATCCTGGCGACGATCCGCAATATAAACCCGGCGTGGCGGCGCTCTATCGCGAGCTCGATACGCCGTGCCATCTGCTGGCGACCAATAGCGGACAATTCTGGCCGGGCCACGGCATCGACCGCAAACCGGGCACCATCGTCTTCGAATTCCTGCCGCCCCTGCCGGCCGGCATGAAGCGCGGCGAGCTGATGACCGAGATGAAGGCGCGCCTGGAAGAGGCCTCCAACCGCCTGGTCGAGGAACAGAGATGAGTCCCGAGGATATCGTGCGCGGCCAGCTCGATGCCTATAATGCCAAGGATATCGATGGATTTCTGGCGTTCTGGGCCGAAGACGCCGAGATCTATGCCCATCCCGATACGCTATTGGCCAAGGGCCATGCCGATATCCGGGCGCGCCACGTGGCGCGGTTTCAGGAGCCCGATCTCCACGCCCATCTGGTCAGCCGGCTGGTCCTGGCCGATCGGGTCGTCGATACCGAGCGGGTAACGCGCAACTTCCCCGAAGGCGTCGGCGAGATCGATGTGGTCGCGATCTATGCATTCCGCGACGGGCGGATCGCGCGGGCGTGGTTCCTCATGGGAACGCCTGAGCTCCGTTGAGATTCGGAGTAGAGCGGGCCTATTTCAGGGAAAACCGGCGCTCCGAATGAGGAGCGGACTATAGGCCGTGCTATAATGGCAACGGCAGTGGGCATGACTTTTGCGTCTGCTGCGCCATAAGGTATGAGGTAATATAATACTTCAAAAACCCAATTTCAGGCTATTCGGAGTGTCGATTTTCTCCGAATACAGCCCCGGCTACTCCGAATCTCGTATCAGCCTATCCCTCGCCCGGCCGAGTCGATCGCGTCCATAGCTTCCAAACGATCGCGCAGGGGCGTCAAACCCACGGCATAGAGCCGCCAGGCGCCGACGCCCTCGGCATTGATCGGCTTGCGCACCTGGGACGAACTGGCCGACGCTACGGCCCCGCCGGCCTCGTGCGGTCGCAAGCAGGCCTCTTCGAACGGCAGGCCGCAGGCGTCGAGCAGGCGGCGGATCTGCGGCTCCGGGTCGGCGATCAAGGCCTCCAACGAGATATCGATCAAGCCGTCGCCCAGGCACGCCTGCCAATGCTGCATTAGTTCGCGGTAATTGGCGTAATGGTCGGCGATATCGTCGAGCGAAAACGACCAATTGGCGGCGAAATGCAGCTTATAGGCGCCGAACAGGGCGTCGAGCGGCTCGCGCCGGACATGGACGATGGCGGCGTCGGGATAGGCCAGACGGATCAGGCCGGCATAGTCGGAATTGTGCGGCAGCTTGTCGGTGGCGCACGGGCTGCCGTCGCTGAGATAGGCGGTCTCAGCATTGTAGAAATCGGCGATGGCCTGCGGGTCGACCTGCGCCGCCGCAGCAATGGTTTCCGCGTCGACCAGACGCCAGCCCTGGGCTCCGGACATCAGCTTGGTCGCGGCGGGAAAGGTCTGCAATTCGCCCAGACCCTGGACCTGGCTGTGCGCCGACAGGATGCGCTCGACCAAGGTCGTGCCGGACCGCGGCAGACCGACGATGAAGATCCGGCGCTGGCCCTTGGATGGACGCGGCGGCACGCCGGCAAAACGTTCCACCGGGAAGAAACGCTTCCACGCCGCCACAGTCTCGCGTTCGTCTTCCGCTGACCATTTCGGGTTGCGCGGCGTCACCGGCTGCCGTTGGGCGGCTTCGGCGCCCTTTTGCAGCCACTCCCACGCCTGGGCATAATCGCCGATATCGTTCAACTCCTTGAACAGGGCATAGCCCTGGCGCGCGGCATCGAGCGGATGGACGGCCGGGGTCGCCTTCAGCCGTTCGATATGATTATGCTCGGGTGTCCAGCGTTTCAGCCGCGACAGGGCGAAATGGGCACCCCAATAGGGCTGGGGCTGGCCGGCGATGGCGGCTTCGAAACTGCGTTCGGCGTCGTCCAGCCGGCCGAAAAACTGCTCGATGTCGCCGCGCTCGGACCAATAGGCGGCAACGTGCGGCTCCATCTCGGTGGCCCTGACCAGGAGCGGCAGGGCTTCCGCCTCACGCGTGGCATGGGACAGGCTGGTCGCCAACAGGTGCAGGGTGGCGGCGTCGGCCGTGCCGGTCTTGTCCAGTTCAGCGAGCGCCTGATGGACCAGGGTGACCGCCTCACTGCCCTTGCCGAGCGGGATCAAGGCGCGCGCCCGTTGAGTCAGGAAGCGCGCCAGCGCGGGATTACCCGATGGCAGGCGTTTGGCGCCTTCTTCCAGAGCCGCCTCGGCTTCGGCGAAGGCGTAGATTTCGATGGCCGCCAGACCCCACAGCCACCAGGCTTGCAAGGCGTTGGGGTCCAAGGCTGCGGCACGCCGCGCGGCCAGCACGGCCTTGTCCGGCCGGCCCTGTTGCAAGGCGGCGGAAGCTTCGGCAAGCGCCGGCTGAGCGGGATTGGCGGTGGTGATATTTTGCATGTTGTGTGACTTAGTCGGGCGCCATTTTAATCGGCTGCCATGGTCGCGGTGTCCGGGCAGCCGTCGGCCTTGCACGGCAAGGCGTCGTTCCAGTCGATCAGGCGCACGACCATGTCGCCGGGCTCGGTGCGCGGGTCGGTCGCCAGGGACAGCACGCGGCCGGCCGAAGGCGCGGTAAGAGTTGCGATGGTCGTACCGAAGGGATCGGTGATCGTGGCGAGCGGATCGCCCGTCCTGACGTCCTGACCGAGGTGAACCAGGAGGTGCGCCCATCCGCCGCGCGGGCTGGTGATGTCGTTGATTTCATTGCCGACGAAGGGCGGCGGCGCCGACAGGTCGGGCTTGCCGCTCAGCATGCCCTTATTCATGAGGATGTTGCGCACCCCCGTGACCGCGTGGGCGACCGTATCGCCATCGAAGCGTTCCGGCGCCCCCAGCTCGTAGGTCACGGCGGTGATGCCGGCGGCATTGAGCATGTTTTCCAGAGCGCCGTCGATGCCGGGATCCATATTGATGACGTCGGGACGCAGCAGGTCGGCCAATTGCCGCGCGCCCTTGGTCTGGGCGAAGACATAGGCCGGATACTGGCCACCGCGCGATTGGGTATGGAAGTCGATGGCGTAATCGGCATTGCCGATGAACAGCTGCGACCATAACCGGCCGGCATAGCGCGTCGCGACACCGCCGCTGTCGGGGCTGAAGGTTTCGGCCGGATTGGGCATGACGCGATTGAGATTGTCACCATTGGTGCCGATCTCGTCGGCGGTGAAGCCGCGCGTCGAATGCAGCAGGCCGGGCGTATTCAGGCCGGGCACGGCGACGATGGCGCCGCTGATGGCCTTCGGATCGATCGTCGCCGCCAATCGCTGGATGACGGCAATGCCGTTCAACTCATCGCCGTGGATACCGGCCGTTAGCAGCAGTCGCGGACCGGGCTTGGCGCCCTTAATGACGACGACCGGCACGTACCACCCCTGACCGATCGAGGTGTCGGCGACACGAAACCACAAATGGGTGGTGCCTGCCGGTTGGTCGGCGATATCGAGCTTGTCGATTACTTTCGCGCCGTCGACGCTATCGCCGGTATAGACCGTGGCGGCCGAGGCGGCTCCGGTTGTCAGGGCGAGACCTAAAGCGATGACGGTGGCAAGGCGGAAAAGGGACATCATGACAATCGCTTTGGTGACGGCGGGAAGGTCAGCTTAAGGCGCAATGCCCGCTATGGCCATCTTTTTCGACCGGAGCTGCCGCAGGGACGTTTCCTATTCGCCGGCTTCGAAGGCCTTGACGATCTGATATTGCGCGATGTGAATGTCGAGGTCGGCGGCGCGGTCCTGCTTGCCGTCATCGTGCAACCGCATCTGGGTCAACTTGCGCTGGGCGTCGATATCGTAGGCGACGATCAGTTGCATCAGTTCCGGCTTGCTCAAACCATTGGCCTGAATCTTGGCGTTCATGCGGATGATCTTGTCTTCGAGCTCGGTCTGAGCAACGGCGGCAATGGCGGACAGGCGGTACTTGTCGTTCTCGGACAGTTTGGTGAAGTCGATGTGGTTGGCGACCTCGGCAATGATCAGCTTCATGTGCTCGGTGGCGACGAAGTGGCGGATCAGGTCTTCGGTACCGTCGACGTGGAAGATGGTCTCGGCCAGCGAAATGCGTTCTTCCAGGGCCGGGTCGGTGGTGGCGGCCGCAGCGTTCAGGGCGACCTGGTCGGCGGCCGTGCCGTTCGGATTCTGAAAGGCAGCGACGATGGCCTGGGCGGTTTGCCGGTCGAGATCGGTCGAAACCGGCAGGGCCGGCTGGACGCCCTGGCCGGTCGACAGGCCGTAGGCGATGCCGGTCGGAACGGTCGCCGGTTGAGCCAGGGCCAGCAGGGCGCCGATCGATGCAGCGTCGGGTGTGGTCGCGGTTTCATCGCCGGCGGAGGCGACCGGCGCGGCGGCTGCCCCCTGGGTCGCGGCGCCCGGAGCCGGCAGCGGATGTGCCATCGCCTTCATCTGTTTCAGATAGTCGTCGATCTGTTTCGACTGATCCGCCGTGAGCGGTGGTACGTTTTGCGCCGCGGCGGCGGTGGCGCACAGGGCCAACGCAGTGGCAACAAGAACGCTTTTGACTTGAACTGACAACACAGGTCCCCCCGAAGGCCTTGTAAACAACGCCTTAGCCGGCGACCGATTGGGTGAATGTCTTGATGATCTTGATCACCGCGTCGACCATATAGCCCTGGATTTCCTGGGCGTTGGCGTCGGGTGTCTGGAACTTGCCGGCATTGTATTTGGCGGCGGCGATCGACGAATTGGCGACGATCAATTGCTGGATTTCATCGGTGCTGAAGGACTGCGACTGCGCCGTGGCGATATCGTTGATCAGGCTGTTTTCCGTGTCCTTCAGGACGCCGTCGGCGATGGTGTTATAGCGTGCGTCCTGGGCCGGTGTCAGGGCAGGGCCGCCGGCGCGTTGCAGCACGATCAGCTTGGTCGCCGTCTTGGTGTTGTTTACGACCAGGCGGATATTGCGCGACATGCCGTTGAGTTCCATCAACTGCTTGTAAAGCTGGACCTTTTCCTGAGCCTGGGCGGCGTCGGCCTTGTCGTTCAATTGCGCGACGGCGACGGTGGCGACATCGCCGGCGGCAACGGCCTGGGTATTGGACGGCGCGGCGTCGACGATTTCCTGCGCGGCGCAGGGCAGGGCAATTAGCGCGGCCAAAGCCAACGTCATTACGCTCAAGCGTTTCAAAGTCATGGTGCGCCCCGCCAATCCTGAAGATTAACCGAGACTACCGCACATCAACCCGATCTGGCAATGGGGGAATCGCAGCGCGCGAGCAGGTGTGTCTTTAGAGTTTGGGGGCCACGCCCTTGGCTTCCCTTTACACCAATGTCCCGTGGCAATGCTTGAACTTCTTGCCCGAACCGCACGGACACAGGCCGTTGCGCGAGGTCTGCTCCCAACCGACCGGCAGGGCCGACGGATCCAGCGCTTCGCGTTGCTCCGGCGTCAGATCGTCGGTCAGCTTGGCGGCGCGCTCATTGCGGCCGGTATGCGGATCGAGGTGCACTTCCTGGAACTGACGGCGTTGCTGCGGCAGTTGCGGCGCCACCGGTTGCGGTTCGACCTGCTCGGCAGGCTGCTCGAAGCGGATCTCCATGGTCATCAGCCAGCGCGTGACGCTGTGGCGCAGATTGACCAGCAGGGCCTCGAACATGGTGAAGGCTTCGGTCTTATATTCGTTCAGCGGATCGCGCTGGCCGTAGCCGCGCAGGCCGATGACGGCACGCAGGTGGTCGAGGTGCATCAGGTGCTCGCGCCAGTGCATGTCGATCATCTGCAGCAGGAACTGCTTTTCCAGCGCGTGCATCTGATCGGCGCCCAGCAGGGTCAGGCGCTCTTCCATCTTGGTGGCGGCCGCCGCCTGCAGGCGCTCCTCGATTTCCTCATTGGCGATGCCTTCCTCGGCCGCCCAGTCTTCGATCGGAAGGTCGAGACCGGTCAGTTCGACCATCTTTTCCTTGAGGCCGGCAATGTTCCACTGTTCGGCATAGGCCTTGGGCGGCAGGTGCTGCTCGACCAGGTCGTGGATGGTGTCCTGGCGGAACTCGCCGATCAGCTCGCTGAGATTGTCGGCGTCCATGAACTCCTGGCGCTGCTCGAACACGGCCTTGCGCTGGTCGTTGACGACGTCGTCATACTTCAAAAGGTTCTTGCGGATTTCGTAGTTGCGGGCTTCGACGCGCTTTTGCGCCGTGGCGATGGCGCCGTTCAGCAGCTTGTGCGTGATGGCTTCGCCTTCTTCGACGCCGAGCGTCTTCATCATCGAATTGAGACGGTCGCCGGCGAAGATGCGCATCAGGTCGTCTTCGCACGACAGGAAGAATTTCGAGCGGCCGGGGTCGCCCTGACGGCCGGTACGGCCGCGCAGCTGGTTATCGATACGGCGGCTTTCATGGCGTTCGGTGCCGAGCACGAACAGGCCACCGGTTTGCAGCGCCTTTTGCTTCAGATCCTTGACCTGGCCTTCGATCTCGGCGCGCTTGGCCAAAAGCTGTTCCTGGTGAACCTCGACGCCCGCGGCGTCCTGTTCGGCCAGCCATTTTTGCACGCGCATGTCGACATTGCCGCCCAACTGGATGTCGGTGCCGCGGCCGGCCATGTTGGTGGCGATGGTGACGGCGCCGGGGACGCCGGCGTCGGCGACGATCTCGGATTCCTGCTCATGGTGACGGGCGTTCAACACGCTGTGGGGGATGCCCTTGCCGGACTTCCACACGATGTCGTAGGCGTCCTCGCCGGCCTTCAGAACGTCCTTCTTGTCGGCATTGGCGAATTGAGGTTTCAGCGTGCGCGATTCCTCGACTTTGTAGCTATAGGTCTTGAGGAAAGTCGACAGGTCGTCGGACTTTTCGATCGAAGCGGTACCGACCAGGATCGGCTGGCCCTTGACGTAGCAATAGGCGACCTGAGCGGCGATGGCAGTGAACTTTTCCTGTTCGGTGCGATAGACTTCATCGTCGTCATCGACGCGCTGGATCGGACGGTTGGTCGGGATTTCCAGCACGTCCATCTTGTAGATGTCGCCGAATTCCTGGGCCTCGGTCGCCGCCGTGCCGGTCATGCCCGACAGCTTGGCGTACATGCGGAAATAGTTCTGGATCGTCACCGAGGCCAGGGTCTGGTTTTCCGGCTGGATATCGACATGTTCCTTGGCTTCGATCGCCTGGTGCAGGCCCTCGCTGAGCCGGCGCCCGGTCATCATGCGACCGGTGAATTCATCGATCAGGATGATTTCGCCGTCCTTGACGATATAGTCCTTGTTCAGCGTGTAGAGCGTGTTGGCGCGCAGGGCCTGGTTGGCGTGGTGGACCAGCGAGATATTGACCGGGTCGTAAAGGCCGGCGGAATCCTCGGCCAGGTGGCCGCCTTCCAGCAGCATTTCCTCGATACGCTCAGAACCCGCTTCCGACAGCAGCACCTGGCGCTGCTTTTCGTCGAGCTCGAACATGTCCGGGTCCTTGATCAGATCGAGGACGATGCCGTTCAGGATCTTGTACAGTTCCGAGCGGTCTTCGGTCGGACCGGAGATGATGAGCGGCGTGCGCGCTTCGTCGATGAGGATCGAGTCGACTTCGTCGACGATCGCGAAATTGTGGCCGCGCTGGACCATTTCGGCATGGCTATAGGCCAGGTTGTCGCGCAGATAGTCGAAGCCGAATTCGTTATTGGTGCCATAGGTGACGTCGGAATTATAGGCCGTCTTGCGCTGGGTCTGGTTCAGCCCGTTGACGATGACGCCGGTGGTAAGACCGAGGAAGCGATAGACACGGCCCATCCATTCGGCGTCGCGCTTGGCCAGGTAGTCGTTGACGGTGATCAGGTGGACGCCCTTGCCGGCAAGGGCGTTGAGATAGACCGGCGCCGTGGCGACCAGGGTCTTGCCTTCACCGGTTCGCATTTCGGCGATACCGCCCTTATGCAGGATCATGCCGCCGACCAGCTGGACGTCGTAATGGCGTTGGCCCAGGGTCCGCCACGAAGCTTCGCGCGTCACGGCGAAGGCTTCTTCCATCAGGCTGTCGAGCGAGGCGCCCTTGGCGATCCGTTCCTTGAACAGCGCCGTCTGACCGGCCAGTTCCTCGTCGCTCATCGCCTTGTATTTCGGTTCAAGGGCCGTGATGCGCAGGGCGCGCGTCATCATGGACTTGACTTTGCGGTCGTTGGACGACCCGAACAACATTTTGGCGATGGCCAGCATGAGAAACCTTGACTGTAGATAATGACCAACCGGCGGCACGGCCAAGTTTCAGCCAAAATCGCCTGTCAGATGTAGGAACCGTGAATGGGTGGCGAAATTCTGCTTCTTTAATCTTCAAGTGTTTTTCGCGTTTTCGTAACGCGACTGAAACGTCTTGCGAGTAAAGGTAAGGCGGAAAATACGCTTTTCAAGCACGGGCACTGACTTAAGCGGCGTAATGGTGTATGTCAACGCAACTGCCCGCGTATTGAGTAGGTTTGGGAAAGATTTATGACGTCTGCGCGTGATTTAAGCGTTCGTTCGGCCCTGAAAGGGCTTGGGGTTTTGCCGGTTATGCTGGCGATGGTCATCAGTGTCTCCGCCTGTAACAAGACGCAGATCGCCGACAGCCCGCCCGAACCCGGCGACGTCGCGGTCGCCCGGCTGGATGGTCACACCATCTGGACGTCCGACGTCCGCGCCGAAGCCGTCACCCAGGGCGAGATCGGCCCGGGCGAACCGCTCGACATGACCTCCGACCTGTTCCGCCGCACCTTGCAAGAAGTCATCGACCAACGCCTGCTGGCCAAGGCGGCGCGTGACAAGGGCCTGGACAAGTCCCTGGCCGCGCAACGCCGCCTGCAGGCCGTCCAGGACCGCCTGCTGGGCGACATGCTGGTCAACAACACCATCGACCGCGATATCGACGACAAGGCCGTCAAGGCGCAGTACGACGAGCAGGTTAAGCTGGCCAAGACATCCGAGGAAATCCGCACGCGCATCATGGTGCTGAAGACCAAGGAAGACGCCGAGGCCGCGCTGAAACAGGTCCAGGGCGGAGCGGTGTTCGAAGCGCTTGCCATGGAAAAATCGCTCGACCAGGCGACGCGCTATAATGGCGGCGACATGGGCTATTTTACCACCGACATCATGCCCCAGGCCTTCAAGACGGTCATTCCGACGGCCAAGGTCGGCGATACGGTCGGCCCGGTGCAAACCGACGGCGGCTGGGCCATCCTGCGCATCGAAGACCGCCGCCCCGAACAACTGCCGACGCTCGAAGAAGAACGCCCGGTCATCATGCGCTACCTGATCTATAACCAGGTCGCGGGCCTGCTGACCAACCTGCAGAACAACAGCAAGATCGAGTTCCTGCTGCCGAAGACGGCTGTGAAGGAAGATGAAAAGGAGCCGGATTCGGCTCCGGCCGGCGCATTGTCAGGTTCTGGGGCAGACTCCGCCGACGCCGATTCCGAAGACGACAGCGCGGATGCATCCTCCTCGTCTTCGTCGTCCGCCAGCAAGCTCAAGCCCGTCGCCATGTCGAAGCCCCTGGGCAAGGCCAGTGCCGGCTCGTCGTCGCTGATCGCCAGCGATCCTGTCCCGGCCGGCCACCATTTCTTCGCTCCCGCTGGCGCCAGCACGAAAAGCAAGTAGCTTTTTTTAGCTCAAACGCCGGACTGGGCGTCCCCCATGGCTTGCGCGCAAACGTGCGCGGCGGCCAATTCTTAGCGCTAAGACTGGCGCCCTTGCCAAAGTGCAAGCGCACTTTGGAGACGTGGCCCTAAAAGACATTGGCGAAGCGGCGGCGCTCTGATAAGGGCAGACCACCTTTTGCCTGTAACCAAGGAGCCGCGCCTGTGACCAAGCCGCCCGCCTCATCGACCCCCGCTTCGCAACCCATCACCAGCATGGCGGCGCAGGGTCTTGAGCGAGCCCTGGAGCCGGTCGCCAGCGCCATCAAACGCACGGTCCGCAAGGGCCAGGAATTTGCCTCCAGCCTCGGCGGCCACGGCGGCGAAGACGAGCCCAAAGCGGCTGCGTCCCTGAGTGCACCGGGCAAGCCCGGCCTGGCCGTATCCCCGCTTGCCGTCGCCATTCCCGACATGCCGCCGGTCGGCGGCGTGCAACTGGCCACCGCCCAGGCCGGCTTCTATAAGCACGAACGCAAGGACACGCTGCTGATGAAGTTCGCCGAAGGCACGACCTGCGCCGGCGTCTTCACCCGCCACACCATCGGTTCGGCCCCGGTCGACTGGTGCAAGAAGCAGCTCGAGGCCAATGACGGCGCCGACATTCGCGCCTTGGTCGTCAATGCCGGCTGCGCCAACGCCTTTACCGGCAAGATGGGCGCCGACGCCGCCCGCCGCACGGCGTCTGCCCTGTCGCGTCGCATCGACTGCCGTCAGCGCGACATCATGCTGGCCTCGACCGGCGTCATCGGCGTTGTCCTCGACGACTCCAAGATCGCCGCCAAGTTCTACGAACTGCAAAACAACCTGCGCGCCGATGCCTGGCACGACGCCGCCGCGACCATCATGACCACCGATACCTTCCCCAAGGGCGCTTCTGAAACCGCCGAGATCGACGGCGTCACCGTGCGTATCAACGGCATCGCCAAGGGCTCGGGCATGATCGCACCGGACATGGCGACCATGCTGGCCTTTATCGCCACCGACGCCACCCTGTCGCCAGGCGTGCTGCAAAGCCTGCTGGCCCTGTTCACGCGCTCGACCTTCAACAGCGTTACGGTCGACGGCGACACCTCGACCAACGACACCTGCCTGCTGTTCGCCACCGGCGCCGCCGGCGCCGCCCGCATCTCGCGCGCCGGCGACAAGCGCCTGGTCGATTTCAAGGCGAAGCTCGAAAAGGTCATGCACTCCCTGGCCTGCCAGCTGATCCGCGACGGCGAGGGCGCCACCAAGTTCGTCAAGGTCAATGTTACCGGCGCCTCCAACCCCGCTTCGGCGCGCAAGATTGCCAAGTCGGTCGCCGAAAGCCCGCTGTGCAAGACCGCCTGGGCCGGTGAAGACGCCAATTGGGGCCGTATCGTCATGGCCGTCGGCAAGACCGACGAGCCGGTCGACCGCGACCGCGTCTCGATCCGCTTCGGCGATCTGGTGGCCGCTGAAAACGGCGCCGTCTCGCTGAACTATGACGAGGCGGCGATGTCGGCCTATATGAAAAATGCCGAACTCGAGATCAGCGTCGATGTTGGCGTCGGCCGCGCCACGGCCCACGTCTACACCTGCGACCTGACCCACGGATACATATCCATCAACGGCGACTACCGCTCCTAGGAAATCGCCATCCTTTCGGGGCGGCCCGTGCCGCCGATTGCGTCGCAGTCGTCGCTTGCGGGTATGAGGTATACCCGCGGCGCTAGCCGGCTAGCACTCGACTAAAGGGCTGACGATTTCCGCGTCTGTGGGGAGTCAGCACTGCCCGACTGTTTCAATATTCCTGGGCGTTGAAGTCGTTGAAAAAGACGCTTTGTACGTACCAACCTTGCGGCGTCTTGAAAAAGGTGAATTTGAATCTGGCTGGCAGATCCTTGCTATAGACGATATAGGTCCTGGCCACCATGACACTGGCCAACTCGGTTTGCGACATTTTTTCCCATTTCACCGGCAAGCCGGCAAAGGCCAGGGCCGTTTGGGTCTGGGATATCAAGCCTTGCAGGGCCTGTTTGTTTTCGGTCGCCATACGCGGCACGAAGGCGTTGTAATAGGCCGTATCGGTATGTCCGGCATTCAAGTCCGTAAAGAATGCATTGGCCTTGGCGTCGATCGCCTGGTTATCAGCATCGCTGATCGTCGTGGCCGATGATGTCTCGGCCGCCGGTTCAACGGCATGGGCCATCACAGGCACGGCGCACAGCAAGACAGACGACAAAAGAATTGATTTTAGCATGATAAGGTCCCCTCGATTGAGATCGTTAGCATGAACCGCATCGCGCCCGCTCGCAAGCCGGTTTCAGCCAGGCGTTGATTTGGTCCAAGTATTGGTCTATATTTTGGTCCTGGAGCTATCTCATGCATATATCCGTCAGCGATGCCAAGGCACAACTCACCGATCTCGTCCGTCGCGCCGAAGCGGGGGACGAGATCGTCCTGACCCGTCACGGCCATGCAGCCGTCCGTTTGGTCCCTGTGAAAGCCCGATTGACACCCGAGGAACGCGGCCGCGTCCTCGCGGATTTTCGTGCGTCGGTAAAAGGCCAGGTTTCACAAGGCCCCGACGCCGCGCATTCGGCCGACTTCCTTTATGGTGACGATGGCATGCCCGGATGATCGTCGTCGACAGTTCCGCCCTGATGGCGATCGCCCAGGGCGAGGCAAGCGCCGATGCCTGCGCCGCCAGACTACAGGCATCGGAAACGACACTGATATCGACGGTCACCCTGGCCGAGGTGTTGATCGTCGCGCAAGGCCGCGGCATCGGTCAACCGCTTCGGGCCCTGGTCGAGAGCCTTGATTTCGACGTCGTACCGGCGACTGAAACAACGGCGGAACAGGTGGCATTCGTCTATCAAACCTGGGGCAAGGGCAACCATCCGGCCAGGCTAAACATGGGCGACTGCTTTGCCTATGCTCTGGCCAAGGAACGCAACTGCCCGCTTCTCTTCGTTGGCGACGACTTTTCACAAACCGACATCATCTCCGCCCTGGACGCTCCCCTATGAAAACCGTACTTGTCGTAGCCGCCGCCCTTGTCGATGACGACGGCCGGGTACTGATCGCGCAACGCCCGCAGGGCAAACAACTGGCCGGCCTGTGGGAATTCCCGGGCGGCAAGGTCGAGGCCGGCGAGACGCCCGAACTGGCTCTGATCCGCGAATTGGACGAAGAACTCGGCATCACGGTCAAGCAAGCCTGCCTGGCGCCGTTCGTCTTTGCCTCGCACACCTACGAAAGCTTCCACCTTTTGATGCCGCTGTTCCTGATCCGCCGTTGGGAGGGCGAACCCGAGGCCCGCGAACATACCGCCATCAAATGGGTGCGCCCCAACGACATGCGCAACTTCCCCATGCCGCCGGCCGATGCGCCCCTGGTCGCCTATCTCTGCGACTTTCTGTAATAGATTAACAATGTTCGCAAACGATCGATTAGCCGCATCCTGATAAGCTACCCTCTCGGTTATCAGGAGGGGACGTCATGACCCAGGTGCCTCGCTACCGCTCAAACAACGACCCGCAACTGGACGCGCAAAGAGAGGCCGTGCGGCGCCGCAATCGCCTGGACGGCCTGCGCGCCCGGCCGTTGAGCGCGGCAGCGTCGCTTATATGGCGGACCAGTATCAAGGCGGTGTCCCTGGCTGTGCTGCTGTTCATTCTCTACGTCGAATATCTGCGCCTGAAGTAGACGAACCGTCCCGCCGGACGTACACAGGCGGTTATGATCAAACCGGTCCTGTCGCCCCAAATCCTCCTTTCCTTGCGCACCCTCCTGGCCAGCCCGCTTTGTGAAGCCGGCGACTGGTGGCTGATCGGCAGCACCGCGGCTCGTCTCTCGGGCGCCGAACTCGTGCCCGAAGATATCGATGTCTTCGGCTCGTCGTCGGCCATGACGGCCATCGTCACCCATTTCGGCGGCGCCTGGCTATCCGGCACACCCGGCGCGCGCTTCCGGTCACAGCCTTTTTGCCGCCTGACGGTCGCCGGCGGCCTGCCGATCGAGGTCATGGGCGATCTGGAAGTGAAATCCGGCGAGATCTGGCAAAAGCTGCGCATCCACAGCCGTATCGCGGTCGCCACCGAAGCCGGCACGGTCTATATACCGTCGCTTGACGAACAGATTGCCATTTTCGAGCTGTTCGGCCGCGACAAGGACCTCGCCAAGGCCGCCATCCTGCGCCGGATGCAAGAAGCGACATAGACGGCATGGCATAATGCTGTAGGTTGGAGCCATTTAAGGGGGACACTATGAAATTCTGGCAGATAGCCGCCTGGTTGGGCGCGGTCGCGGTCATCGGACTGATCGTCGCGGCATTTACCGGCTTATTTACGGGTGGCAAACCGCCGCTCACTGTCGAAGTGGTAACCGCTGGCATTGAATCGGCAAAGGCCGATGCCGGGCGGGACCTAGAAACTTTCCTCACCGAACTCTATAGCCACTACCAGGACCCGAAGGTTGACTTCACGCCGCTCTTCGATAAAGCGCCCGATTATTTCGATCCGGAGATGGTGGTCCTGATCCGCCGGGACCAGTCGTTCCACGAACTCCTCGCATTCGAGGTCGATCCGATCTGCGACTGCCAAGACTTCGATAAGATCACCGCCGATATCCAGATTCTGAACTCCACCGCGACGACCGCCAAGGCCGGCGTCGTCTTGACCGATACCGGACAGAGCCCCCGCTCCCTGTCCTATGACCTGGTCAAGATCGACGGCCACTGGCGTATCCACGATATCAGCAGCCAAAACTATCCCAGCCTGCGCCAACATATCATCGAGGCCGACAAAGCAGTGACCGACACTCAGTGATGAGATCGCAAACCGTTCGATACACGGAACCGAAATGCAAACCCCGTTAAATCTGTGGATTTGGAAATATAACAGGCCGCGGTCGCACGAACGTGGCTACCATCTGCGCGCCGACGAAGCGGCTTGTCGGAGTTTGATTGAAAGATTGAACCACGCTGAGTTCATCAAAGTCAGTTATGCGTTGAGGCAGGTGCCCCGAAACATGCCTCTAATACTGCAGACTTCGGACCCCCGATTTACAGGGTTTCATAATTTGCGACTGTTTGGCAACGAGGCTCAAGATGAGGCGCTAGTGGCCGACGAAATTGGCACACAGCTCAATATTCATCTCAACGCCGAAGGCAAAAAGACCTTGACCGAAGGTCTGGAAGCCATGGCCAAGGGCGATTGGGATTTCTGGCTGGGCGGCATTTGGTATTGGGGTTTATTGACCGAGGCCGACTATGCACGAAGGTATGGAGCCGCCACCTAAAGCTTGCCTTCCTCGACCCCCAAGGCCTCGGCCCAGCGTACCTTGGCCGTCCCCGGCTTCAGCGGCTTTTGCTGCGACTCGTGCGGCCTCCACCCCGATATTGTAATAATCTCGAACGTCGCCGTAATCCGCCCCTCAGCATCCGAAAACCGTTCGAAATACAGCTCCGCCATCCGCGCCAAAATCGCCCGGTTAAGCCCCGTGCGCGGTCGGTCGTACAAAATATTGCTTTCCCCCATGGCCCTCAGATCGCGCAACAAAGCCAGGGGATGCTCATAACTTACCGAAACACGGTCGCTGTCGACCACCGGTATGGCAAAACCGATGCGTTTCAGCAGGTCGATCAAATCCGGCGCCTCGGCGAACGGCGCCACTCGCGGCCCRTAGCCGCCACGCACCTCCAATTCGGCCTCCATCAAACAGCCGCGCAACTCCTTCAAGGTCTCGCCGCCGAACAGCGACGCCACGAACAATCCATCCGGCGTCAGGGCCCGGCGGATCTGCACCAGGGCCCCCGGCAGGTCGTTGACACTGTGCAGGGCCAGCGACGACACCACCAAATTCAAACTGTCGTCACCAAACGGCAGCGCCTCTTCGTCCATGATGAGCCGCGCCGGCCCCGATTGCCGCGCCGACAAACCAGCCGACAACTCGCCTTCGATCAGAAGTCCGATCTTCGCCGCCACCGGCGTGCCGACCATCGCCCGTCCGAACGCCCCGTCGCGCGCACCGATCTCCAAAGCCACCTCGAACCGGCGATTGATGGCGCTCAGGGTCTCGATCAGATCCTCGACAGCGCGTTCCCGCAAGAATTGCGCTTGCGCAAAACCATCGGCCGCGCGATCAAGACGACGGGCGAGTAAGGAACGATCGAACAGACGGGGTAGGGGAGACATGACGCACTCATGAGGAGACTGAGCTCCTATGTAGGGCAGTTCCAGTCGGAGGTTAAGGCCTTTATGGCCGATCACCTGACCCTGGCCCATGTCCGCGCCTCGCTTGGCCACGCCCTCGAGGTCGTCTTCCCGGCTCAAGGTATCGACCGCACGGCGCCGCAACCCGGCGAACTGGCGACCGCGGGCGATCCTGTCTCGGGCATGGGCCTGGCGCCGCAAGCCTGGGCGAAGATCCGTTTCCTCGATCGCGAGGGCTGCGAAATGTGCGCCCGGCCGTTCGAAGGCGGTCTGCACCTCGGCGCCGACGCCCGCTGCACCTGGTGCACGGACAAACCGTTTCCGTTCCGTACCACCCGCGCCGCCTGCCTCTATGACGACACCTCCAAGGACATTATCCTCGGCTTCAAACACGGCGACCGGCTGGACCTCGCCCCCATGCTGTCGCGCTGGCTGGAACGCGCCGGCGGCGATGTTCTCGCCCGGGCGGACCTTGTCGTGCCCGTGCCCCTGCATTGGCGGCGCCTTCTCCACAGACGCTACAACCAGGCCGCCGAACTGGCCCGGCCCCTGGCGCGGCGCACCGATTGCCGTTATCTCGCCGACGGCTTGAAACGCATCAGGATGACGGAGCAGCAAGGCAAGACCGCCGCCGACCGCTGGGCCAATGTCAAGAATGCCTTCGCCGTCACCGCGGCCGGCCGCCATCAGATCGCCGGCAAGTCGGTGGTGCTAATCGACGACGTCTTCACCACCGGCTCGACCCTGAAGGCCTGCGCCAATGAACTCATCAAAGCCGGCGCCACGTCGGTCGATGTCATCGTGCTGGCGCGGGCCGCGAAATCTGATCCCCTTTAAAAAAGCGGGTATTTTTCCTATATTGTGTTTACGGCACTTGTGTCATTGTTCCTGTATCTGTTGGGATTACCGAGTTTACCATGGCGAAAATCGATATCTATACCAAGCCCTACTGCCCCTATTGCGACCGCGCGAAGGCGTTGCTGGAGAAGAAGGGGGTCGAATTCAATGAAATCGTCGCCTCCAGCGATCCGACCCTGCGCACGGAAATGAATGCGCGTTCCGGCCGTTATACCTATCCGCAAATCTTTATCGACGACCTGCATGTCGGCGGCTGCGACGACCTGATGGCGCTGGAATCGCGTGGCGGGCTCGACCCGCTGCTGGCGGCCTAGATGGCGGATAAGCTCGACATCGCCCTGATCCAGACACGCACCCCGGCCGATCCGGTGGCGGCGTTCGAGCACGTCAAACCCTTGATCCTCCAGGCCGCGTCCACCGACGCCCATCTGATCCTGATGCCCGAATGCGCCAACCTGATGGAGGCGCGCAAGGACCAAAAGGCCCTGGTCGTCACCACCGAAAGCGAAGATACCTTTATCAAGGGTGTGCGCGAGATGGCGCGCGACATGCGCGTCCATATCCTGATCGGCTCGGCCATTATCAAATCCGGCGTCGATGACAGAGCCGTGAACAGAACCCTGCTGATCAATGCCCATGGCGATATCGTCGCGCGCTACGACAAGGTCCACCTCTTCGACGCCGACACACCCGACGGCAAGGCCTATCGTGAAAGCGCCTCGGTCAAGCCGGGCGAGCAGGCGGTGATCGCCCAAACCCCGTGGGGCGGGCTGGGCCTCAGTGTCTGCTACGACGTCCGCTTCGCCTATCTTTACCGCATGCTCGCCCAGGGGGGCGCCACCATGATCGCCGTGCCGGCCGCCTTTACGGTGCCGACCGGTAAGGCCCACTGGGAAGTCATGCTGCGGGCCCGCGCGATTGAGACCGGCGCCTTTATCCTGGCGCCGGCGCAAGGCGGCGCACACCAGGACGGCCGCGTCACCTACGGCCATTCCCTGGTCGTCAATCCGTGGGGTGAGGTCATCGCCCGCCTCGATCACGACAGTCCGGCCGTCCTTACGGCCACCCTCGACTTCAGCGAAGTCACGCGGGCGCGTCAGGCCCTGCCGCAGCTGCAGCACGACCGCCCTATCAGTATGAGTCATGTAAAATGATAAGGTATGCGTTGAAATGCGACGTCGACCACGATTTCGAAGCGTGGTTTTCCTCGTCGTCCGGGTTTGACGAACAGGTCGCCAAAGGCCTGGTCGAATGCCCGATGTGCGGCTCGAAATCCGTGACCAAGGCCATCATGGCGCCGATGGTGCGCACCTCGAAAAAAAGCGCCGATTCCCTGGCCGAAGCCCAGAAAGCCGTGGCCGAGGCCATGTACCGCCTGCGCCAACACGTCGAAAAGACCCACGACTATGTCGGCGGATCGTTTGCCTCCGAAGCCCGCGACATCCATAACGGCCTGACTCCCGACCGTCCCATCTATGGCGAAGCCACGCCCCAGGAGGTCCGATCCCTGGTCGAGGACGGAGTCCCCGTCGCGGCATTGCCGGTGTTCACCCCCAAAACCGACGACGCCACCGCCCAACCCCTGCCACCAACCTCCGTCGACACGCCAATCCTCGATAAAAAGCTGAACTAAGCAAGAATCTCCTCCCTTGTGAGCACGCAGTGCGAAACGGGGGAGGTGGCGGCCCGAGCCGTGGCGCGGCGCTTGCGCGTCTTCGCGCAAAGTCCGTGACGGAGGGGGCCATCCCACCGTCGATAAAGCTACCTCGGAACTTCGCAGAACAAGAAAAAAGGCCCCTGCGATCACTCACAAGGGCCTCAATTCTAAGCTTCTTCCGAAGCTCCAACGTCTTCGACCTTGCGCTTCGGCCGGCCGCGCTTCGGCTTGGCGGGCTCTTCGCTCTCCGCAGCAGCGATAGGCTCAGCAGCACTCACCGGTGTGGCACGATGCAGAAAAGCCGGCAATTGCGCGGCATCATTGCTGGCGGCCGCGCGCTTTTCACGCTTCGGCTTTTCACTCACCACAGGCGCAGGCGCTGGCTCGAACGACATGTCGGTCTGAACCGGCGCAGGCACCGGACGGGCACTGGAGGCCGGCGCCAAAGGCTGGGTCGAGGCGATAAAGGCCGGCGCGACATAGGGCTGTTCGGCGGCCGGTTGAGCGACACCGTTCAGGTTCTGCTCCTGCTCGGCGAAGCGCTGCTGGCGGCGGCGCTCATAACGTTCACGGCGCGTTTCGCGGCGATTGCCGTTTTCATCATATTCCGGCTGAGCCGCATTTTGGCCAGCGTTCTGACCAGCATTTTGGCCACCATTTTGCGGCGCATTTTGCCGGGGTTCGAACGAGCGCGGCTCGCCCTGAGGCCGGTCGAATTGCGGCCGGTCACCCTGGTTGCGGTCACCTTGCGGGCGATCGTTATTACGGTCGCGATCGCGGAAGTCGCGGTCCTTGAAATTCCGGTCGCGGTCCTTGAAGTTGCGGTTACCGTCGCGATCGCGGTCTTTGAAGTTATTGTTGCGGTCGCGGTTGTCGCGGTCGCGATTGTTATTGTCGCGGTTATAATCGCGTTGCGGCTCATCGAAGCTCGGCTGGGCGTCTTCGGCGCCGACAACGGCGTTTTCGTCCTGCTCGGCGTCATTGCCGTCGATATCGTCGTCATAATCGTCGAAGCCGTTGGAGAACGGATCACGCTGGACGAATTCGGAGACCGGGCGCGTCGGCTGCATCTGGCGGATCATGCGGAAATAGTGTTCCGCGTGCTGCAGGTGGTTTTCGGCCAGGACGCGGTCGCCCGACGAATTGGCGTCACGCGCCAACTGCTGGTATTTTTCGTAGATGGTCTGGGCGTTGCCGCGAACCTTGGTACCCTCCGGGCCGTTGGATTCGTAGGCGCGGTTGGGGTTATTCTGATTGCCCGAGGGTTTGCGGTTACGGCTGCGTTGCCGTTTCATGCCCCTGAAATCTTTCATGTGGTCTTACGTCTCTCTACGCTCCGCCCGAAACTGTGTGGGGCGGCATATGTTGTAGGAACTTCAGGGCGCCGCTGGTTAGCTACGGATGGCGGCTGTGACCCTTGCAATGTGTCTTGGCTTCAAGATGGCGCGGATCGCTTTTTCGATGCCGGTGTCGCGCTCTTACAGTCCCCTGACGTTACTGTGCCACGAACCGACTTAACATAATGTTGAGCTTCGGGGCGTTCACGGTGAGGGGAAGACAGTCCTTAGTTAGCGAGTCTTGCGACGAATTCCAAGAGGATTTTTGAATTTTCAGTGATTTCTGTTGAAACGCCGTGATTATCCCAACAAGGATCGCGTTTATTCAGCCTTTTTGCCCGAATACCACGCGCGGCAGGTTGGACAGGTCGAGGAAGGTCGTCACCTCATGGAATCCGGCACTTTTCATCAAGGATTCAACCTCTTGCGATTGATCGAAGCCGATTTCCAGCCACGCCAGGCCACCCGGCTTGAGCAGGCGATAGATTTCCGGCGCCAGGGCTTCATAGGCTTCCAGGCCCGTTTCGCCGCCGTCGAGCGCCAGAATCGGATCGTGATGCTTGACTTCGGGATCCAGCGTGGGAATCACATCCGAGCGGATATAGGGCGGGTTCGACGCGATAATGTCGAAGGTTTCGTCATGCAGCCCGCTGCCCCATGAGGTGCGCAAAAACGCCGTACGCGAATCGAGGCCGAGATTGGCGGCATTGTCGCGCGCCACGGCCAGGGCCTCTTCCGAAACGTCGGTACCGACCCCGCGGGCGGCGGGACGTTCGCTCAATACCGACAGCAGGATGGCGCCCGAGCCGATGCCGAGATCGGCCATATGAAACGCCTGGCCGGGCTCGGTCTTTTTGAGGATCATGTCGACGATGCACTCGGTTTCCGGCCGCGGGATCAGCGTATGTTCCGACAGATTGAGCAGCAGCTTCCAGAAGCCCTTGCGGCCCAGGATGCGCGCCACCGGCTCGCGCTTCTCGCGCCGCGCCAGATAGCCGTCGAGCGTCTCTTCCTGCTCGTCCGTCAGCTCACGATGCGGATCGGTCAGGATATCGGCGCGCGTGGCGCCCGTCGCGGCTTCGAGCAGCAGCCGGGCATCGATCGCCGGCGAGTCGATAAAGGCGGCCTTGAGGCGCTTCTGCGCGCCGGTCCAGGCTTTGACTAAGGTTGTGGTCATCGCAAAACTTCTAGCTGATCTTTTTCTTACGCCTCCCCGCTTTGCGGGGCGGAGCGTCGCGAAGGTATAGCCTTCGCAGCGACGGGACCGCACGACGAAAGCGTAGCTTTCTACATGCGGTGGTGGGGTGTCTTACTTTGCTCAGTTGTCCTGCTTAAAGGACTTCGGTCAAAGGATAACTGGCCACCACCATGTAGTTGACATCGGTATCGTTCGACAAGGCCCATTGTGACGTCAGCGGATTGTAACTGACCCCGATCGCTGGCTCCGGCATTAGGGGCGTACCATCCAAAAACTGCGCGATCTGTTGCGGATGCAGGAACTTGTTCCAGTCATGCGTCCCCTTCGGCACCCACTTCAACACATATTCAGCGCCGACGATCGCCAGGGCATGGGACTTCATCGTCCGGTTCAAAGTGGCGACGAACAGCAGCCCGCCCGGCTTCACCAAACTGGCGCACGTCTTCAGAAACGCCTCAGGATCGCTGACATGTTCGATGACCTCCATGGTCAGCACGACATCGTACAGGACCTCGCCGGCCTCGGCCAACTGCTCGACCGTCTGGTTGAGATAACGGATATCGAGCTCGCCCTGGTCGGCATGGGCCTTCGCCGTACCGATATTCTTCTCCGACGCATCCAACCCCGTCACCGCGAACCCCATCCGGCACATCGGTTCGCTCAGCAATCCGCCGCCGCACCCGACATCCAGCAACCTTAACCCCTTGAACGGCGCGCGCCGTTGATAGTCGAGGCCAAAATGCTTCAAACAGGTGTCGCGGATGAACCCGACCCGGGTCGGATTGAACTTGTGCAAAGGCGCGAATTCGCCCTTTACATCCCACCATTTGGCGGCCAACGCGGAAAAACGCGACACTTCACCGTCGTCGATACTGAAGCCCGCCGCGGCGCCCGTATCTTTCGCAACGGAATTGTTTAGCATTTCGGCCATTTTACGCGCCTATTTCTCATGTTTTCGCGCCGTTATTGCGCTTGCTCTGTCAAGGTTCAGCGGCTAGATAGGCCGCGCAAGATGACGCGGCAAGACTAGTACTTGTCCGGAAGATTTGAAACCCGAAAGAAAGTGGCGAAATGACGCGGTTGGTGATGAAGTTTGGCGGCACCTCGATGGCCGATCTCGAACGCATCCGCCGGGCGGCCCGGCTGATCTGCGCCGAAGTCGACGCCGGCCACAAGGTCGCGGTCGTCGTCTCGGCCATGGCGGGCAAGACCAACGAACTTGTCGCCTGGACCGACGGCGCCGGCCAACCGACAGGCGTCGCCGCGGGCAATGAGGGCTTCATGAGCGACGACGAATACGACGTCGTCGTCGCCTCAGGCGAACAGGTCACCGCCGGCCTCCTGGCCATGACCTTGCGCAATATGGGCTACCCGGCGCGCTCGATGATGGGCTGGCAGGTGCCGATCAAGACGACCGACGTCCACGGCAAGGCGCGCATCGCCGACATCCCGCCGGAAAACCTCATCAAGGCCATGGATGGCGGCGAAATCGTCGTCGTGCCGGGCTTCCAGGGCGTCACCGATGACGGCCGTATCACCACCTTGGGCCGCGGCGGCTCCGACACCTCGGCCGTGGCGGTCGCGGTCGCCGCCGAAGCCATCCGCTGCGACATCTATACCGATGTCGACGGCGTCTATACGACCGACCCGCGCATCGAATCCAAGGCGCGCCGTCTGCCGAAAATCTCCTTCGAGGAAATGCTCGAAATGGCGTCGCTCGGCGCCAAAGTGCTGCAGACCCGCTCGGTCGAGCTGGCCATGGCCTACCGCATGCCGGTGCGCGTGTTGTCGAGCTTCGTCGAACCCGGCGAAAACAAAGATCAGGGCACCATGGTGTGCGACGAGGAAGAAATCGTGGAAAAACATATCGTTTCCGGCGTGGCCTACAGCCGTGATGAGGCCAAGATCACCCTTCTGGGCCTGCCGAACAAGATCGGCGTCTCCGCCGCCGTCTTCGGCAAGCTGTCGGGCGCCAATATCAATGTCGACATGATCGTTCAATCGGACGCCCGCTCCGGCGAGGTCGCCAACCAGCTGTTCACCGTGTCGCGTCGCGACGCCAAGCTGGCCATGGAGCTGATGACCGAAGCCCAGGCCGAGATCGGCTTCACCGAACTGCGCGTCGACGAAAACGTCTCGAAAATCTCGATCGTCGGCGTCGGCATGCGCTCGCACACCGGCGTCGCCGAGACCATGTTCCGCGCCCTGTCCGAAAAGGGCATCAATATCCAGGTCATCTCGACCTCGGAGATCAAGGTCAGTGTCCTGATCGACGAAGCCTATACCGAACTGGCCGTCCGGGCGTTGCACGCGGCGTATGGACTGGACAAGATCGGCGCCGCGCCAGTGGCATAAGCCGCTCTGACGGGCTGCAAACCGTCATCTGCCTGCGATACGATGCTCACGTACTGAAGTACGCTGCGCTTCGTTTCTCGACAGCTAACGGTTTTCGCCGCATCATAGCGGCTTATGCCTACCGGCGCCCGGTGGATGTGAAAGGGAGCGCGACGGGACACCTGTGCCCAACTGCAAGCTATTGATTTTCTTGATTCTTACCGCTTTGATTGCCGCACGTAATATGGGCATTATAACACCGCTAAAAGCCAGTCCTCAGTCATTCGGAGCGTCGGTTTTTCTTGTATAAGGCCGAAACCACTCCGAATCTCGCACACTCGCCGCCCGACTTTGCAATTCCCGCCAAACTCATAATTGTATCAGACTGTTAAGCGAATTTGATTATACACGGCTCCGTGACTTGCTTTTGCACCCGGTGACTGGCTAGACAGCGCCGCGAAACGCGCCGACAGTAGTAACCGTAAAACAGGGGAGATGTGGTGAAGACCATACGCGGCCAGAGAGGTTTGCTGCGGCAAATCCGCGAGACCATGGAGGAGGCGCAGTCCGCCCAATCCAGGCTCGACACCGTCGTGCGCATCATCGCCTCGTCCATGGTCGCCGAAGTCTGTTCGATCTATCTGCGCCGCACCTCCGAAGAACTCGAACTGTTCGCCACCGAAGGCCTGAACGCCGACGCCGTCCACAAGACGCGCATGCGGCTGTCCGAAGGCCTGGTCGGTGAAGTCGCCCGCGCCGGCGTGCCGCTCAGCCTGATGGATGCGCCGGCACACCCGTCCTTCTCCTACCGCCCGGAAACCGGCGAAGATCCCTTCAAATCCTTCCTCGGCGTGCCCCTCCTGCGCGGCGGCCGCACCATCGGCGTCCTGGTCGTCCAGAACATGGCCGCCCGGCGTTATGAGGAAGAAGAAGTCGAGGACCTCCAGATCATCGCCATGGTCCTGGCCGAAATCGTCACCGCCGGCGAACTGGTCGGCCTCGAAGAGCTCAAAGACATCGAACTGGCGCCGGTCAAGCCGGAGCGCGTCAAGGGCAGTATCTTCGCCGACGGTATCGCCCTCGGTGTCGTCGTCCTCCACGAAGTCCCGGTGACCTCCGACCATCTCCTCAGCGACGACTCGGTCGCCGAAGAAAAGCGCCTCTTGGCCTCCATCACCACCCTGCGCGAACAGATCGACGAAATGTTCGAAGGCACCCACGGCCTCGCCGGCCCGACCTTCGACGTCCTCGAAACCTATCGCATGTTCGCCCACTCGACCAGCTGGGTGCGCAACCTGACCGAAGCCGTGCGCAATGGCCTGACCGCCGAAGCCGCCGTCGACCGTGTCCGTAACGAACAACGCGCCCGCCTCAACAATGCTCGCGACGCCTATATGCGCGAACGGCTGCACGATCTCGAAGACCTGGCCAACCGCCTGTTGCGCGTCCTCGCCGGTGAAAAGACAACGGCCCGCGACATCCCGGAAAACTCCATCCTGGTCGCCCGCGACTTAGGCCCCGCCGACCTGCTCGAATACGACCGCGCCCGCCTCAAAGGCATCCTGCTCGAAGAAGGCTCGTCGTCCAACCACGCCGCCATCGTCGCCCGTGCCCTGCAAATCCCCTGCGTCGGCCGCCTGCAAAACCTGCGCGACCGCGTCAGCCAGGGCGATGTCGTCATTGTCGACGGTGAAACCGGTGAAGCCTATCTGCGCCCGCGTCCCGACATCATCGACGCCGCCATGGCGCGCATGGACGTCCGCGCCCAACGCCGTGCCGAATTCAGCAAGATCAAGGACGTCGACGCCGTCACCAAGGACGGCGACCGCATCACCCTGCTGATGAACGCCGGCCTCGAATTCGACATCGAGATCATGAACGAGACCGGCGCCGAAGGCATTGGCCTGTTCCGCACCGAATTCCAGTTCATGGTTTCCGAAGACCTGCCGCGCCTGAAACGCCAGACCGAGCTCTATGAGCGCATCCTCGACGGCGCCGGCAACCGGCCCGTGACCTTCCGCACCCTCGACCTCGGCGGCGACAAGATCCTGCCCTATATGGAAATGGAGCGCGAGGAAAACCCCGCGCTCGGTTGGCGCGCCATCCGCATGGGCCTCGACCGGCCGGCCCTGCTGCGCATGCAATTGCGCGCCCTGCTGACGGCGGCGCGCGGCCGCGAGCTGCGCATCATGTTCCCCATGGTCGCCTCGATCGACGAGTTCCGTCAGGCGCGCGAAATGGTCGATATCGAATGTTCGTGGGCCAAGCGCCGCGGCCGGCCCTTGCCCAGCCTGCTGCGCGTCGGCGCCATGATCGAATGCCCGTCCCTGCTGTTCCACCTCGACGCCCTCCTGCCGCTCGTCGATTTCTGCAGCGTCGGCACCAACGACCTGATGCAGTACCTGTTCGCCGCCGACCGCACCAATCCGCGCATGTCGGACCGCTACGATCCGCTGTGCCCGCCCTTCCTGAAAGCCCTGGCCAGCATCCAGAAGGCCGCCGAGGAATCCGGCACGCCGGTCTCGGTCTGCGGTGAAATCGCCGGCCGTCCGCTCGAAGCCTTCGTCCTCATCGCCCTCGGTTTCAACCGCCTGTCCATGCCGCCGGCCGGCCTCGGCCAGGTCAAGCGCATGATTCTGTCGTGCGATCGCGACGGCGCCAATAAAGCCATCACCAAGCTGATGAACAGTTCGAACGGCAGTTTGCGCAACGAGATCCTGTCGCTGGCGCGCAAGCTGAACGTGGATTTGTAGCCTGAATCCCAAGGACTTCATCGCGGCCAACCTGGTGCGGAAACCGGCGCCCGGCCTGCCCGAAATTCAGCTGTATCAAGCCCACCCGGCCAGCCGCGTATCTCGTATCGCAGGCGATGTCGCGCCCTATTGGGCCTATGGCTGGGCCGGCGGTACGGTCCTGGCGCGCTATGTTCTCGACCATCCGGCAACCGTCAAAGGCTGGCGCGTGCTCGACCTTGGCGCCGGCTCCGGCATCGTCGGCATCGCTGCCATGCAGGTCGGCGCGGCCTCCGTCCTGGCCGTCGACATCGATCCTAACGCCATAGCCGCCATCGCTCTGAATGCCGAAGCCAACAATGTCACCCTGACGACCTTGGCGGAGGACATCACAACCGGCCCGTCGCCCGACGTCGATATCGTCCTGGCCGGCGACATCTTCTATCATGAGGATGTCGCCGCCAAGATGGTTCCCTTTCTCGACCGCTGCCATGCCGCAGGCATCGCCATCCTGGTCGGCGACCCCGGTCGCACGCCCCTGCCGCTCGGCCGTTTGCAACCGGTCACCGGTTATCACGTGCCGGATTTCGGTGATGCCAGGGCCGCCGAGAAACCAAGCTTCGTCTATACCTGGTCCTAACCGGGAAAATTTGCGATCCCGCCCGAAAAGAGTCGATGCGGTTTACATTATTCAATCGTATAAGACAGAACCTATGAAACTCAGCGGGTGGCGTGTGCGCGTGACTTCCTTTTACCGGTTCGTTCTGTCCATTATTGTGCTGGCCTTTGCGGCCGTCGCCCCGGTTCACGCCGCCGAAGGCCAAAGCGCCCATATCACGGCCAAGCTGATCGCCGAGTCCGCCACGGTGGCGCCCAATGGCCAGGTGCTGCTCGGTCTCGACTATGTCACCACCAAGGGCTGGCACACCTACTGGATCAATCCCGGCGACACCGGCCTGGCGCCCAAGATCACCTGGAACCTGCCCGACGGCGTCACGGCCGGCGATATCCAGTGGCCTACTCCGACCCAGTTGCCCGCCTTCGGCCTGATGAGCTACGGCTATGATGGCCCCACAACCCTCTTGATCCCGCTACGCAACGCTTCGAAACTGACCGCCGGCGATACCTTGCCCATCAAGGCCCATGTCGACTATCTCGTCTGCGCCGACGTCTGTATCCCCGAAAGCCTCGATGTCAGCCTGAACCTCAAGGTCGGTCCGCCGTCGCGCGGTCCGGGCGCCGCCGCCATCGACAAGGCAAAAAATACCCTGCCCCAAGCCGATCCGCTCAAGGGCACGATCGATATTCATAACAATACCGTCGAATTCGGCTTTCCCGGCAGCTTCGATGCGCGCGGCGCCTACTTCTTTCCCGCCCAATCCGATGTGGTCAGCGCGACGGCGCCGCAGACGGTCGATATGGGCGGCAAGGGTTTCGCCCTGCGTACCCAGGGCGCCGGTTCCGCCCTGCCGGAAGGTCCGCTTTCCGGCGTGCTTAAACTGGCCAATGGCAAAGCCTATAATGTCGATCTGGCGCGCGCTCCGCTGTCGCCGGACGTCCATGGCCTCGGCGGACCGGGTGAAGAGAAAGCCAACACCTCCATCGGCGGCGTCCTGATCGCCATGGCCTTCGCCTTTATCGGCGGCCTGATCCTCAACCTGATGCCGTGCGTCTTCCCGGTCCTGTCGATGAAGTTGCTCAGCCTGTCGCGCGCCGGCCACGACCATCGCCTGGCGCAAACCGAAGCCCTGGTCTATGGCGCCGGCGCCATCGTCAGCTTCGTGGCCCTGGCCCTGATGCTCCAGATCGCCCATAGCCTCGGCGCCTCGCTCGGCTGGGGTTTCCAACTGCAATCGCCCTTTGTCACCGCCTTGCTGGCCCTGGTCATGCTGCTGGTGGCGCTCAACATGTCGGGCTTTTTCGAGATCGGCGCCAGCCTGCAAAGCGCCGCCGGCGTCGCTTTCGACGCCAAGCGGCCCTTGATCGCCGCCTTCCTGACCGGCGTCCTGGCGGTCGTCGTCGCGGCCCCGTGTACGGCGCCCTTCATGGCCACCGCCATCGGCGTTGCCCTGGCGCAAGGCGGCGTCACCTCTTTCGCCATCTTTGTCGCGCTCGGTCTGGGCTTTGCCCTGCCGTTCGTCGCCTTGACCTTCCTGATCACCATGGTGCCCGGCGTGGCCAAGGCCCTGCCCAAACCCGGCAAGTGGATGGACATGCTGAAATACGCCCTGTCGCTGCTGATGTATGCCGCGGCGGCCTGGCTGGTTTGGGTCTTCGCCCAACAGGTCCAGATGAGCGGCCTGATCATTCTGCTGGTCGCCCTGGCCGTGGTGACGGCCGGCGTTCTGAAACTGCCCTTGCCGAAATTCGCCAAGGCCTTCCTGCTGGTCGGCGGCCTGGTTCTCTGCATCTTCGCCGCCATGCAGCCGCACGCGGCGAAAACCACGTCCGTCGCCTCGGACCTGCCGCCGCACAGCGAATTCCATGTCGCCGCCCTGGCCGACCTGCGCAGCCAGAATACGCCGGTCCTGGTCGACCTGACGGCGGCCTGGTGCGTCACCTGCAAGGTCAATGAGCGCCTGGTCATGGCCACGCCGGCTTTCGAGAAGGCTCTGAAGGACACCGGCACGGTCTATATGGTCGGCGACTGGACCAATCAGGACAGCGAAATCTCGCACTACCTGACGCTCTACGGCCGCTCGGGCGTGCCGCTCTATGTCTATTACGGCCGCAACAATGCCGAACCCAAGGTCCTGCCGCAGATCCTCAATAAGGACGCGGTGGTGAAACTTCTGGAGTCGGGCAAGTAACGTATTGTCCGCAGATTGACGCAGATTAAAGCGGGTGATTTTTCAGTGCGCGGTCGGCAGCGGCAGAGAGATGTACTTCTCTTCGCGAGCGTAGCTCGCCTTCACGTGGTCGCCGGATCAAGCACAATATTCGCCAGCAAAACGCTGAAAAATCACCCGCTTTAATCTGCGTCAATCTGCGGATAAGCCCCTTACCGATTGCCGAATTCGAGCACGCAGTCCAAACCGGAATCGGCGGTATCCGGTGTCACAATGACATCGATATTGTCGCTCAGCAGCGCTTCCATATTGCCAAGGGCAGTCGCCATGTCGCCGTCCGACTTGGCGGCTTCGACGTCCTTGATCTTGTTGCCCAGATCGAGCGACACCCCCATCAGGATGCATTTGAGATCGCGGTCGGTGCCGCGCGCCTTGAGGTCGAGATGGCCTTTCATGTCGCCGTCCGACAGCGCCTTGACCTGTTGCAGGTAGGCCTGGAACGACGGCTCAGACAACAGGGCAACCGCCGGCGTAAACGCCGCGGTTTGAGTTTTCAACTGCTCGGCCGAACTGACCAGTCCGGCATACAAGGGCTCGCGCGACAACGGATTGACCGCTGGCGCGTTGTCAAAAGCCGCTGCCGGAAAGGCGAGGCCTAGAGCTATAAGGGCCGGCAGGATTCGTAAGGTCATGGTGCGCGCTCCGGGACAACCAAGCGCACACTATGCAAAAGACCGGCCAAACAAAGCGTTAAAGCCCGAAAAAGCTTAAAACGCCGTCAGTAATGCGGTTGCGGTACCGGATCGCCGGCATGGTGGCACGGAATGCCGACGGCGCAGCCGTTATCGAGTTTGGTGAACGCAAAAGCGATGATTCCCGCGCCGACGATCACACAGATCATGGCGACTACAAAACGCGAGAAACTTTCCATCGTGTGAGAAGACTTGCTCATAGTTTTGCCCTCCTTAGGGGAAACTATTGATAACACCTTTTTGCCTCATTTAACAGGGGGTTAACTGAATATTTTGACATTGGTGTCAAAATACCGCTGGACTCTTTATTCTCCTGTCGCGCGAATCTAGCGACTTCAAGGGCATTGAGTAGGGCGGTCGTTCGAAGGAAAGGTTTTTGGCGTTGACGCCAATACCGCGCCTTTAAACCTGGCGCATTGAGCGCCCGCGCCACGTTTGGCACGTAGCCAGGGCCACGCCAAAGCCTCGGAAGTGGCCGGCCGGCGACTGAGGCTTGGAAACACCAGCAAAAGCTTGTCTCTTCGGGCCCAATAGTCTAATCGCGGCGCATGAGCGAAAATCCAGACCCTACCTTCCGTCCCGAAGCCAGAAGCCCGCGCGGCTTTGCCGATAAACGCGCCCGTCAGATCGCCATCGAACGCCGGCTGATCAACACCGTGTCCAAGGTCTATGAAGACTTCGGCTTCGAAGCCTTGCAGACGCCGGCTTTCGAATATGCCGACGCGCTTGGTAAGTTCCTGCCCGATTCCGACCGCCCCAATGTCGGTGTCTTCGCGCTCCAGGACGACGACGAACAATGGATGGCTCTGCGTTACGACCTGACGGCGCCTCTGGCCCGCTTCGCCGCGCAAAACTGGGAAACCCTGCCCAAGCCGTTCCGCCGCTATGCCTTCGGGCCGGTCTATCGCAATGAAAAGCCGGGGCCCGGCCGTCTGCGCGAATTTATCCAATGCGACGCCGACACCATCGGCTCCGATCGCCCGGAAGCCGACGCCGAAATGGTCGCCCTGGCCGTCGCCGGCTTCAAGGCCGCCGGCATTCCGGCGCAGCTACGCGTCAATAACCGCAAACTGCTGAACGGCCTGTTGGCCGGCCAGGGCGTCACCGACGCCGGCCAGCAAATGGGCGTGCTTCGTGCCATCGACAAACTCGACCGGCTGGGCCTCGAAGGCGTGCAATTGCTGCTGGGCAAGGGCCGCAAGGACGACAGCGGCGCCTTCACCAAGGGCGCCGAACTGGGTGACGCCGCCATCGGCGCCGTGCTGGGCTTCGTCTCGGCGGCGCAAAACGCCACCTCGCGCAGCCAGGTCCTGGAACGCCTCGCCGCGGTATTGGCCAATTCGCCGGAAGGGCAGGCGGGTCTCGAAGACCTGTCGCGCATCGGTTCGGCCTTGACCGCCTTGGGTGTCGACGATGAGGCAGCGGTGTTCGATCCGTCGATCGTGCGCGGCCTGGAATATTACACCGGCGCCGTTTTTGAGGCCGAGCTGCTGATCGAGACGCGCGATGACAAGGGTGAACTGGTCAAGTTCGGCAGTGTCGGCGGCGGCGGCCGTTATGACGACCTGATCGCACGCTTCACCGGCCAGATTACGCCGGCGACCGGCTTTTCCTTCGGCGTATCGCGCCTGTCGGCAGCCCTGGCCCTGGCTGAGACCCAAGCCCCGGTACGTGGGCCGATCGTCATTATCAACTTCTCCGAAGCCGATATGGGGGCCTATTTCGCCCTGGCCGCCGATATCCGTGCCGCCGGCATGGCTGCCGAGGTCTATCTCGGCCGTTCCGGTATGAAGGCGCAAATGAAGTATGCCGATCGTCGACTCAGCCCGGCCGTCGTCATGATTGGTGAGGACGAGCTCAAAGCTGGTACCGTTACCATAAAAGATCTCGATTTAGGCCGCGATCTGGCGATGCAAATAAGTGACAATAACGCCTGGCGCGAAGGGCGTCCCGGCCAGGTCACTCTGCCACGTGCGGGCGCCATCAACCATTTGAAATCCATAACAGAATCTCACTGACAGCGCTGTCAATATAACGGCGATTTGAAGTGTTTTTTGTTGAGACTGTTACCAACCCAAGTCAGGTCCAAAATAATTTTGACACATTGTCATAAAAGCGGTTGACACAGAGACGGAAAAACTGTTTTCTCCGGCTCAAGAGAACGGAACTTCTCCCGCAGAGAGAAGTCAGTTCCGGCGTTTCGGGGAGGAAACGCTCGTTAAAAACAAAGCAAAAAGCTCGCCGGGACATATCCCCCCAGGCGGGCTTTTTTTTGCCCAAAAATCAGTCCTGAAATCGATATTTTTGACAACTGTGTCAAAATATGGCCGATCGGCCCGTATGTTACGCCGATGCAAAAATGAAGAATTATTCATGATACAAATATATTAAACTGTATCATGCTGGCGCACTGACCTAACGGGGCGCGGGCTTGGGTTATGCGTGCGCCCATATGTGAAAGACTTCTCATGCGCGCCTTACGCACCCGTCTCCTGACCTCAGCCCTTGTCTTGTCGCTTCCCTTCGCGGCCGCCCTGAACGCGACGGCCATGGCCGAGGTCCGTTCGAGCGACGTCCCGCAACCCTATCCCGCCCACAGCTTTCTCGCCGACGTCAGTGGTGACGATGCCACCGAAATGGCCAAGCTCGGTAAATCCTACGGCAGCTGGGGTTTCGACGTCGCCGGCATGGATACCTCGGTCAAGCCGGGCGACGACTTCTACATCTACGCCAACGGCAAGGCGCTTCAGGCCCTGGTGATTCCAGCCGACGAACCGGGTTCCGGCGGCTTCGACAAGCTGGCCGACCTGTCGGAACTGCGCGAGAAGGACATCGTGACGACCCTCGCCGGCCAGACCGGCCTCAGCGGCGAAGAGCTGCAGATCGCCGACCTGTACCGCAGCGCCATGAACAGCGACCTGCGCAATAGTCTCGACACCAAGCCGCTGCAATCGGACCTTGACGCCATCGCCGCGGTCAAGACCAAGGACGATATGGCCAGCTATATGGGCTGGACCGCCAAGGGTTTTGGCTCGGCCTTCTTCAATCTCAGCGTCTATGACGATGCCAAGGTGCCCGGTTTCTATGCCTTGCAGGTCGGCCAGGCAGGCCTTGGCCTGCCCGATCCCGACTACTATTTGACGGACACTTATGCCGACAAGAAGGCGGCCTACGAGACCTATATCACCGACATGCTGACCATGGCCGGCTATGCCGATCCGGCCAAGAACGCCGCCGACATCGTCGCCATGGAAACCGCCATCGCAAAGGTGAGCTGGACACGCATCGAACGCCGCGACGACACCAAGACCTATAACCCCATGGCGCTGAAGGACCTCAATACCTATGCGCCGGGCTTCAACTGGGACGGCTTCTTCCACGCCGCCGAGGCCGACAAGGCGACCAAGGTCATCGTCGCCGAAAACACCGCCTTCCCCAAGATCGCCAAGATCTTCGCCGATACGCCGCTCGAGACTCTGAAGGCCTGGGAAGCCTTCCGCACCATCGACCAGGCCTCTGCCTACCTGTCCGACCGGTTCTATAACCGTCGTTTCGAGTTCCGTTCCAAGGCGCTCTACGGCATCGACGAACAACGCCCGCTGTGGAAGCGTGCGGTCGGCACGGTCGACGGCAATATGGGCGACGCCGTCGGCAAGGTCTATGCCGCACGTTACTTCCCGGCGGAATCCAAGGCCAAGATGGAAAACCTGGTCGCCAACCTGCTGGCCGCCATGAAGGTGCGCATCGAGAACCTGACCTGGATGTCGGCGCCGACCAAGGCCAAGGCGCTCGACAAGCTGGCGCATTTCGGCGTCCGCATCGGTTATCCCGACCAATGGCGCGACTATAGCAGCCTGGCCATCAAGGCCGACGATCTCTACGGCAATGTCGAACGGTCTTCGGCCTATGAATGGGACTGGCGCATTGCCCATATCGAAAAACCGCTCGATCCCAATGACTGGGGCATGAATCCGCAGACCGTCAATGCCCAATATTCGCCGACGCGCAATGAGATCATTTTCCCGGCCGCTATCCTGCAGCCCCCGTTCTTCGACCCGAACGCCGACATGGCGGTCAATTACGGCGCCATCGGCGCGGTTATCGGCCACGAAATCACCCATGGCTTCGACGATCAGGGGCGCCACTACGATTCGGTCGGCAATCTCGTCGACTGGTGGACGCCGGAGGATTCGGAGAAGTTCATCGCCCAGACCAAAAATCTGAGCGCCCAATACGACACCTATCAACCGGTGGCCGGCGTCAACGTCAAGGGCGACCAGACCATGGGCGAGAATATCGCCGACCTGGGCGGTATCCTGATGGCCATGGACGCCTATCATGTCTCGCTGAACGGTCAGGCCGCGCCGACAATCGACGGCTTTACCCCGGAACAGCGCGTCTTCCTCGGCTTCGCTCAGGTGTGGCAGAGCAAGTACAAGGAGGACTTCATGAAGTTCCTCATTGCCGCCGACGTTCACTCGCCGGACCACTTCCGCGCTGTCGGTCCGACCCGCAATGTTGACGATTGGTACAAGGCCTTCAACGTTCAGCCGGGCGACAAGTACTATCTCAAGCCGGAAGACCGCGTCCGCATCTGGTAAGCAACATGAATACCGAAAGGCCGCTACGGGACTGATATGAACCGCACCTTTTTCAGTCTTGTGGCGACCTTCGGCGGACTGGCCTTGACCGTGGCCGCGGTGCTGGCCATGTGCGCGGTGTGCGTGTTCGGCAATCTGAACCCCGCCGAACTCTTCGCGGCGGATCTGGGCGTGGCCCTGGTTGTCGGTTTTATCGCCGGCGTCGTCCTGGCCATAGCCGGCGCGATCGGGCTGGTGGTGCTCACTGTACCGCCGTCGAAACCGAAATAGCTCTAATTAACCTGACCGGTATGCATAGCGTGACGTACCTTGCCGCCGCGGGTGGTCTGGTCGGTCGGCTGATAATGCAGGAAGCTCGAGACATCGTTACCCATCAGAGCCATGTCGCGATGCCAGTCGCGCGGATTGTGGGCGCTCGCCTGAAAGGCCGAAACGGTGACGGCGACAGTGGCGGCAATGGCGGCGGTATATAACAGACCCTTCATGGGTGCTCTCCGATGTGATGGCGGGTTTTGCGGGGAAGCTCAGGCGCGGAACCATACGTGATGGCGATGTTTCCGCGCCTGCTTACTATCCCCCCTCGGCCCCCCGAGGTTGCATCACGCCGAAAAGTGGTCAACGGCTAGGAAGGACACTTTTCGGGTTATCGCGATGCGTAGTCTTGCAAATAACGTCTTCCATCATGCGGGCGTTTCATGATATGAACGTCGTTCACAAATGTTGTATAGCGTAATCGTGAACGTCGTTCAATAAAAAAATGAACTTCGTTCAAAAAATAATTCCGGAATGAAATCATGGCATCTCCCCGCACGGCAGACAGGCGGCAAGCGCAACTCGAAGCCCTTATCGACGCCGCCGAAAAGCGCATTTGCGAGTCGGGCGTGGCCAGTCTGAAGGCCCGCGACCTGGCGGCCGATATCGGTGTGGCGCTCGGCGGTCTCTACAATATCGTCGACGATATGGATGCCCTGACCCTGCGCGTGGCCTCGAAGACCCTGGCGCGTCTGGGCCAGGCGGCGGCCGAAGCGACCGGTCATATGAGCCTGGCGACGCGGGACGAGGCCATCGACCGCCTGGTAGCGGTGGCGCATACCTATCTCAAATTCGCGCGCGAGAATCTGCGCCTCTGGCGGATGATCTTCGAACTCCGGCTGGACAGCCCGCTGCCGGATTGGGCGGCGCAGGATCAGCTGCGGCTGTTCCGTCATATCGCCGAGCCCCTGGCGGTCATCATGCCCGACCTCGATGTGGTGGCGCTGACCGTGCGAGCACGCACCCTGTTCGCCGCCGTCCACGGCATTATCACCATCGGGCTGGAAGAACGTCTGATCGCCGTTCCGATGCAGAAACTGGCCGACGAGATCGCCTGGCTGACCCGCGCTGCTTGTAAAGCATGAGCCCGCTGGCTCAGGCGAAGTGTACCTTCTTTATAGGCCTCGCCATTTTCGTGGTCGGGATCGGCGGCCCCATGCTTGTTTACGCCTATGCCGGCGGCGGCGAAATGGGTGTCGAAGGTGTCGCGATGCTGGGTCTTTTGCCCGTTATGTTCATCGGATTTTGGCTTGGTTTAACGGTCATGATTGCTGGCGGGCTTATGTGGGCGGCAGCGGCGTTTTCCCGAAATCGTTGATGAATGTCTCCATATCCGCTTCGCCAATTCCATCCAGAATCCACATTTGATACGCCGCCCATAAAAAGCCAGCACTGCTCTCAACGTCGTCCACGTTTATGACCAATCTTCTGATCTCGTAATTCAAGCCGCCATCCTTTGTGTAAGCTGATGGGGCCTCCCTTTGTTCCGTCAAATTCACATTTATCTGCCTATTGCCCCTTTTTACGTCCAATATCGTCCTGGAAAAGTATAGTTCTTTGTCTTTCAGGTGTTCATAGTCGAACACGAGTCCGTGCGCATGACACCGACGTTTGAACTCGTGCGTCAGCAGCTCATGCTGAGACTTAAGTCGGTCAATACCTGGAAAAACGTTCATTTTACGACACCTCTGGCACGTAATATTAATTCGGACGCCCAATAACACCCGCTTATAAAAAACCTCCCGACCTTTCAGCCGGGAGGTTCTCAGTTGATCACGCGCGGACCCTGCCGAGCGTCAGTAACGGGTTAAGGGTCCGCGACCCTTACCAGATGCGGACGCGGGCTTCGGGGGCCAGATAGTACTTGTCGCCGGGCTGGACATTGAAGGCCTTGTACCAGGCATCGATATTGCGGACCGGTCCGATGACGCGGAAGACGGCCGGCGAGTGCGGATCGGTGGCGACCTGCTGCTTGATGGCGTCGTCGCGGTACTTGGAGCGCCACACCTGGGCAAAGCCCATAAAGACGCGCTGGTCGCCGGTGAAGCCGTCGAGCGTCGGCGCGGCCTGGCCGTTGAGATAGAGGTGATAGGCGTCGAGGCCGAGCAGGTTGCCGCCCAGGTCGGCGATATTTTCGCCCATGGTCAGGCCGCCCTGGACGTGAACGCCGGGGAGGGGCTCAAAGGCGTCGTACTGGGCGCCGTAGATCTTGGTCTGGGCGTCGAACTTGGCCGAATCCTCAGCGGTCCACCAATCGGTCAGCATGCCGTCGCCGTCATAATGGCGGCCCTGGTCGTCGAAACCGTGGGTGATTTCGTGGCCGATGACGCCGCCGATGCCGCCGTAATTGACGGCCATGTCGGCGTTCGGGTCGAAGAACGGCGGCTGCAGGATGGCGGCCGGGAAGACGATTTCGTTGCGTGTCGGCGAATAGTAGGCGTTCACGGTTTGCGGCGTCATGCCCCATTCTTCCGGATCTACCGGCTTGTCGAGCTTGGACAGGGCAAACGCCCAATCGAAGGTATTGGAACGCTGGATATTGCCAAACAGATCGTCGGCCTTGACGGTCAGGCCGCTATAATCGCGCCACTTGTTGGGATAGGCGATCTTGACGCCGAACTTGCTGAGCTTTTCCAGCGCCTTGGCCTTGGTTTCGGGCGTCATCCAGGTCAGGTTCTCGATGCGGGCCTTCAGCGCCGTGCGCAGGCCGGCGACCAGGGTTTCCATCTTGGCCTTGGATTCCGGCGGGAAATAGGCGGCGACATAGTCGCGGCCCAGGCCTTCGCCGATCGAGCCTTCGACGGCGCCGATCGCGCGCTTCCAGCGCGGGCGCTGTTCCTGGGCGCCGCCCAGCTCGTGCGAACGGAACGTCCATTGCGCCGTGACGAAGCGTTCCGACAGGTAGGGCGCGGCCTGGTCGATGGTGCGGAAAGCTTCCCATGCCTTGATGGTGTCGAGCGGCGTGTCGGCGAAGATCTTGGCGATCTGCGGGAAGGCGGTGTTTTCGGCGACGATGACCTTCTGCGCGCCGGCGGTGCCGCTGGCGACGAAGTAAGCGTTCCAGTCGAAGCCGGGCGCCAGGGTCGGCAGTTCGGCCAGTGTCATCGGATTATAGGTCTTGGTGTCGTCGCGGCGGTCGATGCGCGTCCAGCTCACCGTGGCGATGGCGGTTTCCATGGCGACGATGTCGGCGGCGTTCTTGTCCGGGTCGGGATAGCCGGCCATGGTCAGCATCTGGGCGACATAGGCCTGATACTTGGCCTTCTTGTCGGCGAAGGCGTCTTTCAGATAATAGTCGCGGTCGGGCAGGCCGAGGCCGGCCTGGCCCAGTTGCAGGACATTGACCTTCGGGTTCTTGGCGTCTTCTCCGACATAGGCGCCGAAGAAGGCCGAGCCGAACGTGCCTGAGGTATGGCCCATATAGCCGGCCATCTGGCTCTTGTCGGTGATGGCGGCGATGTTGGCCAACATGGGCTGCAGCGGCGCGGCATCAAGCTTTTCGACGGCGGCGGCGTCCATCATGCTGTTATAGATGGCGGCGATCTTGACGTCGTCGCCAGTAAGGTCGCTCCGGGCCGCCAGGGCTTCGACAATGGCCTTGGAACGGGCTTCGGATAGGTCGCGCAAGGCGATGAAGCTGCCATAGGAGGTCTTGTCGGCCGGGATGACCATGTTCGCCACGGCGGTGCCGTTGACATAGTTGAAGAAGCTGTCGCCCGGCTTGACCGAGGTGTCCATGCCGCTCAGGTCGATGCCCCATTTGCCGTAGGTCTTGGCGACCGTCGACGTGGCGTCGCCGCCACCCGCCGCGGTATCGGCCGGAATGAAGCCGTCCAGGCTTTCCAGCGATTGCATGGTGCAGTAGGTGTCGAGGCAGTTGGTTTTGTCGGCGGCGAAGGCCGTGCCGGACAAGGCTACGACGGCCAAAGCGGTCGTGCAGGTCAAGGTTTTCAGAAGACGCATTCAGGACACCCTATTTTTATCGGCGCTTGAGCACGCCGGAATTTTGGCCAAACAGTAGTTCAGTTAGAAACTAAATACTTTGTAGCGGCTTTTCCGTCGCTGCCACATGAATTTTTTTTCATGTTCGGCAGAAATGACGCACCGCGGGGTTACATATCGCCGAAAATTCCCTTTATAAGAAGGACACCCGACGACGAGGAGCCAAACATGACCCCGCCCGCCGCCGCCTTACCCGCCGCCCTGACCGAAACGCTCACCCCTATCGTCACGGGAGCCGAGGCCTATTACGTCTTCATCATCGTCTTCCTGCTGGCTTCGGCGGTGATCATACCTTTGTTCCAGCGCCTCAAGGTCTCGAGTGTGCTCGGCTTCTTGCTGGTCGGCGTCGTGCTGGGGCCCGACATTATGGGGCGGCTGGCGAAATTTTGGGCGCCGCTCGATGCCTTTGCCGTCATGCGCTCGCACGCCGTCACCCATCTTGCCGAGCTGGGCGTGGTCTTCCTCCTGTTCTCCATCGGTCTGGAACTGACCTTCGAGCGCCTGAAGTCGATGCGTAAGCTGGTCTTCGGCCTCGGCGCCGTCCAGGTCGGCGTCAGCGCCCTGGTCTTGACCGGGCTTTTCATGGTGCTGGGCGCCGGCTGGATCGCCTCGGTAACGCTCGGCATGGCGTTGGCCCTATCGTCGACGGCCGTCGTCATCCCCGTCCTGGCCGACCGCAAGGCGCTGAACAGTCCTTCGGGCCGCACGGTTTTCGCCGTCCTGCTGGCTCAGGATCTGAGCGTGGCGCCCATCCTGATCACCGTCGTCATGCTAGCCGGCGCCGCCGGCGGAGAGGCGGCAGGCTTGCAAGGCCTGTGGGCCCTGATTCCGGCCCTGATCGGCATGGGGGTTCTCGTCATTGGCGGCCGCTGGCTGTTGCGCCCGCTGTTCAATTCGGTGGCCCGGTCGAAGAACCGCGAGCTGTTCATGGCGGCCTGCCTGCTGGTCGTCGTCGTCTCCGGCCAGGTCGCGGTGATGACGGGCCTCAGCATGGGCCTGGGCGCCTTTATCGCCGGCGTGCTACTAGCCGAAACCGAATATCGCCGCGAGATCGAGGTCATGATCGACCCGTTCAAAGGCCTGTTGCTCGGCCTGTTCTTCGTCACCGTCGGGGCGCGCCTCGAAGTCTCCGCCGTTCTGGCCGAGCCCGTCCTGGTTCTCGGCCTGGCAGCCGGCCTGATCGCCTTGAAGGCCGCCGTCCTTTATCCGGCGGCCCGCGCCTTCGGGCTCGGCAACCGCAACGCCATTGAAACCGCGCTGGTTCTTGGGCCCGCCGGTGAATTCGCTTTCGTCATCATCGACGAAGCCATCGGCCACAAGGTCTTGAGCGCCGGCTTCGGCCAGGCGGTCATCCTGTCGGCGATCATCAGCCTGTTCTGCGTGCCCCTGCTGGCCATGGTGGGCGGCCGCATCGTCAAATCCATCACCAAGGCCAAGGACCAGACCGCGGTCGCGCCCGACACCATCCGCGAAGGCGACAAGGTCATCATCATCGGCTTCGGCCGCGTCGGCGCCCTGGTCGCCGACATGCTGACCCTGCACAAGATCGACTATATGGTGGTCGACTTCAATCCGCAGGTGACCTCGCGCGCCCGGGCCCAGGGCATCGAGGCCTGGTACGGCGACGCTTCCGTGCCGGATTTCCTGACCAATGTCGGATTGGAACGCGCCCGCGCCGTCGTGGTGACGGCCTCAAATCCGGGCTTTACCGACAATTGCGTCAAGGCGGTGCGGGCCCTCCGCGACGACGTCCATATCATCGCCCGCGCCCGCGACGCCTCGCACGCGCAACGCCTATATCAGATGGGGGCGACCGACGCCGTGCCGGAAACCATCGAAGCCTCGCTGCAACTCGCGGAAAACACCCTGATCGATCTTGGCATACCGATGGGCCTGGTCCTGGCCAGCGTTCATGAGCGCCGCGACGTCTTCCGCAAGATGTTCGGCGTCCGCGGCAGCGACGCCCCGGTCGCCGCCATAGCCCTGGCGGCAGCCCAGAAGACGGAAGTTGGGTAATTTTAGATTGAGGCACTTCCCTTAACCCCTCGCCCCTTTCAAGGGGAGAGGGTGGCAGGCTTCAGCCTGCCGGGTGAGGGGTTCTTTCTTCTTAAGATGCATCGTCGTGCTTTAAGTCTTCGAACACAGCCTGTCGTGATCGGCCTGCGCATCTCCGGCATTCAGTAACGCCGTATCCTTCGCCTGCCTGGCCTGGGCGACCAGTCCGGCGCGCTTGCCGTCATCCAGCGTCCCGTCGCCGGCCAGCAGCGCGAGTACCGGATCGATAGCGGTGGCGGCCTTGGCGAAATCGCCGATCGCCGCCGTCAGGGCCAGGCACGTGCCGGTCCTGTCATGGGCCTCATTCAAACGGTTGGCGCTTGCCATTTCGCTCTGCGCGGCGTCGAACGCCCTGTGATAGGGCGCCATGGCGGCGTCATAGTCCGGCGCCGGAGCCATCAGCAGGGCAGCGGCGAGGACCAGGACATGCATCGCCTAACAATATTTCGCGATCAGGGCGTCGAGCCGGCTGTGCGAACTGGCGAAGCTGGTCGCCAGGTCGGTCAGTTGACCTTGCTGCGCGGTGCGTGCGGCGCTGTCCAACCGTGTGTCGGCGTTAATCAGGGGCCCGTCTACGGAGACCAGCGCCTCGGCTATGGTGATTTCGTCGACGGCTGTGCGCATGGCTGTGCACCCCGTAGTCGTATCGCCGGCATTGATGGCGGTAACCGCCGAGGTGGTGGCGGCGGACGCTGCCTTGGCGTGCATGACCATGTCGCCTTCCAGGGCGTCGCGGTTGTCGGCCATGGCCGGAGCTGTCACGGCGAAGGACAGGGCTAGTATAGCGATAAATATGCGTTTCATGATGGGCCTCCCTTGCGAGAGGTTAACAGCATCGGCCGCCATCGCCGAATGACAAAGGCTGTTAGTATTGGGGCGGTTATTTATTTCCGCAGCTAGTTATTTGCCCGTTTCTTGGCTTTCCAACCGGCCGCGCAGGCTGTCGATTTCGGCGAAGAAGCGCTTGCGCACCTCGCCGGCAAAGGGATTGTCGCGTTCGATACTGAGGAACAGCTCATCGCTATCGCCCTGGACCAGGCCGATGCCCTGCATCATCAGGTCGTAGGACCGCGTCGTATGCACGGTCGGCAAGGGCTCCAGCCCCGTCATCACCTTGGCGATCAGGTGGGTCAGCCCCTGAACCGCGGCCAGGGCGCGGTCGTGCTGCTCCGGCGTCGCCACCGACACCTTGAGGTCCAGGGTCTCGCGGAAGAAGCGCAGGATCGGCGCCAGACGGCGAACCCGCACCGGACAGACGACGATTTCGAGGTCGTGAATGCCCTTGCGCGCCGACTGTGGCCCGAACAAGGGATGGGTGCACAGGATATAGGCGCTGGGCGGCAGCAGGTCCTGCATCCACTTGGCCGGCTTCATCTTGACCGAGCCAACATCGATGATCAGGGCATGGGGATGAACGTGTGGCGCGATGGCGGCGATCAATTCCGGGAAGGTGCGGATCGGCGTCGCCAGGACGACCAGCCGGCAACCGGCGACCTCTTCGAAACTGGCGAGGGCGACATTGTGGCGCTTGGCGAAGGCACGGGCGTGCGGACTGGTGTCATAGGCATAGATATCGAAATAGGGCGACAAATGCTTGACGATCAGGCGGCCGAAGGCGCCCAGACCAAACAAACCCAGCTTATGAACCTTTTTGTACACGCAAACGCCGTAGAAGAAAAAAAGAGAAGCCGCGCCCGTAACATAAAAGCTTACAGTTAGCGAGATGAAACTCCTGTAAACGGGTGAAACGCGGCCGCCGGTCGGTTTACCAGAAGCCGCGCTTCTTTTTCTTCGGCCCGGGTTCGTCCTTGGGCGCTTCGGCCGCCAGCTGCGCCGGTGTTTTCGGTAGCTCGTCCATGGTGATGAAGCCGTCGCCATTGCGGTCGAGGATGGTGAAGCGCTGGCTGGCGGCGTTTTGCCACTCACCGGACGATACGCGGAAGTCGAAATTGGCGTCGGCCGCACGCACCGGCTGGGGTTCGTCGATCAGGCCGTATTGCGAGGCGCCGATAATCTGTTTCAGGTATTTGCCGCCGGTCGGATCGTTGCTGGTGTCGGCGCCCATATCGGGATCGGGCGCGCGGTAACGATTGACGGGCTGCTGGATGCGCGGATCCATGCGCTGGATTTCCGGCGCCACCTCGGTTTCGTAACGCGTGTTTTCCGGACTGTTGACATAGCCGTCGTGATTGACGTCCAGGACGTTGAAAAACGCCGTGCTGTCGGCGATGAATTCGTCGTGGCTGATCTTGGTGTCGTGATCGGTGTCGGCCTGATTGAACCAGGCGGCGACCGGGTAAGGCTGGCCGGCGGCGGCACGAAAGGGCTGACCCGACGGCGAAAAGAAGACGTTCTGGCCCATGCCGATGCCGACATAGTCCTGCGCCAGAAGAGGGACGGGGGCGGCCACCGCACTCAGGACCAGGACGGAAAGGGCGGGTAAAAGCGAACGCATGGGCGGCTCACGGATCAGGGGGGAGGGATGGGTAGGCCTAAAGCCGCTTTGTGGTCGAATTCGGGCCGAATTGCAGATTAGCGGCCGGAATGCGCCGATGCAAGGGGGAATCGAAGGCGGAAAAGCTTGCCCGGCAGATTATGCCTACAGTAAATCATGCTTGCGTTTATGATGAAGGTGAAATATATATTGAAAATAATCGATGCATTAAAGTTATAATTGTGTTCATTGCGTTACGCTATTGAAATATGCGTTAAAATAACATCTTGTTAATTGGAATATTCGTTTCCTTTATCTTGCCGGTAATTGTGCCGGTCTATGATCGGGAGACAAACATGAGTGTGGGCAGCCTGTCGTCCAGTCCATTCCTGTCACAACTGAATTCAAAACTTTTTTCCACCCTGGATGCTGACAAAAGCAAGTCTTTATCCCTGTCCGAACTGACGTCGTCGTCCGCCAGCTCGACCTCGGCCGCCACCTCGCTGCTGACCGCCCTCGACGGCGACAGCAATGGATCGGTCAGTTCCGACGAAACCCTGGCCTATCTGCAAAACGCCCTGTCCTCGGACACGATGAGCGGCTTGTTGCAAGCTCAAGATAGCGGCCAAATGGGTGGGCCACCGCCCGGACCGCCACCTGGTGGGCAAGGCGGCCCCAACCGGGCTTCCGCGGGCCAGGCTCCGACCCCGCCGTCCTTGTCGGATATCGATAGCGATGATGACGGCAGCATCAGCAAGACCGAAATGGAGGCCTTCGGTACGACGACCATGGGCGATACCGACACCACCAAAGCCGACAAGCTGTTCTCGTCGATGGACAGCAATAGCGATGGCACGGTCTCGGCCGACGAGAAGACGGCTTTCGACAGTCAGATGGCGTCCCAGGGACCTCCAGGGGGACCTAAAGGCCCGCCGCCGTCGGACGCGGCCGCTTCGTCCAGCTCTACAACGACCACGGCTTCAACGGACTCGACCACCACGGACTCGACCCTGACGGATCTGATGCAGCAGTTCCTTATGGCCCTGCAATCCTACGCGACCACGGCCAGCACGACGGTGGCGACGTCTGCCGCTACGACCACGACATCGATCGCAGCCTGACACGCGATGTGTGAAGGCAAACAAAAAGGGCGGGCCGTTGCCGGTCCGCCCTTTAATGTGCTTTACGCCACTATCAGCTAAACGTATTGGCAACGTTCGTCAGGATATTGCCAACGCCGTACTTATTCGGGCCGGGTGTCCCTGGCGTGCAATACCACACGATCAGGATAAGACCGATCAGGGGGACACAGCCTAAAAATATCCACCAACCACTTCGGTCGGTATCGTGAAGCCGGCGAATGGTCAGGCCAAGCATCGGTAGGAAGAAGGCCACCGCAGCAAGGCCTACGAGGCCCAGGGTTATCCCAACGCCGTTGCGCCCGAGAAGTCCCCCGAGGATTTCGAGGACCACGATAACGATGAGGTAAAAGAGGTAGAACCACCAGAATTCGGACCGGGTCGCCCGGCCCTGGAAGTTGACGTAGTTTTTGAATCCGCTTTGAATAGCCTGAACGAAGGTCATGTGTGTCGCCCTGTGAAAAATCGGGCGCCCGTAGGATCGACCCGATAGATTGTCGATGTTTACGCACTACTGACTCGAAGTCATGACTATTGCACAGACTCTTGAAAAGGAAAGCAAAACTTGACGGTAAAGTGTGCACGCAGAAAAGGCGCCCTTTCAGGCGCCTGATCTTAAATCAGAATCTGTCGGCGACCTTTGCCGTGATATCGCCGCCGTACCTGTTCGCACCCAGCGAACTTGGCGTCAGGTACCAGACCAGCAGCACAATGAAGCCGAACGGCACGAAGGCCAGGAGTAACCAGGCGCCGCTATGGTCGGTGTCATGCAGCCGGCGCACCGAAACCGCCAGGGACGGTATGGCCAGGCCGAGCCAGACCACCACCAGCAGGAGCATCAATATACCGGCGATCGGCGCGGCCGACTCTCGGCCCAGGGCTGCCTCCGCCGCTGCCGCCAGCAGGAAGAGAACAAAAAGCCCGCCGAAAACGGTGAACAGGTGAAAAAGGTAGAACCACCAGAATTCCGATCTTGAGGCTCGGCCCTCAAAATTCGCGTAATTCTTCAATACGCTCTGGATAGCCTGCATAAAGGTCATGTGTTTCGCCCCGGAAGATGGCCGGTCATTCGGCCGTTGAATCGATATGTAAACGCCACTAACTCGTGCCTGACTATTGCACAGGCTATTGAAAAGAAAAGCAAAACTTGCCGGGAAATTGTGCACGCAGAAAAGGCGCCCTTTCAGGCGCCTGATCTTAAATCTGAAGCTACAGTCAAAGTTCTGCGATGTAAGTTTACACCCAGGAATGTAGAAGTCCTACTTCCCCCTCTACCCTTTCAAGGGGAGAGGGTGGCAGGCTTCAGCCTGCCGGGTGAGGGGTTCTTACTTTTGGTTGCCGACTTCACTAACGGTCGCCAGGGCTATTTACCAAAAATATTCGACCCGCCGTATCAGCGATATTGCTGAATGCGCGTGGTCCTGAGACCCGCCATGCCGTGGCTTTCGATGGCCTTTTGCCAGCCAAGGAATTCTTCCGAGGTGATGTTGTAGCGCTCGCACGCATCATCGAAGCTCAGAAGACCGCCGCGCACGGCAGCGACCACTTCCGCCTTGCGGCGGATGACCCAACGTTCCGTGCCGGCAGGCGGCAGGTCGTTCAGAGTCAGTTTTGCCCCGGTAGGACCAATCACGTATTTTTCGCCTTTACTATCGCGGCGTTGCTCTTGCAGCATGGCATTTTGCCTTTGTTACCCATCACATAGGAGCACTCTAACCCAGGACTTATAATATCCGCTTAATCGCCTTAGTAAATATTGTACTAATAAGCGAATGTGGGTTGTTAATACTCTGTTTAGTATGATGAAAGGCGATGCTTGTAAGGTTAACGCAGATTCATGTTTGATTTTTACGCCAGTAATTCATGCGCGAAGACTCTGTTCAGTCGGACAGAGTCCTCGCGCTATTTACTATTGCTTCAGTTGCAGCAGTTCCTGCAGCATCTGGTCGGCGGTGGTGATGATCTTGGACGCGGCGGAATAGGCGCGCTGCGTTGTGATCAGGCCGGTGAACTCCTGGGCCAGGTCGACCGTCGAGGCTTCCAGGGTGTCGGCCGCCAGCTTGCCGGAGCCGCCGTCGCCGGGGGTCTTGAGCGAGAAGACGCCGGACGAGGTCGATACCTGGAAGGCATTGCCCGAGACCGGGGTCRGGCCGTTGGCATTGATAAAGGTGGCCAGGGCGACCTGGGCGATGCGGCGCTTGTCGCCATTGTTGTAGATGGCGTTGACATCGCCATTGTCGGCGATCTCGACCTTGGTCAGGGTGCCGAACTCGGTGCCATTGGCCGTCATCGCCGTTGTGGTCGAGTCATCAGCCAGTTGGGTAATGGTGCTGGTGGCAGGCGAGTCGCTCAGGCCCAACGCCACCGTTTGTGCCCCTGCGCCGATGGAGTCATTCCAACGAGGGTAGGTGGTGGTCGTGTTATTCGAAGCAGCAATGCTGAGATCAGTATTAAACGGAACAGCGGTAGTGCCGCTATTCGTGGTCGACAATGGTGTCGGCGGCGTCGTTGAAGTATCAAAGGCGAGCGTACCGTCGCTATCGAAAGCCAGAGTACCGGACGACAGTTGGTGAGTGCTGTTATTATCGTCTACGTCAGGCGAAGATATTTCGTATGCCCACAGCGTTTTTCCAAGGGTGCTACCGGCTCCTGATGCCGAGGTCGTGTCGACGCCTAAATTCAGCAAAGAGATCGTAACTGTGTGTGCGTTGCCAAGTGAGTCCGACACAGTCATGGAAATTGTCGAATCCGGCTTGGTACCAACACCAGACGTCGCGTCATAGGTCGACATGGCGCCAGCGGCGGTAGTGTGATCATAGGTGCCGTTCGTCACTGCATCTGAAACCGCTGTGCCGGAATCTACATTCGACGTAAATGTCACCTTATCCGTCGCCGCAACCTGATTGGCCAAATCCGTCACATTGATGGGGGCCAGCTTGGTGATATCGGTCGAGGACGGCGTCACATTGCCGGCCGAATCCGCCGGCCAGCCTTCGAGATAGAGCCCGGCGGCGTTTTTAAGATAGCCCTTGGTATCGGTATTGAACGAACCGTCGCGGGTGAACAGCATCGAGCTGCCCGCCGCCACCGGATCAGAATTGTTCGAGGTGACGAAGAAGCCCTGGCCATCGATGCCCAGGCTGTAGCCGGTCGTCGACGAGTTCAGCTCACCCGTCGTGTTCAGGCTTTGCTGCGACACATTGGTAACGCCGTCGCCGCCATAGTTCTGCGCGGTCGAAGCGCCGCTGACCAAGTCGGTGAAATTGGTCGTGACGCGCTTGTAACCCGTGGTGTTCGAGTTGGCGATATTGTTGGAGATGACCGACAGGGCGGCCGAGTTGGCTTGCAGGGCGGTGACGCCCGACTGCATGGCTCTGGTGATACTCATGATGATACTCCCGGATAAGGTAAATTATGAAACGCTGGTGATGCTGGTGATGGGTACGGAGGTGTTGCCGATATTGAGGACGACGTCGGTGCCGTTATTCTCGGCCGAGGTGACGACGCCCGAAACACTGGTTTCCGCGGCGACGGCGGCGCCGGCATTGGTGGCAGTGACCTGCAGGACGTAATTGCCGTCGGCCAGGGTATTGCCGGCGCTATCCTTGCCGTCCCAATCCAGGCTGTGCTTGCCCTTGGTGAGATCGTCGCCGGACGCCTGCTGGCTCCACACCGTCTTGCCGGTGGAATCGAGGATCGACAGCTTGACGTTATCCGCCGTGCCGCCCAGCGTGTAATCCCACTTGGCCGAGCCGTCGCTCAGCGCCGCCGTGTCGGTAGCGGCGGAGACGGTCTTGCCGATATAGCTGACGGCGGCATTCATATCGTTGCCGCCCGAACCCGCGGCGATCTTTTCGAGGAACTGGTTGGCCTTTAACTGCTGTTCGACCGAGGAATATTGCACCAGCTGGTTGGTCCAGGCGGTGGTGTCCATCGGCGACAGCGGATCCTGGTTCTTGATCTGCGAGGTCAGCAGGTTGAGGAACATGGTGTAATTGCCGGCCAGCGACGACGCATCCTGCGATGTCGACGTGGCGGCCGTGGTATTGGAAGTGACTGCGGAAACCATGACTGGGTCCTTAGACGATTAAGTTAAGCGCGAGGCGCGAGGTGGAAGAGCGGTTGCGGAAGGCGTTGAGCGAGGCGTCGAGGTCGGACAGGGCGCTGGTTTGCGCGTCCAGTTCCTGGCTGGCCAGGTTGGCCGAGGCCAGGGCGCGCGCCGCCTGCTGCGGGGTCGGACGGTGCTGCTGGCCTTGATGGTCGTTCAGGGTCTGCTGCTGGGTTTGGCCGTTGTTGTCTTTCGCCGGCGTGTCGCTGCCGACCTTGTCGCTCTCAGGCCGCGAAGAGAAGGTCAGGGCATCGCCGTCCAGCGACAGGCCCGTTGCGCTCAATTGCTGACGCAACTCGGATTCGTGGGCGCTGAAGGTCGACGCCGACACCGGCGAGTCGAAGCTCAAATGCGCCGTCAGCTTGCCTTCGCGGCTGATGGTCATGGCGACCTCAACGCGGCCGAGATCGGCCGGCTTCAGTTCCATGGTGAACTTGCTCGACTGGGCGCTCAGGCGTTTCTGGATCTGCACGCTCATGGCGCCGATATTGTCGATGGCGGCCTGAGACAGGGTCGTTGCCGGCGCGGACGCCGCCGGTGCGCTATAGGCCGGGGCGCTCTCGGCCGGTGCGGCGACCGGCTGGAACGAAAAGCCCGACGGTACTTTTGCCGGTTCGGTAGCGGTCGTCTGGATGGGCTGCGCCGCGGCGGCGATGCGTTCGGGCGTGACTGGGCGCGGCGTGTCGGCCACGGCTGCCTTTGCCGGGGTTTGGGCCTGAGCCTGAGCCTTGACCGGCGCGTCGGCGGTCATCGCGGCGGTCTTGCTGTCGGCCTTTACAGTCTTGGCGGGGCGAACGACCTTGTCGATTTCGGTGGCGAAACTGGCCCCTGAAGCCTTGGCGGGTTCTGCGCTGTCGTCGCTAACCTCCTGAACCGGCGCGTCCGTACTGACCGGCGCTTCGGCAGCCTTGGGCATACGCGGCTGGCCCTTGGCCTCCGGCGGCAAGGCGGCGACGACGGCCGGTTGCGGCGCGGCCGGCGCGGGCTGGGTTTCGGCTTGCGCTGCTGGTGCCGGCTGGCTGGCCACGGCAACAGCCGCCGCGGTAACCACGGCCACGGCGTCCTGGGTCATCACCGGCGCCGCTGCCGCATCGATCGGCTCCGGTGCGATGTCGGCCTTATAGGCTTCGAACTTGGGAGCCGCCACGGTCACGGAGCGGCTGGTGCGCGGCTGAGCGACTTGGTCGCGCGGCGCCGGCGGGGTCGGTTTCACGGCTTCGCCGAGATCTGGTGTCATTGTGTCTTCTGTCACAGGTGACGTCGCGATTTTCGCGACCGGGGTTTGGGTCGGCTCAGCGACGATTTTCGTCGCAACCGAGATAGGCATAGGCGTGGCCGGCGCCTCGCCGTTATCCGGCAAGGGCAGAGGCAGGGCGGCCGTGCTCGTCTCAACGGCTTCAGGCAAGACGGCTTCGGGCAGGACAATGGGCGCCGGCGCCGGAGTTGTTGGCGCGACGACCGGAGTTGCGACCTTGTCGGCAGCCGCTTGCGGGGCCGCCGCGGCTTTCGGAGCATCCGCGGCCGTCTTGGCCGCTTTCGGCAGAGCTGCCGTAAGAACGGGTTCGGCCACGGTAACCTGAGGCGTCACAGGCGCAATCTTCGTGTCCATAACCGGAGCCGGAGCTGCGGGCATCACGGGATCGGCTGTCATTTCAGTTGTCGGAGCCATCACTGGCGCCTCGGCCACCGTTTGGACGGGGTTCGTCACCGTCGGGATCGCGACAGCGGTCTTGGGCGATTTCGGCGCGTCCTGCGGCTGGACCGTCGTCTTCGCCACAGCGGGCGTTGCCACGCCCTTAAGCTCCGGTACGATGGCGTCAACGGCAGGTGCCGCCGGCGTGGCCGTGGTCTTGGCCGCAGCGGGCGCCACAACGGCCTTAAGCTCCGGCACGATGGCCTCAGCCACGACAGGCGCGGCCGGTACGGCGGCAGGGGAGGCGGCAACAGGCTCGGCCGGCGTGGCCGTGACCGGAGCCGTCGGCGCCACGGTGACCTTGAGTTCAGGCATGGCGACTTCAGCCGCGATGGTCTCGGTCGGCGCGGCCATAACCGGCGTTGGTTGGGCGGACGCGGCCGGTTTCGCAACACGTATTGCTGTCGGCAGGTCCGCCTCGGCAGGCGCTGTGTCGGCAACAAGGTGCACAGGCGCGGTGACGGCCACATGGGCGGGCTGCGTTTTTTGCGTCGATGCTTTTTGTGGAAGCGCAGGCGCAACGGGCTCGGCAGTTGTGACTTGCGGTAGGACCTCTGACGGCACCACAGTGGCGGCCACGGGCAGGGCTTGCTGTGCCAGAGGCATCGCAGCTTCCGGAGCGGTCGGCTGGGGCGCTACCGATTGCGGCGTTACCGGTTGCGGTGCGGCCGGCGTCAGGCTTGCGGCGCTCACCAGATTGACGTCGGCCAAATTGACTGCCGCCAGATTGACGCTTGGAAGATTGACGCTTGGAAGACTGGCGCTTGGAAGACTGGCGGCGTCGGCTGTCTTTGCGGGTGCCGCCGTCATCAAGGTATTGAACTGAGCGGACTGATCCGGCGTGGCGACCGTCGCCGACGCGTCGTCGCCGCTCTTGCTCAGCAAGGCGGTCAGGGACATCAGCATCTGGGTCAGGTCGAAGGACATATGCGCTCGCGTTAAAACCAAATGACAGGACCCGGACGGCTCGCGCCGGGCAATTTCTGTCGGGTCAACGCATTTTGCGCATCTCGAACGCTTCACATTGCAAGCCATGGGCCAAGTGCTAATGCATTGAATTTACGCGATTAATTATAGTTAACGCCGCGCAGATTTTGCCGGTCACGGACCGTTCGCGGCCAAATTTGCCTAGATATCCGCCGCATTAGGCGTGGGTCCTGGCGGCTTCAGTGGCCGCCACACGTTTTCACCCCTTGGATGTAATATGAATTGAAACCATTATAAGAAGTGCCATTCGGAGCGATTTTTTGAGTATCGGAGTGAGGAAATGGCCACGTCTACTCCGAATCGACTCCGATCCCGCTCATCCCTTGCTTGTCACGCCCGGTCCTTCGCAAACGTCCCGCCCAAGGCGGTTGGCACAGGACTTGAAACCTTAACGCCAGATGGCGGGCGCATTTGCCCATGGAAAACAACAAACCTATGGAAAATATAGGCTTTTTAGAATCAGCCGATCACGGCACCCGGCCGATTTTGCCGGGTAATGTGCAGGCTTTGCCTAAGCGGGCCCGCAAAATGCGGCCGGCGATGGCTATGCATGGAGGCGCAACATGTCTCTGAGTTCGATTTTCAATATCGGTGTTTCCGGCTTGATGACCTCGCAGGACCAACTGCGCGTCGTCTCCGACAACATCTCGAACGTCAACACCCCGGGCTATGTCCGCAAGGTCTCGCACCAGCAAAGCGTCAATATCGGCGGCGTCGGCATGGGCGTCACCTCGGGCGCCGTCACCCTGTCGGCCGACCGCTATTTGCAACAGGCCGCCCTCAAGGCATCCTCGGCCTCGTCGGCCTCCGACATCAATTTCGAGCTGCTCGATCAGATCCAGGCCCAGTTCGGCGACATCACCGACACCAATAACCTGTTCAACCAGGCGGCCAATGCCCTGACCGGCGTCGCCCAGGCGGCGGAAGACCCGACCTCGAACGCCGGCCGCCAGCAGGTCCTGAGCTATATGTCGAGCTTTCTCAACGAAGGCGCCCGCATCAGCGACAAGATCCAAACCATCCGCGGCGACGCCGACTCGCGCATCGCCAGCGGCGTCAACGCCGTCAACGACCTGCTGAAAAGCATCAGCGACCTCAACTCGACCATTTCCGGCGCCCATGTCGCCGGCCAGGACGCCACCGGCGCCCAGACGACCCAGATGCAATATATCGATCAGTTGTCGAAACTGGTCGATGTCGCGGTGTCGCAGAACGAAAACGGCGGCGTCACCGTCCGCACCCAAACCGGGATGATGCTGGCCGGCGATTCCTATGTGAAGCTGAGCTATCAGCCGACCACCAATGTCGACGCCACCACCAGCTTCAATCCGATCGTCGTCACCGGCGTCAACGGTGAACAACGCGATCTGGCAGACAATATTTCCTCGGGCGAGCTCAAGGGCCTGATGGACATGCGCGACAAGACCGCCGTCGCCGTCAATGACCAGCTCAACCAATATATGGCCCGCTTCGCCGACGCCGTGAACGCCGCCCATAACGACGCCACGGCCGTGCCGCCACCGACCACTCTCTCCGGGAAGAACACCAGCCTGACCCAGCCCGAAGCCATGAGCGGCTTTACCGGCACCACCAACCTGGTCACGATCGACGCCACCGGCAGGATGAGCCACCAGATGACGGTCGACTTCACCGCCGGCACCTACACCCTGGACGGCGGGGCGGCGACGACCTTCGACCCCAACAATTTCGCCGCCGACATCACGGCGGGCTTCGCCGGCGCGGCGACCGTGTCCTATAGCAACGGCGCCCTGTCCTTTGCCTCCAACGTCGCCGGCGCCGGCGTCGCCGTGGTCGATCCATCGACCGGCGGCGCCACCAAGCTGGGCCAGGGCTTCTCGCACTATTTCGGCCTCAACGACCTGGTTACGTCGGACGTGCCGACCAATCCGCAGACCGGCCTGTCGGCAACCTCGGACCACGGTTTCACCGCCGGCAGCACGATCGGTTTCGCCCTCAAATCGGCCAATGGCGCCACCTTGTCGAACGTCAATTTCACCGTGCCGACCGGCGGCACCATGAGCGACATGGTCTCGGCCCTGAACGACAGCTCAACCGGCGTCGGCCGCTACGGCACCTTTTCGCTCGATACTTCGGGACAACTGACCTTCCAGGGTTTCGGCAATCCGTCCAATACCCTGGCCGTCTCCAGCGACACCACCTCGCGCAACGGCACCGGCGCCTCGTTCTCGTCCTTCTTCGGCCTGGCCGGCAACCAATCCAATGTCGCCGGCCACCTCAACGTCAACCCGATCGTTTATAACGACCCGTCGAAACTGTCGCTCGCCAAGGTCAATCTCGCCGCCGCAGCCGGCCAGGCCAACCTGCTCGCCGGCGACGGCAGCGGCGGCCAGGAACTGGCGGGCGTCGGCACCACCGCCCTGACCTTCGCCAAGACCGGCCTCAACAGCGGCGGCATCTCGACGCTGGAGCGTTACGGCTCCGATCTCGCCGGCCAGGTCGGCAATCTCGCCGCCAATGCCAAGACCATGAAGGAAAGCAACGGCTCCCTTCTCACCGAAGCCAGCTCGCGCCGCAATTCCTACGAAGGCGTCAATCTCGACGAGGAACTGGTCAATCTCACCACCTACCAGCAGGGCTACAGCGCCGCCGGCCGCCTCATTCAGGCCGCCAAGGACATGTACGATGTCCTGCTGAACATGATCTAAGAGAGGAGTTAACATGCGCATTTCGACATCTGAGAGCTGGCATAACGCCCTCAACAATCTGCAATCCGCCCAACAACGGCAGGAAGAGGCCAATAACCAGGTCTCGACCCAGAAGGTCGCCACCGACCTCATGGGTTACGGCCGGTCGTCGGAAATCATCGCCGCCTACCAATCCAGCCTTGCCAAGACCGACAGCTATATCGCCGTCAACAAGACCGTGACCGAGCGGCTGAACAGCCAGGATCTGGCGCTCAGCACCGCCAGCCAGGGCGCCGGCGACGCCAAGGAAAGCGTCATGAACGCCCTGGCCTCCAACAGCGGCGCTTCGCTGATGGAATCGATCCGCGGCAATTTCGCCACCGCCCTGCAAGGACTCAATTTCGAGCACAACGGCCAATATCTGTTCGGCGGCGGCAATGACAACAACGCCCCGGTAACGACGACCAGCTTGTCCGCGCTGGCGGCGGCGCCCGACGTCGACTCGATCTTCGTCAACGGCACCGTCAAGAAAACGTCGCGCATCGACGCCAGCACCTCGCTGCAAACCGGCATGCTGGCATCGGATCTCGGCAAGGCGATGATGCAGACCTTCAAGGACATTCAGGCCTATAATGACGACCCGCTGACCGGCCCGTTCGGCAACGAGCTGACCGAAGCGCAAAAGGCGTTCCTGACGACCAAATCGCAGGAATTCAGCGCCGAATACGACCAGCTGACCGAGGCGACCTCGCTGAACGGCACCTTGCAAAACCGCGTCGACAACAGCCAGAAATCCCTGCAAGGCCAATCGGATTCGCTGTCCGGCCTGGTCAGTGACCGCACCGATGTCGACCTGTCCAAGGCCTATTCCGACCTGCAGCAGGCCCAGGTCTCGGTCCAGGCCTCGGCCCAGGTCCTGGCCAATCTCAACCAGTCCAGCTTGCTGAACCTGTTGAAATAGCGGCGCTTAAAATCCAATCGTCCGCTTATCTTTCGGTCATGGAATAGCCTTGGCTGGAGCGCCCAATTGCGATCATTTTGAACGCACAAAGGTCGCGCCATGTCGCTCCGATATCTTACCCAAGCCTCCCTCATCGTCCTCGCGGCCGCCACCCTGGCCGGTTGCCGGATGGACGGCTCATCCGCCGATAACCAGGCCAGCGCCGACGTCGACGCCCTGCCGTTGACCACTTCGGCGCAAGCCTATGCTCCGGCCCCGCCCGTCGAATCCCTGCCGGCCGCACCGGCGCCCAAGGTCGTCTATGTCAGGCAGCCGGCGCAAGCCTATCAATATGCCGACGACGCCTACGCCATGAACGACGCCTTCGGCGATGCCCCACCGGACTACGGCTTCGATTATGGCGGCAGCCGCCCCTATGTCTGGCGCAGCGACGACAATGCCATGCGCGTCGTCGAAAACACCTCCGACGGCGACCGCTACTACTATTACCGCCCGGGTCAGTCGGACCCCTACCTGGTCCGCGATCCGCACTATGCCTACGCCTATTCGGGCGGCGAACTGGTCACCGTTTATGATGACCGCGGCCGTGTCGTCTCCGAGCGCGACCTCGGCCCGCGCACCGACTATGCCGGCCGTTACCTGGCCCGCGCCCGCGCCCTGCAAGCCGCCGCCTATCGCGACCGCCGCGAACAGATCGCCGCCAGCAATTGGGCATCGCAGCGCGACCGCATCGCCCAGGACCGTGCCCGCGAACGTGAACAACAACGCCAATCGCGCGAATGGCAGGCCTATCACGATCAGCATGAGGCCGCCCAGCGAACGCAATGGCAGGCGGAACAGACGCGCCGGGAACGCGCCGCCCATGATTTCGACGGCTGGAAAAACCGCGGCTATCAGGGCGCCCCGCCCCAACCGGTCAGGGTCGTCTATCAACGACCGGACAATCGGCCAGATAGCCGGCCAGATAACCGGCCAGATAACCGCAATGACAATCGCAACAACGATCACAAGGACCGCGACGGTCATGACAATCGTTACGGAGACCAAAGCCGCGACCATCGACAGGACGCCGCCGCCCATGCGCGTCAGGATCAGGCTGCCGCCGACCGCCAGCATCAGGCCGACGTGAAAGCCCAGGCGGACGCCAAGGCGAAGGCCGACCGCGAAGCCCAGCAGCGCGCCCAACAGGCCCGCGCCGAGCAAAATCGTCAGGAACGCGAACGCATAGCCCGGGCCGACCACAATCGTCAGGAACGCGCCCATAACAACGCCCAGGCCAAACCAGACGCCGGTCATATCCGCGATCATAGCGACACCGGCAAGCCCGCGGCCAAACCGCCGCGTGCGGCCCGGCCCGGCCATGTGCCGCCGAAAGCCGTCACACCGCCCAAGCCTGCCACCCACGATCGCCGCCATGGCGACCATCACCGCGACCAGGCGATGGTGCGGGCCGACGCCTCCATCGGGCACTAGGATTTCACCGCATTGTGCGTTATCGTGCGCGCATGCATACCGTCTTCCTGACCGCGCGATACCTGGCCTTGGTCGGCATTGGTCTGGCCTTGTGCCTGGCTCGCCAGGGCATGGCGAGCGAGCCACAGCCGGCGCACGGCATATTCTTGACCGACGCCTACACCTTGACCTTCCATGTGCCGCCGGGTCTGAGTTACTGTCCGCTACCGAAAGACTTCACAGGCTCGGATCACGGTACGGTCCTGTTCCTGGTCAAGCCCAAGACGTGCGGAGGCGCAGGCTATCCCTCCAGCAGCAGAGGATTTACCTCCAATCCCTCACGTATCGAAATATTTTACGCCTATTGGATGGGAGAGGACGAACCGCCCAAGCCGCCATGCCACAGGATCGGGCGTGTGCGCTTTCTAGGCGTCCGCCATAACCTGTGTCAAAGCCGCCAGGATGGCATGCTGCGTATCGGTATCGCCGGCCGCTATAATGCCGACGTCGAAGCCGAGGCACAGTTCGCGCTGGTGACGACGCCACGCCGATTGCGCCAGGATTTGGTGACGTTCAAGGCGCTTCTTGCCTCCACCAAGACCTGTATCGCTACGATTCACCCCGATACCGGCAAGGCCTATAGCTACGGACATGGCACGGCCTGTCCGAGTCAGGGAAAGTTTTTCTAAAATATCTACGATACGCTGATCCGGACCTTTGCCGCCGATACCTGCCTGGCCAAATTCTAAGCGCAATCCAAAAAGTGCCTCCCACTTTTTGGATAAATTGCGCGTAAAAGCTAGACTCTATAACCTAGCAATTTTCTCAGGATTGCCCTATTTAGCGCGGCATGGACAGTTGCGTTATACCCATCATTGAATCGGCCGATCTCGATGCCGCCATCGCCGCCACGCGCCAAAGCGTTGGCCTGCCACTCGGCGCGCGCATCGTCGCCGCCATGTCCGGCGGCGTCGACTCGACCGTCGTAGCCGCCTTGCTACACCAAGCCGGCTACGAAGTCATCGGCGTTACCCTGCAACTCTACGACCATGGCGCCGCCCTGAAAAAGACCGGCGCCTGCTGTGCCGGCCAGGACATCCACGATGCTCGCATGGCCGCCGAAAAGATCGGTATCGCCCATTACGTCCTCGACTACGAAAGCCGTTTTCGCGACCAGGTCATCGAGGAATTCGCCGACTCCTATCTGCGCGGCGAAACACCGGTGCCGTGCATCCGTTGCAATCAAAGCGTCAAGTTCCACGATCTTCTCGACATGGCGCGCGACCTCGGCGCCGAAGCCATGGCGACCGGACACTATGTCGAACGCTCCGACGACGGCGGTGTCGTGTCCTTGCGCCGCGCCGCTGATCAATCGCGCGACCAAAGCTATTTCCTCTTCGCCACGACGAAGGACCAACTCGACTATCTGCGCTTTCCGCTGGCCGGCATCCCGAAGCCCCAGGTCCGCGACATCGCTTTGCAACTGGGCCTGAAAATCGCTCACAAGCCCGACAGCCAGGACATCTGTTTCGTGCCGGAAGGCAAGTATACGACCCTGATCAACAAGCTGCGGCCGCAAGGCATGGAAAAGGGCCACATCCGCCATATCGACGGCCGGGTCCTGGGCACCCATGACGGCATTACTGGCTATACGATCGGCCAAAGGCGCGGCCTCAATGTCGCGGTCGGCGAGCCCCTGTTCGTCATCCGCATCGACGCCGACGCCCGCGAAGTCATCGTCGGGCCGCGCGAAGCCCTGCTGACGCGCGCCCTGGTGCTCAAGGAAACCAACTGGCTGGGCAGCGAAGCCGATCTGATCAGTGCCGCCCGGCTCAATAAATCGGTCCTGGCGCGGGTACGTTCGACGCGCCCGCCGGCGCCTGCGCGCCTGGTCGCCACCGAAAGCGGTATCGAAGTTGAATTTCTCGACGCCGAAGAAGGCGTGGCGCCGGGTCAGGCCTGCGTGCTCTATGACGCCGCCGATGACGGCCGCGTGCTCGGCGGTGGCTTTATATCGAGTACGCGAGCTGCCTATTGAGCGCCGCCTCGCAATTTTAGTGCGCTACCGCTACGCTGCTTGAGCGCGGAGCGGTGGCTTCATCGCCTCCACCCGCGCTGCGCTCGTTTAGAGCATGCTTTACACTTTACTGACCGGGATTCCCAAATCGTCGGTGTCGTGATTGAGGCTTTTGTCTGGGTCATGAGACCCGTTTGCACGCCACGACTTTATTCGGAAATTTACGCGGACGGGCCGGCGCAGCCGCATGGAAATAGCCCCGTGAACGGCTGCACCTGTTCTCACAACAGGGATGCAATAATTATCTCAAAAACTCAGGATAGGTTTCCAGATAAATGAAGCCGGCTCCAAACACGCCATTTGTCCGACATTAAAGTTGACGGCTGCAATTTTTTGACGTCAATATTTGATATATAAAAAAATGCGGCGTTCGACCGCTTGCCAGGGAGACAACGAATGCGCTTGGGGCTTACCCTTGATACCCTCGTCTTTTCGGCGACGGTCCTGCTGCTGTCGGCCGCGCCCGTCCTGGCTCAATCGGCAGACAGGGTCGTCACGGCCGATGTGTCACGCGTCATCGGCCCGCACTCGACCGTCCCGCTCGAGGTCGTCGGCGCCGGCCGCGCCGCGGAGGGCCTTCGCGCGGATTGGCAGGAACAGCTTGGTACTGTCCAGGACGACATCGGTTTCCACTATCTGCGCATGCACGGCATTCTTAATGACGAGATGGCCGTCTATGACGAGGACAAGCAGGGCAATCCCCAGTACAATTTCCAATATGTCGACGTGCTGTACGACTCGCTTCTGCAAAAGAAAATCCGTCCGTTCGTCGAACTGACCTTCATGCCCAGCAAGCTGGCCAGCGGTACGACGACCGTGTTCTGGTGGAAGGGTAACACCTCATTGCCCAAGGACCAGGCGAAATGGGCCGGCCTCATCAAGGCTCTGATCGACCACTGGAAAGAACGTTACGGCGAGGACGAGATTTCGCAATGGTATTATGAGGTGTGGAACGAGCCCGACATCCACGGCTTCTGGCCCCACCCCCTTGAGGACTATTTCCAGCTCTACAAGACGACCTCTGAAGCCATCCGGTCGGAATGCGCCAAATGCCGCATCGGCGGCCCGGCGACGGCCATTCCCTACGCCTCCGAACAAGCCTTCGAGAAGTGGATCATCGCTAATCCCGCGCCGATCGACTTCATCGCCCTGCACGCCTATGGCGTCGAACAGGGCTTCCTGGACGAAGACGGTACGGCCGGCACGATCATCGATCCCAACCCCGAACGGGTCAGCGGGCGCATGCGCCATTCGCGCGAATTGATGAACGCCACCCCGCTGCACGACCGCCAACTACACTTCACCGAGTGGAGCTCGTCCTACACGCCCACCGACTACATGCACGACCAGTACCACCAGGCCAGTTTCATCCTGAACATGGTCAAGCGCGCCACGCCCTATGTCGATTCGATGTCCTACTGGACCTTCACCGATATTTTCGAGGAGAACGGCCCGCGTTTCACGCCCTTCCATGGTGGATTCGGCATGCTGAACCTGCAAGGCATCAAGAAGCCGTCCTATCATGCGTTCAAGTTTCTCCGCCGGCTCGGCGACACCGATGTCGAAACCAATGACGCGGCGTCGTGGATCACAAAATCGCGGGATGGTTCGATCCAGGCCCTCGTCTGGGACTACTCGCCCGTCGTGCCGCCCAAGGGCCAGACCGACCAGGTCTTCTACAGGAATGACCTGCCGACCGTCGACAAGGGCCACTTGACGCTCGACCTGGCCGGCGTGGCCAACGGCCGCTACCGGCTCCAGATCTACCAGATCGGCTACCACCAGAACGACCCCTTTACAGCCTACGTCGCCATGGGTTCGCCCAAACAGCTGACGCGCACCCAGGTCAGCGACCTGAAGGACATCAGCAGCGGCGCACCGGTATTCGACGGAGAGGTTTCGGTCAGCAACGGACGCTTCACCCGCCAGGTGCCACTGCGGGCCAATGACTGCTTCGAATTCATCCTGATCCCTGTGAAATAGCAAGGACGGGCCGCCAAACTGCCGAAAAGAGCAGCCACATTGAAACAGGGAACCAAGCCAATGACCTTCGAGAACCTGCCTCTCAGCCGGCGCCACGCGCTTTTCGCCACCGCCACGGCGGGCGCCGGTCTCGCCTTCCAGGGCTCGGCCAAGGCCGAGACGGCATCCCATGTTGCCGAAGACACCGGCTGTTCGACACCCGTGTCGGCCATTGCCAAAACCCAGTATGGCCCGGTGCGCGGCTATGTCGACCATGACGTCCTCACCTTCAAGGGCATACCCTATGGCGACGACACGGGCGGCGAGAATCGCTGGCTTCCCGCCAAGCCGCCCAAGCCGTGGACGGACGCCTATCCCGCCCTGGCCTACGGCGCCAATTGCCCACAGACCCTGCACAATTTCCGCGCAGCCGAACACACCTTCCTGCAGCAATGGACGGACGGCTTCCTCGGCGAGGACATGCTCAAGCTGAACATCTGGACGCCGTCCCTGACCGGAAATCGCCCGGTCATGGTCTATTTCCACGGCGGCGGGTTCAGCTTCGGCTCGTCCTACGAGCTGGCGTCACATGACGGCGCCCAGATGGCGCGCAACCACGACGTCGTCCAGGTGTCGGTCAACCACCGCCTGAACGTGCTGGGTTTCTTCGACCTGTCGGAATTCGGCGGTTCCGCCTACGACGACTCGGTCAATATCGGCATGATGGACCTGGTCGTCGCCCTGCGCTGGGTGCGCGAGAACATCCACAATTTCGGAGGCAACCCCGACAATGTGCTGATCTACGGCCAGTCCGGCGGCGGGTCCAAGGTGACGACCCTGCTGGGCATGCCAGCGGCCGCGGGGATGATCCACAAGGGCATCATCCAGTCGGGCGGCGCCGGCAACATCCCCTCGGCGGATCAGTCGAAGGACTTCGCCCGCCAGGTGATCAAGGAGCTGGGCGTGGCGGCGGGCGATATGGCAGCCTTGCAAAAGATGGACTGGGCCACCGTAAACGCCGCCGGCATGCGCGTTGCCGAGCGCATCAACGGCCCTATGAAGGGCGGCTACTTGTCGCCCGCGCCCAATCCCAACCCGACACCGCGCGTCGGCTGGGCGCCGACCCTTGACGGCCGCATGGTGATCTGCCGCTCTTTTCAGGACATCGCGCCGGACGCCTCGCGCAATGTCCCGGTGATCATCGGCAATGTTAGCGAGGAGGGTATGCGCTTCGGCTCGAATCCGACCGAGGCCCAATGGCGCGCCGACCTCGCAGGTTCGCTGGGCGACGGCAAGGCCGACGCCCTGATCGCCGCCATGAAGGCTGCACATCCCGAAAAAGCGATCCGCACCCTGTCCTACGGTGTCGGCGGGATCGTTGCCCGCAACAATGTCCAACGCATGGTGCGGCTGAAGTACGAACAGAAGGCGGCGCCGGTCTACCAATACCTGTTTCAGTGGCAGTCGCCGCAACTGGACGGCATCGCCGGCGCCTGGCACACGGCCGAACTGGCCTTCTGCTTCGACAATACGCGCCGCTGCGACCAGGGCACCGGCGATACGCCGCAGGCGCGGACCCTGGCGACAAAGATGGCCCGCGCGTGGGCCAGCTTCGCGCGAACAGGCAGCCCCAGCCAGGCCGCCCTGGCCTGGACGCCCAGCGACCCGGTCAGGTGCCAGACCATGGTCTTCGACAATGCCTGCGGCATGCGCGACGATCCGGAAGGCGCCACGCGGCGGATCCTGCTTGGTTGATTGTTAAAGGTCGCGAACCGGCAGTCCGTCCGGTTCGCGATCCCGCCCTACTCGCCAAGCCGATGTGCGAATATCCCGGCTTCCGGCGTCCATTTTGGCGGGAAATGCCTAGGCGTTTTCGAAGCGCAGGCTTTGGATATCGCCGACCGTCGGTGATTGATCATTGTGGACCACGGTCATGTCGCCGCGCTTGACGGCCGCGTCGCAGTGGGCGCAATGCACGACCGGCTTGAAGCGCTGGCCGCAAATATGGACCAGTTCCGATTCCGACTGGTGCTCGCCATAGACATTGCGTTCGCCCCAATCCATCATGTGCAGAATGATCGGCCGCAACTCAAAGCCCTTTTCAGTCAGGAGATATTCCTGCCGGCGCGGGCGTTCGCAATAGACCTTGGTTTCCAGCACGCCGTTCTTGACCAGGGACTTCAGCCGCGCTGCCAACACGTTGCGCGCCAGCCCCAGCGAGTCCTGCCATTGCTCGAACCGCGACAGGCCGCGGAACGAGTCGCGCAGGATCAGCAGGGTCCACGGCTCCCCAACGATATCGAGCGTGGCCGCGATGGCGCACTTTTGTTTACTGTAATCTGCGGATCGCCCCATGTCAGTCGTACTCTTAACTGTTGATCTGGTTGGCGTGGCCGATCTTCGCCGACATGACGCGCAAGGATTCAACGTAGGCGGATCATTATTCCGTCGCAGCAAATTGCTATTATTTGTATATTTTGGCCTAAACCCGCGTTTTACGGATTAACGGCATAGAGGGCGGCGACCGCATGGGCCATCAAGGCTTCGTCGCTGCGCACGAAATCCTGCTCGAAACGGCCATCCTGCCAATGGGCGAGGACGCTGACACCGCCGTCCAAACCCAGGATCAGGCTGTCATGGGCGGCGTGAATGGCGATTTGCGAACAATCGGAGGCGAAATTGCCGCAATCGAGGCGATAGGCGCCTGCCTTGACGACCTGGATATCGGGCACGACCCCGTCCGGCAAATCCACACTGGTGACGCGGACGTCTTCGGTGCCGGCCGCGGTATTGAGGCGGATATGGACGGCCGTCCGGCCGCTGTCCTCGCCGATGAGATAGAGGGTGTCGGTGCGGCCGTCGCCGTCGAAATCACCCTGACGGGTGAGATCGAAGGCCGGATTGAGCGCGCTGACATTGGGCATCAGCGATGCCGCCTGACTGGCGCCGGCGGCCAGGCAAAGCGCCGCCGCGATAAGAGCGCTTTTCGCGCAGGACTTGAAGATCACCACCATCACCTATCGACCTTTGAGGTCGTGTCCGTGTGCGAAAACAGCACATAAACAACGCCTTTGCGTGTTTCTCACGCAGGTTCGGTGCCAGCTTTGCCATAAACCGGGGCAGGGGACAATAATAATTTGTTAACCATTTGGGCGAGTCGCCAATTCGCCTTGCGGATCCTCGTCCTGGACGGCAAAACCGTCCGGCCCGAACAACAGCCACGACAGGTCGGGACCGCTGAATCCGCGTGTATCACCCGACCGCATCAGGGCGATCAGCACTTCGGGACCGAGACTCAAGAGCAGCATGGCGTGCCTCCAGTAATTTGCGATTGAGAATAATTCGCAAATCATAAAAGGCAAGCGGTTTGTTAGGAACGATCGCGTGAAGTCAGGAAGAGGGGAAACCACGGATAAGAAGAGATACCGCTGCGCGGGCCCGGACGAAGGCACAAAGTGTTCTCGCGCCGGAGACTGAACATGCTTCACGTATCCCCTCTACCCTTTCAAGGGGAGAGGGTGGCAGGCTTCAGCCTGCCGGGTGAGGGGTACTTTCTTCAGCTGGTGATCTCATCCGCTGGCGTCCCGATACATGGTGCGAGGCGTTCCTGTGTTCGGCGCAATAGTTGTCAAACACAATTGTTAGCAGCGCCTATAACCGTGACGCCGCGTAGCGGCGCATTCCTTCCTATCCGTGGACAAACCTTTTACTTTCACGGCTCCAGCTTGATCGCCCCGATCACTGCCGGCTCAGGGCTATCGCTCAACGGGTTACCCTGGTCGTCCATATTGGCCCACTGGCTCTTGGCGACGAAGATGAAGTGATCGTCGGCCACGAACCCTTGGGTCGGCTGGGCCAGCACTTTCGGCGACGCCAGCAACACGTCCACCGACTCGACCGCGTTCCAGTCGTCCGACATATGCAGGCGCAGGATGCGGTTGGGCTGGAAGCCGTTCTGGATGGCGATCAGGTCGTTGCCGTAACGCGACAGGCTGGAAATACCCAAAAGCGCCGCATTGTCCGGCGGCAGCAAACGCACCATCGAGCCTTGCGTCAGGTCGATGCGGTACAGTCCCGAGATAAAATCGGCGACCATCAAAACCGAGGCGTCCTCATTCTCCGCCATGCCGCCCGGCGCATCCATATAGCCTTCAGGGATTAGGGTCTGCAACGCATTGCCATAGCCCTGGACGCGCAGCACCTCGCCCGAATTGGCGTCGGTGACATAGAGATCGTCGCGGCCCAACAGCATATGGGTGAAATTACGGTCCTTCGTCGGGTCGCTGATCGGGTTGGAAATGACGCCGCTCGCCGGGTCGATGGTGAGGATCTTCGAAGCGATCTTGGCCTTCGGATCATAGCCCTTGGTCTGGCGCGTCGCCGCCGTCACCGCCCACAGGCTGCCGTCGTGTACGCCCAAACTATAGGCCGCCACACCCGGCCGAAAGGTGACGACGTCGCGTGAACCGGAGGCCGACAGGGCAATGATCTTGCCGGAACGCACGCCGCTGACGAACATCTCGCCGTCCGGCATATAGGTAATGCCCTCGGCCAGGGTAAAGTCGGGCAGGGTCGAGGTGACATGCATGTCGCCGACCGGGCTTTCATTGCCCTGCAACAGCTCTTCCAACTCTTCGTCCCACACGGCGTTGAAATCGGGATTCTTCGCCAGATCCAGGACATAGCCGCGCGTCAGGTAATCCTTCAGCGCCGCCTTGGCGTCGGCCTTGCGGCGTTGCTGCAGGGCGACCTGGGCTTTCAACAGCATGATCGACGGCGAATCCGGCATGATGGTGCCGGCCTTGGTCAGGTTGTCGACCGCCGCCGTGCCGTCACGGGCATCGATCGCCTGCATGCCGGCGGCGCGGAAGCCGCGGAACTGCCCCAGATCGGAATTGGGGTCGATGGTCTGGGCGCCGGCGGTCGTCGCCGTCAGGATTAAGGCCATGGCAAGGGCGGCGGTGCGCATTAGCGGGCGTCTCCTGTCTTGAGGTCTTTTACGGGTTCGAAGGCCGGGGGCGTATCGAGCGCGAGGCGGATCGGCACGGCGGTCGTTTGCCGCACGGTCCGCATGATGATGCGCGACTCGACCCCGGACACCAGGTCCGAGGCCAGCAGCTTGTCGCGCAAGAAGTCGTCATAGGCATGCATGTCGCGCGTCATCACCCGCAACATATAGTCTTCGTGACCGGTGACGGTGGCGCAGCTGACGACCTCCGGCCAATGGGCTAAACGGGCCTCGAAGGCCTCGAGATTGCTGCGTGAGGGCAGGGACAGCTTGACCGAGACATAGACCTCGAACCCAAGGCCCAGCTTGTCGGAATCGAGCACGGTGACGCGTTTCTTGATGACGCCGATGTCCTCCAGCCGCTTGATGCGGCGCCAGCACGGCGACGGCGACAGCCCGACGCGCTCGGCCAGGTCGGCCACCGACAGGGACGCATCTTCCTGAATGAGGTCGAGAATGCGGACGTCCAGTTCATCGATCAGATCAGACAAATTATACCCCTGTAACGCTACTATTCTCGTAAGTTCGTAACTATTGACGGCTTTTGGCGATAAAATCTACCTCAAAGACACAGGGGCGGCAAATTTGTCCCCGGTAGTTTCAAATTACAGGAATTGCGCCTAGATTGCCTCGACTCACGACTCCGGGAAGTTCATGCGTATCCTCAATATCATGCTTGCCCAGGTACGCGGCGGCGTCGAGACCATGGCGCTGAGATATCACGAGGCCATGAAGGACGCCGGGTTCGAAGTCCTCAGCCTGGGCCACAAGGACGGTGTCCTGGCACACAGCCTGACCAGCGATTTCAAGCCGCTCAACGCGATGGTCAATCACGACCCTTTCGCCRCCTTTGCCCTGCGCGGCATCGCCGGGACCTTCCGGCCCGACCTCGTCCTGACCCACGGCAACCGCGCCACCGGCATCTGCCTGTTGCCGTTTCTCGGCACGGCGGACAAGACCGTCCAGGTCGTGCACAATTTCCGCCACAAGAATCAATTGGATCGCGCCCGCGCCGCCATCTGCGTCAGCCATTCCGTCCACGACAGCGTCCACGCCGCCCACCCCGGCATCCCCGTCTATGACGTCGTCAATTTCGGTCCCCTGACCGAACGTCCGGTCAAGTCGGCGCCCGAAGGCGTGCCTGTCCTGGGCACGCTTGGCCGGCTGCATGTCAATAAGGGCCTGGACATCATGATCCGCGCCCTGGCGGTGCTGAAAACCCGCGGTGTCCTCGTCAAGCTCAGGATCGCCGGCGACGGCCCGCTGAAGGACGACCTGGTCCGCCTGGCCGCATCTCTGGGAGTCGCCGCGATGATCGATTTCTGCGGCTGGGTCAGTCCGGCGGCCGACTATCTCGCAGGCCTGGATCTGTTCGTTTTGCCGTCGCGGGTCGAGCCCTTCGGCCTGGTGGTGACCGAGGCCATGGCAGCCGGCGTGCCGGTGGTAGCAACGCGCATCGACGGCCCGCGCGAAATCCTGCTCGACGGCGAGCTGGGGGCTTTAAGCGATAACGAGAACCCGGAAGCCCTGGCCGAAGCCGTCACGGCGGCACTTGGCGATTGGCCGGCGACCCTGAAACGCGCCCGGGCGGCGCAACACTACGCCCTGACCCATTTCAGCCTCGACGCCGGAAAAGCCCGCCTGGCCAGCGTCCTGCAACAAATTGCGTCCGGTCTCCCCTAATACCAACGATCATGAAGAATGACCGTCGGTATTAGCTTTTCTTGAGCTCAATCGCCGCATGACTCCTCGCATTAGAACTAGGCGTCCCCCTCGGCAGGCCTTGCCCACTGCCGACAGCGTATGATTCAAAATCATCCGCTGTCGGTATAACAAGGCTTGAACAGTCCGGGCATATTGGCTATAGGCCCTCCCTCCGATGGTACGGTTGGGTAGCTCAGATGGTTAGAGCGGTGGATTCATAACCCACAGGTCGGCGGTTCGATCCCGCCTCCAACCACCACCTTCGGCTTCGCCAAAGGTTACCACCCGGCAATTGCGAGCCACGCCGCCAGACAGGCCAGCTTCTGTTCTTTCCGCCACGGCTTCCCGGCGCTCACACCAAGCGCCTTTAACTGCGCCTCGATCCCGGCCGGTGCCATGCCAAGCCTCTCCGCCGCCACATCCATCAGCGACTTTTCGTCCAGCTCAACGCTCCCGATGCCGCACGCCTTGATCCCGAACCGCAAAGCCTCCCGCACGGCCAATCCTTCGGCCACCGGCACATGTTCGGCCCACGCCAGGCTATAGCTGAGAAGATCAGTGATCCAGCCGGAGCGATTGACCAGCAAGCCCGCGACAACCGGACCAAACGCCGAGAGCTCCCCGACGATACTCTTCAAACCCTGCGCCGCCAGCTGATCCTGGCGCCGGCGCCCTTCAGCCACAAGCGCGGCCGCGTCTTCACCTTCCGCCGTCACCATCTCGGCCGCCACGCCATAGGGTTCCAAAGTCAACCGATCGCCCTCCGCATGGGTCGCCAGCCACCGCGACAACACCACCCGCGGCTGGCCATTCTCGACTGCCACGGCCACCACCACCGCTCCGCCCTTTTGCCCGCGCAGCCCAAGCCCAACGTGCCTTTCCGCGCTCATCCCCGCATCTCTATCCGTCTGTCCGCTATGTCTTGCTCCGCCAGGCAAGCCGCCAAAACTGCGACCGCCGCATCGATGTGGCCGGACGCAATCCGCCCCAACCCGATGACAAAGCCGTTGATATCGGCCTTGCCGGCATAATGCACGCTCAGTGGCATGATCCGCAGCCCCCTAGCCCGGCACGCACCCGCCACGGTCCTCGCGTTCTTATCCGCCCGCAGCCGCACCGTCAGATAAGCGACGCCATCGACCGTAATATCGCCGATCCACGGTCCGCACGACCGCCGCAGGGCGCGCACCATGGCGTCGCGTTTGGCAGAATAGACATCGCGCATCTTGCGGATATGCCGCGCCAGATGCCCCTCGCTGATAAAGGCCGCCAACGCGTCCTGTTCCAGCCACGGGTTCTCATGCAAGCTCAACTGCTTGGCAGCGAGCAGCGGCGCCAGCGCCCATCGCGGCGGCACAATAAAGCCCAGCCGCAACTCCGGGAACATGCACTTGGAGAAGGTGCCGATGTAAAACACCGTTTCATCGCCATCCAGCGACTGCAAGGCGTCCGCCGGCTTGCCGTCGACCGGAAACTCCGCCTGGTAATCGTCTTCCAGGATGAGCGCGCCCCTGGCCGCTGCAAACGCGATCAACTCCCGCCGCCGCGCCGGCGACATGACATGACCCAGCGGGAACTGATGCGATGGCGCCACGAAAATCAGGTCGACCTCATCGGGAATGCGCGCGACCACCAAGCCCTCTGCATCGACCGGTACCGGCACGACCTTCGCCCCCGCCATCTCAAAGGCCTGCCGCGCAAAGACATAGCCCGGTTCCTCGATCGCCACCGTCGTTTCACCGGGCGTGACCAGGACGCGGCACAGCAGGTCGATCGCCCCTTGCGTCCCCGCGGTGACCACCACATCGGCCGCCGCGCACGACACCGCCCGCGTCAGCGACACATGCTTGGCGATCGCCCGGCGCAGGCCTTCGCGCCCTTGAGTCTCGGCATAGGCCTCTTCGCCGAAGCGATGGTTTCGTGCCGCCCGCGCGCACAACCGGCGCCATACCTCCGCCGGAAAGGAGCGCGTATCCGGCACACCGGGGAAAAGATCGAAAACGACGCCGTCCCGCGACAGGTCCTGCTGTTCGACCCCCTGCCATCTCTCAACGACATGGCGCCCATAACGCACGCCGGCCATCACCGCACTCCGCGGCCGGGGATTTTGCCCGGCGTGGGTAATGAAAAAGCCGCGACCTTGCCGTGCCACTGCATAGCCCTCATTGGCCAGGCGGTCATAGACATCGATCACCGTGTTGCGCGACACGCCGAGGCCGTGCGCCAGTTCCCGCGACGACGGCAGCCGCAAACCCTGAGCCAGCCGCCCATCCACAACCGCCTGCACCACCAGGCTGTACAGGGTATGCGCCAGCCGCCGCGGCGGCGCGTCATCGAGACCTGACAGGATCTGCAGCAGTGGTTCCATAAATATCCATATTATTGGATCTTTTGAGAACCACCAATAGCCCTAAGATCGCATATTTAACACCCCAATCTTGATCCTCCCCGCTTGCCGGGGAGGGGGACCGCACGACGAAAGCGTAGCTTTCTAGATGCGGTGGTGGGGCGTCTTTCTGTCAGCGAACTCAGGGGACTAACAAGATGAGCACCGAAAACGCCACCCGCGCAACGCCCACAGCCTACGGCAAATACGTCCTCGCCCTGGGGGTCATGGCGCTCGGAGCCCTGACTCTGACCTGGGGCGATTTCGTCAACGGCCAACCTGTCCCCGCCACCTTGCCGTACAGAACCATACTCGCCTACCTGGCCGGCGCCTTTATCTTCATCTCCGCCGCAGCCATCCTGTGGCGCCGAACCACGGCCTGGGGCGCCGCCGCCATCGCCGCCTATTTCGCCGTCATTATCGTGATCCTGATGGACGGCCCGGGACTGATCGCTCAATTCAAAGTCTACGGCGTCTACGAAGGCGTCGCCATCCAGCTCGCCATCGCTTGCGGCGCCCTGATCGTCTTCGCCGCCAACGCAGCCATAGATGCCGCCCTGGCAGCGCGCCTGACCCGCATCACGCAACTGACCTTCGGAGTCTGCGCGCTCGTTTTCGGCGGCGCCCATTTCGTCTATCTCACCCTGACCACGCCCTTTGTTCCCGCCTGGCTGCCGCCGTCCCAGACCTTCTGGGCCTGCGCCACAGGCGTCGCCCATATCCTGGCCGGCATTGCCATCCTGACGGGTTTTCAGGCGCGCCTGGCCGCGATCCTGCTGACCATCATGTTTGCCGCCTTCCAGCCCCTGGTCCATATACCCATGCTGTTGGCCGACCCCGCCAGCCACTTCGAGTGGGGCGAAAACGCCACCAACCTGGCCCTGGTCGGCGTCGCCTGGGTCATGGCCGAAACCCTCCCGCGCCAGGCCTGGCGCGCCTGGCGTACGGCCGCTGCCGGATAAAACCGGGGGACCATGACTAGTCATTGACAATTTTGGGAGTGAACGACAATGCGCGTCTTCTGGGCAATCCTGTTGGGTGGTTTGACGGCTGGCAGCCTCGATATCTTGTCTGCCTTTGCGACCTTCGTGCCCCACGGAGCGACGGTTCCCGGCATATTGCAATTCATCGCCAGCGGTCTCATCGGCAAGGCCGCCTTCACGGGCGGCACAGCGACCGTGGCTCTGGGCCTGATCGTGCATTTCGGCCTCACCACGGCCATGGCGGCCGTTTTCGTCGTCTTCGCCACAAAGGTGCCGGTGGCGCTTGCGCGTCCCTGGTTGTTCGGCTGCGGCTTCGGAGTCCTGGCCTATGTCGCCATGAACTTCCTCATTGTGCCGCACTCGGCTGTCGCTAGCTGGAAGCTGCCGGAGGGCTGGGGTATCGTCAGCGGACTTCTGGCACACTGTATGTTTGTCGGCGCGCCGATCGCTCACATCGCCAGGCACTTCCTCGCGAATGGCGAACGATGACTGGGTGATCTGGCGGTCGTTACAAGGCCCACCACTGCCAGCTTTTGGAAAGACGTGAGGTAAGGCTGTTCCGCCGTCGATTAAGGTGAGCCATGGCTTCCGTACAAAATCTCATATCCCCCGAGCAGATCAAGCGGTTGGCAACGCCATCCAATCTGCGGCTCGGCCGGGACATCGTCGACGCAAAAGGCGTAGAGCTGCTCGAACTTGGCCAGTTTCATATCCGTGGCCGGGTCGGCAATCCCAAAGCCGGCGCACAGGTGCGGACAACAGAGTTGCGCATGTCCGGCGACGCCCTAACCTGGACCAGCACATGTGCGCCGAGGCAAAAATTGTTCTGCAAGCATTGTGTGGCTCTCGCCATCGCAACAGGCGCAGGCTTGGTTTAAGCCTGACCGTGTCCCATTTTCTTCTGCCTCCCGGCTGCCGGCTATCGGAGTCACACATCTTAGCCGAGTAGCGTTTTTTCTTGATCCTTCCCGCTTTGGCTGCCGCCGAGGCCCGGGGCGGAGCGTCGCGAACGTACAGCGTTCTCAGCAACGGAACCAACGCGCCCTTGCGCGTTGGTGGTGGGGTGCCTTGCTGGCGTCTCCCCTAACCCTTCGCCATCTGCGCGGTAATCTCCTCAGCCGAAAGACTGAACACCGGGCCTTCACCACTATCGGCGAGGATCTTCCGCGCCATCACCTCATTAAGCGGCGCCAGCACGGTAAAGTGCGTGGCATTCGGCACCTCCACGAACGTAACATTCGGATTGGTGTTGACCTTCCGCATGGCGCGCAAAGACTCGATATTGCCGCCATCGCCTTCGACCATAAACAGATGACACTCGACCGACGGCAACCAGGCGATGGGCGCGCGCAAAACCCGCTCCTCGCGCGGCAGCTTGGTAAAATCAACCGGCATGATCTGCGGCGGATAAAGCGCGACATCCTCCACGGCGCCCGAAGCGATCACCGCCCGAAACCGCGCCCCCTTCACCTCCGCCGTCAGCGCCACCAGGGTCCCGCCGGTGCTGTGGCCGCCCAAAAAGATGCGCTTGGGATCGACATAGGGCAGGGCACTCAGATAGTCCGCCGCCGCCAATATATCGTCGACCTCGCCATACATGGCTTCGATCTTGCCGGGATTTTTATTGCCGCCGCGCAAGGACGGCAACATCATGATAATGCCGGCCTTGCGGTAGGCAGCAGCCGACTGGTCGTTACCGCGGTCGCGCGGCGTCCACATTTCGTCGATGGTGTTGCTCTCGCTGCCGCTCAGCCAGATGATCGCCGGATGGCGTTTTCCGTCCTTCGGATCGGGCGTCAGATAGGCCCCCAGCTCACCGACCGGCGATGTATAGCTGACCGTGCTGAAAATATTCTTTGGTGCCGGCGGCATGACAATGCCGAAAGACGAGTCATACTTTACAGTGGTCCGAAATCCCGCTCGCGCCGCGGCCAGGGTCAGGGGCGCGGCCTGCGCCGGCGTATTTTGCGCCTCCGTCCTCGCCCCGCACCCGGCGCAAGCCAGTATGGCGGCGATCGAAAAATGCCTGCGACTGATCATGATGGTCCCCCCTGAATCCCCGTTAAGCTATTCAGCCTTGAGGAGATTGACAAGCTGCTCTCCAAAGCCAGCATTTATTTGATGTTCGTGCGAAAAAAAAACAGCACTGTGAACAAAAAATACTTGGACGATGGGCACGGCCATGGATTGTGATGTTCGTCAGTACATCTTTGTCGTAAAGTTCCAACACTGGAGATTCGGACAGGCAGACTAAAATAATGGATAAAATGGTAGCCGTCGGCTCGTCTTCTACTGTGCTTGATCGGCGGATCGAGGTCATAAACGGTTCCGATGAACAGCGGGCGGTATACCGTCACATTAGCGATGTTCGCGACGTTCCTTTTTATGTTTTGCTGGGCGAACCTGGCATGGGAAAGTCATCAGTTCTCTTCCATGAGGCTCAGCTCGCCGGTGTTGATTGTCTGACGGCCCGAAGGGTTTCTGAAGAGGCTCAAGTTCAAAAGACGCCTCTTATAATCGATGCGCTCGATGAGTACCGGATGGATGGCGCGGCCGCGGACAAAGCTCACAAACTCGCGAGCGGAATGAAAGCTGCTTCCGTGCACAGTTGGCGGCTCTCCTGTCGGGCTGAGGATTGGCGAAAAGCGGCCGATATATCTGCCATCAGCGACACAACAGGCGGCCAATACATTCTTGTTATTCAGCTGTTGCCGCTCGAATATGACGAGGCAAAACTCTTACTCGCGAGTTTCGGCGAAGCTGATCCGAAACAGTTTTTGAAGAAAGCAAGATTGCTGGGTGCGGAAGCCTTCACTGAAAATCCGCTCATTCTCAAACTATTGCACAAAGCTGTTTCAAAGTCGGGCGTCTGGCCTACTTCGCGTTTTTCTCTTTTTGAAAGTGCCATTCGGGAATTGGCCTATGAGGAAAACCCCGAGCACAGAAGCGACCATTATAGAACCGCCCCAGCTGTGATTCTGGATGCTGCGGAGCAAATCTGTCTACGGCAGCTTATGACGGGGGCTTCGGCAATACTTCGCTCAAATGCTATACCGCCTGAAGGTGATGGCGGTCGCATTGCCTACCTTAACGCTCATGATTTAAAGTTAGAATCCAAGGTTTTGCGGGATACTTTGGATACTCCACTTTTCCGAGGCGAAGGCGAGACCTTCGAGCCCCTACATAAAGTGGTGGCAGAATTTCTTGCCGGCAGAGCGCTAGCGAAACTTGTCATTGGGGCAAGTGGTAGCGCGATTCCGTTTTCGCGTGGCTTGGCCCTAATCAGCGGATCAGATGGTGCGCCACCAACCGAACTGAGAGGTTTCTACGCTTGGTTTGCAGTTCATTTGGCAAAGCTTGGCGATATGTCAGGTGCATTGAAGCTTATTGAAAATGATGCATTCACAGTGCTGGCTTATGGCGACGCCTCTGCTTTCAACCCTGACTGCAGGCGTGAAATTCTTACAGGCCTGGGGCGTGATGATCCCTATTTTAGATCAACGCAAGGCGGCACCACGTCATTTGGTGGCTTGGCTCAGGAGGACCTTGCTGATGATTTAAAATTCATCCTTCTTCAAAAAGATGATTCAAGTCACAGAAAATGGACCGTGTTTGAGGCATTGATTCAGGGTGGCCCGATTCCGTCTCTGCGTCCCATACTTCGTCGACTGATGCTTGATCCCCAGCGAGGTGATTGGGAAAGGTCGAAAGCGTTGGAAGCTTGGCTCAATGGCTCTCCCGACGCCCAAGCAGAGTTGCGCGAGGTATTTGAGGAATTGAGAAACGAAAGCGCGTCTCTTTCGAGAGTGGCGCTACTGTTGGATGTCGTGTCGCGGCTGAAACCAGAACAAATTTCAACGGATGAATTGAAAGACGTCTTGCGAGACTTTGAAAGGCGCGGTGACGACAGAACGGTCGGCCGGCTTGATTCGTTGCAAAAAAACTTGGAGAACAATCCACGACCTGAACTTTTTGATAAACCCATAAAAGATTGGCGAAACAAAAATGAGGGGCGCTACAACGGATTCGAAATGACGTCATTTCTGGATGACGCTCTGGCCAGCACCATAAGGACGTCGTCAGATTTAGAACCGGAACGACTTTACCGATGGATCTCCAATGCACGCGGAAGTCGTTACAGCCGAGTCGAGAAGGAGACAGCGACGGCCATCAAAGATTGGTTGGATGCCGACCACTTTCGGTGCATCGCATTATTTAATCTTATTCTCGATAGGCGTGAAGTTGATGAAGATATAACTAGAGCGAGCAGTCAGTATTTCCTTATCGCCGGGGCTGCCCCGCCCGCAATCGTGACGCGTTATTTTCTTGCCCGAGCACGGACTGCTAATGGAAAGGCGGACAAGCGTACCGCCTTGGAGATTTCGGCCAACCTCGCTATGTCAAGAACTTGTGACGGCGATCTTTACTGGCAAGTGTACGACGTTTTATTAGGCGTTTCCGGAACCAAAGCACTTGTTAAAAAACTAACCTATTCTAAATTTCCGGCTTGGCAGCTGCAAGAATTAAAAAGGTCAGCGAGACTAGCCTTTGGCCACTTTTACGCTATGGCATTGGGAGTACCGTCCGGTGATGGTGACGATAACATGGGAGCGACCATGAAGATGCAGCGCCTCCTTGACGACTTAGGTCAAAACCCCAGTGCACGGGCAGCCGGGTACCTTGACCAGCTTGTTGAAAATCCAATATTTTCAGGATGGCGTAACTACATTCGACATGCGCAGGCTGTGAAAAGTCGAATCAAAAGAGATGCGGATTTCAAACATCCGACGCCAGCGGCGACGAACGAAGCACTGAAAAATGGACCACCGCTTAATGCCGCTGATCTTAGCGCAGTGGTCGTAGAAGAGTTGAACCGTTTAAACGCCGAACTGCGAACATCTGACACCTCTCCATGGAAGCGCTTTTGGAATTCTGATTCATGTGGCTCACCAACCAAACCACTCATTGAAAATGAATGCCGAGATTACGTGCTTGAACGTCTTCGGGACAGACTGAAAAAATACAATGTAGTGGCAGCGCTTCCCGAAGCTCAGCGCGCGAACAGCACAAGGGTTGACATGCTTGTGCTCAGTCACGCCGGCAAAAACCTGCCAATCGAGGTGAAGCGGCATTACCACCCGGAAGTATGGACGGCAGCGGCAACTCAGTTGCAAGGTTATTCCGCTGATCTTGATGCTGGTGGGTTGGGGATTTATCTCGTCATTTGGTTCGGTACGTCTGTATCGGCGGCGCCAGCTAGGCGTGATGGAAGGCCCAAACCAACAACCGCGCAAGACATGCAGATGATGCTGCTAAACGACCTGACGCCCGCCCTGCAGTCATCCGTCGAGATTGTCGTCTTCGACGTTTCGAAGCCTGTAAAATGACCTTTGGCTATTCCGTAGGCCTTCATAACCGTTTAAATTGGCCGGACGTCCACCCACGCCACTACGCCATCGCTCACCCGCCGGTCACGGAAGCACATACAGGATTACTCTATGTCACCGCTGCCGTAATCTCCAGGCTTTAACGCCTGAGCCGGCGCAGCAGGGCGCGAAACCGCGGTTCGCGGCTGAGGTCTTGAAACGCGGGGTCCACACCGAGCGCGATGATGGGCTGCGCGCGTTCCTCCAGAGCGACCTCCAGCCAATCCAGGGTTGACGATTGCACGCGCTGGGCGGCATAATCGGAGGCCATGGCGCCACATCCACCCGTTCCAGCGTGATCCGCCCTACTTATTCCGACCAGATAAACCAAGTCCCGTCGCTATCGTCCGGCATGGGCCCGGGACTGTCCGCCCGAATATCCCCGGTCTGCGGATCGATGCGCAGAAAGCGGTTGGTGGCCAATGACATTAGCACCAGTTCGCCCGTCGGCGTTTCAATCCACTGGAAATCCTGCGCCGTGCCGGACTTTCCGGCCACAAGTGTCACCGCTCCATCCGCACCGACCGTGACATAGCGCCCGCCCGATCGCAGGGCAACCCGTCCCAACTTGCGGTCGACGATCTCGAACCGCGTCGGGACAGCCGAAGTCAGGCCCGAGGGGGCGACTGCCAGACCCGTTGTCGCATGGTACGACGCCAGTTGGATCGACCGGCCATAGGGAATGGGCCGCATCAGGCCGTGGGTATGCGGCTGATAGATGTCGATACTGTCGAAATCGGCAAAACCGCCCTCGGCGCCGGCAGTATTGTAGTTGAACAGTCCATAGCGAACGCCCTGGAAGGTGAAGGTCTGGTAGTACAACGCGACCTCGTCGCCGATCGGGGTAAAGGTGGCGCCGTCGAACGAATAGCTGAAGCGCGCGCGTTCGGTGAGAAAATTGCAGTCGGCCCGAAGCCAGATGCGCGTCCCGGTCATCTTCACCCGCACCGTCTTGTCGGGGAGCTGATCATAAAGGACGACCTCGAGTCCGTCGGTGCTCTTCTCGACGCCTAAAGTCGCGTAGGGCAGATTGAGCAGCCCCAGGCCGGCCGTGTCGCCTGGCTTCAGGTTCGATGCATCCAGCAGGACGGTCGGCATCGACATCGGCCCGATCGCCCGCTGGGTCAGGGTATTGCGCGCGTCATAGAAGGTGGTGGCCGGCAGGGCATGAAGCCGCAGGAAGCCCGGCCGCTCCGACAACGACCACTTGCCGTCGACCGGGACATGGTTCCACTGCCATAGGGGCTGGAGCTGCGGCGCCGAAAAATCATCGCTGCGGCGATAGGGCACGCTCACCGGCTGCGGCGCGGCGGTCTTTGGTTTCACCCAGGTCCGCGGCGTGCGCGTCAAATTGCCCGGCAGGCCGAAATAAGGCCAGCCGTCCTTCCAGGTGACCGGCGACAAGGATGTCAGGCGGCCGACAGAATTGAAATCCATCATGGAAAAGCCCCACCATTCGCCCTCAGGCGTTTGGATAATGCCCCCCTGGTGCATCGCCAGGCTATGTTTGGCGGCGGGGTCGGGCCCCCAGAAAGTGAACGGCGGCTTGGGCGCACCCGTGCGCGTGCTCGACGCCATGCCGAAGTCCTCATGCAGGCTGATCGATCGATTGACCTCATAGGGCCCCAGTACGTTATCCGCTCGCGCCGCCGGCATGCGAAAGCCGCCGGCATATTCGGCGCTGATGATGTAGTACTTGCCGTCGATCTTGTAGAAATGCGCGCCCTCGCCCATCCCCGCGTCGGCAGTGAACAAGACGCGCTCGGTGCCAGGCACGATGTCGGTCAGGTCGTCCGTAAGTTGGGCCACGTGCATCGTCTGGTGATCCCAGACGACATAGGCCTTGCCATCGTCATCGAACAGGACGGACAGGTCGTGAAAGCTGCGCTTCATCGGCGTGCGCGTCCATGGCCCCTTCGGATCGGTGGCGGTGAACATCTGGGTCATCTGGTGGTTGACGTTCGAGAAGATGTAGAACTTGCCGTTATGGTAGCGGAAGCACGGCGCCCAGATACCCTGGCCGTAGATATTTTGGCCGTCTTCCAGCCGGTACGCCGGGCCGAGGTCGAGCTTGTCCATGGCGTAGGCGACGAATTCCCAGTTGACCAGGTCCTTCGAACGCAGGATCGGCAGGCCCGGCATGGTGTGCATGGTGGTGCCGGTCAGGTAGAACCAGTCACCGACACGGATCAGGTCCGGATCTGAAAATTCGTCATAAAACAAAGGATTGGTGAAGGTGCCGTTGCCGTTGTCCGGCGTCCAGGTCGCGGTCGAGAGGCCCTTGGACGCGCCACCCACGGGATCGTCCTGAGTCAGCGCAAATGCCGGCACCGCACCTGAAATCAGCATCAAGGCCACGCATGACGCCAGTCCGGAAATGACAAATCCGGGCGATTTCGATCCCTGCTGCATGTGTTTCTCCCTATACGGCTTGGTACCACAGCTGAGACGGCGTCGACAAGACGGCCGCCAAAAATAACTCAGACAATTGACGCCGCGACTGCGAATTCTCAACCAAAGTCGCTCTTCAACAGGCCCCATTCAAGACCCTACACGTGAGCAGCGCACCCGGCTAAATGGGTGTAAATGGGTGAATAAGCCGACCCACGGCGGGATAAGAGCCTTGGAGGTCGCGCATGTCGCGGCCAAACCGGGCCATTTTGCCATCCATTGGTCCTCGCCGCGTCCGCATAACCCCTGAATAACAGCCCGCCGGCGGCCATTGCCATCGCCCTCCAATAAGGGAGCCTTGTAAAATCCGAAATATCCATTTGAACAATAGTCCCTGGCCCACCAAATTCACGTCCAACAGACACTGCGGAGAGACCCCATGAACCGGTCGCGTTTTACTTTTCTCAGCCACGACGTGGAGCTGGTCGGCGATCTCTACACGCCCCTATCGGCCTCTAAGGGCCTGGTGGTGACCACCGGTCCCCTGACCTCCGTCAAGGAGCAGGCCGCCGGTGTCTACGCCCGGGCCATGGCGGAACGCGGCTATACCGCCCTGGCCTTCGACCATCGCACCTTCGGCGAAAGCGGCGGATTGCCGCGCCAATTCGAGAACCCCTATGCCAAGGCCGACGACATCGCCGCGGCGGTCACCGCCCTCACGCAACAGGACGGCCTTGCCGGGCTCAAGATCTATGGCGTGGGCGTATGCGCCGGCGGCGGCTACATGGCCCAGGCTGTCGCCCACGACCCACGATTCAGCGGCTTTGCCGGCGTCGCGGGCGTCTATAGCGACCGCGAACAGACACGCGCCTGGCTCGGGGTGGGCTATACTGCCGCCAAGGCGCGCGCCCAGGCCGCGCTGGACCGTTTCAACGCCACGGGCGAAGCCGAGACGATTCCGGCCGTCGCGGCCGATCTCGGCGACGTCGCCATGCCCCTGCGCGAGGCCTATGACTATTACGGCACGCCGCGCGGTCAGGTGCCCAATTACGTTAATGGCTTCGCCGTCCAGTCGCGGCTCTATACCCTGGATTTCGACGTCCAGATCCTGGCGCCCGACATGGCCCTGCCATCCCTTGTCGTCCATTCCAAAAACGCCCTGGCGCCGGCCCTGGCCGAAGCCTTTTACGCCCGGCTTCCCGGTCCGAAAGCCGAGCTCTGGCTGACCTCGAGGGGTCAGATCGACTTTTACGACGACCCGCGCCTGATCGGGGAGGCGACCGATGCAATCGACAGGTTCTTTTCGCAGCCATAGCGCCTGATGGGCATTATATTGCTATTGATGTTACGCATTCGCGGCAACGCAACACCCGGCCGGGATCGTGCCCCATACCGCTACTTTCCGTTAACGCTAATCCTTCACGGCCCGCTTAAGTTTCTCGCCTATGATAGCCCGTCATGCCTGCTTTTTTGGCAGTCAGTTAGGTGAGTAACCGCCTTGCGTATAATGGGTCTTCATAACCGTATCGCCGCGTTTGCCGGCGCCAGCCTGCGCTTGATGGCCAACATCAAGTTCGAAATGGTGCTGCTGTGCCTGCTGTTGCTCACCGCCGGCGCCGTCCTGTGGCAAAAGCCGCTTCTCGAACGTACGATCCGCCTGACCCCGGCCTCCACCGCCCAAAGCGATTATCTCGTCTTCTCGGACGGCGATATCGGCGGCGGCACCCGTATCACGAGTCTGGGTCCCCTGCACTGGAGCTGCGAGCTGGGCAGCGGAAATGCTTATCCCTATTGCGGTTACGAGCTGTTCCTCGACCGTAACAAAGGCTCCCGCGGCCTTAACCTCACCAATATGCGCTCCTTCGCCATCACCATGATGTACCGCGGCGCGGCGACCTCCTTCCGGGTCCACCTCAAGAATTTCGATCCGCATTACAGCGTCCGCGCCGACGACGAGTCGCCGAAATACCTGCGCGTCGAAGCCGATACCACGCCGGGCAAGTTGCAACGCACCGAGTTCGTGCCTGTCGATTTCGGTGTTGCCGACTGGTGGCTGCGCAAACGTAAGCTGCCGCCGGCCTTTGGCCGCCCGCAATTCGACGACATCACCTCCCTGATCGTCGAAACGGGCTCTGAAGCACCGCTTGGCCATCATGAATTCGACGTTCGCGAAATCGTGGTGGTGAAGTCGATCCTCAGCGACGCCCAATGGTATTCCCTGCTGCTCGGCACATGGATCGTCATGATCGTCCTCTATCTCGGCTACCGTCTCGGCAATCTGCGCCGTGCCCTGCGCGAACGCCAGACCCTGGCAGCCCTGGCCCTGCATGATGCCCAGGAAGCCGCGCGCCGCGATCCGCTGACCGGCCTGCTCAATCGCCGCGGCCTGACCGAACGCTTCGACGCCCTGGTCAAGGAGCGCCGCAATCCCTATTCCCTGACCGTCATCCTGATCGATATCGACCATTTCAAGGTGTTGAACGACACCCATGGCCACGACGCCGGAGACCGGGTCCTGGCGGATTTCGCCACGGTTATCGCCCGCAATATGCGCACCGTCGACATGGTCGCGCGCTGGGGTGGCGAAGAATTCATCGTCGTCTGCGCCGATATCGACCGGCGTGGCGCGCAAAAGATCGCCGAGAAGCTGCGTGACTGCATCGAAAACTTCGATTTCGGCGAATGCGGCCCGGTCACCGCCAGTTTCGGCGTCCACTGGACCTATACGGCCGACGCCGAACTGGCGCCGCTCGTCGCCCTGGCCGACCGCGCCCTTTACGCCGCCAAGGCCGATGGACGCAATTGCTGCCGGCTTTATCGCGCGGTCATGCGCGCGGCCTGATTCCACCGCCTACCCGATCTCAGGGGCCAATTTTGTCAAATCGCCTCTGGCAGGTTGATCGTGGCCTCCATAAAGGTCACGGCATTCCCGCCCAGAAGCACCCGATCTTGGCTCAACTCACAAGCCAGCCAGCCGCCACGTGGCGACGCCTGATAGGCCGTGAGCGTGTCGCGGCCCAACCGCGCCGCCCAATAGGGCACAAGCGTGGCATGGATCGACCCCGTCACCGGATCTTCCGGAATGCCCGCGCCGGGCACGAAGTAGCGTGACACGAAATCCGCCTTGGCGCCTTCCGTTTCCCGGCCGGTCACCACCAAACCGACAGAGCCCAGGCGAGCGATCGCCGCCAGGTCGGGGACGAAACCGCGCACGGCATCGGCGCTGCCGAGATCGGCAAAGATGTTCTCGAAATTGCGGAAAATATGGACCGGCGGCGCCGTAAAGACACCGGCTATCTCCTGCGGCAGGGCGTCGAGGACCTCCGGCGGCAGGCAGGGAAGGTCGAGCCGGTACCCGCCCGGTTGCTGCGATACGCGCAACTCCCCGACGCGCGTATGAAAGATAAGCGGCGAGGCGGCCCCGGTTGTAGTGAACAGGATATGCGCCGTCGCCAGGGTCGCATGGCCGCAGAAATCGACCTCGATCGCCGGGGCGAACCAACGTAAATCCCAGGCTCCGTCGGGGCGCGCCTTGACAAAAGCCGTCTCGGCCAGATTGTTCTCCTGCGCGATCGCCAGCATCAGGGGATCCGGCAGCCAGGCGTCCAGCACCAGAACCGCGGCGGGATTCCCGCTGAAAAGACGATCGGTGAAGGCGTCGACCTGGTACATGCGCATGGAATGATGCCTCGCTGTGGGTGGTTTCATCCGGCATTACGGCGGCAGGGCACGCTTGTCAAAACTCTTGTTGTCGGTTGACCGAGCCCCAAGGCGCATGGCCTTGGGGCTCGACCCAATGCCTTAAACCGTCACGGATTGCCAGCAGATCACTGGCCCGTCTTCGGCATCGATCCGCTCACCCGTGCGGACAAAGCCGTTGTGTTCGAGAACACGCTGGGAGGCGATGTTTTCGACCCCGGTTTCCGCGGAGATAAGGGCCACACGGGGGTCGTTTCGCCCCCATTCCAGAACCTGCCCTATGGCCCGCGTGGTGTATCCGCGACCCTGGCGCGTCGGTGCAACGCCATAGCCGATATGGATGTCTCCGCCTTGGGGCGGCCTGACGATGGAGCAAAGTCCGACGATTTCGCCGTCCTCCACCATCATCCAGGCCGAGGGGGAAAATTCGGCGCGGATGGTGGCCGCGAGGCCGGCCAACATCTCCAGAACCTCCGGAGGTGCGATCGCGCTGTCGGGGACAAGGCGCAGATCGCCAGGCGCGATACCTTTCAGGATCGCGTCGTAATCAGTAGCATTCAGTTCGATAATCATGTGGGTCTCGACATTAGTCGTGCGCCGGTATCGGGCGCGCTAAGGCCGGGCGATAGGGAGGCTCAGGCCTCGGTCATCATGCCAAGCGCCTTCGTCTCTACCGCCGCAGCCGGTGAGTTCTGGATCTTTGCGACGGCAAACAAAGGCATTCTCCTATCAGATGGCGCCATGGATATCAGTCCGGCGCCGGGATGGCAACCCTGTCCGACCGGCCAAACGGTACCGTCAGTCGCGCAACGCTTTGGCCAGCCAGATTTGGGCATAGGGATCGTCGTTAAAGGCCGGCACCTCGACATATCCTGCCCGGGTGTACAGGGCCATGGCCTCGGTCAACACGCGGTTAGAGTCCAACCGTACGCTGGTCATCCCGGCCTCGCGCGCCAAGTTCTCCAGGGTGCCGAGCACCTTGCGGCCAATGCCCAATCCGCGCGTCGACGGATCGGTCCACACGCGCTTGATCTCGCCGGTCGTCGGGTCCGGTCGCTTCAGCGCGCCGCAGGCGACAGGCCGGCCCTCCAGCCGGGCAATGACGAAATAGCCGCGCGGCGGGGTAAATTCCGCGTCGCTGGTCGGCTGGGCCTTGGCCGGGTCGTAGCCGGTGTTCATGCGCTCATCCAGTTCACGGCGATATTGCCCGACGCACCATTGCGCGTCGGCGCTGTCCGGCGGCTCGATGTTCACGCTGACGGCCGAGGCGCGCAGCAACCGTTCGACCTCGGCCATGGCGGCAACCAGGCGTTGGCGCTGGCCGTCGTCGAGCGGATCGATCAGGGACTGCGCCAGATCGTCCGACAGCCGGTCATAGGTCTCAACCTCGGCGCGGCCCATCTCGCTCAGCTTCGCCAACCGCACGCGGCCGTCCTGTGGCGATGTCTCGACTGTCAGCAGGCCCTGCTTTTCCAACGCCCGCAACAGCCGGCTGAGATAGCCGGAATCGAGGTCCAGCCGTTGCCGCAAGGCCCGAACATCCGCCCCCTCGGCGCCGATCTCGAACAACAGCCGCGCCTCACCCAGGGGCCGTCCCCGGCCGAGATAGCTGTCCTGAAGCGCGCCGACCCTCTGGGTGACCAGGCGATTGAAGCGGCGGATCTGTTGAATGGGTGTCGCGTCCATTGCCTGACTTTAGTCAGATAATTTATCGGACGCAAGCGGTTCACGGCGTATACCCCTGGGTTTTTATTTCCTTGCTTTGTTCCTAATTCACTCTCTGCGACAGCCGCCTTAAGTGAAGTCTTCCAATTTCTCTCCCACGCGCGTTACCAACGCCTCCGCCTCGCGCAGTGGAAAGTTCATTCCTTTGTCGTCAAAGAAATGGAACGCTGCGGCATTGGCCCCTCGCAAACCGAGCACGAGAACATCCCTGAGGTTTCTTTCACCGGCATCGGCAGCCGTCACGGCAATTCTAACTTGCACGCATTGATCCTTCCGGCTGTATGGCCCAAGGTCCACCACCCTGAATTTGGGCGCCCCTAAAGAGCCCTCGACCTCAAAGACAGCATTTACGTGCGGAATCTTACCTAGCGTTCCGCCGAACTCGGGTTCACGAACCTGCTTCATCACCTTCATCGCGGTAGAAATGGCGCGGTCAATTCGCGAACCTTTCAATTCGGGCCCATGAAAATGACCTGAAATGATGATCATGGCACTTTCCTCAATCTGGAGTTCCAAGCCTTAACGGCTCATCGCTGTAGGTTCGGATGTCCTGACTGACTTTCTTCAAAAGAGCGCTCCATCTTTGCAATATCATAACTGCCCCCGCACGATGCGGCCATACAGATCGGCGATAAAATCATCCGCCGCGCCTAGCTCTGGTGCCTCCGGCAAACCGCACGTCAGGGCCGCCGCCTCGACCGCATCCAACAAGGTTTCGATCTCCTCGCCGACGGCCTGATAGGGCAGGGCGCCGTTCTTGATCGCCAGCAGATGCGTCGCTTCTGGCCGTGGCAGGGTCACGGCGCCGGTTTCCAGGAACTCCACCGCCTGACGGGCAATACGGACGGCATGCGACATGGCCTTCCAGTCGACGCCGTCATTGGCCTCGGCGGCGCGGGTGCGAGCACCGAACTCGTTATAAAGGTTCTCCACCATGGCCCGCGCACTCTTGATCGAGGCCGAAAAGATGGCCTTCTTGCCGGCGATATCGAAATAGGTGGCGATGTGGCCTGAGCCCTCCGGCAAATGCACGACGGCCAACAGATCGTGACGGGCGGCCAGGGCGTCGACCGCGTCGGCAGCCACCTCCAGCTTGGTCTGGGCGCCGTATTGCGCCTCGATCGCCATCAGGCCGTCCAGCGCCATCCGCACCGCCGCCAGCCGTTCGCCCTTCACGCCGTATTTGCGCGCCTGTTGCCGGCAATAGCCGACAAAGGCCGTGGTCTTGCGGCTGAACAGGCGCGGCGCCAGGGCCTTGATCTCGCCCCACACGGCGTGCGGCGGATCCAACATCATCTGCGGCGGGGCGAACAGCATGTCGAGCGCCACGGTCTGGCCTTCCGACAGCAGCTCAAGGAACTTGGCCGGCGAATAGGCTTCGAAGTCGACATCGTCAGCGGTGTTTTTCTCACCCCTGGCCTTGTCGCGCTGACCGGTGACGGCCGCCTTGACCCGCTGCAACAGGATGTCGCGCGCCTCGGGCAGGTAGACGGCCTTGACGTCGAGGTCGGATTGAGGCGTCGCCGTACCGTATAGGTGCGAGCCAAACGTCATGCGGACAATGGTTTTCATTCCCCGTGCCAGAAATCGGTCGGGGTTTTGGACTCAAGCCGGATCTGGTCGAAACGCGCAGTGGCCGTATTGCCCAGCGGCGACTGCGCTTCGAACCCGGCCATGACCGGCAGGGCTGTATCCAGGGTAAAGTCGCGGGCGACGCTCCACGCGCTGCCGTCGTTGGACGTATAGAAGGCGAAGGTGTCGCCCTGGCGCGTGATCTTGAGATAGATGGCCTGCTGACCGGGCGCCAGCATGACGTGATAAGCATCGTCGCCGTGCGGCGCCGTGATGGTCGAGGTCACGCCGTCTATGCCGGGTTGCGAGCGTTCCAGCAGCAGCTTCCCCCAGTGCGTCTCGTCGGCGTAGACCATCAGGGCCGCGCCGTCGAAATCGGCGCCGAGCGCAATGGTAACGCGCGCCGAGAAGATAAAATCGCCGTGGACAGGAAAGAGCACGAGCGGCGCCGACAGACTGGCGGCGCTGCCATCGCCCGGCGTGTAGAAGTCGCTGCCCTTGAGTGCGGTGATGGTCAGACTGTCCGGCGTCATATCGGCGCGGCCGAGCGCCAGACGCCCCTGCAGAGGTTGGGCGATGGCCTTCAAACTGTTGGCGGGATAGGTAACAGTATCGGCCGCCATAACCGGTGGCGCCAGGCCGAAAGCGGCCACCATGGCCAGTCCGGCCAACATCTTACCCATCGACGATCCTCCTCACAGCGCAAACAGGCACGCCGGCAAGCCGCTAAGTGGCATGGATTGAGAGGAGGTGTCGAGAGGGCTTATGCCCCGCCGGTCATGGTCGGCTTTTGCCCGACATCGCAGCGCTGGCGGCGCACGGGGCGCATCATGAAGGATGACAGCAGGAGCAGGGTGCCCAGGGCACATTGGGCGAATTCGACGCGCGGAATTGGGTGGTGCAGGTAAAAATCGAGGCCGATACTGCCGATAACGACCCAGCCCGTGGCTTCGATGGCGGCGCGGGCCTTGGGGTGGCGGCGGAATACCATGATCATGGTCATGGCCGTAAACAGGAAGCGCACCGCCGACGCGATCTCGGCACTCAGCTTGGCGACATCCGCCGTCATCTGCACGGCGACCAGACTGAGCATAACGCCCAACCCGATCAGTTGCGAGATTCGAAGTCTTTCCATAGTCGTACGCGCCCTGCACATAAGGTTGCGCTACAGCCTAGCCGCGGTAGCACCGTCTTAACCGTAACTGTAGCAGACATTTCTCGACGCACAAATGACATATTTGCGAGCGCGATTTTGCAGCCTGCAACACAAAATGCGCGCAAAGGCTCTTTGCACGCATTTTGCTTTACCGGGATGTGTAAGAGGCTTAGTCGCGGCCGCGGATCAGCAGGGCGCCCAGGACGAAGCCGACACCGAGCGCGATCAAGGTGGCGGGGACCGGGTTTTCCTCGATCTTGGCCTTGGCCTTGCCGCTGTAACGGCTGATATCGTCGCCGGCGTGGTCGGCAAAGGCACGCACCTTGGCTTCGGCTTCCTTGGCCCGTTCGGTCAGCACGTGGGTAGCGTGCTGGACTTCGTGTTTGATGGTTTCCGCCAGCGAGGCGGCGTCTTCTTCGCTGAACGACTTGATCTTGTCGGCGGCGGCCTTGGCTTTGGTCGATAACATGGGGGTGTCCTCTCAGATGAATGTGGCTCAGATTAAGGAAATAACGCGAACTCGGATTTGACTCGGATCAACAGGTGGGGCCGGAATTCCGCATCAGGCCAGTTCGCGGGTGGCGTCGGCCGGGGAATCGGCGATGCCGTGGTCGGCAATCAGGGTCTGCTCGGCGAAGGTCGGTACGCCGGAAGACTTCAACTCTTCCTTACGCTCCAACATTTGGGCGCCCAGGGCGTCAAGATCAAGGTCGAGCTTCTTCACTTCCGGAAACATTTCACCCTCCTCTTCCTTGACGTGGTGCAGGATGTTCTCGGACAAGACGGTGAACTTGGCTTCCCAATGGTCGTCGCCGGGCTTCATGGTGTCGAGCTCGGCGATCAACAGCTTGGCGACGTGGTGCTCCTCGTCGGCCTCATTCATCATATCGGTTGAATCCTTCTTGCCCAGGGCTTTGTTGAGCGCCTTGCGGGCCACGGGATAGAAGATCTTTTCCTCGATCTCGGTATGGATTTTCAATTCCATGATGGCTTCCGCGGCGATCTTCGCCTTTTCGCGCTGGGTTTCGGCCTTTTCGAAATCACCGAACAGCCCCTTCACCCGGCGGTGGTCTTCTTTCAAAATCGCGATGGCGTCGGACTTGCCCATGACTGGCTCCCTTGAACAACTGGTTGGAGCTGAAGGTACCGGCTTCGTTATCGCATTGCCGTGCGATTCAGTTGCTAATTTGTAATTTTTCGATAGGTCGTGAGCCCTTTCTCGGCCGCCGGCGCCATGCTAGACCACGTCACCGCTCTTACGAGGATCCTCATGCGTCTCAAGCTCGTCGTCGCCGGCCTCGCCGCCTTTTCCCTGACCACGGCCGCGCATGCCGCGCCCCTTGACGCCACCCAAAGCGCGAAAATCGACGCCGCCGTGCAGGCTGCGATTGCCGCCAGTGGCGCGCCGTCGGCCTCGGTCGCCGTGGTGAAAGACGGCGAAATCGTCTACGCCAAAGCCTTCGGCCAGGCGGACATGTCGAGCGCTTTGGCCGCCACCCCGGCGACGCGTTACCAGATCGCTTCGGTGTCCAAGGAGTTCACCGCCGCGGCGGCACTTCTTCTCGTGGAAGACGGCAAGCTATCGCTCGACGACCACGTCTCGAAATGGTTCCCCGAACTGACCTCGGCCGACAAGATCACCGTCCGCCAATTGCTCAGCCACACTTCGGGCTATTCCGACTTTTGGCCGCAGGACTACGTCATGTTGCCCATGACGCAACCGACGACGCCGCAGGCCGTCATGGCGCGCTATGCCGGTGCGCCGCTCGATTACCAGCCGGGAGACGACTGGCAATATTCCAATACCGGTTACATCGTCGCCGGCCTGATCATCGAAAAGGTCAGCGGCCGTCCTCTGTTCGATTTCGTCAACGACCGCATCCTGAAACCCGTCGGTATCAGCGACGCCGTCGATATCTCGGCTGAGGATCTGGTGGCGCCCGATGCTCTGGGCTACGAACGCCGCGCGCTCGCCGCCAATCGCCTGACCCCCGAAGCCGGCAAGGGCTGGCTTTACGGCTCGGCCTTCCTGGGGCTCACCGCGGCAGACGTCGCCAAATGGGATATCAGCCTGCTGAAACAATCCCTGCTCAAGCCCGACTCGTACAAGACCGAGTTCGACACGATCAAGCTCAACAGCGGTCGCGATACCGGCTATGCCATGGGCCTGTTCGTCAGCAAGACCAACGGCCACACGCTCATTGAACACGACGGCGAGGGCGCCGGCTATATCAGCGAGAACCGCATCTATCCCGACGACGGCCTGGCCATCGTGGTCTTGACCAACTCCATGTCAGGCAGCGCCGCCTTCGACGCCGCCGACCGCATCGCCTTTCTGATGATGCCGTCGCAAGGCGTCGACGCCCGCCTGCAAACTGTCTTCGAAGGCCTCCAGGCCGGCAATGTCGATCGCGCCGACTTTACCGATAACTTCAACGCCTATCTGACGCCGCAGACGATCGCCGATTTCAAGGACAGCCTGGGGCCGCTCGGCGCGCCGTCAACCTTCGCCCTCAACCGCAGCGGCAACCGCGGCGGCATGGAACACCGCACCTACCGCCTGACCGCCGGCGGCAAGACCCTGGCGCTCAATGTCTATCTGACCAGCGACGGCAAGATCGAACAGTTCCTCGTCTCCCCACGTTAAAACCCTTAATTTTCGTGTTTTTCGTGCTTTTCGTGGCCAAATCTTGACTTGGTGGGCTACCGCACCGGCGCAAAGGCTTTGACCACGAAAAGCACGAAAAACACGAAAAATCATGGCCGCTGCCAACGACGGCGGATTTCCCTCTAATGATGCCGCTTCGCGGTTTTTTAGACACCCCCTCCCTTGACTCTGACGGCCGCCGAGCCTATCTCCGGCGCACGTTAGCACTCGCTGCTGCTGAGTGCTAACAACACCTGTTCAAAACAAAATGGAGAAAACCCAATGAGCTTTCGCCCGTTAGGCGACCGCGTTCTGGTCAAGAGAGTCGAAGAAGAATCCAAGACCAAGGGTGGCATCATCATCCCCGACACCGCCAAGGAAAAGCCGCAGGAAGGCGAAGTCGTCGCCGTCGGCCCCGGCGCCCGTAACGAAAAGGGCGAACAAGTCGCTCTCGACGTCAAGGCCGGCGACCGCATCCTGTTCGGCAAGTGGGGCGGCACGGAAGTCAAGATCGACGGCGAAGACCTGTTGATCCTGAAGGAATCCGACGTGCTTGGCGTTCTGACCAAGTAAGAATTGGGCGTCTTGGCGAAGCAGGCCTTCGCGACCCCACTCTCAACAATTTGAAATTCTAGGAAATCCATATCATGGCTGCCAAACAAGTTCTGTTCGGTTCCGACGCGCGCGAAAAAATGCTGCGCGGCGTGAACATCCTCGCCAATGCCGTCAAGGTAACGCTGGGCCCCAAGGGTCGTAACGTCGTCCTCGACAAGTCCTTCGGCGCCCCGCGCTCGACCAAGGACGGCGTCTCCGTCGCCAAGGAAATCGAACTGGAAGACAAGTTCGAAAACATGGGCGCGCAGATGATCCGCGAAGTCGCCTCCAAGACCAATGACAAGGCCGGTGACGGCACCACGACCGCCACGGTCCTGGCCCAGGCCATCGTCCAGGAAGGCATGAAGTCGGTTGCTGCCGGCATGAACCCGATGGACCTGAAGCGCGGCATCGACAAGGCTGTCCACGCCGTCGTCGCCGAAATCAAGGCGACCTCCAAGAAGGTCACGACCAACGCCGAAATCGCCCAGGTCGGCACCATTTCCGCCAACGGCGACACCGAAGTCGGTGAAATGATCGCCAAGGCCATGGAAAAGGTCGGCAATGAAGGCGTCATCACGGTTGAAGAAGCCAAGACCGCCGAAACCGAACTCGACGTCGTCGAAGGCATGCAGTTCGACCGCGGCTACCTGTCGCCCTACTTCATCACCAACCCGGACAAGATGGAAGCGGTCCTCGAAGACCCTTACATCCTGGTCTTCGACAAGAAGATCTCCAGCCTGCAACCCATGCTGCCGATCCTCGAAGCCGTCGTCCAATCGGGCCGTCCGCTCCTGATCATCGCTGAAGACGTCGAAGGCGAGGCCCTGGCCACGCTCGTCGTCAACCGCCTGCGTGGCGGCCTGCGCGTCGCTGCCGTCAAGGCCCCTGGCTTCGGCGATCGCCGCAAGGCCATGCTGGAAGACATCGCCGTCCTGACCAAGGGCGAAGTGATCTCCGAAGACCTCGGCATCAAGCTGGAAACCGTTACCCTGGAAATGCTCGGCCACGCCAAGAAGGTCACCATCACCAAGGAAAACACCACCATCGTCGACGGCGCCGGCGACAAGGCCGACATCGAATCGCGTATCGGTCAGATCAAGAAGCAGATCGAAGAAACCACGTCGGACTACGACAAGGAAAAGCTGCAAGAACGTCTGGCCAAGCTGGCCGGCGGCGTTGCCGTCATCCGCGTCGGCGGCTCGACCGAAGTCGAAGTCAAGGAAAAGAAGGACCGTGTCGACGACGCGCTCAACGCCACGCGCGCTGCCGTCGAAGAAGGCATCGTCCCGGGCGGCGGTACGGCCCTGCTGAAGGCCACCAAGGCCCTGGCCGGTCTCGAAGGCGCCAACCCCGACCAAACCGCCGGCATCAACATCGTTCGCCGCGCCATCCAGGCGCCGCTGCGTCAGATCGCTGAAAACTCCGGCGTCGAAGGTTCGGTCGTCGTCAACGCCGTCCTGGCCAACGAATCGGCCACTTTCGGCTTCAACGCCCAGACCGAACAATATGTCGATCTGGTCGCCGACGGCGTCATCGATCCGGCCAAGGTTGTCCGCACCGCGCTGCAAGACGCCGCTTCGGTCGCCGGCATCCTGATCACGACGGAAGCCGCTGTCGCCGAAGCCCCCAAGAAGGACGCTCCCCAAGCCATGGGCGGCGGCCACGGTGGCGGCATGGGCGGCATGGGCGGTATGGACTTCTAGTTCTTTGGGGAAAAGTCCTTCGGCCTTTGGCCTCAGTGTACTTTTCCCCAAGTTTCCATATCGAGATGATTTTTTCGGGCAAAGCCCTGCAAAAATCTCCGCATATTATCAGGAAGAGCGGGTCGCAAGACCCGCTCTTTTTGCTTGCGACACCAGGAATCATTCTACCTTCTCCTCCCTTGTGAGCACGCAGTGCGAAACGGGGGAGGTGGCGCGGCGCTCGCCCGCCTTCGGGCGAAGTCCGCGACGGAGGGGGCCACTTAAGCGTCACAACGCGCCCTTGATCTTAGTAAGAGATCTGGAATCATCCTACCTTCTCCTCCCTACGCTTGCGTGGGGAGGTAGCGCGGCGCTTGCGCGTCTTCGCGCAAAGTCCGTGACGGAGGGGTCATTTAAAAGCCATGACACACGACGCAATCACCAAATCCATCCCCATCAACGCCCGGCCGTCCCGCATCTGGGCCGTCCTCACCACGCCCGACCTCATCACCCGCTGGATGTCTGACGAACCCCTGACCATCATCTCCGACTGGCAACCCGGAGCCCCCATCCTGATGCGCGGCACGCTTCACGGTCTCGACTTCGAAAACCACGGCATCATCCAAATCTTCGACGCCGACAAAACCTTCCAATACGCCTACTGGAGCACACTCTCAGCCTCGCGCCTCGCCGACCTGCCGGAAAACTACACCACGGTCCGCTTCGACCTGACACCGCAAGCCGAAACCACCCTCCTGGCCGTCACCCTGAGCGATTTCCCCGAACCCTCCATAGCGCCCCATGCCAACCTCTATTGGGGTGGCACCCTGCCCATCATCAAGGCCTTGTGCGAGCATTAGTTGTCCGTGCGGTCGATGACGGATGGGTATGACTGACAGCAGAAACTGCGCAAAGCCGCCCAATTAATTGGCCAAATAATTGGACAGAATTGGATGAACTTTTTCCGACTTGGGCTGCAAAACACCATGTTCGACCCGCCCTTGTTCAAAATTACCCCCCGCAATTCTGGCCATTTTCGCCGCCTTTGATGGCTACAAAGGCGCCTGAAGAGCCTCAAACCCGTCCCAAAGCCCGTTTATCCGCCTTCAAACACGTCGCAATCGTCACCCTGAGCGACTTCGCCGAACCGTCCATAGCGCCCCACGCCCATCTCTATTGGGGCGGCACCCTGCCCATCATCAAGGCTCTTTGCGAGGCCGCTACCCCGGATAACCCATGACGCGGATCAGCGCCATATAGGGCGCAAAGCCGGTCACATACGGATAGCTGACCTGCAGGACGACAAACAAGGCCAGGGTCAGCCAATAGGGCGCGAAGGTCTTCTTGTGGACGACATAGTCGTAAACGATCAGGCCGATACAGGTCGCCTCCATGATCCAGAAACTCGGCGCGATAATCGCGCCTAGCGAGTCGAAAATCGGCAGGTACTGCAAGGCGCGAAAGACCGCCGGCAGCATCACGATAATCACCGTCGAGACCAGCAGACGATAATGCAGGTCGATCACGCGCTTGAAAGCGAAATAGATGGCCGCGGCATAAAAGCCGGCGAAGGTGATCAACGACGGAATATCGAAAAAGATCAGGATCGGCCGCACGGGCATCGGCAAGGCATGCCGCGCCGTCGAACCGAGACTGTACATCATGATCCTGACGGCTGTGAACAGCAACCCCGCCACCCAAATCGGCGACAATCGCCCGATCCAGTGATGAAGGGTGAGCTTGCCGCTGGCCATCAGCCAGGCTTGCAGGATCAGTATCAGCATCCAGCCGGTGGCGAATATGCCGTGCAGGATATGCAGCGCATCGAGCTGTCCGGGATTGGAGAAAAAGCTGGGCCAAAACCCGGCCAGCAAAACCACGAGCGCCGCCAACAGACCCCAAACCAGACGCATAACACCCCTCCGCCGATAGATGACAAAATTATGCATAGGTGGAAAAAAGGCGCAACCCTTACGACGCTCGTTCGGCCATGGCGATCGGCATGGATTTCAACTGGCATTTTACCCTGGCAGAAGCCTGGTACAATTCGATGGCCTCGGCCGAAGTCCCCATCTGGTGTATTTTACCGGCCCCTCGCCCGACAGCGACGACTGGCACCCCGTCACACAAGAAGACACCTGGCAGGGCGCAGGCGTCACCTTGGAAGACCTGTATCGGCAAAATCCTGCCGCCGTCTATGAGGTCGATGCCGAAGACTATATTCGCAGCAGGCCTTAGTTGACATTTGCATAATCAATGATTGACTGAAGGCATTCGGAGCGTGGCCATTCGGAGCGTGGCCATTCGGAGCGTGGCCATTCGGAGCGTGGCCATTCGGAGCGTGGCCATTCGGAGCGTGGCTATTCGGAGCGCGGCCATTCGGAGTGCGGAAAACCCTTATTTCGTAACAACCTCCACCCACCCAACCCCTTAAGAAATAACGCCCTTTCCGCCCGCCAATCCCTTCGGAGCGCCGGTTTTCGGGGTGCCAGCAAACGGCCCGACTCTACTCCGAATCGCCCCAAACCCGCCGAGGCCTGCATACGTATTCCCTTACTCTGCATACGTATACCGATAGCGTCCGCCCGCGACACATGCCCTTTGACGCCAGGGCCAACAGGCCGGATGCACACCATACGGGGACAAACATGCGCTTTCACCTTTCGCGGGCCGCCCTTTGCCTGACATCGGCACTCGCCCTGGCAGCACCTGTTCTGGCCACGCCGGCCGTCGATATGAGAACCGTCGCGCCGGCCAACCCGACCTCTGCCTTGCCGGCCAATTGGAACCGCACAGCCGCCTTTATGGAGATCTTCGTCCGCTCCTATCAGGACAGCGACGGCGACGGCATCGGCGATTTCAACGGCCTGACCAGCCGCCTCGACTATCTCAAGGATCTCGGCATTACCGGCATCTGGCTGATGCCGATCAACCCCAGCACCGACGGCGATCACGGCTACGCCGTCAATGACTACCGCGCCGTCAATCCCGACTATGGCACCCTGGCCGATTTCGACCGCCTGGTCGCCGAAGCCCATAAACGCGGCATCGGCGTCGTCCTCGATCTCGTGCCCAACCACGCAGGCAGCGACAATCCGATCTTCCAGGACGCCGTCGCCTCAAAGACCAGTGCCTACCGCGACTGGTTCCTTTTCCAGGATCGCGACACCAATGCCCAATGGCCCTATCCGTGGTGGCGCAAATCGGGGACCGGTTATTATTACGGCATTTCCGACGACATCATGCCCGACTGGAACCTGCGCAACCCGAAGGTCGTCGCCTATCTCTCAGACAGCATGCGCTTCTGGCTCAACCGCGGCGTCGATGGCTTCCGTGTCGACGCCGTAACGCAACTGATCGAAAACGGTCCCGACGCCTTTCGCGACCAGCCGGAAAACCTCGCCGTCGTCCAGAAACTCAGCGACGTCCTCGACGCCTACGACAACCGCTATCTCGTCTGCGAGGCCAATTTCGCACCGCGCTACTATACCCAATCCTGCCGCAACAGCTTTGCCTTCAAGTCGATGGACGATATCCGCAACAGCGCGCTGAAAGGCACCGCCGAACCCGGCCTGATCGAGCAACTGTCCTACGCTGACCACGACCGCATGCCGCTCGTCCTGCAAAGCCATGACTGGTATGTCGGCGACCGCCTGACCAACCAACTGGGTGTCAATGACGAAGCCGATTACCGCGTCATGGCGGCCATCTCGATCCTGGCCTCGCGCACGCCCTTCACCTATTACGGCGAAGAAATCGGCATGAGCAATGGCGGGACATTTACCGACCCCGGCATCCGCTCGCCCATGAGCTGGACCGCAGTCAAGCAAACCGCCGGCTTCACCACCGCCAAGCCCTATCGCAATCTGGCGATCAATGTCGCCACCCACAATGTCGCGGCCGAAGCCGGCGATCCATCGTCTCTGCTCGAATATTACCGCGCCCTCTATCACGTGCGCCTGGCCCATCCGGTGATCAGCGACGGGAATTTCAAGCTGTTGTCAAAGGCCGGCAACCCAGTTCTCGCGTTCACGCGCTCTAACGATCACGATGCCGCAACCATCGTGATCAACCTGTCGGACAAGGCTCAGGACTACAGCTTGGACGCCGGCACCGGGCTGATCGACGCGCTGGCGAACGGTCCACGTTTAAGCGGCCAGGCCGCGGTTCACCTGCCGCCTAAAACCACAGCCGTGCTCGTCAAGTCTCAGTAATTGAGCTTGGGGTACCAATCCGGAGCGCGGCCTTCGGGCGTCATGTCGAGCACATTCCACAATGGCGCCAGGTCCGGGGCGCCGCGCGGATCCTGGCCGGGGTCCGCTGTCGAGCCGGACATTTCGCCGGACCAGAAGTGGCGGATCGTGCCGCTGCGGCGTGTAAAGACATTGAAGGCCGGAATGTCCGAGCCATCGGGCGTCACGCCGAAATAGTCGCGCGAATAGTTGTCGTTGAGATCGCTATAGAGCCGCAGGTTCTTCCAGCCGCGTTCCTTCTTCCACGCGATCAGGCGCTCGATCGGTGACCGCGCCACAACGACCAGAGACATCTTTTGATCCAGGTCGTTGGCATTGCCTTCCAAGGCGCCGAGCAGATTGACGCACATGGGGCAGGGCCGTTCGCGCTGCGGGCCGAACATGAAGCTGTAGACCCCAAGCGTCAGCTTGTCGCCGAACAGGCCGACGATATCGGTGGTGCCGTCCTCACCTTCAAAGGCGTAATCACCCTGGACCGGACCGCCCGGCGGCAAGGCGCGGCGCTGGGCGGCGACCCGTTCGATATGACGGCGCAGCTCGATCTCCTCGGCCAGCAGGGCCGTCCGGGCGGCGCGGTACTCGTCGCTTTCGTTTCGGATACGGATAGGATTGTCGCGCGCCAAATCCTCTGCGGGCGCCAAGGGTGCCTGGGTGTCGATCATGTCGGCCATGGAAGCATCTCCGTGTGTGTTTCAGCCCGCGGGCAAGATAGCTGCGATACCGCCCGTGGCAACACACGCCGGGTAACGTCTCGGTGACCTGTTTACATTGCCGGCGAACACCCTAAGCTGAAATCCCATTATTCCAAGCTGCGATGACAATGACTCTTCGCGCTTGGCAAGGGCGACCGCCCGTCCGAGCTTATGCGAGGAGCCATGCGGCGCTTGAGCTCAAAAAGATGCCACGGGGGTTATTCATGTGTTTTTCGGCGCCGGTCAGTTTTGCCGCCAGTGCTTTTGTCGCCGGCGCCGGGGTGCTCGCCCTGGGTCAGGCGCCGCAGATCCGCGATAAGCCCTTCGCCAGCGTGCCCCTGCTGTTCGCCACCCAGCAATTTATCGAAGGCGTGCTGTGGCTACTCCTGCCCCAGGGCGGCACCGAACAGGCAACCCACGCCCTGGTTCAGATCTATGCCTTCTTCATCGGTGTCGTCTGGCCGATGATCATCCCGTTCGGCATTATGCTGATCGAGCCCGACCGGGTGCGCAAGCGGATCATGCAGGTCGTGCTGGCGGTCGGCGTGGTGGTTGCGGTCTCGACCTTCCTCATCATCTTGCGCTACGGCGTCTCGGTCCACGTCGTCAATGCCTGCCTGGTCTATACCAATCCGGTGGCCGGCGGACTGCTGGTGCGCTCGGCCTATCTCATCGCCACCTGTGCTGCCTATTTTGTCTCGTCGCACAAGACGGTATTGTGGATCGGCATCGCCAACTTCATCGGCTTCGGCGTCGCGTACAGCTTCTATCACCTCAACTGGCCGTCGGTGTGGTGCTTCTTCGCCGCCATCGTCAGCGCGCTGATCTATTACCATTTCCGCAGGGCGCGAGCGGTGGAGACGGTGCCGGCCTAAGCCAGGTTTTTTGCCGCGCGCTTGGCCCGGCTGGCGGCGATCGCCCCGATCAGCAGGGACAGCAGGACGGCCCAGCCGGCGGCGGTTTCGATGGTCAGGAAATTAAAACTATGCAAACCCAGCTTCATCAGGGCGGCAAGCTCGGCCGCCACACAGGTCAGTTGCCCCAGCACCGCCCATTTCGGCCACGGATGCGGCGTCTTCCAACATAGGAACAAAAAGGCCTGCAGGCAGACCATATCGCTTAGCAGCAGATAGAGGGTGAAATGCTCGCGCTCAATCAGGACGAAGCCAATGGTCAGCAAATAGGCGGCCAAGTAGATAAAGGCGCCGAAGCGCTCCCGCCACGTTCCGACGACAAGGGCGTACAGGCAGACGATGACGACCGCCGCCGCCCCGATCTGGGTCACCAAAGATTGTAACATGCCCGCCCGTCCCCTGACTTGGCCTCTAGACTAATGACCATATCGCAGGGAGCGGACTTGGCAAGTGATTGCGAGTATTAATATGCAACCTGGCGGCGCTGTAGCGGTGGATCACTGGTCACCCCGCCATTGCCAGGATCGCGGGGGTCGGGCTTGTCAACGGGCGGAATAATGGCGCCGGCGCGGATGCCGACCTGTTGCTGCACCAGGCTGAGTCCGCGATGGGCATCGGTCATGTGCTGCTGGGCGGCGTTGAGCGCCATCATGGCCTTCAGCGTGCTTTCATGGACATCGCCTGAGATCATGGCCGACATGCGGACGGCGCGGCGCGAACTGATGTAGGTTTCGATCAGATGAGCGGCCTCGCTGAGCGCCGTGTCGATGGCTTCCTCGGTGACGTGAAGCTGCATGGTCAGCGCCTTGGCGACATTGATCTTTGTCTCTTGAGACATGGGTGAACTTTCTCGTTCATGTACAAGCGTCCGGAAAACGCTGGACCGCCGAAACAATCTAAGATCGCAAGACTTGCAAACCGTGAAAAGATAAGCTCAATCGGCTGTTAACCTTTTATTTATTGGATGCGAATGATCTCGACTGTGGCGCCCGCCACCTGGACCTCGTCGCCGGTCTCCTTGCCCAACAGGGCGCGCGCCAGGGGCGATACATAGGACACGCTGCCGGCAGCAGGATCGGCCTCGTCTTCGCCGACAATGCGAAAGACCTGTTCGCGGCCGTCGTCGCGCGCAATCGTCACGGTGCAGCCGAACACCACGCGTTCCGGCGCCACCACCGGCTCGATGCGCTGAGCTGAGCCCAAACGCGCCGTAAAATAACGCAGATCGCGTGTCGCCCGCGCCATGGCGGTGCGATCGTCGCTGACACTGCCCGACGTTTGGGCGGCGCTATAGGCGGCCTTGGCCAGGGCGAAGTCAGCTTCCAACCGGGCCAGGCCTTCGGGCGTGACCAGGTTAGGATGGGAAGAGACTGGCCGGTCGGGCAGGTTGGCGGCGGCGGCCTCGTGATCTTCATCGCGGGTAAAAGCTACACTCATCTCAACGTCTTAGCACAATCGCGATGAAGAAAAATAAGAACCCGGTAGTTTTTTAGGACTGGGTTGCGAAGCGCCGATAGGGCAGGGCGCCACGCCGGATCATGATGATCCCAGCCAAGGTTTGTCGCGAAAATTTACGGGCGGAAGGCGTAGATATGGCCCGTCAGCCATCCGAGTCACAATCCGAGTCCGTGCCATGTCCAGCCTTGCCTATGCCGATCCGGCTATCGAAATCCCCGCCTATATCCATTGGCCGCAACCGGAAAAGCCGCAGCGCCCTGTTACGCTTTGGGTGACCCTGGGCGTCGCCGCGGTGGTATTTTCCTTAAGTGGCGCCTCCGTCGTGTCGGCATGGAGCCACATGCCGGATATCGACGTATCCGGCGGCACCCCCCAAGTCGCGGCCTATGCGGACATCGCCGGCGATTACGCCACGCCGACTTCGAAACTGGTCACCTTCACACCGCCCAGCGACTATAATGCCAGCGAAGCGCCCGTCGTGCCGGCTGTGTACGATGTCCCCGCCATGCCGGCTTCTGCCGTTCAGTTGAAGGCGGAAACCCGTTTTGACGATGGTGAGTTCGCCGCCCTGATGGGCGGCCCGAGCGACGATGATGCTCCGGCCGCCGACGCGCCCGTCAACGCGGTTTATGCCCCGTCCGAAGCGCTCCCCGACGCCCCTATACCCTACGAATCTCTGAGAGGGGTTTCGGCCGGCGAGAACATCCCCAGCTAAAGCCGTCCCTCTCTTGCGCACATGCCGGACTTGTCGGATAAGTTTCCGCGGTATTCGACAGGGGACCAGTATGGACAGACGGCATCTTTTGCGCGCAGGCCTGGCGGCCGGCACCCTGGCGGCTTTACCGCGTCTGGCGCGGGCGGGCGAAACCGTCGGCCGCATTCGCCTGTCCCCGCCCGAGCTTTTCCGCACCACGGTCTGTCTGCGCCCGTTCCGTGCCATGGGGCCGCGCATCGAAGCCGAACAGGTTGGCCGCAAGACCGTCATCCATAATTACGGCCACGGCGGCAGCGGTTGGTCGTTGTCCTGGGGCTCGGCCGCCGAAGCCGTCCGGCTGGCCATGCAAAACTCGCCAAAAAAGATCGCCGTCATCGGCGCCGGTGCCCTCGGCCTGACCGCCGCCATCACCGCCCAACGCGCCGGCACCGAAGTCACCATCTATGCCCGCGAACGCTTTCCCTTTGTGCGCTCGGCCCGCGCCACCGGCACCTGGACGCCGGATTCGCGCGTCGCCAAGACGGCCTCGGTCGCCGCCGATTTCCCCGACCGTTGGGAGCGCATGGCGCGTACGGCGCTCACCATGCACCAATCCTTTATCGGCCAGGCCGGCAATCCGGTCGAATGGATCGATTCCTATCTCTTGCGCGATCCGCCGGCACCAACCGCGGAACCCGAGGGCGTAGATCCGGGCTTTATCTACCTGACCGACCGTATTCGCCCCACCATGCCGCATTACGCCGCCGTGGATCCCGCCGGCTTGCCGTTTTCGGTGACCGACATCCGCCGCGGCCAGACCATGGCCTTCAATGTCGCCGATTACAGCCATCAGCTCGAGACCGATTTCCTCATCGCCGGCGGCCGCATCGAACATGCCGACTTCCAGACGCCGGCCGACCTGTCGCACGTCAAGGAAAAGGTCCTGATCAACTGCACCGGCTATGGCGCCCGCGCCTTGTTCAAGGACGAAACCATCGTGCCGGTGCGCGGCCAGATCGTCTGGCTGACGCCCCAGGACGACGTCCACTATACCGTCTATTATAACGGTCTGAACATTGTCGGACGCCGCGACGGCATCGTCGTCCAGGAAACCGGTCCGGACGAAAATTTCGGCTGGAACGACGACAATGAGACGGCCGATCCGGTGGCAGCCCAGGCGGCGCTGGAGAAGCTCAAGACCATTTACTCACCTGTCTGAGACTTGCCAATCGCCGGCAAATGTCGATAAGTGACGCGGTGGAGATTATATGATGAAAAGACGGGACCTTATTGCTGCTGGCGCGGCCGTGATCGCAACGACACTGGCCGCGTGCCATAAGCCGGCCGAGCCGGAGGCGCCCGTGGACGAAGCGCCTCCGCCAGCACCCCCGGCGCCGCCACCGCCGCCTCCGCCGGAACCCGATACGGTGACCGTCAGCCTGCAAACCGACAAGGGCGAGATCGTCCTCCTGCTCGAAGCCAAGAAGGCGCCGATTACGGTCGCCAACTTCCTCAAATATGTCGATGCCGGCAAACTGGTCGGCGCTCCGTTCTGGCGGGCGGCTCACTCGGGCGAGTCAGGTTTTATCCAGGCGACGATGAAGGGCCCGACCTTCCCGCCAATCGCCCACGAATCGACCAAGGTCACCGGCCTGTCCCACACCAGCGGCGCCGTCTCGATGTCGCGCTTCGCCCCAGGCACGGCGACGGCCGACTTCGTCATCTGTGTCGGCGACAATACCTATATGGACTTTGGCCGCAACGGCTCCGACGACCATCTGGGCTACGCCGCCTTCGGCCATGTCGTCAAGGGTATGGGCGTGGTGCGCAGCATCCTGGCCGGCCGCATCGACAGCCATACACGTGAAGGCGGCTGGTCGGGCCAGATGCTGAAAAAGCCGGTCATTATCCAGTCGGCGACCCGCGTTGCTCCGGCGCCGGTCGCTGTCGAGGCGGCCTCCGCGGTCGCGTCGAGTTAAGTAAGGATTGATCCGCAGATCGACCTATTTCTTAAACCGGGTTGTCGAAGGACTCCGCCAGCGGCGAGAACAGCTTCGGCCCACTCTCGGTCATATGCCAGCAGTCTTCCAGCCGGATACCGAATTCGCCTGGGATATACAAACCCGGTTCGTCGGAGAAACACATCCCCGCTTGCAAGGGCGTCATGTCGCCGTGGACCAGATACGGCGATTCATGGCCTTCCAGCCCGATACCGTGGCCGGTCCTGTGCGGCAGGCCGGGCAGGTGATAGCCCGGTCCCCAGCCTTCCTTTTCATAAAAGGCGCGCACCGCGTCGTCGATCGCCCCCACCGGCACGCCGATCTTGGCGGTTTCCAGCGCCACATCCTGGCCGCGGCGGACCGTCTCCCACACCTTGCGCTGCTTGGCGCTGGGCGTGCCGAAGACCCAGCTGCGCGACATGTCGGATTGATAGCCATGCACGGTGCAGCCGCAGTCCATCAGGATGACAGAGCCGTCGCGCACGGTCTGCGGCTGTTTTGAACCATGCGGATAGGCGCTGGCCTCATTCAGCAGAACCAGCGAAAACTCCGACGGACCGCCCAGCAATCCCGTCGTCTTGTCCATCAGGTCGGCGATATCATGGGTCGTCACGCCCGTTTTGACCTGGCCATGGACATAGCGCAGCGCCGCCAGGGTGATGTCATTGGCCACCTGCATCAGGGCCAGCTCGGCCGGCGACTTGATCTGGCGGCAGGCATTGACCAGGGCGACACCGGACACGACGGTGAGGCCGGGATTGGCGCGGCGTAAGCCATCGACGATAAACAGACGCGTCGTCGCCTCGAAGGCCAGCTTACCCTCGCTCAGCTTGCGATCGCTGAGGCCCCGCGCCAGGAAGACTGTCGGATCTTCGTCCTCGTTCCATGGCCGGACGTCAGCAGGAATGGCCAGACTTTCGCGCACCGATGGCTCTTCGAAAGCCGGAGTGACGATGATCGGATCGCCGTCCGCCGGTAGAATCGCCGCGGTGACGCGCTCGGACCGCCACCACTGCACGCCGGTGAAATAGTCGAGCGTCGGGCCGCTTTCGACGATCAGGGCGCCGACGCCCTGGGCCTGCATCAGGCCCTGCAGCTTGGCAATCCGCGCCAGGCGTTCAGCAACGGTAATGGCGACAGCGCCGGTACTCATGGAGCTCAGAGCCGGTGCCGCCGAAACGCGCGTCGCGACGGCTGTCGCCGCCACACCGGCCAAAAACAGGCGCTTGGTTATCATGGCATCTCCCCCAGGGCCGCCTGCGCCTTCTTCGTCAAACTGCCGCGAATAAGGCGATAGGATTCCACGATCCGGGCACGCAATTCGTCGTGATATGTCCCATTTCAGGCGGACCCACGACCGATGCAGATAGGGCGCACGTTCGGCAATGCCCACGTCGATCAACATCTGGGCCGTTTCGATATCGCGCGTCTTGACGGACACGCCTAGGGACATGGCGCCGGTCAGGGCAAACATCTTGCCGCCGACCTTCCAGGCATCGTGGCCGCCGCCCCACGGGTCGGAAACTTCGGCGCCGGGCAGGGTAGCACACAGGGTATTGACGGTCTCACGGCTCATGGCCGGACGCTAACCCGCGGGAGGCAAACCCGCAAGGGCCGGCTGTTAACCTTCGTGACCGGGTTGTTAATCTTTTAGCAATTTGCTACAGCTAAAAACTTATCAGTTCTTTATTTTGTCGAGACGCGTACATGTCTTTTGTTGAAAAGCTGCTGATGCCGAAGAAGCTGATGATCGCCGGTTGGGTGATGATCGCTACGCTCTTCCTGGCCATATGCTTCCAGTATTATACCGGTATCGAAACCGCGAAACTGGTCAAATCGGTTTTCTATTACCTGGTGCTCGACTATATCTGGGCCTCGATCCGCCGCGATTTTTTCCCCGGTTCTTGACGCACCGACTCTAGTTACCGTTCGTATGGCTATGCGTCGTCCGCTGCCCGATTGGTGAATTCAGCTGCGCACAAACCTGCGCTGTTACACTGGTCGTGTTTGTGATATCATAGAGAACGCCGATATTCGCCTTTCCCGCTAATTCGCGGTTATTTATCGGAAATTCGGCTTTCGTCGCCGCCCCTTAATCCCAAATTAACCCACCACTGGGAAATTACTGCCTAGTAGCAGAGGCATGACGGCGCAATCGTCCTGTCCAGCCATGGTGATAGGGCAGAGACCACGTGGAGTCATTCTTTAATAGTTTGCGTCAATTCGGCATCGGCCGGCTGACCGCGATTCTGGGTGCTGCGGCCGGCGTTGCCGCTGTGATGGCGGCTATCATCCTCAATGTCAGCGCCCAGCCGCAATCCCTGCTCTATTCGAATCTCGATCTCAAGGAAGCGTCGGAAATCACCACCAACCTCTCCCAGGCCGGCATCAAATACGAGGCCAAGGGCGATGGGTCGGTGATCATGGTCGCCCGCGACGATGTCGCCAAGGCGCGCATGATGCTGGCCTCGAAAGGCCTGCCGACGGCCGCCAGCGTCGGCTATGAAATCTTCGATAACGCCCCGGCATTGGGCCAGACCGAATTCGTCCAGAACCTCGATAATCAGCGCGCCCTCGAAGGCGAGCTGGCACGTACCATCGGCACCTTGCGCGGTATTTCGTCGGCGCGCGTCCACCTGGTCATGCCCAAGCGCGAGCTGTTCAGCGACGAGGCCGAACAGCCGACGGCTTCGGTCGTGCTGGGCCTTTCCGGTTCCGACTTGAACGGTGACCAGGTCGCCGCCATCCGCAACCTGATCGCAGGCGCCGTGCCCAATCTCAAGGCCGACAATGTTACCGTTGTCGACGACCGCAACCACTTGCTGGCGGCGCCGGGCGACGACGGACTGCTGAGCGGCGCCGGCGCGGCGCACAAGAACGAGGTCGAGGATACGATGCGCAAGCGTATCATGGACATCGTCGAAGGCGTCGTCGGGCCGGGCGCCGCCCGCGTGACCGTCACCGCCGACCTCGACCCGACCTCGACGACCAAGGAACAGGTGCAATACGATCCCGACGGTCAGGTCGTGCGTTCGACCAGCACCAATTCGACCGCCGACACCTCTCCCGACCCCAATGGTGGCGGTCAAACCACGGCTTCGGCCAATATTCCGAACACCCAGATCGCGCCGACGATTTCGACCATCGCCGCCAGCAAGAGCACCCAGGATTCGGAAGTTACCAATTTCGAGATATCGACCACCAAGACGACCACCGTCACGGCGCCGGGCGAACTGCGCAAACTGGCCGTCGCGGTCGTGGTTGACGGCATCTCCACCCCCGCCAAGGACGGCAAGGGCCCCGACACCTATGCCCCGCGTTCCGTCGAGGACATGCAGAAGATCCGCGACCTGGTCTCGGCCGCGGTCGGTATCGACGCCCAGCGCGGCGACCAGCTCCAGGTTCTCAATGTCCGCTTCAGCCACGCCGCCCTCGACGGCGCGGGCACCTCGGCGAAATCGTCGATGTTCGATTTCGACAAGAACGACATCATGCGCGCCGCCGAAATGGCCGTCCTGTTCATCGTCGCCCTGCTGACTATCTTCCTGGTCGCCCGCCCGTTGCTGAAGTTCATCGGCGGCAACGGCACCAACTTCCTCGCCCAGGCCAATGGCGGCGCCCTGTCCGGTCCTGGCGGCCAACTGGCCATGGCCGGCGGGGTATCCGGTCCGTCTCTCGCCTTCACGCCGGCTGAAAACATTGCCGCAACGGGCCTCGTGCCCTCTCAGGAACAGGAACAACGCATCGACATCGCGCGCATCGAAGGCCAGGTCAAGGCGTCTTCGGTCAAGAAGGTATCCGAGTTTGTGGACCGCCACCCTGATGAATCGGTATCGATTCTCCGGGCCTGGCTGCACGAAAGCTAGAGATGGCGATGGCCCGGAAGAATCTGATTGATGATGCAAAACGATTAAGCGGGGTCGAGAAGGCCGCCGTCGTCCTGCTGTCGCTCGGCGAGGACCACGTCGCCCTATGGCAGGCGCTCGACGAAGAAGAGATCAAGGAGATCTCCCAGGCCATGTCGTCGCTCGGCACGGTCGCAGCCAATGTCGTCGAAGAGCTCCTGGTCGAATTCGTATCGGGCATGAGCAATTCCGGCACCATTATGGGCTCGTTCGAACAGACCCAGCGTCTGTTGGGCTCCTTCCTGCCGCCGGAAAAAGTCGAAGCCCTGATGGAAGAAATCCGCGGTCCGGCCGGCCGCACCATGTGGGACAAGCTGGGCAACGTCAACGAAGCGGTGCTGGCCAACTACCTCAAGAACGAATACCCGCAAACCGTCGCCGTCGTGCTGTCGAAGATCAAGGCCGACCACGCCGCGCGCGTCCTGTCGTCCTTGCCGGAAGATTTTGCGCTCGAATGCGTCCAGCGCATGTTGCGCATGGAGCCGGTCCAGCGGGAAATCCTCGACAAGATCGAACAGACCCTGCGTGTCGAATTCATGTCGAACCTGGCGCGCACCTCCAAGCGCGACTCGCACGAACTGATGGCCGAAATCTTCAACAATTTCGACCGTCAGACCGAAAGCCGCTTCGTTGCCGCCCTGGAAGAACGCAACCGCGAATCCGCCGAACGCATCCGCGCCCTGATGTTCGTCTTCGAAGACCTGTCCAAGCTCGATCCGGGCGGGGTGCAAACCCTGCTGCGCGCTGTCGAAAAGGATCAGCTGGCCCTGGCGCTCAAGGGCTCGTCGGACAGCTTGCGCGACATGTTCATGTCCAACATGTCCGAACGCGCCGCCAAGATCATGCGCGACGATATGGAATCGATGGGCCCGGTGCGTCTGAAGGACGTCGACGCCGCCCAGATGGCCATGGTCCAGGTCGCCAAGGATCTCGCCGCCAAGGGCGAAATCATGCTGGCCGGTCAGGGAGGCGATGATGAACTTATTTATTAACGTCTCCGGCGCTCTCATTATCTTCGGGAAGGCCGTGGCATGACCATCAATACCCAGGAACACAAGAAATTCGAGTTCGGCACCGTCTTCGGCGATGGCGGGCGCGTCGTGTCGACGCCGGCGCCGCGCGAAAAGAAGTTCTTCACCCCCGAAGAGGTCGAGGCCGTCCGCAAACAGGCCCTGGCCCAGGGCGAGAACTCGGCCCTGGCACGCGCGCAAATGGCTCAGGCCGCCGCCGTTCAGGACCTGGCCAATGCGGCGCAACAAGGCCTGCACGGCCTGACCGACGCCATCCACGCCCACAAGGAGGCGGCGGTCAAGCTGGCGCTGGCCTGTGCCCAGAAGATCGCCTGCGAAGCTCTCGACCGCTTCCCGGAGGCGCCGATGACGGCCGCCCTCGAAGCCCTCGGCCAGGAAATCGAGCTGGCCTCGCGTCTGGTCCTCTATGCCGCCGACCCGTCCGAGGAGCTGAAAGCCGCCGCCCTGGAAGCGTCCGCCCTGTCGGGCTTCGGCGGTCACATCACGTTCCGCGACAAGCCGTCCCTGCCGAAAGGCGCTTTCGAGGTCGCCTGGAGCGACGGCCGCGCTGAATTCAATCCGCAACAGGTGTTCGACGCGCTCGAACACGCCCTGACCGAGGCCATGGAGGCCGAGGTCTATCATCAGAACCGGACGCGTCATGACGCGCCTGAAGTTTAGGTATAGAAAGTAACGCCATGGCCGATCTGGGCTTGGAAGATTTCGCAGAAGGCGGCCCGATCTCGGGTCCCGAAGACGACGGCGACAAGGCGGCGGCCGATCTGGCGCCTGTCTTCGATGTGCCCGTCAACATCTCGGCGGTGCTGGGCAAATCCTATATGTCGGTGTCGCAGCTGTTGAAGCTGGGCCAGGGCAGCGTCCTGGAACTGGACCGCAAGGTCGGCGAAGCCATCGATATCTATGTCAATAACCGCCTGGTGGCGCGTGGCGAGGTCGTCGTTGTCGACGACCGGCTGGGTGTGACCATGACGGAAATCATCAAATCCGAAGACGCGAGCAGTTAAGATGAGACTTTTGGTTGTTGGAAAATTGAGCGGTCAGTTGTCCGTCGCCGTCAAGATGGCCATGGACACAGGCGCGAAGGTCGCCCATGTCGATACCTGCACGGCGGCCACCGAAGCCCTGCGCAAGGGCCAGGGCGCCGACCTGCTGATGGTCGATTACGAGCTCGATATCAAGTCGCTGATCGAAGCCAATGAGCGCGAGCACATCTTCGTCACGGTGGTGGCGTGCGGCGTCAATCCGGACCCGCGCAAGGCGGCTTTCGCCATCTCGGCCGGCGCCAAGGAATTCATCCCGCTGCCGCCCGATGCCGAGCTGATCGCCGCCGTCCTGGCCGCCGTCACCGATGACTCAAGGCCTTTGGTCACCAATGACCCGTCCATGCTGGCTGTGCTGAAACTGGCCGATCAGGTGGCGGCGTCCGACGCCTCGATCCTGATCACCGGCGAAAGCGGCGTCGGCAAGGAGGTCATGGCGCGCTACCTGCACGAAAAGAGCCGGCGCGCCCAGCGTCCGTTCATTTCGGTCAACTGCGCCGCCATTCCCGATAACCTGTTGGAATCCGAGCTGTTCGGCCACGAAAAGGGCGCCTTCACCGGCGCCATGGCGCGGCGCATCGGCAAGTTCGAAGAGGCTGACGGCGGCACCCTTCTGCTCGACGAAATCTCCGAAATGGACACGCGTTTGCAGGCCAAGCTGCTGCGCGCCCTGCAGGAGCGTATCATCGACCGCGTCGGTGGCGCCAAGCCCGTGCCGGTCAATATCCGCGTCCTGGCGACGTCCAACCGCAACCTGGTCGCCGCCGTCAAGGACGGGTCGTTCCGCGAAGACCTGCTCTATCGCCTGAATGTCATCAACCTGGCCATTCCGCCGTTGCGCGAACGCCCGGCCGATATCCTGGCCCTGTCGGAATTCTTCGCCAAGAAATATTCCGAAGCCAATGCCATTCCATTGAAGCCGATCGGGCTGGAAGCCAAGCGCCGGCTGCAGGCCCATGCCTGGCCCGGTAATGTGCGTGAGCTCGAAAACGCGATGCACCGCGCCGTTCTGTTGTCGTCCGGCTCCGAAATCGACGCTGACGCTATCCGCTTACCGGACGGTCAACCGTTGAATCCGGTGGCGCCGATCGGCTCGGACTATGTCGGCCGCATCTCGCTGGCTGCCGAGTCGGCGGCGCGGAGCTTTGTCGGATCGACGGTCGCCGAGGTCGAGCAAAAGCTGATCATCGACACGCTCAACCATTGCTTCGGCAACCGGACCCATGCCGCCAATATCCTCGGCATCTCGATCCGGACGCTGCGCAATAAATTGAACGAATATTCGGCTGCGGGGATCAGCGTCCCGGCGCCGCAATCGGGCGCCAGCGCGGCCTGAGGTTTTCGACGACGAGTACCACCAGGGCGCCGACCGCATAACAGGCGAGGTCTTTCAGATCGAAGACCCCGCCAAGCACGACGCGCGCCAGGCGGCTGTGACTTAAGCCCAATGCATCGAGCATATGGAATAGTTGCGCGAACTCGATGGCGGCGGCTACGCCCAAGGTGATGATCACGGCCGGCAAGACGGGCAGGGGCGTGACGGCACGCAAACCGAGATAGACCAGCACCACCGCCAGGACATCGCCGATATAGGGCCGGACCAGATCGTCGTGGACGAACAGGGCGATCAGCACTTCGATGGTGAAGATGACAGCGCCGGCCAGGGCGTAAAACAGACGGTTTTGCATCCCGGCAACCTAGGGCGCTCACGAGGGTTTGACAATCGGCCTCGTTTCGGAGCGCCGCGGTCCTTAGGCCCGGTCAAAATTTTCGCTCCGAATGGTGAAAGCCAAGGCCAGCAAGGCCTGAAGCGGCATGGCCGGGGAGATTCGGAGTGGCCTGGGCGGGTTTTCAGGAAAGGCCGCGCTCCGAATGTCAGATGTGGCCTCTCAGTGTATTGTTTGAGTGGTAATATAATACTCTTAAAACTGTGCCAAAGCCTGTTCTTTTCGGGGAAACTGGGATTTTTGGGGCGATTGTTGACGGCGGCGGTTGCCGCGCACGGGCCACGCTCCGAACGGCCGGCACTCCGAAATGAAGGCCTCGTGGAATGGCTTGAGTGCGACGACATCGCAGACCAGGACGCCGACCTTGTAATGCACCATCAATTCGGTCAGGCGCTGGCCGTCAATGACGCAGCAAGGGCAGCATGACCGCCTGGTAGTCGGGCACAGCGTCTGTCATAATACCCCCGTCGTCTTGGCCAGTTCCATGGCCACCTTGCGGAACTTGGCCAGGGCCAGTTCCAGGTTCTCGACGATCTCCAGAGCCACCTCTTCGGGTGGCGGCAGGCTGTCGGGATCGACATGGCCGTCGTCCTTCAGCCAGAAGATGTCGAGATTGAACTTGTCGCGCGCCGCCAGGTCGTCATAACTATAGCGATGAAAGCGCTCGGTTTCCTGGCGCAGATGGCGGCGATGGGCGGGCTCATAGGACGCGACGAAGTCGTTCAGGTCGTCACGCTTCAGCGGCCGTTCGCGCAAGGTAAACCGGGAATTGGTGCGCAGATCGTAGACCCATAAATCCTTAGTCGCGACATGCTCGCCACCGGCGACCTTGTCAAAGAACAGCACATTGGCCTTGACGCCCTGCTTGTAGAAGATACCGGTCGGCAGGCGCAACAGGGTGTGAAAGTTGAAATCGCGCAGCAACCGCTTACGCAAGGCCTCGCCGGCGCCGCCTTCGAACAATACATTGTCGGGCAAGACCACCGCCGCCGTGCCGCCGGGCTTCAAGATGGTCATGATATGCTGGAGGAAGTTGAGCTGCTTGTTGCCGGTGGTGACGGTGAAATCCTCACGAACATAGTCTTCGCGCTCGGTTTCGATATCGCCTTCATTATTGACGATGCGGAAAGACTGGCGCTTGCCGAACGGCGGGTTGGCCAGGACCATATCGAAGCGCTCGCCGGTATCCGACAACAAGGCGTCGCGCGCCTCGACCGGTGAGGTGGCGCCGCCGATGCCGTGCAGATACAGGTTCATGGCGCACAGGCGCACGACCTCGGCAACGATATCATAGCCCTTGAAACCGTTCTGGCGCATCTCCTGGGAAATACGACGGTCCTGGGCTGCCGGCTTGACCTTCATATGCTCGTAGGCGGCCAGCAAAAAGCCGCCCGTGCCGCAGGCCGGATCGCACACCGTCTGACCGGGTTGCGGATCGACGGCGTCGACCATGGCATGGATCAGGGCGCGCGGGGTGAAATACTGGCCGGCGCCGCTCTTGACCTCGCCGGCATTGCGCTCCAACAGGCCTTCATAGATGGCGCCCTTGGTATCGACATTAATCCCCATCCAGGTTTCGCCGTCGATCAAGCTGACCAGGCGTTGCAGCTTGGCCGGGTCGTTGATCTTACTTTCGGCCTTGAGAAACAGGGTGCCGACAATGTCGCTGCGTTTGGACAGGGTGGTGAGCGCGTCCTTGTAATGGCTTTCCAGCGCCTCGCCGGAGCGGGCGCGCAGGGTCGACCACTGATATTCCGCCGGGATCATCGACGGCTCGCCCAAAAGCGTGGTGCGCTCCTCGTCCATCTTGAGGAACAGGAGATAGCTTATCTGACCGACATAGTCGCCATAACTGATGCCCTGATCGCGCAGCACATGGGCATAGTTCCAGACCTTGGAAACGAGGGTGGCTTCGTTCATATCAGTTTTCCTCGGAAGGCGGCGGACAGGATGGATTGGCGGAGGTCATTTAGCGGCTTAATGTCAGTCAATGGCTCCGTCGCACCCGCAAACTGAAACCCAGCATTGATTAAATCTACGATCTGATGCTGTTCAGATGCACCAGGAAGCGCCACTGGCATTTGCCTAAACAATTCAAGCGTAATTTTTTGCTGAGCGACCCCTTTTGTCTTACTCTTGATCCATGCTTTCCCCCAAAAAGAGTTGATCCACGCTTCAAGGAAATCAGCACTGGCGTAAGGATGGTGCCGCCAACGGATACAGTCAGCGGTGATAATCGCAGGGGCAAGGTCTGGATATTTTGCGACATCGCCGGGTGGGTCACCCATCTTGGTAACGAGGATATCGCCAGGCAAAGCCGTATGGGCGCACAACTGTTTAGCTTTCTCTGGGCTCACAAATTGCGGACGTGTACCTTTGAAGTCCTTTGTCCTGATATGACGGACGAAGATAAGAGGAACGCCAGACTCTTGGTAATCCGAAACCTTAAGATCACTTCCGAAGGGGCCAATTACGATCTGACCGCGGCCTCCGTTCGTCAAAATCTCCGTCGTTGTCCAAACCCAGCCCGCTGGTAATTCAGGAAGATCACTAGTGTCTAGATCAGGGGTGCTAATGTATTTTTTCTTACGGTTCTTCGGATCCTCTTCCCACTGCTTTCGACGATCGGCCATAATGTGACCGAGGAGGTCTTGTCCGGTTTCAGCATGAGGATTTTCGCGTCGCCAACCGACGGTCAGTTCGCCTGTAACCGCCGCCTTCAACAATGCCTGGCGATAGGTCTCAACGCCGGATCGTGCGCCCCCGAGTGCGACTTCACCGTCGTCAATTTCTGCGAAGAGATCAATAATGCGCTTAACGAGCGCTTCTTGAACGTCTCGCGGCGGGACTGGGATAGCGAGTGACCGCAAAAATTCAGTCGGGACACGCATTTGTCCAGCGCTGCCTGACATGTTACGCCTTGCTTCCTCACGCAATGCACGACGGACAAGGTAGTAAAAAATGTATTCGGGGCAAAGTTGTTCGGAACGAATAACGTGAAATTCGGTTGAACCGGCTGCTGCATTTCCCGCCACCGGCGGGACAATCGCCACCTTACCGTTTTCCATGCAAGGTGTAATCTTGGCGAATATAACGTCGTCAGGCTGAAACCGCGTAAAGCCTTTTGAAACCTGGGACATTGGCCGCATTTCGGTCAGCCTTACGCTTCCGCTTTCCTCAGAGACGGCAGCCATCGGAATGAACGACACAGGCGTTTCGGGCGAAAGATGCGAAAAATCGGTTCGCGGGTTAATTTCTGCGATATCCCCCAATCGCTCCCAGCGCCAGCCTTCCGGCAGGTCCCAAGGCCCTTCCACAGGCTCCGCCGACGCCGCGACCGTGCGTTTTTTTATTGCCACTCGCTATCCCCTTAAGCCACCAAAGCTCCGGTCAGATCGTCGATCAGTTGCGGCAACCGGTCGCCGAACGCCTGACGGGCCGCCACGACGCCGCCAAGATCGGAAAACGCCGGCTGGTCCTGCAGGTCGGCGAGCGAGATGTCAATATTTGCCGCCAAATGATCGCGCACGGCGTCGAGCCAGGCGAGCTGACCCGGGCTATAGGTCCTGCCGGCCTTGGCTTCACGTCCCAGCCACAGATTGAAGCGGCCGGCCATGTCGGCCGACATTGGGGTGAGACTGTCCTGTTGATGCAGGGCAAAGCGCACCAGGGCGACGACATCGGTCAGGACGCGGCCGGGATCGCTTTTGATCATGCCGCCCGACAGCCGTTTATAGGCGCCCCACACGGCGATGGGCTCGAGCAGCCACGGCGGACGCGCCATGGCGCGGCGCAGGTCTTCGAGGCTGTCATAGGTCAGGCGTTTTTGCGCGTGCGGCTTGGCATAGAGGATCGACAGGGCGGTGATTTCGTCCTGGTTTTCGGCCAGGAAGTTTTCGAACCTTTCGGTCATGGCGCGGGCGGCGCGTTCGTCGAAGACATGCGAGATCACCGCGTCGCGGCTATAGTCGTCGATGACGACCTCGCTTTGCGTCTTCAGTTCGATTAGCAGCTTGCGCAGGCTGGGATTGTCGCTGAGCGGGCGCAGGGCCTCGGCGCGCATACGGGCGGCTGTGGCGTCGAATTGGGCATCGCTGACCGGCGGCGTATGTTCGCGCGCCGCCGCCTCTTCTATGCGGTCATTGTCGAGACTGGCCAGCAGGCCGGCGGCTATATCGGCCAGGGTCAGGCCGTTGGCCTTGTCGACGACCAGCGCCTGATCCGGGGCGCCGAGATGGCGGTCCAGTATCGACAAACGTACGGCCAGGGTCGAAACCAGGTCCGGATCGTGGCGGCCGCTGGCGGCATGTTGCAGCAGCTTGTCGAAGGCCACCGTGCGCTGCTTTTCCAGCGGCGCGGAAATGGTCTTGGCGCTTTCCGAGACGCCGACAGCGTCGATCAGGATGAACTTGTCCTTGGTACGGGCGTCGGGCGTGACATTCATCAGGTCGGCCGGATTGACGGTACGCACGCCGCGCCCCTTCATCTGCTCGAAATAGAGCGCCGAACGGACGTCGCGCATGAAGATCAGCACCTCCACCGGCTTGATATCGGTGCCGGTGGCGATCATGTCGACGGTGACGGCGATACGCGGATTGTACTGATTGCGGAATTCCGAGATCAGGTCTTCGGGCGATACACCGGTGACGCGATAGGTGATCTTCTTGGCGAACTCATTGCCCTTGTCAAAGACTTCACGGGCAATGTGGACGATTTCCTCAGCATGGTGATCGTCCTTGGCGAAGATCAAGGTCTTGGGGACTTCGCTGCGGCCGGGAAAGAGTTCGGTCGGCAAGGTATCGCGGAAGGTTTCCAACACGGTGCGGATCTGGTTGGTCGACACGACCGACCGGTCCAGTTCGACCGGCGCGTAGACCAGATCGTCCATCAATTCTTCATAGCGCTGACGCCGGGTATGGCGGTCGCGTTTCGGCACGACAAAGCCCGCCGGCACACGACTGCCGCGCTCGCCGATCTGGGTGCGAATACGGAAGACTTCGAAGGGGACATTGACCTTGTCGATGACCGAACGTTCATAGGGATATTCAGCGACCATATTGCGCTGGAAATAGCCCAGGGTGTGGGCCGAAGGTGTAGCGGTCAGACCGATCTGGAAGGCGTCGAAATAGTCGAGGATCTGGCGCCAGCGGCCATAGATCGACCTGTGGCATTCGTCGATAATGACGATGTCGAAGGTTTCCGGCGGCATGCGCGCATTGTAAACCACCTCTTCCGGCGCGCCGTTCGTTTCGCTCTCGAAGGCGCTGATTTCTTCGTCTTCTTCCGACAGCTCGCGGCCGGTCAGTTGCGAGAACACACGCTGGATGGTCGAGATAACGACCTTGGCGTCGGTATCGAGGCCGGCGGGACCCAGACGCTGAACGTTGTAGAGTTCGGTAAACAGGTGACCGGTGCCGGGCGGACGGTAGGCCTGGAATTCCTTCAGGGTCTGGCGTCCGAGATTGTTACGGTCGACAAGGAACAGCACGCGTTTGGCATTGGCGTGGGCCAGCAGGCGATAGGCCGTCGTGGCGGCCGTGAAGGTCTTGCCGGCGCCCATGGTCATCTGGATCAGCGCCTTGGGCCGGCCGGCGGCCAGGGATTCCTCCAAGGCGGCGATAGCCTCGATCTGGCAATCGCGCAGCCCGTCCGTCACCAACGGCGGCATGTGGGTCAGGCGGTCGCGCAAGGGGGCTCCACCCAGCAGCAGGCCTTGCAGGCTGTCCGGGCGCGGAAAACTGAAAATACGGCGCGAGCGTTGTTCCGGGTCGTCGCGGTCGCTGAATTGGGTCTCCGAGCCGCTGGCTTCGTAATCAAAGCGCAGGGGATCGCCCCAGTTAGCGAGATGGCTCGGCAGTCGTTGTTGATAGCCCTTAGATTGTTCGGCGACGCCCGACAGGGTCGTGCCTTCTGGTTTAGCCTCGATGACCCCGCACGCCTTGCGGTCGACAAACAAAAGATAATCGCACGGACCGGTAGACAGCGGGTATTCACGAACCGCAACGCCTAGACCGGCCCCGAGGTTCATTTCGTCACGATCCTGGATCACCCATCCTGCCGCCTGCAGCTGGAAGTCTATGAGTCGGCGGGCTTTTTCTTCAGGCGTGGCCATAAGCACGGACTATGTACGGCATGTCGGTGAAATGCAACCGCAGTCATTTTATGCGGCGACGGCGATTGCGCAGGATAATGCCGGCGGCAAACACATATTCAACCGTCAGCCGGCCCCCTCCGTCAGTGACTTCGCACTGACACCTCCCCCGTTTCGCACTGCGTGCTCACAAGGGAGGAGAAGGGGAGCGGCCACGGACGTTCGTCTCGGTTTGTGCCAGGCGCCGACGTGGGCCGGGCGGGCGAGGCGGTAGTCCGGCGGCGATTGCGGGGTGTTTTGAGGCGGATAAACGGGCTTTGGGAGCGGTTTTGAGGCTCTCCAGGCGCCTTTGGATGCATCAAAGGCGGTAATTGTGTTCGGAATTGCAGGGTAATTTCGAACAGGGGCGGGGTGAAATGGTGTTTTGCGGGCCAAACCGGGAAAAAGTTCATCCATTTTCATCCATTTAATTTGGCTAGCCCACACCGGCGGCCTTGCGCAGTTTCTACGGTCAGCAGACCCCCTTCCCCCTTCGCCAAGGCTTCGGGCGACAGGCCATTGCGGACTTCGTTTGCAAGCGCAAACGACCGCCGCGCCTTGCGCGAATCGGACAGGGATGACGCTCTGTGTATCAAATTGGCGCTCCACGGCTTTGCAGAGCGCGATCCGGCGTAAAGAGAGGCGGCGGCAAAATATTGCGTTATTTTGGGAAATGTTGAAAATATTTCAACTGCGAATCGATTGTAAAGCGCTGACGGTAACTCGATAATATATTGAATAATCATAATAATTTCACCGTAATTTTGAACTTTTAAAATCATGAAGTAAAACAAATTGCCCGAAAATGGCGGAAGTTGTCGCAAAAGTGACTTAATTGATACATGTGCAAATGAAACGGTTAAAAATGCGACGAAATCTTGACCAAAATTTCAACAGAAGCCTAACTCTGGTTCGACAGCCCTTAAGTGCTGGTAATTTGGCTTGGCCAATAGCGACTTCGGAGAATGAAATGAAGAGACGACCCTTACGTGCTGGGCTTCTGGCCACCACGACTTTTTGCGCGGTCATCGGCGCTGCAGCCATGGTGCCGGCGATGGCTTCGGCCCAGGATGCCGCGCCGGCGGCGGACGCCGCACCTACGGAAGTTATCGTTACCGGCTCGATTCTGCGCAAAAAGAATCTGACCTCGATCTCGCCGCTGACCGTTCTCGGCTCCGCCGACCTGGAAAAGCGCGGTGTCACCACCATTGAAAGCGCCGTGCAAAACCTTGCCGGGAACAACGGTGGCGCGATGAACAACAATTGGTCCTCAGCCGGTGGTTTCGCGGCGGGTGCTTCGGGCATTTCGTTGCGCGGCCTGACCACCAACTCGACCCTGGTTCTGGTCGACGGCATGCGCCTGACCTACTATCCGCTGGCCGACGACGCCACGCGGAACTTCGTCGATCTCAACACCATTCCCGACGCCATTATCGACCGTATCGAAGTTCTGCAGGACGGCGCGTCCTCGACCTACGGTGCCGATGCCATCGCCGGCGTCGTCAACGTCATCACCAAGAAGCAGTTCACCGGCTTCAGCGGCAAGGCCACGGTCGGCTCGGCCGAGCATAAGGGCGCCGGTGTTGCCGCCATCTCGGGCATCTGGGGCAAGGGCGACCTGTCCGCCGACGGTTATAACTTCTATGTCAGCGCTGAATTCCAAAAGGACGAAGCCCTGCGCGCCGCCGACGCCGGCTTCCCCTATAACACCGCCAATCAAAGCTCGGTTTGCGCGCCCAGCGTCTATCGTGAAACCGATCCGCACCACTCAGGGGTCAATGCCGCGGGCTATACCTGCCGCACCAACGGTATTGTCAACGGCCTGCAATTCACCGGCGCCCTCGCCAGTGTCGGTTCGACCACCGTCGCGACCGTTCGTCCTTTCGACGCCACCAATTCGACGGCCATGGGCAACTGGCAACTGCTGAACCCGGCTCTGGGCTGCGGCGATCTCACGCCGATTACCCTGGCTGCCGGCCAAACCATCGCCGGCACGGCCGTGGGCACTACGCTCTGCCAGCTCGACGCCACCAACAAGTACAATGTCGTCCAGCCTGAAGACACCCGCAAGAGCCTCTCGGCCCGCTTCACCAAGAACTTCAGCGACACGACGCAAGGCTATGTCGAAGTCAACCTCTATCAAAACGAAGTTGCTTACGGCGGCCGCGGTGGTCCTCGCACCATCCAGTCCGTGACGACGCCAGGCGCCGCCGGTACATCGGTCAGCCTTGCCGGCATTGCCTTGCCGGTTTATGTTTGCCCGCGCGGCACGACGGTTGCCTGTACGGCCTCCAACGGTACGCTCAACGCACAAAATCCGTTCGCCGGCCTGGGTCAGGTTGCCCGTATCAACTATCTGTTCGGCGATCTGCCCTACATGATTTCGACCGATTCCCGGACCTATCGCCTCGCCACCGGCTTGAGCGGCACGGCGTTTGACTGGAAATATAATGTCGATTTCACGGCCGACAAATCCGAGCTCGATTATGACAAGACCGGGGTGCCGAATCTTCAACATATCAGGGACGTCGTCGCTGACGGTTCCTACAATTTTATGGATCCCTCCCAGAACAGCCAGGCGGTCCGCGACTATGTGGCGCCTAAGGTGCACCAGCACTCCGATTCGGAACTTGTCCAGCTCCAGGCATCGGCTTCGCGCGACTTGATGAGCCTGGCCGGCGGTCCGCTCCAGCTCGGTTTGGGAACTTCGTTCCGCTATGAACGCGTCAACAATCCCAGCATCAACCCCGATCGGCCCGGCGCCAACCCCTATGATCGCTACAGCAATGCGTCGAACCCCTTTGGCGCCGTCGGCTTCCGCCACGTCACCTCGGCCTATTTCGAAATCGATGCGCCGTTCACACCGACCTGGGATGTCAATCTTGGCGGCCGTTACGACGACTATTCGACCGGCTTCAGCAATTTCTCGCCGAAGATCTCCAGTTCCTGGAAGGTTTTCGACACTTTGACCCTCCGCGGCACATTCTCGAAGGGCTTCCGCGCACCGTCGATCGCCGAAAACAACTCCGATCCGTCGACCGGCTTCGTCACGCTCCAGGCCCCGACCAGCTTCCAGGAAGCCCATGGCAATAACGGTTACGGCGCCAGCTATTCGCTGGGCTTGACCACCGTTGCCGCCAAGGATCTGAAGCCGGAAACCTCCGACGGCACCACGCTTGGCTTCGTCTGGCAGGCGACCAAGAACATCGCCTTCACGGTCGACTACTTCAAGATCCACAAGAAGGGCGTTATTGCCGGCGGCGACTATACCCATGCCATCGCAGCCTATTTTGCCGGCACGGCCATTCCCGAGGGCTTTACCGTCACGCCCGGCGTGGTCGATCCGCTCAACCCGACCCTGCTGGCCACGCCAGGCTTCGTGCAATACGGCCTGGTCAATCTGAACTCTCAGGACATCGCCGGCATGGATGCCTCGGTGTTTGGCCGCTTCAATCTCGGTTCGGTCAAGTGGACGTCATCGCTCGACGCCAGCTATATCCAGTACTACACGCAGTCCTATGAAGACGGCACCACGCAACGTTACGACGGCACGCTGGGCAACAATCAGATTACCTCGGGTTCGGGTACGCCCAAGCTCAAGGGCAACTGGACCAACAGCTTCGACTTCGGCAAGGCCACCCTCGCCGCCACCATCTACTACACCAGTGGTTATAAGGCGATCGCCACCGACAATGGCGACGACTACTACGGCACCTGTGCCGCGGGTAGCACGGCGGTCAAATATCGCGACGGTGCAACGGTCGTTAATTGTAACGTCGCCGGCTTTGCCGCCATGGATCTGCATGGCTCGTATAAGCTGACCGAAAATTACACGATCATGCTGGACGTCCTGAATGCATTCGCCACCAGGGCGCCTTACGATCCGTCCGGCACCTACGGCATTTCGTTGTATAACCCTGCCTTCACCAGCAGCGGCATGATGGGCCGTTACTGGAAACTCACCGGCAAGGTTACATTCTAACGAATAGGCGCGTTAGAATGAGAAGGCGGCGCCGTTTCGGCGCCGCTTTTTTTGCGCTGTATACTTAGCCATTGTGCTTAGTATTCCTTTATGATACTTAGCCTTATGGAACACTATTCCGAACAGCTGAGCGGCGTTTTTCAGGCTCTCGCCGATCCGACGCGGCGGGCCGTTCTCGGGCGGTTGGGCGAGGGGCCGGCCAGTATCGGCGAGCTGGCGCGGCCGTTCGACATGGCTCTGCCGTCCTTCATGAAACATATCCGTATGCTGGAGGGCACGGGGCTTATCCGCACGCGCAAGGTCGGCCGGGTGCGCACCTGCGTCCTCGAAACCCAGGCCCTGAGCGCGGCCGAAACCTGGTTGTCGGCCCAGCGCGCCCTGTGGGAAGGCCGCACCGACCGGCTTGAGCAATTTGTTACCCGCACCAAGGACACACCATGACCGCCATCGATCCGAAACTCGACCTGACCATTTCGCGGATTATCAAGGCGCCGCGCGCCGCCATCTGGGACGCCTGGGCCAATCCGCGCAGTTTCGAGCAATGGTGGATTCCGGCGCCGACCCTGTGCCGGGTAGTGGAGATGGACATGCGGCCCGGCGGCGCCTTTGTCACCCAGATGAGCGATGACGGCGGCGCCTTCGTCCCCCACGTCAACGGCTGTTTCCTGGCCGTCGAGCAGGGCCATCGCATTGTCTTTACCAATTCGCTGCTGGGCGGCTGGCGACCGGCCGAGCACGGGTTCATGACGGCGGTCATCACCATGACCGACCATGCCGACGGCACCGACTATGCCGCCCATGCCATGCACAAGAATCAAGCCGACCGCGACACCCACGAAGAGATGGGCTTTTTCGACGGCTGGGGTACCTGCATCGCGCAATTGGCGGCCTTCGTGGAGCAAAAGACTTAACCGCTCTTAACCACTTGTTCACTACGCACAGGGTAATTTTTGCCGAGTTCCGTTGGCGCGGAACCCAACCGACACGGTTTTGCGTTTTGTAACTTGGAGGCCGTGTTGGCTAACGCTCCCGCCCTGGCTATGCCGGCCTTTAAACTCTCCGAAATCGGCGGGTGGCTGAAGCGCGGCGAAGTCATCATGGCGGTCGGCGTTATCGCCATCATCGTCATTCTGATCGTGCCGATGCCGAGTTTTATTCTCGACATCCTGCTGGCCCTGTCGATCACCTCGGCCATCCTGATCCTGATGACCGGCCTGTTCATCAAAAAGCCGCTGGAATTCTCGTCCTTCCCGACGGTGCTGCTGGTCACCACCCTGTTCCGCCTGGCGCTCAACATCACCTCGATGCGCATCATCCTGACCCACGGTCAGGACGGCGAGGAATCGGCCGGCCAGGTCATCAAGGCCTTCGGCATGATGATGACCCAGGGAAATTTCATCATCGGGTTGATCCTGTTCTCGATCCTGGTGTTGGTCAATTTCGTCGTCATCACCAAAGGTTCCGGCCGTATCGCTGAAGTCGCGGCGCGTTTCACCCTCGATTCCATGCCCGGTAAGCAGATGGCCATCGACGCCGACCTGTCGTCGGGCCTGATCGATTCCGACGAAGCCAAGCGCCGGCGCAAGGAAGTCGAACAGGAATCGGGCTTCTTCGGCGCCATGGACGGTGCCTCGAAATTCGTCCGCGGCGACGCCGTCGCCGGTATCGTCATCACCCTGGTCAATATCGTCGGCGGGATGCTGATCGGCATTTTCAGCCACGGCATGGATCCCGGCACGGCCGCCAAGACCTATATCCTGCTGACCATAGGCGACGGCCTGGTCACCCAGATCCCGGCGCTGATCATCTCGATCGCCGCCGGTTTTCTCGTTTCCAAGGCCGGCGTCGACGGCTCGGCCGACAAGGCCATCGTCATCCAATTGGCCAAGAATCCGGTCGCGTTGGGCGTCGTGTCGGCGGCTTCGGGCGCCATCGGCCTGATCCCCGGTATGCCGATCATCTTCTTCGGCGCCATCGCGCTCGCCACCGGTGCGCTGGCCTGGCGCCTCGGACGCACGCCCGTAGGCCCGACTCCGGCCGAGATCGAGGCCGCGGCGCAACGCAACCTGCCGCCCGAGGAAGAGCCGATCTCGGCGGCGCTGGCTATTGACGACGTCAAGATCGAGCTGGGCCTGGGGTTGCTCGGCCTGATCAACGACCTCGACGGCCGCAAGCTGACCGACCAGATCAAGGCGCTGCGCCGGACTTTGGCCCAGGAGTACGGCTTCGTCATGCCGAGCGTGCGCATCCTCGACAATATGCGCCTGGCCAATCAGGGCTATTGCGTGCGCATCAAGGAGATGGAGGCCGGCACCGGCGAGGTCCGCATCGGTTCGTTGATGGCCATGGATCCGAGCGGGCGCCAGGTCGAACTGCCGGGCGAGCACATGAAGGAGCCGGCCTTCGGTCTGCCGGCGACCTGGATCGATGGGGCGCTGCGTGAAGAAGCGACCTTCATGGGTTATACGATTGTCGATCCGGCGACCGTCATCACCACGCATCTGACGGAAATCCTCAAGGACAATATGGCCGACTTGCTGTCCTATTCGGAACTGACCAAGCTGTTGCGCGACATCCCGGCCGACGAAAAGAAGCTGGTCGACGACCTGATCCCGCAGGTGGTGTCGACGGCGACGTTGCAGCGCGTGTTGCAGGCCTTGTTGAAAGAGCGCGTGTCGATCCGCGACCTGCCGGCGATTCTCGAAGCGCTGGGCGAGGCCGCCGCCCACACCAAGTCGATCACCCAGATGGTCGAGCATGTCCGCGCCCGCCTGGCCCGGCAACTGTGCTGGCAGAACCGTAGCGACGACGGCGCCTTGCCGATCGTCACCCTGTCGCACGATTGGGAAAACGCCTTTTCGAGCTCGCTGGTCGGTCAGGGCGAGGATCGTCAGCTGACCATGGCGCCGTCGGCCTTGCAGGAGTTTATCCGCTCGGTGCGCGACGTCTTTGAGCGTGTGTCGATGAATGGCGAGGTGGCTGTGCTCCTGACCTCACCCAATATCCGGCCGTTCGTGCGCTCGATCATCGAGCGCTTCCGTGCCAATACGGTGGTGATGAGCCAGAACGAAATTCACCCGAAGGTGCGGCTGAAGACGGTCGGTCAGGTCTAAGGTGGTGATTGCTATTTAAGGGATAATATGTTATCTGTTATGGGTTAAAATATCCCTTAATGGATAATATATTGGCTGTATCGCTCTATCTTCCACACGATGTCGCGGTCGAAATCCAAACCCGGTTCAAGGCCCTGCGTCTCGATCAGAATTTGACGCAGCAAGGGCTTGCCTTGCGCTCCGGCGTCAGTCTGGGTTCGGTCAAACGGTTCGAGAGGACGGGCGAGATCAGCTTCGACAGCCTGCTTCGGCTCGCCATGGCGCTGGGAAGGATCGAGGACTTTTATCGCTTTGCGCGATCGCTCACTCCGCCCGAGCGCTTGAGCCTGGACGACCTGCCGCCACCGGTCAGACCGAAACGAGGACGGCGGACATGAATTTTGCCGCCCTGTCACGTCTGAAGGTCGGGCTCGATTTCGCCGGCGATACCATCCCGGTCGGACGGTTGGGCCTGCAAGACCGGCAGCTTCTGTTCGAATACGATGCGGACTTCCTGGCGCGGGGGCTTGATCTGTCGCCGTTTCGCCTGCCGTTGCGATCAGGTGCGCAGCGCGGGGATCCTGTCGTCTTCGAAGGCCTGCCCGGTTTATTCAACGACAGTCTGCCTGATGGTTGGGGACGGTTGTTGCTCGACCGGCAAGCGCGCCGGCAAGGTGTCGATCCGAACGCCTTGAGTGCTCTGGACCGCCTGGCCTGTGTCGGCCGCGGCGGCATGGGCGCCCTGGTCTATGAACCCGACCGCGCCGAGCACGATCCGCCGTCGCCGCTCGATCTCGATGCCCTGGCGCACGAGACTGTCGCTGTTCTTGAAGGCGAAGCGGATGCCGTATTAACGCAATTGCTGGCGCTGAACGCCTCGTCGCAAGGCGCGCGGCCGAAGATCATGGTGGGTGTCAATATCGACAGGACGGTCATCCGGTCGGGTGAGGAGGGGGGCGGTTTCGATCCGTTGCTGATCAAGTTTGCCGCCCGCAGCGACGAGCCTGATATCGGCCGGGTCGAATATGCCTATAGTCTGATGGCGCGTGCCGCCGGTCTCGACATGCCGGAAACGCACCTGTTCGAAACGCCCGCCGGCGCCTATTTTGGCGCGCGGCGTTTCGATCGCGACGGGAAGGATCGGTTGCACATGCATTCCTTGAGCGGGCTTCTGCATGCCGATCATCGTGTGCCGAGCCTGGATTACGACATGCTGATGCGCGTGACGGCCGGTCTGACACGCGATACGCAGCAGGTGGAAAAAGCTTTCGCTCTGGCCTGTTTCAACGTCCTGGCGCGGAACCGTGACGATCACGGCAAAAACTTCGCATTCCTTATGGGTGCGAATGGCCTTTGGCGGTTGGCGCCAGCCTACGATCTGACCTTTTCCGCCGGTCCACAGGGTGAGCACAGCACCACCATTATGGGCGAAGGCCGCAATCCGACAGCGGTACATTTGCGGCAACTCGGACACAAGGCGGGGCTGAAGCCGGTTGTGGTCGAAACCGTTCTGGATGGCGTAACAGCCGCTGTGGCACGATGGCCGGAATTTGCCGACGCCGCCGGATTGGGTCGCGGCTCGGCGCGTTTGATCGCCAGCCAGATAGGGGTTTAAACCGCCAACCTTGCCAGGAGGGCGATAAGGACGTCGCCCCACAGATAAGCCATGGCTAGCACCACTGCCACGCCGGCCACGCGCGACGGCCACAAAACATGACAGGGGTCGTCGTGGCTGTAGGTGATCCGGTCGTAGACCTTGCCGCTATTGGCGTGGATGTCCTTTTTCGGAATGATGAAGTGCGCCACCAGGATGATCGCCAACCCGACCGGCACAACATACACCATGGTCTTGAGCGGCAGCCCGCCATGGCGGTCGAACCAGCCGTCGACATGTTCTATCAGCCAGATCAAGGCCGTCAATGCCGCCATGGTCAAGCCATGCCCCGCAACATTGCGCGCTATATTTCGGCCATTAAGTCCTGCCATGGCTGTTCCCCCACGTCCCTATAGACGCATGGCTCGCCGCCGCCCGCAAGGGCTTTGCAGCAAGCCCTTGACAACATAGGGCCAAACGCCTTTTACACTTGTCCGACACAGACGATATTCGTCTCTTTGGGGAACGCGCGATGAATCGCATCATCAGACAGGTCTTCGGCACGACGCGGCCTCGCGACATCTGGCACGACATGCTGACCTTCGACCGTCTGGTCACCAAGCCGGTCGTCCATATCGTCTACTGGGCGGGTCTCGGCCTGTTCACCATTGCCGCGTTCGCGGTCGGCGGCGTCATGGTCGGCACGGCGATCAAGGACGGCACGGTCTGGGGCATCCTGCTGTCGTTCGGCCTGACCGTCGTCGGCTGGCTGGCCATCCTGATCGGGGTTCTGGCGTGGCGGTCGGTGTGCGAATTCTACCTGGCGGTCATGAGCATAGCCGATGACCTGCGCCATCTGCGGCAATATCAGGAAAAGCTGGAACAGCCGGCCCCCGCGCCCGCTCAACCTGCGCCGGCGCCTGCCGCGGTTGCATCCTTCGCCGAGCCGACCGCTTTCGATCCCGCCCCGGAACCTGCACAAGACGAGACGGCGCCGACGACCGAGAGCAGTATTCTGGATGACCCGTTCTTCCGCCCGCGTTTCGAAACCCGGGAATAGGGATCTAAACCTCGTTATTGACAGGCTTTGCATCATCATGCAGCCTTGGTCATGGACACCGTTCCGCAACCGAACACGCGCACCGCCGCCTCTGCTCACCCGGAAACCGGAACATGACTGCACAATCCCTTACCCCGAAACCCTTGGCTTCCGTCACCTTCGGGCGTATCGCGCCCGGCATCTGCGTCCGCGATATCCAGACGGCGCTGGCCTTCTATTCGGGCATTCTGGGTTTCGAAAAGGTCTTCGAAAACGGCACGCCCGTGGGCTTCATGGTGTTGATCAAGGACCAGGCCGAGATCCATCTCAATCTCAAGCGCGACCATGTCGCCTCCACCGTCAATGTCGCCCACCTGTTCGTCGACGATGTCGCCGCCGTCCACGCGGCCTGCCAGGCGGCCGGGGTGCGAATCATCAAGTCGTTGAAAGACCAGGATTATGGCCAGCGCGCCTTTGTCTTCGCCGATCCCGACGGCAACCGGATCGATGTCGGGGAGCGTACCACACGTTAGGGTGTCGTGCTTTTTCGCAGCCGGACCGTAGCTCCTACTGATTACTTATCTTCTTCTGTTTATAAACTCCCCTTCCACTTGCAATCCGTCCGATATCAGGCTTGTCTCTATCAAGCGACAGAAGGAGTCCGGCATGTCCGAAGACGGCACCTTGACAACACAGCTGGTCCTCCTGGCGGATGACAACGAAGAAATGAGCACGGTCATCGAGGACATGCTGGATTTTCTCGGTTTCGAGGTCGCCGTGGCGCGTGACGGGCGGACCGCGGTCGAGATGGCGGCCGCCAATGCCTATACCCTGATCCTGATGGATATCGAAATGCCGGTAATGGACGGCCTGGCTGCGGCCGAGGCGATACGTCTGCGCGAACAGGCCGACCTGACGCCCGCCGTTCCCATCCTTGGCATCACCGGCCACACCGACCGGGGCACGCATCTGTTGTGTCAGCGCGCCGGCATGAATGACGTCCTGACCAAGCCGTTCCTGATGGTCCAGCTGGAAGAAAAGGTGAAGGCGGCGTGCGGCGCCAGGTTGAATTAGTTTACAGCCCGGGCCGCTTAGATACCTGACGGATCAGTCCTCCGTGTCTTGGACGCTGGCGACCAGGCGCTCGACCTCGGCGAGGTCAACCGGCTTAACCAGATGGGCGTCGAAACCGGCGTCCAAGGTCTTGCCGCGCATGGCGTCGTCGCCCCAGGCTGTCTGGGCGATGATCAGGGCGTCGTCCATGTCGGGCTGTTGGCGCATCGCCTTGCAGGCTTCCAGGCCGTTCATCACCGGCATGCCGACATCCAGAAGCACGACTTCGGGATGAAAGACCTTGGCGACCTCGACCGCCTCGGCGCCGTTATAGGCGGTCCGGACGTCGTGGCCATTCTGTTCCATGGCCCAGGTCAGAGTCATGGCCGAGGGATAGTTGTCATCGACCACCAGGATGCGCGTGGGATGATCACGGGAACTAGGCATGACGTTTCGGGACCACGATAGCGGCCAGGATCAGGCCGACGCCCAGGGCGAGCAGGCCGGTCGGGAGGGGATTGGCGCGGACGGCCGAGACGGCGCGCCGGCTGGCCATCTTGGCGTTATATTGTGCGTTAAGGGCGTGGTCTTGCAGATAGTCTTCAGCCGCGTGGAGACGGCGGGACAGGCCGTGGGTGACGTGATCGACCTCGTGACGGATCATCTCGGCGATGGTCGGCCCGTCGGCGGCGCGAACATCTTCTTCGGTTTTGGGGGAGGGGAGCATGTCGGGATTCCTTGAAAGCATGAAACTACGCCGTGCAACCTAGGCTTATCCAAGTAGGATTGCAGTGCGCTTGACGCGCATGTTTGTAATGATGTCATGTCGGGGCAGGGCGCCCTAACCATTTGGCATGGAAGGCAAATCGTGTTTGTTGTCGCAGAGTCAGCCGCCCGAGAGGCATGCCCAGGAGACGCGTTATGGATATTTCACCACCGCCCAGGGCCTCTCTCTTCGATTTGACCGGCAAGACAGCCCTGATCACCGGCTCGGCCCAGGGCATCGGCCTGGCCATTGCCACGGGCCTGGCCCAGGCCGGCGCCCGCGTTATCCTCAACGGCCGCACCGAAGCCACGCTGAACGTGGCGGCGCAGACCCTGCGCGACAACGGCGCCCGGGCCGGGATCGCTGTCTTCGACGTCACCGATCCTCAGGCTGTCAAGGCCGCGGTGGAGGCCATAGAGGCCGACGGGGCGATCGATATCCTGGTCAATAACGCAGGCATCCAGCGCCGCCGGCCGCTCGAGGACTTCGACCACGGCGATTGGCAGGATATCCTGGCGACCAATATCGGCAGCGTCTTCTATGTCAGCCAGGCAGTGGCGCGCCACATGATCGCCCGCGGCCGCGGCAAGATCATCAATATAGCCAGCGTCCAGGCGGAACTGGCGCGGCCTACCATCGCGCCCTACACGGCGTCGAAGGGCGCGGTCAAGAACCTGACCAAGGGCATGTGCGCCGACTGGGCCAAACACGGTTTGCAGATCAACGCCATCGGGCCGGGCTATTATGCCACGCCGCTGAACCAGGCTCTGATCGACGATCCCGAGTTCGACGCCTGGCTGAAAAAGCGCACCCCGGCCGGACGCTGGGGCCGGGTCGAGGACCTGCATGGCGCGGCGGTCTTTCTGGCGTCGGGGGCATCGGACTTCGTCAACGGACAGATCCTCTATGTCGACGGCGGGCTGCTGGCGGTGATCTAAGGGGGCTTTGAGGCCGCGTCGGAATAACTCAGACAATTCACTTGCAATTCACGCCCCGACGGTCAAAATAGCGCAAAACCATAACTGTTGGGGAAGTCATGTCCGCATCCGCTTTCAAAACCTGCCTGGCCGCGACATTGTCAGCGATCGCGCTCCTGAGCGCCGCCGGCATGGCGCAAACCGCCGCTGCTCAAGACGCCACCGCCGCGGCCCAGCCGAACGTCAAGGTCACGCGCATCGCCACCGGTCTGGCGGTGACGACGTCCAACGGGACGGTGGTGGTCGAACCCTGGTCGGATCGCATCATCCATGTCCGCCGCGGCAAGACGGCCGATTGGGCCGGCAATTACAATCCGGCGGTCATCGCCAAGCCGGAAAAGGTGGCGTTCAAGATCGTCGAACAGCCCGACAGCGTCCTGTTGTCGACCTCCGCCGTGACCGTGCGCGTCAACCTCGACAGCGGCTTCCTGTCCTATCTCGACGCCGCCGGCGCCCCCCTTACGGATGAAGGCTGGGCGGCGGCTTCGAATCCGGCCACGACACAGTCGTTCGGCATCGGGTCGGAGGATGCCATCTATGGTCTCGGGCAACACCAAACCGGGCGTCTGAACAATCGCGGCCTCAGCATCCGCATGCAGCAGGCCAATAGCGATGTCGCCGTGCCGATGGCGGTGTCGTCGCGCGGCTTCGGCATTTTGTGGAACAATGCCTCGGTCACCCAGGTCGATGTTGCCCTGCCGCAAACCTCCGGTCAGCTCATCTTCCGCAGCGAAGCGGGCGGCGGGGTCGATTACGACTTCATCATGGGGCCCGACCTCGACACGGTCATCGCCGGCTACCGCGACCTGACGGGGGATGCGCCGATGATGGCGCGCTGGACCTGGGGTTTGTGGCAATCCAAGGAACGTTACCAGACCCAGGACGAACTGCTGTCGATCGCGGCGCGTTACCGCGCCATGAAGGTGCCTTTCGACGCGGTCGTCCAGGACTGGCAATATTGGCAAAAGGGTCAGTGGGGCAGCCATGTCTTCGATCCGGCCCGCTATCCCGATCCGGCGGCGATGGTCAAAACCCTGCACGACGAACACGTCCATACCATCATCTCGGTATGGCAACGCTTCGATCTCGGCCTCGACAATCTTAACGAGCTCGACAAGGCCGGCGCCGTCTATCCCACGGTCTACAACAATGTCTATCCCGCCGGTGTCGGCCGCTGGTACGACGCCTTCTCGCCCGTCGGCCGCGACATCTACTGGAAGCAGATCATGGGCCATCTCGGCACGCTGGGCTTCGACGGATGGTGGCTCGATGGCTCGGAAGCCGAACTGGGCGGACAATGGGGCCAGATGCGCGATGTCACCACCGCGGCCGGTCCGGGCGCCGAGGTTTATAATGCATCGCCGCTGCTGCACACCACGGCGGTCTATGCCGGCGCGTCGCGCGACGTGCCGGACAAACGCGCCTTCATCCTGACGCGCTCGGCCTATGCCGGTCAGCAGAGAAATGCCGCCATTACCTGGTCGGGGGATACGGTCGGCACCTGGGACGTCTTCCAGCGCCAGATCCCGGCGGCGCTGAATTTCTCGGTGAGTGGCATTCCCTATTGGTCGGCCGATATCGGCGGCTTTTTCGGCGGCAGCCCCAAGGATCCGGCCTATGCCGAGCTCTTCACCCGCTGGTATCAGTTCGCCGTGTTCAATCCCATGTTCCGCGTTCACGGCACGGGCGAGGGCAAGGAGATCTGGGCCTTCGACGATAAGACGCAACAGGTTTTGACGGATTACGACCGCCTGCGTTACCGGTTGCTGCCCTATATCTATGCGACCTCGTGGCAGGTGACCAGCCAATCGGGCACCATGATGCGGCCGCTGGCTATGGATTTCCGCGATGACCGTGGGGCGCTGGACGTGACCGATCAATATATGTTCGGGCCGTCCCTCCTGGTCAGTCCCGTCATCCAGCCCTCGGCCAGTACGCGCAGCGTCTATCTGCCGGGCAAACAGGCCTGGTACGATTTCTGGACCGGCGCGCGGACTGACGGCGGCCAGGTCGCCGCCGCCAAGGCCGATATCGCCACCATCCCGCTGTTCGTCCGCGCCGGCAGCATCCTGCCGCTGGGGCCGGTGGTGCAATATGCCGACGAAAAGAGCGCCGAGGCGACGGAACTGCGCGTCTATCCCGGCGTGGACGGAACCTTCGAGCTTTATGACGATGCCGGTGACGGCGATGGCTATCGCCACCGGCAATATGCCACGATCGCTCTGAGCTGGAACGACGCCGACCACCAACTGACGATCGGCGACCGTCAAGGGCAATATCCCGGTATGGCGACGACGGCGAAGTTCCGCGTCACCTGCGGCGCGGCTCCCACCTCGGCGGGCCACGACCTTGTTTATAGCGGCAAGGCGGCGACCCTCGATCTGAAGGACTGCCGATAGAGGGTGGCCTTTCCCCAAGGTGCCAGTTGGGATAGAGTGCAGGAAGGCCGGGGGGAGGGCATGGATTCCATTTTGAATTATGTCGAATCGTTGCGACTGCATCCGGCCAGTCTGCATTGGGCTATCCCCTGCGCCCTGCTGGCCGTTTACGGCCTGATGGAACTGGGCAACTATGTTCAGATGCATGCGACATATGCCTGGTTGCTCCGTCGGCCCGATGACAGCGTCACCGTCGCAGGCAAGATCGTACCTACCCGCGGCGGACGCGGGTGGCCCGAGCCCCGCATCCACTACACAACACGCGAGGGTCGGGCCGTGTTTCGCAGCGTCGGTTACGGCGTGCCGTTCTTCAACCGCGCCAAATTGCGCATAGGACAAGAGGTCGAGGTCACCTACTGTGCCTCCGACTATGGCCTGTTTTATATCGAACCCTATCTGGCGCAGACACTGGCGGCGTGCGTCCGCAAGCGCCTCATTTCGCCGATAGTTATGGTGATCGCTATAGTGCTAATGGCGTTCTTGTTGTTCCTGGCGTGAACCGGTTGTTACTGCACCCCCTTTGGCCTGCCTCTATCGGTTTTCCGGGCCAGGTCCGGTAAGATCCGTTACGACGGCCGCCATCAACGAATCCGCCATGGCGCTGTCCGCGACTGCACGGGACAACAGAACAGCCCCAACGATTTCCGACAGGATAGCGGCCGGGTGCCGGGTGCTGTTCGCCGCGGGGCGGGCGGACGACAAGACCGCAATCTGATCGATATAGTACTGAATCGCCTTGGTAAAAACGGCGCGAAGGGCGGGATCACGACTGCGCGACGCGTCGGCGGCCAGGGCCGGCAGGATGCAACCGGTACCCGGATCGTCGCGGTGGGCTGACGACACATAAGCTTCGATAAAGGTGCGAAACGGATCTTCCGGCTGTTGCGCCAATCCGTCTTTCAGCAAGGCTATCGTGTCCGCGATGGCGCGTTCGCTGGCCTTGACCGCCAGGTCGTCCTTGGACTCGAAGTGGCGATAGAAGCCGCCATGGGTCAGGCCGGCGGCCTTCATGATGTCGGCCACGCCGATGCCGTCGAGGCCATGCTCACGCAGCAGGCGCGCCGCGGTCGCGATGACCTGGTCGTGATTCTCCGCCTTCTTTTCCCGCGATACTCTCATATTTGCTTACTCCGTTTGTCGCCGAAACGACCCGTAGCCGTAAGTGATACTTCCAGTGAGGGGCGTCCGTCGCTCTTTTTCGTCGAATCTGACTTGACATTATTGATGATGTCAATCATCTATCACATATGATGATGATCGTCATCAATAATATGCAGCGCAGAAAACCTGGCGTTTCGGCCTCTGGGGCAACGCCGCATCGTGAAAAGGCAAGACGAATGGCCAACTTGAAGTCGAAGGCGAGCGGCAAGACCGCGTTTATCACCGGGGCGTCGAGCGGTATCGGCAAGGCCGCCGCCCTGGCGCTGGCCAAGACCTTACGCAAGCCATTCCGCCTGCGGTAACCCGCAAAACCATCTCAGTCGCTTGGTCATGGAGGCCAATAATGACCCAATCCGCCACTTCCCCCGCATCGGTTACACGCTACATCGATGCGCCGAACCGGTCGATCGATGTCGCAGGGACGAGGTTCGCTTATCGTGAACTCGGCACTCGCGGCGGCGTGCCCGTCGTTCTTCTCAACCATTGGGGCGCCGTACTCGACAATTTCGACCCGCGGATCGTTGACGGCCTTGCCGGCCGGCACAACATCATCGCCACCAACTATCGCGGGATCGGTGGCTCAGGCGGCACGGCGCCGGTGACCATCGACGAGATGGCGCGCGATGCGATCGCCCTGATCCGGGCGCTCGGATTTGATAAGGTCGATCTGTTCGGCTTTTCCCTTGGCGGCATGGTGGCGCAGGATATCGCCTTGAAAGCTCCGGACCTGGTGCGCAAGCTCATCCTGGCCGGCACCGGTCCCGCCGGCGGCAAGGGTATCGATCAGGTCGGACCGGTATCCTGGCCTTTGATCTTCAAGGGCTTGCTGACCTTCCGCGACCCTAAATTCTACCTGTTCTTCACCTCGACAGCCAATGGCCGCCAGGCCGCGAAAGCCTTTCTGCAGCGGCTGAAAGAGCGTAAGACCGGCCGCGACAAGTCGCTCACCAATTCGGCCTTCCTGCGCCAGCTCAAGGCGATCACCGCCTGGGGCAAACAAGCGCCGCAGGATCTCGGCAGTATACGCATCCCGGTGCTGATTGCCAATGGCGACAACGACATCATGGTGCCGACCCACAACAGCGCCGACATGGCGCGCCGTATCCCCAATGCTCAGCTGGTGATCTACGACGACGCCGGCCATGGCGGGATTTTTCAGAACCACGCCGACTTTGTGACGAAGGCCCTGTCCTTCCTCGACGCGTGATATAGATTTCAACCGGAGACAGCCATGAAGGCTTTTGTTGTCGATAAATACGAAAAGAACGGCGCCTTGCGTCTGGCCGACGTGCCGGAACCGGCCCTGCGGGACGACGACGTCCTGGTCAGTGTGCGCGCGGCCGGCGTTAACCTGATCGATTCCAAGATCAGGGACGGCGAATTCAAAGCCTTTCTGCCCTATCGTCCGTCCTTCGTCCTTGGCCACGACTTGGCCGGCATCGTCGTCCGGGTCGGTCCCAAGGTCAGGCGATTCAAGGCAGGCGACGAGGTCTATGCCCGGGCGCGCGATCACCGGATCGGCACCTTCGCCGAATTCATCGCCGTGAACGAGGCCGACCTGGCGCCGAAACCCAAAAACCTCAGCATGGAAGAGGCGGCCTCCATCCCGCTGGTCGGGCTGACCGCCTGGCAGGCCCTGGTTGAGGTGGGCAAGATCAAGCCCGGCCAGAAGGTCTTCATCCAGGCCGGCTCCGGCGGAGTCGGCACCTTCGCCATTCAACTGGCCAAACATCTGGGGGCCACCGTGGCGACGACGACGAGCGCGAAGAATATCGACCTCGTCAAGAGCTTGGGCGCCGATGTGGTCATCGACTATAAAACGCAGGATTTCGAGACGGTGCTGTCGGGCTATGATCTCGTCCTCAACAGCCAGGATCCCGCCACCCTCGAAAAATCGCTGCGCGTATTGAAACCGGGTGGCCTGGCCATCTCGATTTCCGGTCCGCCCGATCCTGCCTTTGCCCGAGGCATGGGACTGAATCCGATCTTGAAGTTCGTTATCGGCTTGCTGAGCGGGAAGGTCCGCAAGCAGGCGCGTAAACTCAGGCTCCGTTACGCCTTCCTGTTCATGCGGGCGGACGGTCTTCAACTGCGGGAAATCACCGCACTTATCGAATCCGGCGTGATCCGACCGGTCGTCGACAAGGTCTTTCCGTTCGAGAAAACCGGAGACGCCCTGGCCTATGTCGAAAGCGGCCGCGCCAGGGGCAAGGTCGTCATCTCCGTGGCGGAATAGGTCTGTTCTCCCGGCCAACCACGTGTGACGACGGATCGAAGCTTGCCGGCGATCGCGACCTGCTGGCCGTCATCTGGCCTTGCCGGAAGGTTTGCAGTAGAGTGGCGTAAAACCGGGGGATTTCATGCGCGCATCCTGCCTTGTCCTGTCGTTGCTGGTTGCCGCCGCGGCGCCGGCGACGAGTTATGCCGCGCCCTTGGTCATCCAGTTGACGCCCGTGGCGGCCAGCCTGACACCACGTTGTGCCGATTGCGGCGTCCATACGACGACGACTACCGTCGTGGACGCCTTGCCGAAGCATGATCCGAAGGTTTTGAGCGACCTGCGTCGCGCGGCGAACAGCGGCAGGGCCGAGGACCAGTTCAATTTCGGCCGCGAACAATATCTTGTGGCAAGCGATGGCAAGAACGATCCTGCCGGACGCCGGCGCGGGCTGAAATGGCTGAGCCGGGCCGCCGAACAAGGGTTCCAGCCGGCCGAGGACGAGTTGATCCGCATTTACCAACAGGACGACGGCCCGGATTACAGCCCGCTTCTCGCCCGCCAATGGCGCATCAAGATGGCCGAAACCGGCGACACCTGGGCGCAGACCGTGCTCGCCATCGACTATGAGGTCGGTTATCCGGGGATCGCGCCCGATGTCGACAAGATGCTGTACTGGTACGGCAAGGCGGCCGATGGCGGCAGCGTCAATGCCATGATCACCCTGGCCGGTCTTTACGAACCTGGAACGGCGCAGCCGGATAAACCCTTCGCCGACATGGACAAGGCCATCTACTGGTACGAACGCGGCGCCGCCCTGGGCGACTCTTACTCCCAGAGCCGCCTTGCGCATATCTATGAGGCCGACGGGCCGTACCGCAATATTGCCCGCGCCATCGCATGGCATGAAGCGCGCGCCAACGATACGACGAGCTTCCCCAATGGTTACGACATGCGCCGCCTGGCGGAAATCTATGCCACGGCGCCCGAAGTCCATGACAAGGACACGTCGTTCGATTGGTATGAGCGCGCCACCAAGGCCTATGACAGGCCGTCCCTGATCGTTATGTGCAGACACCCCGACGATACTGTGCCGGATCACTTCGTCCGCGCTCGTCTGGCGTGCTGGCGGCTGGACTCAGCGGAGATCGCCAAGCAGGAAGATGCGGCGATCGCCATGGCCGACGACGCTCAGGCCTTGCCGGCGCTGAGCGAGGTGATGTGGCGCGGCGGCCGGCGGGCCACGGATTACGTCGGCCGCTTCGCCGCGAGCGAGCGCGGCACGCCGGCGCAACAACAATTGGCGGCTCAGCAGTTTTGGCTGGCCGCCGGCGAAGGCTGGCCGGATGCGAAGGCGTGGATGGCGCTGCACGGCGATATCGCCGCGGCCGTGACGACGCACGAACTGGATCTCAACCAATTGCCGGCCGGCTATACGATCCTGGCGCCGGGGCCGCAGGGATCACCGGTTCAGATGCCGCTCGCGGCAGGCCTGGCCGCGCAGGTTGCGGCCACCAGTGAATTCGACAACGACGTGCTCGAGGCCTACGCCTCGGGCCAAATCATACTGCTGTGCAATTGGGGCGAGGACGGCGAGATAGCGGCCTGCGACGCGATGGAGGACACGCCGTCCTATTCCCGGATCGGACGCACGATCGCCCGCCGCTTGCAGCATCAGCGTCTGAAGGTGCAGCCGACGGGAGGCTGGACCGCGCTCAGCCACGGCAAGTGGTCGGCGATCACGATCAACTGGACCGTCGCGGAATAGCCATCATCTACGACTCATCCTGTCGGGCATAGGCCGCCGTCGGCCAGTTGCTCTGGGTATATTCATGCGCGCGGACGGCCAACAGTTGACCGAGATCACCTCGCTTATCGAATCCGGCGTGATCCGGCCGGTCGTCGACAAGGTCTTCCCGTTCGAGAAAACCGGAGACGCCCTGGCCTATGTCGAAAGCGGCCGCGCCCGCGGCAAGGTGGTTGTCACCGTGACGGAATAGGCCTGGCCGAGCCAATGCGGCGTGTCTAGCCGTTTGCGCCAAAAACGGGCTAATATCGACGAGCATGCTTTATGACCGTCGCTATTAGCAGGAAGACGCATCCATCATGGCCCCAGCGCTCAGGCTTTCCCGTCGCCGTCTCCTGCAAGGGGCAACACCCGTGGTGGCAGGCGTGGCGGCCGGACCGGTTTTGGGCTTCGAAGCTCTGCAAAAACCGTCCGTGCTCTTACCAGACAGAGACCAGGTTGTCTGGCGGCGGCCGGCGCACCGGGACCTGCCGCTCCCCGACTGGGGCCCCTATAGCGATCATTTGAACGGTATTTCCCACATCACCGATGCCGAGCGCGGCCTGCGCATGGATTTCGCTCTGGCGCCGGCCATACTGCGCCGGGAGACCCTGGTGCCCTATGCCGAGATGGGTCTGGCCATGCAGCCGGTGCGCGCCGATCCGAACCTCGGCTACATCGCCTGGGATTGCGATCTGGTCAGCGGCGTTGGCGTCCGGCTGGAATGGTTGTCCCTCGACGCCTCGGGCGGCATGTTGCGGGCGACGGTGCACAACCGCTCGACCACCACCTGGCCGGTGGTCCTGAACTGGGTGGCCCGCCTGGCGCCGCCGTCGAACCCGCCACGCACCCGCAACGATGAGGCCTCGGGCATCGTCCACCGCGCGGTCAAGGGCAGCGCGGCCAACCCGGCCGACGTCACCCTGCCGGCCTCGGCCATGTGGGTGAATGCCCTTCATTATGAGCGTTTTACCTGGGGCGAGGGGCGTTTCGACGACCATCTGGTCACCGACGGCCGGCGCCGCGGCGAGATCTTCGAAGACGGTTTCGCCGGCTATGGCGGCATCGGCCAGGGTTTCGGCAAGACCGCCGCCGACCAGGTCCAGTGGCGCTTCGACACGCCGCGCGCCCTGAAGGCCGCTGTCGTGCGCTTCCGCTACCGCATGGCGGCCGGTGTCTGCGTGTTCCGGGGGGGCGGGCTGGTCAAGGGCCAGGTGACCTTTACCCATAATGACGGCGCCGAAACGGCGTTTCAAACCCTGGACGTCGCCGTCGGCGCCGTGGCGGCCGGGGAACAGGTGATCTCGCTGACGGCGCTTGGCGGTCAGCCTATCGAGCTCAACGGCTTCGTCGTGGCCGAGGCGGATGACCTCGCCGCCGTCAGCTTCAGCCTGCATGTCTGGCAGCTCGACGCGCAACGCCAGGACGACGCGGTGGCCGGCCAGACCGTCATGACCTTCCCCGATGAGACCGGCCGGGCCTATGCCCTGGGCTGGAGCGGCGGCACGGCCTTTATCCATTCGGCGCGCACCGACGATCTGCGCAGCCTCGATGGCGCGCTGAACGACCCCAGCCTGTTCGACATGAACCGCGTCCCTCAGGGCGATGGCCCAGGTCACGTCACCATAGCCGCGCCGGACCCAATCTATCTCCGCGGCGGCGAAACCGTCGTGCGTGACGCCTTCGTGACGGTGGGCGACGGACAGGGGGTGGCGGAGACGCTTCGCCAATTGCGCGCCATGGATTACGACAGTCGTCTTGATGCCGCGCGCGATGCCTTTGTCAGCGTTCCCGGCGCCATGGCGCAAAAGCATCAAGAAGGCGCCGAGCGGCTTTTGGCCACCATCGCGACCAATATGCTCTTCCCCATCTGGACGGGCGGCCAGTGGATCCGCAACTACTGCCCGGGCCGGGAATGGTCGTCCGTCTATACGTGGGATTCCGGCTTTACCGGCCTTGGGCTGGCGCGCAGCAGTCCGCGCCTGTCGACGGCCCTGCTCGACACCTATCTCAGCCCCGTCGACGACGACCAGGCCGCCTTCCTGCACCACGGCACGCCGTTGCCGACGCAGTTTTACCAGTTTCAGGAGCTGTGGAACCGCAATGGCGACCTGAACTTCGCCCGCGCCCGCTACCCCAGGCTGGCGTGTTACCTGCGTTTTCTGCTCGGCCGCGAAACCGGTTCGACCTGCCGAGACCTGAAGTCCGGGCTTATCCGCACCTACGACTATTTTTACAATACCGGCGGCATGGACGACTATCCGGCGCAGATGGCCGTGCACAGCCAAAAAAAGGCCGACCGCATAGCGCCCGTCATCTCCTCGGCCCATGCCATCCGCTGCGCGAAAATCCTCTGCCAGGTCGCCGGCGCCATCGGTGCGACCCAGGACCTGAAGGAATGGCGCGCCGATATCGAGTCGCTCGGCAGCGCCCTRCAGACCTGGAGCTGGGACGAGGCGTCGGGCTATTTCGCCTATGTCGAGCACGACGATGCCCGGCAACCCGTCGGCCAGTGGCGCTCGCCCGCCGGCGAAAACTTCAATATGGGCCTGGATGGCGTCAGTCCTTTGGTCGCCGACATCTGTTCGCCAGCCCAGACCCAACGCATGATCGACAACCTGATGACGCCCGGCCGCCTGTGGACGCCGTCGGGGATTACGGCCGTCGACCGGCGCGCCTCCTATTACAACAAATCCGRTTATTGGAACGGCACCGTATGGATGCCGCATCAATGGTTCATGTGGAAGGCGCTGCTCGATTACGGCGAAGGCGACAAGGCGTGGCAGATCGCCACGACGGCGCTTGACGTCTACAGCGCTGAAATTGCCCGCAGCGGCCGGACCTACGAAAACTTCGACGCCGATACCGGTATCGGCAGCGCCTGGCATCCCTTCGGCGCCCTGTCCAGCCCGGTGCGCAACTGGTTCGAAGCCTGTTGCCAGCCCGGCTCCCTTACGGTCGGCCTCAACACCCGCATCGTCCGTCAGGTCTGGGACGGCAGCCGATCGGTCAGGGCCAGCCTGGACATTTCCGGTGCGCGGCCGGTCACTGTCCTTGCCGTCTTGGCCCAGACACCCGCCAAGGCGACATGGCGCGGCCGTCCGCTCGAGATGGTCGCGCGCGGCGACACCTGCGTGGAAATGCGTCTTGAACCCGGCCGCGGGGAGCTCGAACTCTCCTGATCCTTACGCCTGATCCTTTTGACTATAGGCCGCGGTCGGCCAGTTGCTCTGGGTGAACACCCCGCCGTCGACCACCAGGGTCTGGCCGGTGATAAAGCCTGCCTTGTCGCCCGCCAGGAAGCAGACCGCGCCGGCCACCTCCTGCGGCGTGCCGACCCGGCGCAAGGGCGTGATCGGCGACCAGTCGCGGGCGTAGTCCGGCGATTCCTGGCGCGTCCGTTCCGTTTCGATCGAACCCGGCGCCACGCAATTGACCGTGATGCCGTAAGGCCCGAGCTCCACCGCCGCCACCTTGGTCAGCATGTCGATACCGCCCTTCGACGCCGTATAGTCGACCAGGTTGGCGAACGGCGTGAAATTACAGCCCGACCCGATATTGACGATCCGGCCGGGGCGCTGTTCGGCGACCAGGCGGCGCGCCACGGCCTGGGTATTGAGGAAACAGCCCTTGAGATTGGTGCGGATGACGCGGTCCCAGTCCTCTTCGCGCAGGTCGAGCAGGGACGACCAGGTCTGGACGCCGGCATTGTTGACCAGAAGGCCGGGTGCGGGGCCGATGGCGTTGTAGAAGCGCTCGACATCGGCCTTGCTGCCGGCGTCGCAACGCAGCGCCGTGATCTTGCGTCCCAAGGCTGTGACCGCAGCGATCACACCGGCGCATTCTGCTTCGCTGTCGAGATAGCTGACCACGATGTCCCAACCGTCGGCTGCCAGGCCTGCGGCGATGGCGGAGCCGATATGGCCGCCGCCGGCGGTGACGACGGCTGTTTTGGGTTGGGTCATGGTGCGTGTCTCTACCATCAGTTGAGGGAGTTACGTATTGGCGGGCGATCCGTGGCGCCTGATCTCGACAAATTTCGGATCAAGAGCGTCCATAAACATATAGGATCGCCCCAGCAGCGCCATCTTGCCGAAATCATCGAAAATATTTGGCCCTAACGGCGTAATGAGAACCTCGTCCTTGGTCAGTCCATCCTTGTGCCGCGCCTCTATTTCCTGCCAATTGGCCTTGGCGATATCGGTCAATACGACATTGAAAGCAGGGTGGTTGTACCTGACCATCACATTGCCATCGTCCATATGAGCCGGGTTCATATCGGGATGAAAATTGACGATGCTGTCCAACACGCTGCGAGCCGCCGTATAGGCAGCCGCGTCGGACAAACCGTCGTCAACCAGAACGCAGGTCCCACATTGGAGGACGACGAAATCCCGCTGCCCATCCGTATAATAGCTGAACCGTTCCGCGATACGCTCCAAGGGCTGTGAAAAAGACGGTTTCCAGGCGGGGAGGGGCGGAAAATTGTCCGTGGCCATCGTCCGACCTAAGCCGGGAATGGCTGCCACCGACAAGCCTCCAACAAGAAACGCCCGTCTTTTCATATCTCGCCCCCATCCTTCCGATGACATGCTGCGTCCATGCCCATGGCCATGGTTAGGGCGGTGCGGCGGCGCTGTAAAGGCCGCCTGCGTTTTCGTTTTGTTACCGAATTTGCGGGATGCTGATCTAAAGCGTGCGAAACGACGCGCAGAGGGAATAGGTATGAGTGATCAGGTCCTGTTGTGCGATTTGTCGCTGGCCCCCGATATCGGCCTGGCCTTGACGGCGCCAGGGCGGCGTCCTGATAAGGTGATGCGTTTCAATTGCACATCGCGCGAAGCCTTCGACGTGGAAGTCCGCCGCTTCCTTGCCGATGCCGGTCGGCCGCATCTGCTGGGCGCGGGTCTGGCGGCGCGGGGATGGGAGCATAAGGGCGAACTGCATCTCTACGGCCTGGGGTTCAGCATCGATCGCGACGACATGCGCGGCCTGCTGGACGTTCAGCGCGTCAATTTCGTCAATAATTTCGTCGCCCGCGCCCTGGCCGTGCCGGGGCTGCGCCGCGACGAAAAGGTGAAAATTACCGGTGGTGACGCGGGCGACGATCACGCCATCGCCGTCATGGGACCGCACCACGGCCTCGGTCTGGCCGGCCTGGTTTCCGATGGCGTCGGCGGCTGGACGGCCCTGCACGGCGAGGGTGGCCACGCCGATTTGCCGGCGGCCAACGAATATGAATGGCGGTTGATCGAGGCCATTCGCGCCAAGAACGGCTATGTGTCGCGCGAATCGGGCATTTCCGTCGCCGGCCTGATGGACATCTGGTACGCCTTACACGCCATCGCCGGGGAAGAGACGCCGGCCATGACCTCGCCCCAGATCATAGCCGCGGCCAGGACGGGACATCCCCGCGCCATCGAAGCCATCGACGTGATGACGGCCTGGCTGGCGGCCATGGCGTCCGACATGGCCCTGGTTTATGGATCCGGAGGCGGTGTTTATCTGACCGGCGCCCTGCTCGACATGATGGGCGATGTCTTCGACGCCGGCAAGTTCGCGGCCCGTTACGCCGACAAGGGCCCGCTCAGCGACTATGTCCGCGACATTCCGGTCTTTCGTACCCTGGCCAACGAGATGGAAATCCGCGGCCTGGCGACCTTGTACGACTAATATCAACGGTCATGAAGAATGACGTTGATATTAGTTTTTTAGCTCAGACGCCGCATGGCTCCTCGCAACGGCTCGGGCGGGCGCTTGCCTGCTGCCAATAGCGGATGAGTCAAAATCATCCGCTATTGGTATAAGCCTAGGCGTCCGCCCTACATCCGCCGGGCGAACCAGACGATACGGCCGATGACATTGATCTCGTCGGCGCTGACTTCGTACTGGTTGTGGCTCTTATTGTCCGAAATCAGCATCAGGCGCGGCGGTACCGACCCGGTCATGACCTCGACGCGCTTGGCGACCGTGGCATAACCGTTCCACACGGCGAAAATGCCTTCGCGGTAGACATTGGTGTCGTCGTGATTGACCAGGACGCGATCGCCTGGATAGAGGGTCGGCGTCATGCTGTCGCCGACAATCTCGACCATGGACAGGGTCGACGGATTGAGCCGCAATTCGCCGGTAATATAGTCGCGGCCGAACGACCACTTGGCCTTCACGTCCTCGCGGTCGACCAGGTAGCCGCCGCCGGCCGACAGCTTGATATCGTATTCCGGGATCTCGACGACACTGTCCTTGGCGACGCTCATCAGCCGGTTGCCCGAGCCGTCGTCCTCGCCGATCAGGGCCGGATGGATGAAAATATCCTCGGCCGAAACGCCGAAAGCGCTGGCGATCTTGTCGACATTGCGATCGATCATCCCCTGGCCCGGCTTGGAGGTAAAGGATTTCAGACTGGAATAGGGAATGCCGGATTTGTCGGCCACCTGCATGAAGGTGAGGCCGTTCATGGTGCGCCATTTCTCGAAAGCGAGCTGGCGGGGGGTAAAGCTGGATTCGGTCATGTCCGCCTTTATGGCAGAACTTACGAAATTTCGTACATCTAAGTTTCGTAATTTATCTTGCAATTCGTAATTATGGCGCGTATGTTCTGCAAATGTTCTCATTTCAGCAGATCCAAACATGACCGAGCCACCTCTCCACGCCCTCTTGGGCGCCGTTTACGACCGCTGCGTCGCCGCCCGCCAATGGCAGAACGCGGCTGCCATACGCGGTTGCAGCCAACATGCCGTACGCATGGACCACGACCGGGCCTATCGCCGGCAAAACCAGCGCAAAAAACCAAAACGCAACGCTAAATCCAAAGGCACTCGCCCATGACCCGCCACAGAAAACGCCCCTCCAAGCCGCAACGCTTCGTCACCCAGGAAGAGCGCGATCTCAAGGCCGCCCAGGCGCGCGAACAGGCCCGCCTCGATGCCCGCGACCCGGCCAAATGGGGCCCGAACGCCGAACAGCTCGCCAGCGATCGCTACCGCGACGTCGCTATCCGGCCCAACCTGATCTCGCGCTGCATGGTTTTCGACGCCCTCCTGCGCAAGGGCACGCTCAGCCACGCCCAGGCCGCGGCCGGCCACGCCATGACCGACCTGTGGGCGCGCTGGAAAGGCCTGGCCGGTCGCGGCGCCAAGCAGGAAGGCTATATCGACACCAGCCAATCGGTCGCCGAACTGGTCAATGACGGCATGATCGCCGCGGGCAAACGCTACAACCTGATCATGGACCGCGTCGGTCGGGCCAATGCCGCACTCCTGACGGCGCTGGCCGAAGACTGGCTGCTCGATACCGGCCGCGACTGGCAAACGGCGGTGCGTAGCGTCTACCCGGTCAGGGACGCCAACAAGCTGAGCGCCTTCGTCACCGCGGCGTGCGAGAATGTGCGCATCGAGATCGAAACCGGCGCCTTGCGGGCGAAAGTGGAGTAGGGGTGCGCCGCCGGCATCCGGACGTTGTGGGCGCCGCCGATTCATGTAGAGTAACCGCTTGCCCTTACGGTCGTGACGCTGTGACCCTTTCCGCCTTGAAAAACGATCTTGTCGAAGGTCTTCGCGCCCGGTTCGTTCGAGTCTGGCCGGACCGACGCCGGATGTCGCGGCGTGGGCGGATGGCGGCCGGGATCGTTGTGTCCTGCGGCCTCCACCTGCTGATCTTGCTGTTGCTCTTTCCGTCACAGCGCTTCGACGGCCACAGCCTGCAAACCGGCTATTCGGTCGGCGGTAAAACCGTGGGTAAGGACGACGCCGATCAGGTGGAGATCTGGCTGGTGACCGGCGTGCCGGAAACGGCGCCGCCAAAGCCTCCGGTCCCGCCTGTACCGTCACTGCCCGCGCCACTCCAACCCCAGACGGCCCGGCCTCAAGCCACAAAGTCTGAGGACAGGGCCGATATCCAGGGGCCGAAACCCGCCGATGGCGGTACAGGTGACCAGACCTTGCTGGCCCAACTGGCGCGCTGCCTGCCGCCCGATGTCCATCCCGCCCTGACGACGGCTTTCCTAGATTTGAACCTGGACGACAAGGGCGTATTGAGTGCCGTTCCGCGCATGGAAATCGACCTCGATACCGCCAGCCCCGCCGACATCCGCGCGGCCAACAGCGTCATCCAGGCGGCCCTCCAATGCGGGCCGTATATCGTGCCGGATCACAAGGCCGGTCAATTCAAGCTGGTGCCCGACTTCTCCGCCCTGACCTCGGCCCAGGGAGCTGGCGCATCCGCCACGGGGCGTTAGAACATACACCGTGACGATGGCGGAGCAGCGCTCCGCGACAAGGCCGCCGGCCCCTAAAACGCGCGCTTCCCTATCAGCCAGAATACCAGTGCGGATATCCCACCTTCAATGCCGAAGTACAGGAAAGCCCAAGGCTCGACTTGCCAGCCGATCAGCATAAACAACAAAACCACGACCATTCCGTCGAAAAGGCCCAATAGGAGCATGGTCAGCCAATTGGCACGCTTCCATAGCAGGAGGAGTGCAAAGGTTGGACCGCCAATGATCAGCATCGTGGCAGCTGAAAAGCCAAACAAACCCGCCGTCCCGAATATCAAGCCCTCAAGAGTCAACCGACCCATGACAAGACTGGACGCTGATGTGATCAGGGCAGGCACAAGTGCCGCAACGATAAAGGCAATAAGGCCCATCAAAGGATTGCGTGGCACAGTTCTCTTACTTTCCTATCCCTTGCCCTGCATCCGTCGACGAGCCTTCCATCTGGAAAGGCCCGCCGTGCCCGCCCGGTTTTACCCGTCATTCATGGCCTCTACCGGCGCTACCGGGGGTCAAAAATTAACTGTCCCACCAACTCCAACAAAAACAGATTCTCCAGCTGATAAAGTAGGTGCCAGACCATTCTTTGAAAGTGACACGCCGACGGGACCAACGCCTGGACCGGAGACCGACAGATCATTCGATCCAAAATCGTAGTCGAAGTCCAGATCCTTAACATATGGTATTTTTACACCAGGGATAGTGGTGTTGCCGGCAATACCAAAGTCCACGCTTGTTTCGGTGGCGTCGGTTTCCGTGAGATCCAACGACGCGCTAAGGCCTTCACCTACCCCGATATATTCACCGAAGCTCCATTGGCCACAGTTATAACCGATGGTTGTCCTGGAAGCGGCCCCATCGCCGGCTTGAACGGTAAATTTCCACAATCCATATGGGTCGGTGGCATCGTAGGGCCGACCGTCGACATAAGCATACGGGTTTTGCCCTCCCTCGATGCCCATGGGGTCGACCTCGATATAGCGGCCCAAGGTCGGATCGTAGTCGCGGAAGCGATTTTGGTTCAATCCCTGCACTGCCGCCTCGGCCTGATACCATTGTCCTGGAAGACGGATATCACTGTTGACGGTGGGCGAACTGAAGGTCGTCGCCTTGCCGAACGGGTTGACATAGGCATCCCATACCTTGGCCTTGGACGCGTCGGTCATGACCTGCGGTTCACCGAGATGGCCGCCATGGATATAGTAGGTGGTCGCTGTCCCGGAGGTGGAGTCGACCACCGCCAACGGCATGTCGTCCAACCAGATATATTCCCGCAACACGTTGCCGGTCGCACCGTCATACTCGCCGACCATATGCCCGGTTTCGTCATAGACATAATGGATATAGGTAGACGCCCCGCCCGTAATCAAGGTCCGCGCCACACGCTGATTGCGGAAATCGTAAGCGTAGTTGGAAACCGTCGTGCCGTCCTTCTTGACGGCCACTAACCGCTGGCGCGTGTTATAGGTATAATCATAGGTCGATCCGGCCGTTTGGGCATCGGTCGTGAGGCTGCCGCCGAACCCGTAGGTCAGAGTGCGCTGGATAGCCCCGCTGGCATTTGTCGTCTTGATCACGCGGTTTCGAGCGGTATTGATAATGGCATTGGTCGTGGTTGTCGTGCCACCAACTGTCAGGAAATCACCGCTCCGGTTGCCCGCCGCATCATAGGTGAAGGTTTCGTTGCCCCATGGCCCGCCTGCATAGGTCAGCCGGCCCGAATTACTAAGAGTGATATAGACGGTCCGTCCGGTGGCCGCATTATCGTCGATTTCACCGAGACGTCCGTCGTCGTAATAGGTGTAACCAAGGTCGAGCGTGGTCACGCCCGTCGCCTTGACCTCGATACGCGTCAGCCAGCCGTTGAGATTATAGGTGCGCGTCAGGGCCAGGCCGTTGCCATAGGTCAGGGAAGCCAGCGGGCCGAAGGGCTGATACGCGATGGCTGTCGCCACGTTCGAGGCCGTTCCGGTCGCGGTAGGTTGAGTAGTGATCGCTGTCATCCGGCCTTCACTGTTGCGCGTAAACGTTACGACCCGACCGCTGGGGAGGGTTTGCGAAGCCAAGGCACGATTGCTGTCGTAAGTATAGTTGAGGGTATAGGTTTTGCCCTGGATGACCTTGATATCCTTGATGATCCGGCCGGAATTGTTATAGGTCAGGGCGCTTGTCCCCGAAGCCTCCGACACGCTGGTCAAGCGTCCAACGCCCTTATTGCCACCGGTCACGTCGTCATAGTTATAGGTCATAGTCTCGCCAGCCGAAGCCGGGAAGGTGACCGTATGCAGGCGACCGTCACCGTAATAGGCATAGTCGCTTTCCACGACATCGCCATCGATCTTCTTGGTCAGCTGACCGGCATTATTGTACCAATATTTATTGATGCCGCGATCCTGGCTGGTCTCCATAATGGTCTGGCCGAACCCGTCTACGACGCGCGTTGTCTCGATACCGCGGCCGTCCTTGTGGCTGGTCAGGGCGTCATTGGCCGCATAGGCATATTGCGTGCTTTGGCTATCGGGATTGGTCGCCGTGATCACCCGGTCGAGCGCGTCGACGCCCAGGGTCGAAGTCTTCCCGCGACCATCGGTGAACGAAGCCAGATTGTCGACCTTGTCATAGGCCATATTGGTCGGCGTCGTGCTGGCGGCGCCCAGAATCTGAATCATCCGGCCCAGTTCATCAAAGACTATCGATTGCCGCAGCGTAGAGACCTTTGCAGCGTCTTTCACAATGAAACGTGTCGCATTGCCGGCCATATCGGGAACCAGTGCAATGCTCTCACCCTTTTCATTCCCGACGGCCGTTAGACGACGGGCTGCGTCATAGGTGTAGGAAAGGAAACCGCCCTGCGGCAGCCTTATTTTCGTAACGTCACCCATGGCGTTATAGGTGAAAGTGTATTGCGACTGATTGGCGCCGGGATCGATCGTCGTCGTCAGCACGCGGCCGCGAATATCGTAAGTCAGGGTGGTCGACACGCCGTTCGGATCGACAACCGTCGCCGGTGCGCCGCGCCAGTCCCATGCTGTAATGGTATAGACCTTACCGATATCGTCGGTCATGGTCTGCAGGTAACCCGAAGCAGTATAGCTATAGCTCTTCAGGTCGCCCGTGCCAGCCATCGGCCCGTCGATGCTGACCAACTTCCCCAACGCGCCGCCGGTCGTACCGTAGGTATAGGCCCAGATATGCGTGCGGCCGTTGGTGGCGTAGGGCACGGTAATCGTCGTGGTGTCGGTCAAGGTCTTCGTCAGCACGCGGCCATAGCTGTCGTAGGTGTAGTTGGTGGTCAGGCCGGGTGCGGTGACCTGGTCCGGAAGGTCGTAGAAGTTGGCATTCCACGTGATGCCGGTCGTGCGTGCCGCCGCCGTGCCGTAAGCTTCGGTGACAGAAGTTGGCCGTCCAACCGTGTCGTTGGTATATTGGGTAACCCGCCCCTCTTCGTCGGTGGCCGTGGCGAGATAGGCATTGCTGTCGAAGGTATTGGCCGTCGACGAGGCTGGACAGTGGGTGGTGATCAGCCCGTTTATGCCTGTCAGTTTGGCGGCAAAGTCACCACTGCCACGTGAAAAATTATAGACGGTTTGACGCCCCAGGGCGTCGGTCTGCGTGCGCGAAAAGGTTGTGCCGGAGCCACTGTAGCTGATGGTATCCGACAATTCGCCATTGGGTCCCTGGCTGACGGTGGCGCGTCCGACGTCGTCATAGGTCACCTGCCAGCGCAAGGTGCCGTCTTTGTCGCGGATACCGGTGATGTAGGTGGGGAAATGGACATTGCCGTAATCGTAGCTGCGGCTGTCTTGTACGACGCCTGCGGCATCGAGATATTCGACCTTGACCAGGCGGCGGGCGAAAAGAAGGCTGGCCGCGCCGGTGCTGTCCTGATAGCTGTACTTGACCTTGTAACCGCCAGGCAAGGTCACTTGCGCCAGATTTCCGGGAACGTTGTAGGTTGTTATAGGGGTTCCAGAACTATCACGCACCGTGAAGCTCTGCATGTTCCACGTTAAGGTCACCGCCTTGGCATTCTGGTCGGTGATGGTGGTCAGCGCATTGTTGCTGTCATAGGTGAAGGTCAGAGTTGTCCCATCGCGGCGTTGCACCGAAATCGGCCGCGCGACGCTGTAGCCAATATTGGGAGCGTTCCAGGTTTGCAGTGTCCACAGGCTGCCCTCCTTGTCGCGTACTGTCCATTGGCTGCTAGCCGTTCGAACCGAATTGAGATCGGTAGGCCATACGCCGACGAAAGCCACGGTGGCGTCCTTGTCGGGTATGGGTTGGTCGGATGAAGCATAGGGCGCCATCGAGCCGTCGCTCTGGCGTTGGAACATCTGCGCGGTGCCATCGGGATATTCGACGGTGACGATTCTCTGTGATCCGTCACTCCAATCGTACCCAATATGCAGACTGATATCGAAGAACGACGTCCAGTTCGCGAGCGATGGTAAATTCATGTAGTAGGCAGTAGATTTCAAACCGCCATAGGGACGGCTGACAAAGGTGCGATCGAACGAAAAAGTCCCGTCTGTATTCGTAAAATCATTGTCGCGGAAAATCTTGGCGCCGCTCAATATGTTGATCGGATGGGCGGTTGTCGGACATTTTCCGCTCTTGAAATTTTCAACTGAACACCGTTCCGGCCCGTAGATGCTGTATCCCGAGGCACAGTGGAAAACCGTCACACTTGGAAGAATGGTCGTGCCGCCATGCCATTCGCACTGCTCCTGGAAAGACAATTCCGTCGGATAGCTGCCATCATAAGTCGTCCCGCCATTGTCGGCCATTTCGGCTTTACAGGCCGTGTCCGAATCGGAATAGCAGCCCGCGTGGGGGCCTCCGCTGTAACACAATCCGGCCACTCCTGTCGGCGCATCCGCCCACACCACATCCGCGCGTGCCACCCCAGGCAAGGATGCTGGCAGGAACATCAATGCCAGCACGGCCAGCAATTTCCCAACGAAACCGGCGACATCGCCGCGAACGGCAAACTTTGACTCAGCCAAGGCAACCCCCATCAAATATAACGGCGATCTGCCGCGGGTAAATGATACCAGCGAATTGTGGGGTTACAAGATAACGAATTAAACTTTGGGTGGTTTTGGAATGAACTTTTCGTGACAGCCCTAGGTGGCATGAAATTTGAAGGACCGAGTACTGCCGCTGGTCACGATCACGGTGCGGTTAAGGGGCTGGAGCCGCAGCTATGGCTGCCATTAGGAGAAATGTTTGGCTAACCATGAAAGCAAATGGCTAAGGGATGGTATCGAGAAAGACTTGGTGCCGCCGATCTTAAAGCTTGGGTTCTCAGAACGGACCTACTCAGAAGAATCACGTTCGCCGCAGAAGCTTTCCAAGCAAATTTTCCCCAGCGTATTCCAAAGAGTTCGCGAGGACGGGATCGACCAAATTCAAATTCAACTCGAAAAGTATCGTCGTAGGTCATTCAGAATTGATTTTGGGACTATGCCGATGGAGGGCGTCGAATGGTATGGTCGACGTATCTCCGCGATAACCGCTTTTTCTGTTCATAGCTTTGAACTTTATTATTCGCTCGGCGGACGATCGGCATTTTTTCCCTGGTATAGTGCGAAAACGTGGCCGTGGCGAAGACCTTCAGAACTTGATTATGCTCACCTCACAAAACGTGTTGCCGGCCATATCCCGGAGATCGATTTAGCCCTGTTAAATAATATACGAAGCCCGAATGTGAGAGTCATTGACGTGAGATCTGTGTTCGATCGGAAAGCCGGAGCGCTAGTCCGAAAGTGACTTCTGATTTGCGTAAATTGCGATTGCAAAAACTGGGTCGGCTTAGTAGGGGAAGGCCGCCTAAAGTTGCAACTATTCTGTACCGCAGATCAGGATCGTGCCGGGACGTCGTGATTTTCCGTCAGGATCAAGCCGTTCGCTGTAATCGAGAAATAGAACTGGCTATTGACCCGGTAATGTTCGCCCGACCTTAAGGCTTGTGCCGGCGCGGTTACCGTCCAGCCGATCGGCGCGGTGCCGTAGGCGATCTTGTCATAGGCGTCCAAATCGCCGCCATTGGGTGCCTCGATCCGCCACATGACCCGCGCCAGTTGACCGTCCGGGTCGACCGCATCGACCTCCAGCGCCGGCACCGACGCACCGGGCTGTGCGCAGTCGGCCTTTTTCGCTAAACAAAAAACAGGCTGTCCGTTGGCCTTGCCGGCATAGCCGACCACAGCCTTCGACCCACCGCAGCCGGAGAGGGTCAATACTGCAACCAGCATCGCACCGATGCCCATGCCATATCCGACTTTCATCGATGTCCCTCCTCGCTGTCAGGAAGTAAGGGAACTACCATATGATGAATTCGCACGACAACCTCGAACGCGTCACAAGCCAAAGATTCAGAGTCACTATTGCGAAAGCCAGGCTCCAGGTAGGTACGTCCGCGGCGATTCCGGAACGTCAAAAAACGGCGCGTTAAGGTGCCAATAACGGGAAACACGCAAGACGCCTGAGCCAATAAATGGGTGAATAAGATGACGGCGGCTTCAATAAGCCTTCCGATTACACCCGCCTTGGCGGCGAAAACCGGCCCAAATGAGCGTTCGCCTCTGTCCGTCAGCACCTGCGCATACTGACCTGGCTGCAACCCAGGAAATATACTGGCGCAGTCAGAGATGTTTCTTGCTGACACATTTCACGATGACGCGACCCTTGAGATTCCGGGCCGTGGCTTATCCTCGATTCAGGCTGATATATGGCTCAATGACTGTAAATAATGGAGCGTGCCTGGCGACCCGCGCATCAATCCTCTGCCAGGGCGCGCACCAATTCCAGAACGCTGCGGCGCTTTTGCTCCGACAAGACGCGCGGAAAGGTTTCAGCCATTTCTATGCCCTCGGGCATGGTCAGAAAGGTGTCGGCTGCATGTCCAGCGCGGCTTTCATAGGGACTCAGCCCCTTGTCGTCGTCGATGCCGTCGAAGAAATAGTCGATCGGCGTATTCAGGACGCGGGAGATCTGGAACAGTTTGGACGCGCTGATGCGGTTTGTGCCGCGCTCGTATTTCTGCACCTGCTGAAAGGTCAGTCCGATCTGGCGGGCCAGGTCGTCCTGGCTGAGGCGCAGGAACTTGCGGCGAACGCGGACGCGGCCGCCGACGTGGGTATCCACGGGATGCAGGGTATTGCCGATATTGGGCATGGGTACACTCGTTCTAAGGGGATAAGGGAGATTAGCCGGATTGGCGGGCGGAGGCGGTGCTGGGTTGGTTGGGCGGCAGGAGCCGCAGGATGCTGGCCAGAAGCTTGGCGTTGTCGAACGGCTTGGTGACGTAGTGGTCGGCGCCCATTTCCAGCGCCGCCATGACATCGGTATTGCGGTCGCGCGCCGAGACGACGATGACCGGGATGTCGCGATAGGCCAGGATCTGGCTGCGGCGCTGCAGGAAGGTCAGGCCGTCCATATCGGGCATGGCCATGTCGAGCAGGATGAGGTCGGGCAGGGATTCGGCCAGCGCGGCCAGGGCGGTTACGCCGCTGTCGGCGGACGATACCTCAAGGCCTTGACGGGTGAGAAGGACGCGCAGCAGGACCTGAATATCGAGATCGTCCTCGACAATCAGCACCCTGTGCTTGCGGGCCTGGGATGTGGGCGTGGACATGGTCAGTCTCCCTGACGGACTGGATTGTCGTCGCGGACCACGGTGGCCAGCGCCGAATAGAGTTTTCGCGGGTCGATCGGCTTGGCCAGGATCTGGGCGAACAGACCTTCGGCACCGTCATCGAGAAGGCGGTTCTTGTTGGTGGCGGTCAGCGCTATGACCGGCGTATCGGCGTTGAGCGGGCATTGGGCACGCAGGGTGCGGGTCGTCGTGACGCCGTCCATGTCCGGCATCTGGATATCCATGATGACCAGGTCGAAGCGCCTTTTCATGCAGGCGGCTATGGCTTCGGCGCCGTTGACCGCCTGCTCGACATGGGCCGCGAAGGGCAGGATCAGCGCCTTGATCATGCGGCGGTTGGCGGCGTGATCGTCGACCAGAAGGACGTTCCAGGCGTGGTCGCCGGCGTCGGCCGGGCGCAGGTCGTTTTCAGGCGCACTGGGTGCCGCGACGGCCAGCGGTATATCGAACCAGAAGGTGCTGCCGCTGCCCGGTTGCGAACGCACGCCGATGCGACCGTGCATCAATTTGACGATCTCGCTGCAGATGGCCAGGCCCAGTCCGGTGCCGCCGTGCTTGCGGTTGATGCCGCGGTCGACCTGATGGAAGCGCTGGAACAGCTGGGCGCTCTGCTCTTCGCTGAGACCCGGACCGGTGTCGGTAACTTCCACGCTCAACTGTTCGGCGCCGGCCGCTCCGGCGGCGCGCAGCGTCACCGTTACGCCGCCCTGGACGGTGAACTTGCAGGCATTGCCGATAAGATTGTTGAGCACCTGGGTCAGACGCGTTTCGTCGACGGTGAGCCAGTCGGGCAACTGAGCGTCGTAGTCGAGCGACAGCTGTAAGCCGCGCGCCTTCGCGGCCGGCTGGAACTGGTCGATAATGTCCTGTGTGAGGTTACGGACGTGGGTCGCCTGCGGATTCAGCGCCACCTGCCCCGATTCCAGTCGCGACACGTCGAGTACGTCGTTGACCAGGTCGAGCAGGGCGCGGCCGGCCTTGCCGATGCGCTTGACGAACGCGCCCGCTTCGTCAGGCAGGTTCTCGGTATCGCTGAGCAGGTTGGCATAGCCCAATATGGTGGTCAGGGGCGTGCGGATCTCGTGGCTCATCGTGGCCAGGAACTGCGACTTGATCTCGCCGGCGGCTTCGGCTTGCTGACGCGCCGCGATCAGTTGAATATTGCTGTCGGCGAGCGCCAGTTCCTTGAGTTTCAGGTTGGTGATGTCGGTGACCAGCACATAGAAGCCGCGTACCCGGCCACGCTCGTCATGGTCGGGAACATATTGCGCCAGGGTGTACCCGACCTGGCCCGAAGGCTTGGTCAAGGCGCGCTCGAAAATCTGCTTTTCACCGGCCAATGCGCCCTTGATGTGGATCTCATTGAGCGCGAACAGATCCTCGCCCATGAGGTCTTTCATCGAGATGCCGATCAGGTCTTCAGGCGGGCGTCCGAACCATTCGAGATAGGCGTTATTGGCAAATCGGCAGCGCATGTCGCGATCCCAGTAACCGATCATGCCCGGCATGTTTTCGGCCAGCAGCCGGTACCGGCGCTCGCTGGCCTCCAGCTTGACGCTGGTATTGCGGTAGTCGGTGATGTCCTGAAAGACGCCGCTGACCGTCGTGACCTTGCCATCGGAATCGCACAGGCAAAATGCCTTGGCCTGGACGCTGCGCCACTGGCCGTCGGCCCGGCGTATGCGGGCTTCCCGGTCGAAACCCTGGCCCGTGTTGGCAGCGCGCTCGACCAGGTCGGCCAGGATCGGCCGGTCGTCCGGGTGGTAATACGACATAATCTCGGCAAAGGGCGGGGCTTGCCCGGCGATGGGAAGGCCGAGGATGCGGAAAACCTGATCCGACCAGGTGACGATGCCGCTGGCGACATCATAGCTCCACCGTCCGACGCCCGCGACATCCTCCATCAGTTCGACGGTCTGGCGGGCCTCGTTGCGCGCCCGCGATGTTGCGGCATCGGCGGCGTCCCGGCGCACGGTCAGGAGCTCCGACACGGTTGCCGCCAGGTTTTGCAGCATCTTCGCTGCGCCTGCGTCGAAGTCCGGACGCAGCACGCGATCAAAGATACAAAGCGCGCCGACTGCGATACTGCCGTCATGGATGGGGGCGCCGGCGTAAAAGCGGATATGCGGGTCGGCGGCAAAACGGGAATCCTCAGCCGTGTCGGCGACAATCACGACCTCGTCCTGGCCCATGGCGATGTCGCAGAAGGTCATGTGACGGACGGCGCTGGCCATATCCAGGCCCGCGTAGGACTTGAGCCCACGGCTATCGCTATCCATCAACGCAATCAGAGCGATCGGTGCTTTAAATATGTCAGCAGCCAGCTGAGTCAGCCGGTCGACCGCAGGTTCCGGCACTACGTCGCGACTTTCGGTGGCACCGAACGCGTCAAGCCTGGTATTTTCGAGTACTTCCGCTGACACGATAAAGTTTCCAATGCTACCTTAACGACGGTATGACTCAATTCCTAACAAGGCCCGAAGCAATTGTCACAGCCTTGTCGCAATTGATACCAGGTGGTGTTAACCGGCACGAATGCCTTGTAAAAAGCCCTCGGCAGTGAGCTTGAGCGAGCGCGACCGATCGGACAGGCGCCGAGCTTCGGACAGGGCCGAGCGGGCTCGTGTACCGGTATGACCGGCCGTTTGACTAACCTCGGCGACCGACTCGCTGATGGAGGCGGTCGAGGAGGCGACTTCCGCGGTCGACCGGGAAATCTCGCTGACGGCCAGGGTTTGCTGCGATACCGATTCCGAGATGGCGAGCGAAATTTCACGCAGGTTCATGACCATGCCGGCGATAGACGTAATCGACGTAATGGCTTGTGCCGTAGCCTGTTGTACGCCTCTGACCTGCTTGCCGATCTCGTCGGTGGCGCGTGCTGTTTGCTGCGCGAGGACCTTGACTTCGGACGCCACGACGGAAAATCCGCGACCGGCTTCCCCGGCACGTGCCGCCTCGATCGTGGCGTTCAGCGCGAGCAAATTGGTTTGTGACGTGATCTTGGTGATCATGTCGATGGCGGTGCCAATGCTGTCGGCGGCCGTTTGCATTTCCTTGACGACGTCCGTGGTTTCCCGCGCTTTGTCCGCGGCCTTGTCCGCGGCATAGGCGGCGCGCTCAGCCTGGTCAGCGATGGCGTGCGATGAGGCCGCCATTTCTTCTGTAGCGCCGGCGACCGATTGAATATTGGCGCTGGTCGTGTCCATGGAACGGACAACCAGGTTGGTGCGCTCCGACGTAGTAGCCGCGTCGGTATTCAGGTCCTCGGCCGACTTGCCGAGGGTTTCCGCCGCTTGGCCGAGGTCTTCTACAATGCTGAGCAGTGATGTTTCGAACTCATCGGCCAGGCTCAACATGGCCTCACGGCGTTCTGTGATATTAGTCTCCTCCAGGAGGCGCTGTGCCAGCCGCAGCTCGTCCGACGCCTGCAGGTTGGCCTGGAAGGCGGCAAGAGTTTCAACGATGACGCCGGTCTCATGGCGATCGTTCCTGAACGGCAGGGCGCCGACTTTCGCCCCCTTGATCAGATCGGTCATGATGCCGGTCAGGGTGCGCAGGCGGTTTGTCAGGCCCGAACTGATCAGTTGCGTAAAACTGACGGCCAGCAGCAAGATCAGGGCGGCCGAACCCAGCTCGGTAGCGGCGATGGTTACCGACCTTGTGACACGCTGGTTGAGCAGCAACTGCAGATCGCTATTGCCTGCTGTGTAGAGTCCATCGGCAGTTTCGACGTAAGCGGCGTAATTTGCGTCGGTTGGCGCCAAGGCCAGGGCCTTGCTGGCAGCGACATAGCTCCCATAGGCATTTTTGAGGTTTCCCGTCAGAGGCTTGCCGCCGACATAGGTAACGAAACGGGACATAGACTCGTCCGTGGCCTCCTGCGCCTGCTTGAAGCTCTCCTGGTTCAACCGATATTGTGCACTCGCAGGATCCAGGGCGCGTGAATTGTAATAGGCGTGCGCTGACATGAAGGCGTCTGGCATGTTGGTGTCGATCACCTTCATGACGTAGAAACTGTCGAGATCGGTATCGAGGATCAAGCCTGAAACGTCGGTCACTTCGTCCATCAACGGGTGGATGGCTTCAAGCAATTCAGAGCCCGAAAGTTTGGCGGCTGCAAGTATCCCCACTTCGGGCATGATCGACTTGTTCTTTTGGGCCTGCCCTTCCAGCTCGGATATCTGCCTGGCATCCAGCGACTGCCCCCGCGCGCCGGCGACCTGAGCCTGCCAGATGGCGGCGTCATATTGTGTGCCTGCGATCTCAGCCTGCGTCGCGTCCATGACGGCGGCATGGGAGCGAAACAGCAGAAATCCGGTGATGAGTGCAGGCAAAAGCATCAGCACAATCGAGGTGCGCATGCGTGTGCCAATGCTGAAGCGGGCATTGACAACATCAAGAGTTTGGCTGAGTCTGCTCATACGTAATCCCCGGTTTACCTTTAGGGCAAGATGGAGGAACGTGTTTAAACCTACGCTAAAGGATTGTTACGACTTTGTGGCAATCGTTTGCGTTGCGTGTTGTCCGGGCTTGTCTTGAGGCGAGATTTGCGGTTAATGATAGTTGCCGACGATCCGAATTGCGTTCGACCTCATACTGGCACCGACGAACTGACATGCCCGACTCCGAAGGCACGGCCACCATCCTGGTCGTGGACGATACGCCTGACATCTGCGAATTGGTCTCCGTCATTTTAACGCGGGACGGCTTTCGCGTTCTCACGGCCTCCGGCGGCGAGGAGATGGATGCGATCCTGGCACGCGAAGCCGTCGATCTCATCGTGCTCGACACCATGATGCCGGGCGAGGACGGCCTGTCGATCTGCCATCGGCTGCAACAGCGTCCGTCGCCACCCATCATCATGCTGAGCGCACGCGGCGAAGACATCGACCGTATTAAGGGGCTGGATGTCGGCGCCGAGGACTATATGGCCAAGCCGTTCCACCCCAAGGAGCTGGTGGCGCGTATCAAGGTCGTCTTGCGCCGGTCCGAGCGGACGACGGCACAATTGAACGAAGGGACGCGGGATCATTTCTTCGGCTGGAGTCTGGACGCGCGAACGCGCCGGCTGACCTGTCCTGATGGCAAATATCTGGTTCTGTCGACGGCGGAATATGCCGTGCTGCGTGTCTTGCTGGACCAGCCCGACCGGCCGCTAAGGCGCGAGGTCATACTGGGCCGGATGGCCGAGTTGCACGAGGACTCGACCCCGCGTGCCCTGGACACGATCGTGTCACGGCTGAGGCGCAAGCTGGCCTATCTCCATCCCGAGACGGGCGAAGACCTGATCCGTACTGTTTACGGCGTCGGTTATATGCTGCGGCCGGCGGATGCGTGAGCTAACGGTCGGCCGCACTTTTTAGCGCGTGAAGCGGAAGTTGATCCAACCGGTGCGGCCGATAACGTCGTAAACGCCCGCCTGCCAGCCTTCGTCGCCGAAATAGGCGCCGCCGGCCTCCGCCCCAGGATAACGCGGCGGCCGCTTATTGAGGGCGTTGCTCAGGCCAGCGTCGATCGTCAGGTGCGGGCTGAGCTGATACGACACATAGAAGTCGTCATACTGGATCGGCTTGGTCTTGTATGGGGTGTACTTGTCCGGCGTAATGGTCACCGTCTGGCGCATGCCGGAATAGAAACGCGATGTCCACCCAATCGACAGCTTGTCGCGGCTGTAGCTGAAGGCGGTGCGGCCCTTCAGTTTCGGGAAGCCGAAAATGCCGGCCGTATCGGTAATGACCTCCGGATGGTCGGGATCGGCGGTGTACTTGTTCTCGAACAAACGCGTCCAGATGCTGTTGACCGACAGGCGGCCGGCATTGGCGCCCCAGCCCCACGACGACAGGTCGACGAAATAGTCGAACTCGGTGTCGATGCCGCTGGTTTTGCGGCGGGCCAGGTTGATGTTCTGCTTGACGACGGAGACGAGGTTATGCGTCACCGGATCGCGCTCGACCAGGCCGCAATAGGTGTTGTCGAGGGTCGGCGCATCCATGCATTTGTTGATGATGGTCTGCGGCTCGATCGCCGAAATGACATTGCTCATGTCGATGTCGTAATAGTCGATCGTGGCCGAGAAATTTCGCATGAAGCGCGGCTGCAGGACGACACCCACGGTCAGCGTCTTGGCGGTTTCGACCTTAAGGTTTGCATTGCCCTTCTTGATGACGTCCAGCCACAGCCAGTAGTCGTTGTGGTTGGCCGGCATGACGGCGGCACAATTGGCCGCGGTGTACTGAGTCTTATCGACGCGGTTGGGTAAGTTGTAATAGTTGCACGGATCGCTCAGCCATTGGCCGCTGATCGACGAAGCGGTGAAGACCTCGCTGATGTTCGGCGCGCGCACGGCCTTGCCGTAAGTGGAGCGGAAGCGGATATCCTTGATCGGCGCCCATTGCAGCCCGTACTTTTCGGTCGTCGTCTTGCCGGCGGTGGAATAGTCGGCGAAACGTACGGCGCTGTCGAACGACAGACGGTAGGCGAAAGGCAGGTCCTTGAGGATCGGCACGCTGAGCTCGGCGAAGGTTTCCTTGACGTCGAACTCGCCCTTGAGCGGGTTTTCGATGATGCCGTAATCGGCGACGAAAGCCGGGTTGTTGGGATCGTATTCCGCGCGCGCGCCGATATTATTGGCTTCCCGGCGATATTCGCCGCCCAGCACGACCTGGACGTCGCCCGCCGGCAGGGTGAGGACGCCGCCGGTCATGTAGCCCGACAGGACATACTGCTCGAGCGAGGTCGATGATTCGCTGGAATCGAACTGCAGATAGTCGATGACGTTCTGCGGCACCGTCTTGAAGGGATTGAGCGGCACGCAGGCCGGATCGTTATTGTCCGGGTCGGCGTCGGCATTGACCGAGCACACCGGCGTGCCGCCTGGCCCCATGACGGCGTCGAGCGCACGCAGATAGCGGTCGTTCGAAGTGTTATTCTTGTCCTGGATCGTTTCCGTGGTCTTGCCGTAGGAGGCGTAGGCCTGCCACGACCAGTCGTGACCGCGGAACAGCGCCGGCAGTTCGCCTTCGAAGCCGGTGACGGCCTGGTAAAGGTCACGCTTGTAGTAGGACTTGGCCTTGCCGAATTCCGGGAACTGACGCACGAAGGTCAGGCCGTCGCCACCGAAGGGCTGGCCGCCATTGGCCGCGGTGATCTCCGGCGTGATGAACGGATTGCCGTCCCAAAGCTTGTTGCCGCCGCCTTCGTACCACAGACCGTATTCGCCGTGCGACTTGTTGGTGGCGTAGTCGAGTTCCAGGAAGTAGCGGACGTTCTCGCTCAGCTGATAGCCGAAGGTGCCGTGGGTGACAAAGCGGTCATTGGGCACGGACAGCAACCAGTTGTCGTAGCGGCCACCGAACTCCGAACCGCTGTTGGTTTCCAGCGAGGTGACGCTGGAATTGAGCGCCAGGTTGGCGGTGGTGGGCAACAGACCCGCCGTGCCGAGCTTGGGCGCGCGCATGGTGCCGTCATCGTTGAAGACATAGGGCTTGGAGCCGAGCAGGACGACAGCGCGCGGCGAATAGCTGAGGCTGTGGCGGTCGTCGATGATCGACATCACGCCGTTGACCGGAGGCCCCCACCATGGATTGCCATAGGCCGTCGACGGGCGATCCTGGCCACCGACGACGCCGTTGGACTGGCCATAATAGCCGTACAGGGTGACATTCGCCTTGCCGCCGGCGAAGTTCTTGCCCCAAAGCACGTCGGCGTCATAACTCGGCATGTCGCCATAGGTCGCATTGCCGTAACGCAGATTGCCTACCAGGCCGTCATAGTTTTTCTTCAGTACGAAGTTGGCGACACCCGCCACGGCGTCGGCGCCGTACAGAGCCGAGGCGCCGCCCGAGATGATTTCGACCCGGTCGACCAGACCCGACGGAATGGTGCTGATGTCGACGGCCGAGGTGCCCGGCGCGCCCGGCACGTGGCGGCGGCCGTTGACCAGGACCAGGGTGCGCTTGGTGCCGAGGCCGCGCAGGTCCAGCGCGTTGAGGCCCGGATGGCCGGTGTCCATCGAATCCTTGTCGCGGTTGGCGTTGGACGTCTGGTCGCTCTGACTGATGACGAGGGCGGGCATCTGGTTGACCAGGTCGGCCACCTGGCGCGCGCCGGACTTGCGGATGGTGTCGGAGGTGATGACGGTCGTCGGGGTGGCGCTGGCCGCGCCCTTGTGGCGAATACGGCTGCCGGTCACCACGACGGTGATTTCATCGGCAGCCTTGTCTTCGCCAGTTTTATCGTCGGCTTGTTTGGCGGTGTCCGCCGATGTCGCGGTCTCCTGCGCGAAAGCCGAGCCTGCGCCGGTTCCGGCGAGGACCAATGCGATTGTGCTGACGCAGCCTAAAATCGTACCGTATTTCGTCATCATCCGCTCCCGCGCAAAGCGTATACCATAGTTAGTATACTATATACGGTTCAAAATATTTGGACGGTGAGATTTGTCAACCAGGAAATAATCAAGGGATCGTGATCGAAATAAAAGACGATTTGAAATCAGCCGGTTATGGCGTCGCAATGGCTTGCCGGCGTTGTATTGCGGCGAAAATATGATGGCTGCGGGTTTTTTGCCGCGCTGGTCGTGGATCAAGCCATTTCGGCCACCGGCGCCGCCGGGTGTCCCGACAGTCTCGCCAACACCCGGTTCCGTAGTATCAGCGATGTGCGTTCCACAGCCCAATGCATCACGGCAGCCACGGCGATCGCCGTGACATAATAGATGACGGCAGCAGTCCAGCCTTGCAACCAACTGGTTGGCAGAAGGGCCAGGTCGGCGTGGAAAACCAGCTTTTGCGACAGATAGAGGCTGTAGGAAATCGCCGCGATAAAGCCGAGACCGGTCCGGCGCAAGGGTTGCAGATAGGGCTCCAGCTTCAGAATGGCCGCCAGCAACAGGGCGACGCCCAGGCCGAACAGAGGATAGAAGATCACCGAGCCCAGTTCGGTCAGGACGAAGCCGTTGACGACGTTCATATAGAGGGTTGCCCCCAGGCATAGAGCCGCCAGGGGCAAGGTGAAGAGCGGCCTGGCGAATCGCACCCACGCTTGCGGATACCATAACCGGAGCGCCGCCAGGCCGACTCCCATGATCAAGCCGTCGAAGCGCGTATAGCTCGGGTAATAGATGGCCTTCATGAACAGCACCGTTTCGCCCCCAGTATGGGTCTTCCAGTCGATCCACAGAGTATGGCGCAGGACCATGCCGCCCGCGATCAAGGCAAGGCCGAGCGCGATCGGCAGCCACGGCCGCCCCAGTTTGCGCTGGAGCAGGACCAGGGCCGGCAGGACGAGATAGAAGTGCTCCTCGGCGCACAGCGACCAGGCATGGCTGAAGGCGCGTTGGGTGCTGACATCGAGGCCGAAGCTCATGGTGAAGGTAAGGAACTTCCACGCCGGCGCCATGGTCGGTCCTTCGCGCCAGCCGGGTATCAGGACATAGATGGCGAGGATCAGCCAGTAGGCCGGCAGGATGCGGAAGAAGCGCTTGATATAGAAAACGACAAGGTTGGGCGCATCACCCCTATGGACGGGTTTCAGCAGCTCGGTGCCGATCAGATAGCCGCTGAGGACGAAGAAGACGTCGACGCCCAACCAGCCGAATTGTCCCCAATAGGTCGTGAAAGCCGGTGGCAGATTGTCGCCCGGCATATGCCAGGCCATGACCAGAAGAATGGCGAGTGCCCGCAGCACATCGGGGCCGATATCGCGTCCTGCCTTCGTGATGTCCATGGCCTTCGCCCCTTCTTGACAAGACCGAAATCTGCCTGCGAATCCGTGATTCGAACAGGTGATCGGGGTGGGATTAGGGTGTTTATTTCTGGCGGACTTGTCTGACGGAGTGGCGGTGGTAAATTCGCCGCGAATGAAGACGGTGCAGGACGGGAGCGCGCATGAAGATCGATCGTATGACGATGAGTTTGTGGTTGGCAGGTGTGTATGGATTTACCATGCCCATCGCCGCCGCGGCGCAAATCGCTCCGACCGTTATACCGGCGCCGGTGACGGCTGTCTCCGCGGCGGTCGGCGATGCCGAGGCCCGATCACGAACCCTGAAGATCGTCGCCAAGAAGATCATCCTGGTCGGCGATTCAACTACCCAGGTCGGCAGCGGCTGGGGCGGCAGTTTTTGCGCCAAGCACGTCACCTCGTTCATCGCCTGCGTCAATCTGGGGCGTGGCGGGCGCTCGACCTTCAGCTATCGCGCCGAAGGCTCGTGGGACCTGGCGCTCGCTGAAATGAAAACGGGCGGTTTTGCCCAAACCTATGTTCTGATCCAGTTCGGTCATAACGATCAGCCGGGTAAGCCGGGACGCTCGACCGATCTCGCCACGGAGTTTCCCGCCAACCTGGTGCGTTATGTCGACGAGGTGCGCGCCACCGGCGCCATTCCGGTACTGGTGACGCCATTGACGCGCCGGACGTTCAAAAACGGCTCGCTGCAAGACGATCTGGAACCGTGGGCCGCCAGTGTACGGCAGGTGGCGCAGACCCTGAATGTACCGCTGGTCGATCTGCATGCCACCTCAGTCGCCGCCGTGCAGGCCATGGGCGCGCGCGCCGCCATCGACCTCGCCGAAACGCCGCCCCCGGCCGACGTGCTGGCGGCGGCCGATACCGGCACGACGATTGCGGCGCCCAAGCCGGATCCGGCCGCGGGTGCGGCAACAGGGACGGAGGTCAATGTCCTGCCGCAAGCCCATCCTACGGTGGTGTTCGACTATACCCATCTCGGGCCAAAGGGCGCGGATCTGTTCGCCACTGAGGTCACAAATGAACTGGCCAAGGCGGTACCCGATCTGCGCGCCGACCTAGTGCCGTGATCAGGCAAACAGGGCGTCGATATCGTCTTGCGAATTGGGCAGGTTCGGGCCTTCGGGCGTCGACGGCGTGGCGAACAGGTCGTCGATATCCGCCTGCCGGGTTTCCGGACCGCCGATGGCCGGGCCGTTGAGCAGCAGGTCGCGGGCGCGCTGTTCGGCGGCGGTCAATGGCGCCGCGGTCGCTGTATCGACCGCACCGACGGCGTCGGCTAGGCGGCTGATCAGGGCATCGATCTGGGTCAGCACCTTGATGATTTTCGAGACGCGCTGGCCGGTAATGTCCTGGAACGAACAGGCCTCGAAAATCTTCATGACCTCGTCGTCGACGCGATCCTTCAGGCCGGGCGTCGACACGTCCATGTCCAGCATGGCCTCAGCGGCCGACATAATGACATTGGTGGCATTTTCGGTGTCCCGGCTGATGGCATGAAGCTCGGCGCCGGCGGTCGGCAGGCCGCTTTGCGATATGGCCTGAGGGCGCAGGTCGCGGATTTCGGCCTTGGCCTCGGCGATATAGCCGATAATGGCTTCGAAGTCCTGGGAACGGCGGGTGTCGAGCCTTGTGAAGAAGCCGCCCATCAGCTCGACCAGGGTTTCGGACTGCTGGACAAGATTCAACAGTTCGGGCTGATCCGCGTCGGGAAGGCTAAGCGGCTGGGTATGGGACATGATGTGCGCGATTATTGCGCAACGGCGACGGAATCGGCGCGGTCGGTCTTCGACCAGTAGGCATCGACATCCTCGCACACCTGTTTCACGTCGTCATAATAGAACGGCTTGGGCAACAGGAAGTTGACCCGGGCGCGGCGCGCCTTGTTGAGCGCGGAGGCGCCGGCATCGGGATTGTCGATTTGGCCGGCGGTCATGATGGCGATCGGCACATGCGGCGCCAGATCGCGATAGATCTCGATATCGTCGAGCGTGTTGTGGCTTTCGACAAAAACATCGAGCACCAATAGATCGAAACTTTGCGACCGGAGTTGTTCAAGAGCGCCGGCATCCTCGGTGACACAGATCGCCTGGTAACCCGCGCGCTGGAACATCTTGCTGATGATGATCGCCTGGGTCCGGCTATCCTCCAGGATCAGAACCGTTCTCGCCATGATATGTCCCGCACATGAGTCTAGTCTCTATGAAGGCGAGTAACGCTTAATATATGGTTAGGGAGGCGTTAAAAGCGGTCAAAGCTCAGTCTCATAATCGATATTTGGTATAGTAACGATGTAACAGTCCGCCACCAATGACAGCCGGAGGTGGCATGAGGTTGTCAATGCGGGGCGCGATATGCATGGGTGCTCGTCTCGCGACGAATCGCACAGTGGCGATTCGGCGCATTTTATTTTGTGAGATAACTGACTTGGCATTGCAGATCGACGACACTGTAACGGCTTTTCTGGATCAATATTTGCGTAAGGTCATCCAGACCGCGGTCGACGGCGATGTCGACGCGGCAATCGGCGATCTCAAGCACGCCGTGATCGCAGCGGCGACCGACGATGAGGATTTCTTCCTGATCGTCGGCGGCGGCGATCCGATGATGGTCGAGCACGAGCACGAGGACGAGCCGGGTGAAGGGGAAGCGGTCCTTGAACCAGGCGACGAGACCACCTCGGAAGATGGGGTCGATGTTGAGCCGCAGGGCGACAGTCTGCGCGACTATCTCGGTCATGATACCCTGCCGTCAGCCGAGCAGGACGACGTTTAGGTGCCTATCGCTTAATCCGCGCCGGTCAGGGCGTTTTCGTCCATGCGTTCGACCACCCAGTTCGAACTGGTGCCCGGCAGGCGATAGAGGCCGGGATCGCCGGCGCGCCACGGGCGGCAGATGGCGCGTTTACCCTCGATCAGAAAGATAAGGCATTCGGCGCCGATATCCTGGATCAGGACCTGGTGGCGGCTGTCGTCGGGCGTATTGAGGTCGAGGCTGTCGCCGATATGCAGGGCGCCGCCGCGCACGCTCAAAGTCATGCCGGGGGCGATCGTGGCCGTTCCGGTTTTTGTGTAATGGTTCATGCGGGATACTCCCTGTTGCGGCCGGCAAGAAACGCTGCGGCTTGACTGAGGGTTGCCGCGACGGGTGTAAAAATTCAATTCGAGGTTTCGCGAAAAGAGCGTTTTATCGACCGCGGAACTGCCCGAACAACCCTAATTACTGCGGATTCTCCAGGCTGAACTGATCCGCGCCTTCGTCATAGGCGAAGGCTTCCGCATATCGGCCCCATTGAATGACAACCTTGAGCGTTTCATCGGCATAATCCTCCGACATCAGGTCTTCCAATTCGTCGCGAAAGCGGCGGGCGGGCGCCTTGCGGCTCGGCCGGTCATCCAATACGCGTCGGATATGCGCCGCCAAAGGCACGTAGTTCAGCAGGTGCTGCGCGAACAATTGCTTGCGCTGGTCGACCTCCGACTCGACGTAGCGCCGCGCCGCCGGCAGCAGGGTCAGGGCGCCGCCTTCCAGTTCGGCGAAACGCAGCAATTGCAACACTTCGGCGATCGGGAACAGTTCGTCGGCTTCGTATTGCAGCTCATGCGCCAGTTTGGCCAGTTCGGCGCTGCCGTTGTAGGGGGCAGCGGCGATGGCCTCCATCAGGCCGGCCAGGGTGTTGGTCGAAACGCGCGGCAGGGCCATGCCAATACCCATGCCGGGGAACAGCCCGTCGCGTTGTTGGTCGGGCGTGGTGCGCTGGGTCATGCGGGCATAGATGTCCTCGACCAGGGCGCGGAAGGCCGGAGCCTGGCGGTTACGCGGCTGGGTCAGGTTGACCTTGATTTCGGCGACGACCCGGCCGGGATTGGATGAGAAGACCAGGATGCGGTCGCACATCAGCACGGCTTCCTCGATATTGTGCGTCACCATCAGGATCGACTTGATCGGCATCCGGCCTTCGTACCACAGGTCGAGCAGGTCGGTGCGCAGGGTCTCGGCGGTCAGGACGTCGAGCGCCGAAAACGGCTCGTCCATCAGCAGGATCGACGGGTCGACGACCAGGGCCCGCGCCAGGCCGACACGCTGGCGCATACCGCCGGACAGCTCCTTGGGATAGGCCGTTTCGAAACCGTCGAGGCCGATCAGGTCGATGGCGGCCAGGGCGCGGCGGCGGCGCTCTTCCGGGGCGACGCGCTTGGCTTCGAGGCCGACCTCGACATTTTCGAGCACGGTCAGCCACGGGAACAGGGCAAAGCTCTGGAACACCATGCTGACGGTGGTGGGGCCGCAATCCGGGACTTTCGGAAAGGCCACCGTGCCTTCGGTCGGCTTTATCAGGCCGGCGATGGAGCGCAGCAGGGTGGATTTGCCCGAGCCCGAGCGGCCGAGGAGACCGACGATTTCATTGTCCTTGAGCGTCAGGTCGACATTGTCGAGCACCAGCAGGCCGGAGCCGCCGGACTTGCCATAGACGTGACGGACATCGCGGACTTCGACGAGGGAATGGGTTTGAACGAGGGCCATGTTGCGGCTCCCCTGACTTTAATTGATGCGAAGGCGGCGTTCGGCGAAGCGGTACATGGGCCGCCAGACCGAGCGATTGAAAGCGATGACGAAGACGCTCATGACAGCGATGCCGAGTGCAACGCGCGGATAGTCCCCGGCCGCCGTCGCCTTGGCGATAAAGGCGCCCAGGCCGGTCGCCTCGAGATGACGGTTGCCCCAGGTGACGACCTCGGCGACGATACTGGCGTTCCAGCAGCCGCCCGACGCCGTCAGGGCGCCGGTGACATAGTAGGGGAAGATGGCCGGCAGGACGATTTGCCTCCACCACTGCCACCGTTTGATCCCGAAGATGCCGGCGACCTCCTTCATGTCGCCGGGAATGGCGCTGGCCCCGGCAATGACATTGAACAGGATGTACCATTGCGTCCCCATGATCATCAGCGGCGACAGCCAGATGTTGGGATCCAGCCTGAGCGCCACGATCGCCATCACCGCGAAGGGAAACAGCACATTGGCCGGAAAGGCAGCCAGGAACTGGGCGATGGGCTGCAGCCGTTCCGCCCATGCCGGACGCAGGCCGATCCCCACGCCGACCGGCACCCAGATCAGGCTGGCCAGGACGATCAGTACGGCCACCCGGATCATGGTCGCCATCCCCAGACCGAAGGTGGAAAGGACATCGGTCCAGGTGAGGTGACGGGCGATGAAGTCGGCCAGCAGCCACAGGGCGCCTGTGCAGGCGACGATCACGCCGCCGATCCACAGGGCATCCAGTGCCTTGCCGGTTCTTTGGCCGACCGTGACGCGCACCTGCGGCACTGCTGGCAGTTTCGACCATTCCACCGCCGCCAGCCTGTGCAGCGGCCACAACAGCACATGGACGCCCTGGCGCAGCAGCTTCGTCCGGCGCACCATGTCGTAGAGCCACGATTGAGGCGCTTCCTGAGAAGCGGTCTGTTCGAAACGGAACTTGTCCGCCCACGCGACGACCGGCCGGAATACGAACTGGTCATAGATCACGATGACGATCGCCATGGCGGCAACCCCGATCCACACCGCCTTGAAATCTTCATGGGAGATGGCAATGGACAGCCATGACCCTATGCCCGGCAAAGTCACCGTCGTGCGTCCGACCGTGATCGCTTCGGAGGCCACGACGAAGAACCAGCTGCCCGACATCGACATCATCATGTTCCATACGAGGCTGGGTATGGCATAGGGCAGTTCAAGCCGGATAAACCGCCGCCACGGCGAGAAGCCGAACTGGCGCGTCACCTCGTCAAGGTCGGACGGCAAGGTGCGTAGGGATTGATAGAAGCTGAACGCCATGTTCCAGGCCTGGGCGGTGAAGATGGCGAAGATGGCGGCGCATTCGACACCCAGCTGGCTGCCGGGAAACAGGCCCATGAACATCGTGACGGTGAAGGTCAGGAAACCCAGGACCGGAACGGATTGCAGGATGTCGAGCGCCGGCACGGTGATCATTTCCGCCTTTTTGCTCTTGGCGGCCAGCGTGGCGACCGTGAAGGTGAAGATCAGCGAGGCGAACAGGGCGGCGAACATGCGCAAGGTCGTGCGCAGGGCGTATTCCGGCAGGCGCGCCACATCCAGGGTCACGGGCGAGGCCTGCAATTGCGCCAGTGGCGCTTCCATCTGCTCCGCGCCATGGATGACCAGGACGGTCAGGCCGGCCAGGAGGATGAAGGCCGCAAAATCAGACCACGGCAACCCGCTGCCGCGGCGCAGCATGCGCACAGGCGGCCGGGCGCCTTTGGCATCTTCGAAAAAGAAGACCATGGCTCACCTTTGGTGTCAGAGGCCGCATTCGGCCACTACCGGCGAGCCTTGAAACCCCAAGGCTGTCAGCGTGTCCGGTGCGGCGGATTAGATCGACTACTGTCGCTGGGCATAGGGTTGAGTTCCGTGAATTTATCCGGATTGGTGCGTTGCAATATCCGGCTGACGCGCCCCATAGTCCCGGCCGATTGCGCTGTCAAGCCGGGGTAAAAACAAAGCGCATTTTGTCACAGGCTAGGCAGGAACGACAGGGCTAGGCCGATGGCGGCGCAGACGGCGATGACGGCCAGGACATTCGCCTTGAAGCGGATCAGGGCGACACCGGCGGCGACGGCGATCACGGCCGATATCCAGTCGAAATGCCCACCAAAGCCTTGTGGCCACAGGACGTGATAGGCAAAGAACAGGGCGAGATTGAGGATGACGCCGACCACGGCGGCGGTGATGGCGGTGAGCGGCGCGGTGAATTTGAGATTGTTGTGGGTGGTCTCGATCAGCGGTCCGCCGGCGAAGATGAAGATGAAGGACGGCAGGAAGGTGAACCAGGTGACGACGCAGGCGGCGGCCGCGCCGGCCAGCCAGAGATGGTCCGGCCCGAAGTAGCCCTTGCCGTAGCCGCCGACGAAACCGACGAAGGTGACGACCATGATCAGCGGCCCGGGCGTGGTTTCGCCGAGCGCCAGGCCGTCGATCATCTGGGGGCCGGTGAGCCAGCCATAATGGGTCACCGCGCCTTGGTAGACATAGGGCAGGACGGCATAGGCGCCGCCGAAGGTCAGGAGCGCCGCCTGGGAAAAGAAGACGCCCATCTCGCTGAGCGGATGGTTCCAGCCGAGGCCGAAGCCGAGGGCGGCTATGGGCAGGAGCCACAGGGCGAGGCCGGCCAGGACGACGCCGGAGAGGCGCGGCCAGGTGAAGCGGGCGTGGGGCGGGGTGGGGGTGTCGTCGTCGATCAGGGCGGCGCCATAGGATTTATCATGGGCGCCGTGGCCGCCGCCGGTCTTGAAGAGGTTTGGGGCGACCTTGCCGCCGATCAGGCCAATGACGGCGGCGGCGGCGACGATGAGCGGAAACGGCGTATGGAAGGCGAAGATGGCGACAAAGGCGGCCGCGGCGATAGCCCACAGGACGGGGTTTTTCAGGGCGCGCCCACCGATGCGGTGGACGGCCTGGACGACGATGGCCGTGACGGCGGGCTTGATGCCATGGAACAGGCCGGCGACCAGGGGGACGTGACCGAAGGCGACATAGACCCAGGACAGGGCTATCAGGATGACCAGGGACGGCAGGACGAACAGCCCGCCGGCGATGATGCCGCCACGCGTCTTGTGCATCAGCCAGCCGATATAGGTGGCCAGTTGCTGGGCTTCGGGGCCGGGCAGGACCATGCAGTAGTTGAGGGCATGGAGGAAGCGCCTTTCCGAGATCCAGCGCCGGCGCTCGACCAGTTCCTGGTGCATGATGGCGATCTGGCCGGCCGGTCCGCCGAAGCTGATGAAGCCGAGTTTGAGCCAGAAGCCGAAGGCCTGGCTGAGAGTCACGGGGGCGGGCGGTGCGGCGTCGGCGTCGGTCATGACGGGAGCTTAATGCGAATGTGTGACAGGCGGCAAAAGGTTTTATAGCGGCGACCGATATTGCGATGCCGCGAATGAGTAGACAAGGCACGCATTCGCGGGCAAGTTTTATTGAAAAGATTAGTGTTTTTGCCGCAGGAATGCGTGGGCTGTAAAATAATATATTACCGTATAGGGCTGGCCGGTCAATAGCCTGCCGCCTTGCCGTCGATCAGCTGTTCCGGGGTAAAACCGGTCATGGTGCCCGTCGCCGGGTCGCGCTCTATCAAGACCAGCATGCCGGTATCGATATAGCCGGCCTGGGACAGCTTCAGGCCGCGCTTTTGCATCTCGGCGACGACGCTCGGACTATAGCGCTTGTCGAGCGCGTTGCTCGACATATCGGCCGTCATCTTGCTCAGATCGAGGGCGTAACCGCCAAAGCGCGGCGTCAGGGCGATGCGCTCCGGGCTCCAGTCGAAGTCGAGCGCACTGGTCGTCAACTCGAAATCGGCAGGCCACAGCGAAGCGGAAAACGTGCTGGCCGCCAGCCGGAGTTGGCCCTTATCGAAGGCCAGGGTCGCCGACAGGGGCTCAATAATATAGCTGGCCGGGGGCGTGCTGTAGGCCAGGCCTTCGACAAAGGGGTGCAGGGTCGCCGTATTGTTCAGCGGCACGCCGCCGACGAAGATACCGCTGCCGAAGGGCAGGGATTCGATCGTGTGGGTTCCTGTCACCGTGTTGCCGTCGGCATCGGCGACGACCACGCTATAGCTGTGCGAGCCCAGTTGCGGGAGATAGGTGCGATCCGTCTTGCTGGTGACGTCCTGCCACAGGGCATCGGCGCGATCGCCATCCAGCAGGGCTTGCAAGGCTTGGGGGTCGTCAAAAAAGCTCTGCGCGCCTAACGATGGTTCAGTACTGATGGCGCGGCTGATGCGGATCATGGTCTCAAGGCCGTCGAGGGATTCGGAATAATGTCCCATGGCCGCGATGTCGGCGTGCTGCAAAACCTCGAGCGCCAGCAACAGGCGCGCCCCGCCGCTATTGTGGCCGCCCAAGGCGTAGATGTCGCGACCGCGATAGACGATATGCAGGGGTTGTGACCATTCGGGCTTGTAATCGGCCAGATCTTTCAGGCTCATCTCGCCGCCTTCGGCCCTGAGGCTTCGCACGGCTTCCACCGCCCATGGACCCGTGTACATATAGGCCGCGCCCTTGTCCGCTATGGCGTCGAGCGTGTCGGCCATGACCGGCAGTTTCAAGGTTTCACCGGCCGTGACCGGTGTGCCGTCGGCGTGAAAATAGGTGGCGGCGCCATAGGGCGAATGTTTGATGGTGGCGGCATAGGCTGCGACGATCGCCGAATACAGATAGTCCACCGTAAAGCCGTCGCGCGCCAGGTTGGCCGCCGGCGTGACAAGGTCGCGCCACGGCAATTTGCCATATTTGGTATGCAGGGCTTCGAGGCCGGCGAGCGCGCCGGGTATCAACACCTGTTTGCCGGGCGCGGTGTCTCCCGAACGCCACTGACCGGTCGGGCTTTGCACGGTCTTGAGCGGCGCCACGAGGCTGTCGACCTTATGATCCTCGGCGCGATAGACCAGGACGCCCAGGGGGCCGCCCAGGCTGCTGGCGCCGGGGGATTGGACGTAATCGGCAAATGTGACGGCGATAAAGGCGTCGGTCGCATTGCCGCCTTGTCGCAGTATGTCGAGCCCGATATCGACCGAGCGGCTGTGGCAGGCGGCGATCATGGCGTGTTGCGCCTGACCCATTGTGCCTTTTTTGGCGGCGTATTGTTGGGTGAGTTGTGCCGCTTCGGCGGTCTCCGTGCCCCAGAAGGTTGACGGTTTGGGCGCCTCCTGGCTGAAGGCGGTGGAGCCGGAGGCCATGACGAGGACGGCCATCGCCGCCGAAAGGGATTTCAGGGTATGCAGGCGCGTCATGGGTCCTCCCCGGAGTCGCGGACTCCCGGTGTTGAAAAGGGGTTGTTGTGAGATGTAGGGCAGGCGGTGTGGAGTATTCTTTCAGCTCAATCGCCGCATGGCTCCTCGCATCAGCTCGGGCGGGCGCTTGCCCGCTGCCAACAGCCGACGAGTCAAGCTCGTCGGTTGTTGGTTACTGCTCCAGGGCGTGCATCCGTTGCAATTCGGTGGCGCGGTAAGCGTAGCGAATACTGAAGAGGGTGACGATGACTCCGATCGAGAACGGGCAGCCAACGCCGAGGAGCACCGCATAGATGGGCATGGGCTGCTTGACCACGACGGCGATCACGCCGGCTATGGTCAAGGCAAGGCCGAATGCCAGGCCGGCATAGACATGGCCGTAGACCCAGGCGTGGCCGCGGCCGTGTCGGATGAAATAGTGGCCGAGGACACCGACCGTGAAACCCCAAACAGCGCATACCACGCCTGCCGCGGGGCCGAGCCAGATCAGGTTGTCCAATGCAAACCAGGGCGCTTGTGCGATCATGACTTCGTTCCTTTGCTAAGGTTCGTATAGATGTCGAGGAGTTGTTTGCCGACGGCGGGATCGATGCTGCCGTCCGCCAGCAGGCTGCGAATTTTGCGCGTCATCGGATCGCTGTCCTGGACGCTTTCGCTGGATTTCAGGCGGGCAATGACGCGGTCGAGGCGGAGACGGATGGTCGGATAGGAAATCCCGTATTGTTGGGCCAGATCTTTCAGGGAGCCGGAGGCCAAGACGAGGCGCCGTATGAATTCCAGGTCTTCCGACGGCAAGTCGGCTACCCAGGTCGGGACGGCGGATGGAGGTGTGGTCATGGGCGGGGACTTACATAAAATTAAAATCGACTTTAATATTATCAACATAAACAAAATTAAAGTCAACATCAATTTTGTTGATATATTTGCAGGGCCGGCTTTGTTTCGGTTTGTCTGTTCATTTTGCCGGTTGTGTCGGTATGCGCCACGTGGTCGTATGGCCGAACAGTCCGGGGTCCAAGAACGTGAGCCGTCAAATTTTGTCCTGCTTTTTTTCGTCCGCTGCTGAGCCGCGCAAGAATGGAGCCGGTTTATGAGCCTTCCGGTTGCCAATGAAGACTTCGCGGTGGTCACCTCGCTGATCGAGGCCGCGCGGCATAGGGCTTATGCGGCGGTCAATACCACCTTGATCGAGCTATATTGGCAGATCGGCGAAACCTTGAGCCGCAAGATTGCCGCCGCCGAATGGGGCGAAGGCGTCGTGCCGCAACTGGCACAGCACATCGCTGTGGCCTATCCCGGTTTGCGCGGATTTACGGCGCGCAACCTCTATCGCATGCGGCAATTCCACGAGACTTATAGTGGCGATGAATTTGTGTCACCAGTGGTGTCACAATTGCCATGGACTCATCATCTGATCATCATGAGCCAGAGTCAGCGTCCGGAAGAGCGCCAATTCTATGTGTGTCAGGCTATAGCCGAGAAGTGGAGCAAACGCGAACTCGAGCGGCAAATGAAGACCGCCCTATTCGAGCGTACGGTTCTGCACCCGCCAAAAGTCTCAGCAGTGGCGAGACAATTGTTCCCGACCGCCACGAGCGTTTTTAAAGACGCCTATATGGTTGAATTTCTTGGGCTTCCGGATACGCATCTTGAGGCCGATCTGCATAAGGGCCTGCTGGCGACTCTGAAAAATTTTCTGGTCGAGCTGGGCGGCGATTTTTGTTTTGTCGGCTCGGAATATCCGCTCCAGGTCGGCGGCCGCGACTTCGCGCTCGACCTGCTGTTCTTTCACCGCGGTCTGAATGCGTTGGTGGCGATCGAGCTGAAGATCGGCCGTTTCGAACCGGAGCATCTGGGCAAGCTCAGCTTCTATCTCGAGGCTCTGGATCGCGACGTGCGCAAGGCCCACGAAAGTCCAGCGATAGGCCTGCTGTTATGCGCCAGCACCGATGACGAGGTGGTGGAATATGCCCTCAGCCGCAGCCTATCCCCGGCCCTGGTGGCGCAGTATCAAACCCAGCTTCCGGATAAGGCGTTGCTGCGCGCCAAGCTGCATGAGTTTTACCAGCTGACCGTGGGTGAACACGGCGACGGTGGGTTGGAATAGGTGTCCTTGTCGTGCTTGGTCATGACATCGCCGGCGTTATAGGGCGCATGACTACGTGCTCGCGGCGGTTTAGAGGTGGCTAATGGCCCGCCGGGCGCCCTTAAACGGGGCGATGGCGGTGGCGAGGTTGCGGATTTCGGGGGTAATTTCGCAGGCCGGGGGTGGGGAGTACGGAGTTTCACAAATTCTTATAGGTGGAACGCGCGCCTCATTCACCCATTTCCACCCATTTAGCGGGAGGCGAAAAAGCTTATCGGCGTTCGTTCACCCAATTCCACCCATTTAGACGGGGGGCGGAAGAGCCTATTGGCGGTTATCTTTTGGACCAGGTTTGGCCATCGAACTCCCAGACATCGTCGACATAGTGGCCGTTGGCGTCCATGCCGCCAAACAGCACCACCCGGTCGCGTTTGGTGTCATAGGCCATGACGAACTGGATGCGGGCCGGCGGGCCGTCCGTGGCGACGCGTGTCCAGGTCTTGCCGTCATAGGCCCAGGTGTCGCCGTAGAAATGGCCGGCTGCGTCCTCGCCGCTGAACAGAACCATGCGGTGGCGTTTGCTGTCATAGGCGAGGCCGGGCCAGGCGCGCGGGCCGGGACCCTGGTCCGTCGTCATGCTCCAACCCTTGCCGTCCCATTCCCAGGTGTCGCCGAGGCCCGCCAGCGGGCGGAAGCCGCCATAGAGCACGGTGACGCCGCGGTCGGAATCGTAGGCCATGGCGGTCGGATCGCGCAGGGACGGGCCGGCCAGCCAGGTCTGGTTCCAGGTTCCGTCGAAGGTCCAGGTGTCGGCCAGTTCGACCTGGCCATTACGGCCGCCGAACATGACCATCTGGTCGCGTTGCGTATCGTAGACCATGGCGGCGCCGACGCGTGCCATGGTCGGCTCTTCGCTGAGTGTTTGCCAATGGTCGCCGTCCAGCACGCTGAGCTTGTCGTCATTGCGATCGCCGTCGCCCGTGCCGCCGAAGGTCAGGATGCGGTCGCGCCTGGCGTCATAGGCCATGGCCGGCACGATCTTCGGCACACCGCTGTCGCCGATATAGCGCCAGCCCTGTCCATTCCACGCCCAGATATCGCCCAGGCGTTTGACGCCGTTGTCATAGGTGAAGCCGCCATAGATGATCAGCTCGCCGGTCGCCGTATCATAGGCGCCGGCGTGGTGGGCGCGCGGCTGCGGGTGAAGCGCGACATCGACCGGTTGGGCCTGGGTTGCGCCGACGCAGACCAAGGCGGTCAACAGGGCAAGAAGAGGACGGACGGTGTTGGACAAGATCATGGCGGGGCTCCTTGTCATGATCTTATACGAAGGTTTTCGTAGAATCAACGAAAAGCTTCGTAGATAGCGTGCCGGGCTCGCCGCGTGCTTCAAGGTGGCCAATCGGTCCGCCGGAGGGAGCTGGAGGCCCGCCATGGGTCAATAAATCAGTTGCTCCGGCGGCGGCACAAGTTCAAAGTCGGCGTGTGAGTGGAATGGCGCCGGGCCCAAGGCGCAATACGGGGCGCTTCTTTACCGATGGCGACAATTTACGATGTAGCTGAAAAAGCCGGGGTTTCGGCCAAGACCGTGTCGCGCGTGGTCAATGACGACCCGGCGGTCAAGGCCAGGACGCGCGAGCGGGTGCTGGAGGTCATGGCGAGCCTCGATTACCGGCCGAACATGCAGGCGCGGCAGTTGCGCAAGGGTACGCGCGCCTCGATCGGCCTATTGCTGGAGGATCCGACGAGCGGCTATCAGGGGCGGTTTCATTCCGCCATGCTGACCGCCTGCATGGAATCGTCGAAATATCTGTCGGTCGAGCTGTATGAGCCGGGGCGGGCCGATTGGCAGGCCTATCTCGACCGGTTCATCACCGATGCCGGCATCAAGGACATGATCCTGCTGCCGACCCTGTGCGACTTCGGACCGTTGAAATCCTTCCTGAAACAGCGCGGCATCAATTGCGTCCTGATCTCGCCGTCAGCGCCGGACAGCCACTATGCCTCGGTGGCCATGGACGATCGCAAGGCGGCGCGCGACGTCACGGAATATCTGTTCGGCCTGGGCCATACCCGGATCGCCCATATCGCCGGCCATCCCGACCACGCCGCCTCGATCCTGCGCCGGCTGGGCTATCAGGAGGCGTTCGACGCCATCGCCGCGCCACGCCCGCCCCAGGACTATGTCGCCCAGGGTTCGTTTTCGTTCCGCTCGGGGTTCGAGGCCGCCGAACGTCTGCTGAGCCTGCCCGACCGGCCGACGGCTATCTTTGCCTGCAATGACGAAATGGCGGCGGCGGCCTGTTCGGTGGCGCACAAGATGGGTTTGCGCATCCCTGAGGACATCGCCATCGTCGGTTTCGACGACGCACCGATTTCGTCCGCCATCTGGCCGACCCTGACGACGGTCAGGCAGCCCTATCTGGAGATGGCCCGGCGCAGTGTCGCCATTCTCAACACTGCCGGCGAGGTTTTGACCGCCAGCGATACCCAGGTCCGCCATATCATCCCGCATGAACTGATCGCCCGCGAAACGACCTGATGTCCCCCTCGGCGGCTTGGCAGCCACATCCGCAAGTCACACGCGTGGCGAAAAATGACATCGATGACATTTATTCTTGACGCTCCTGACAATATGCCACAGATTTAGGCCGTCGCGACCTCGCCGTCGCGGACCGGTCCGGGCTCGATCCCGGTTCCGGATGAACAAATTTAGGGAGACGTCGCATGCGTTCAGTTTTTGCCAAGGCCCGTCCGGGCCTGGTCTTGGGTCTTGTCGTGTTCGTAGCCGGCTGCGGGGGCGGCGGTGGTGGTAGCGCGGGAGGTACGACACCCACACCGCCCGCGACGCCCCAGGCGGCAGCGCCGGCGGTCGCTACCTCGGCCCAGCAGAATGGCGCGGCGATTGTCAGTTTGACGTCGGCGACGGCCGGGGCGGCCATCTATTACACGGTCGACGGCACGGCGCCGACCGCGGCTTCGACGAAATATGAAGGACCGTTCCTGGTGGCGGCCAATGTCACGGTCAAGGCGATCGCCACGGCGGCCGGCACGACCACCAGCGCCGTGACGTCGCAGGATTTCGCCCCCAATATCGCCGCCGGCACACTGGTTTGGGCCGATGAATTCGACAACGCCAGCGGCGCGCCGGTGGCGCCCAATGCCGTCATCTGGGGCTATGACACCGGCAATTCCGGCTTCGGCAATCACGAGCTGGAGACCTATTGCACGGCGACATCGTCGGCGGCGCCGTGCGATGCGGCCAATCCGAATGCCTTTGTCGGCACCGACGGCAGCCTGCACATCGTCGCGCGCCAGCCGAGCGCCGGTGTTTACACCTCGGCGCGGATGAAGACGCAAGGCTTGTTCAGCTTCCAGTACGGCCGCCTGGAAGTGCGCGCCCGCGCGCCGGAAGCGCAAGGCCTGTGGCCGGCCGTCTGGGCGCTGGGGAACAATATCAACACCGCCGGGTGGCCGGCTTCGGGCGAGCAGGACATCCTGGAGCGCGTCAACGGCGCGCTGACGCCCGATTGGAACAAGGGGTCGGTCCACGGCACGGGCTTTACCGGCAACGACATTGGCGCCACCTATAATTTCCCGGCGGGCGAGACGGCCGCCGGCTGGCATACCTATGGCATGATCTGGAAGCCGGGCAGCGTCGCCTATTATGTCGACGACGCAGCGCACCCCTATACCACGATCGCGACGACGGATCTGACCGGTCATGCCGGGGCGGTCTGGCCTTTCGACAACGGCCAGAGCATGTTCCTGATCATGAACCTGGCGGTCGGTGGTGACTGGCCGGGATCGCCCGACGGCACGACACCGTTTCCGTCGGAGATGCAGGTCGATTATGTGAGGTTATATACGAATAATTAGAGCGAGATGTCTTCAGATTGAATCGGCAGCCTTAAGAAAGAACCCCTCACCCGGCAGGCTGAAGCCTGCCACCCTCTCCCCTTGAAAGGGGCGAGGGGGAGGTGAAAGGCATTCCCCGTAGTTTAAAGCTGCAGCGACGGTTACTCCGCCGCCATCAGTCCGCAATAGCTGTCGAGGAACTGTTCGTGGGTCGGCATGCGGTTGACGGCGGCGGCAATACTGCCTTTCAGGCCGGTGAGCGCCGTCTGTAGCTGGCCGCCGTCCATGAACTTGCCGAGCAGGTGCCAGCTGCGCGGTTCCTGGCGCTGGCCCAGCAGGACCTGGACCCAGGAATCGACGCGAAACAGGTCGGTCGCCTCCTGATAGGCCTGGCCGCTTTGGGTGAACAGGTCGATGCGCTGGGCCAGGCTGTCGGGAATGGCCATGGCGGCGCGGTCGCGCCAGAAGGCGCTGTCGCTGCGTTCGGTCGCCTTATAGTGCAGGACAACGAAGTCGCGCACGCCTTCCAGTTCCTTGCGCGACATGTCGTTATAATGGTCGACGACGGCGTCGGTAACGCCGCCGAAGGGGAAGAGCTGAACCAGGCGGGTAATGCCGATCTGGAAGAGGTGGATGCTGGTCGATTCCAGCGGCTCGACAAAGCCGCTCGACAGACCGAAGGCGACGCAGTTCTTGTTCCAGGCCTTTAGCCGGCGGCCGGTCTTGTAGCCGATCAGGCGCGGCTCGATGATCGGTTTGGCGTCGAGGGCGCCGAGCAGGCGGCTGTGGGCCTCGTCGTCGGACAGGTTGGCGCTGCAATAGACCAGGCCGTTGCCGACGCGGTTACGCAGGGGGATGCGCCAGCGCCAGCCGGCGTCGTGGGCGGCGGCGCGGGTATAGGGCATGAGAGGGCCGGCGGACTCGGTCTGGACGGCCAGGGCCCGGTCGGTCGGCAGCCACTGGCCCCAGTCCTCATAGCCGGTCTTGAGGGTTTGTTCGATCAGCAGGCCGCGGAAGCCGGTACAGTCGATGAACAGGTCGCCTTTGACGCGCGTGCCGTTGTCCATGGCGAGCGCCGTGATGAAGCCGGTTCCGGCATCCTGTTCGACGGTCTTGATCTTGCCTTCGACGCGTTTGACGCCGGCGGCTTCGCTCATCTTGCGCAGGAATTGGCCGTAGAGGCTGGCGTCGAGATGATAGGCATAGTTGATGCGGGCGTTTTCCCCGGTCTCGAACTTGCCGGCCTCCGCCGCCTGGAGCTCGAAGCAATAGTCGCGCAATTCGCCGCCCCAGCCCTCGGCGCGGGCCTGCAGCCACATGTGGTGGAAGGGCGCCATCCAGGTCGATTTGCCGATCACACCGAAGGAGTGGGTATAGCGGTCGCCGAGGCGCGCCCAGTCCTCGAAGCCGATGCCGAGCTTGAAGGTGGCATTGGTGGCGCGCAGGAAGGCGCGCTCGTCGATGCCGAGCAGATGGTGGAAGTTGCGCACGGTCGGGATGGTCGATTCGCCGACGCCGACCGTGCCGATGTCCTCGGATTCGACCAGGGTGATGTCGAGCAGGGGGCCGAGCAGGCGGCTGAGGCCTGCGGCCGCGCACCAGCCGGCTGTGCCGCCGCCGGCAATGACCACCTTCTTCACGACCTGTTCCATGGCGTTCTTCTCTTGTTTTCAGCGGTTGAGTTTGTTGAGCACTTGTGCGCGCAGGCGCCGGGCCTTCATGTCGTCGAGCGGGCCCAGGGGGCCGCGGGCGTGTTCGGGCAGGTGTTCGCCCGCCCGTTCGGCCGGGCCGAAGACGTAATAGTCGAAGAGATTGCGCCAGGCCTGTTTTTCACTGTCGGGGCGGTCGCGCAAGGACAGCAGGGCGTGCAGCAGGGTGGTCATCGGCGTATCCATGAAGGCCGGCGACGTGTTCCACCAGTAATTGACCAGGATGTTGAACGGGTCGAGGGCTTCGACATGATGCCACCACATGGCCGGGTAAAACAGCACGTCGCCGGGTTCGAGGTCGGCGACCTGGGCCGCCGCCAGGGCCTGTTCGAAACGGGGGTAACGGTTGAAGTCCGGGGCGGTGAAGTCGACCATGCTGACGACCTGGCCGCCGGGGGTGGGCTCCAGCGGGCCGGGATAGAGGTTTTCGACCTGCTCCGGCGGAAACAGGGTGAATCTGCGGTGGCCGGCGGCGCAGACCGCCAGGTTGTGCGACATGTCGAAATGAGCGGTGGCGGTGGTGCGGTTGCCGATCCAGATGCTGGCCAAATGGCGCTCGAACATCGGATGGTCGAGGGCGAGGCCGTTGTCGCGGCCCAGACCCGGCAGATATTGGTCGAGATCGGTCGACCCGATATAGAAGGACGGCGCGCCGGCGTCGTCGAGATGGGCCAGGATGCGGTCGAGGACATCGCCGAGCGGCACGCGGTCGGCCTGGAAGTTCATGCCGTTGACGTCGTCATTGTAGAAGAAGCGGCCCTTGATCGCGGGGGCGCCGGTATAGGCGGTGACGGGTTTGCCGGCGTAGAAGCCTTTGAGATAATCTGCGGCGGCTTGGGCCGAAGCCAAACCGGCGCGGACCAGCGGCCAGTCGCGCGCCGCCCCTTTGAAGATCACCGGCCGCTGGTCGGCCAGCAAGCGCTCGAACGGCAATCCGGCGGCGTTTACCCCGGTGATGACGTCGGTTTTGGTGAAAATTGGGGTCATGCTGGTCTCTTACGCCAGCGCGCGGCGGCGGGTTTTGATCTCGATCAGACGGTTGATGTTACCTGTCGAGCTGACGACATGAAAGGCCAGGGCGAGAAAGCCTTCGGCGTGCAATTTCGCCAGCGCGGGGCCGTCGAGACCGGCGAGGGCTTCGGCGCTGATCGAAAACAGGCCCGGCAGGTCGTATTCCGTGCGTTCGTCGAGCCGGATCTTGATGTCGACCGGCGCGATCAGGCCGGCCGCGATAAAGGCCGCGAACATGGCGGCGCTCATCTCGGCGCCGACGTGAAGCGCGCGCAGGGCATTGGCGGTGCGCTCCAGGGCCGGCGCATTGCCGCCGTGGGTCAGGAACAGGGGCTCGCCTTCGCTGTGGCTGACGCGCGGATGGTCGAGGTCGACATGGATGACGGGTTCGCGGCGGCCGTCGCTGTCGGCTGCATCGCCGCGGAAGCCGATCATGAAAGGACCGCGGGTCAGGATGGCCGGAATATAACGTGCTTGCCAGACATCGCCGTCGAGAAAGAGATTTTCGTTGTTGTCGAAGCCGAGCAGCACAAAGGATTCGAAGCCGCCTTCGCGGTTCTGGCGGAAGAAGATGGGATATTCCCTCTGGAGCGCTTCGTACTCCGTCGGCACGACCAGGGTCTGATTGGTCGCGTCGCCGTATTCCGGGCCGTGGCGGGTGATGATCCTCAGATCGTGATGCTCGACGTTATCGAGGAGAACAGGTTGCGCCATGACCACACTACCGGAATTTCAGGGTTGTACAAAAAGCAATAAGGCCGCGGCGAACCGCGGCCTTACCGTGACGGTTATGCTGTCATATTAGAACTTGTAGCGCACGCCAAGTTGGTAACGCGAGTCAAGTTCCTGCGCAAAGTACAGGTTGGTCTTGTCGCGACCGTATTGGCGGATATGCGCCTTGTTCAGGTTGAGGCCTTCCAGGGTGATCTGGATCGACGGAGTCACACGATAGTTGAGTGCCGCATCGACCGTGCCAAAGGCTTCGGTGTACAGGGGGTCGCCTTGGGCGCCGACATTGGTCGCGGAGATGAACTTGTCGCGCCAGTTGTAGGAAACGCGGCCCGACCAGTCACCCTTGTCGTAGATGGCGGTGACGTTGAAGGTGTTCGACAGGCCGAGCAGCGGGAACTGCTGGGTGCCCGGAGGGGCCGAGTTGTCGAACTCGATGTCGCCGTTGACGGTCGTCAAGCTGCCCGACACACCGAAGCCGGTGTCGCCGAAGAAGTGCTGGAAGGCAAATTCGAAGCCGTGCAGGTTGGCGGTCTTGTTGTTCACCGGGATATTGGTGTCGAACACGAACAGCGGGTCATTGGGGTCGGCCGTCAGGTCGTAGGCTTTGAGCACCTGGTCGACATAGGTCTGTTGCAGGTTGCCGTTGCCGTCCAGATTATTTTGGTAATCCGACTTGGCCTTGGCCTGCGCCCCGGAAGCGGTGTAGTTGTGACCCGGGTTGCCCGGATCCGCGGTGTTGAGGTAGTGGTCGTACAACGCCGTCATGGTGAACAGGTTCACATCCGTCGTCGATTGATTGATCGAACCCAAGAGATCCTTGGCGACGCCCGAACGGGAACCGGCAGCACCCGACGACGGGTCACGCAGGCCAAACGGATTGGTCTGGATGCGGCCCGTACCGACGAAGTTGTTGACGTCCTTGTTATAGAAGCCCAGGGACACATAGCTGTCCGTGGCGTAGTACCATTCGACCGAGAAATCGACGTTGGACGATTCCAGCGGCAGCAGGCCGGGGTTGCCGCGGGCGGCCGTCGGATTGGTGCCGTTGGCGGTCGGACGTGGCGGTGTGCCGACGGTCGTCGTGGCGTAGAGATTGCCGTAGGCGGCGCGGGCGATCGTCTTCGAGAACGAGGCGCGGGCGATCAGGTCGTCACGGACGTTCCACGAGATGTCGAGGTTCGGCAGCCAGTTATCGTAGTTCGACTTGTACTGCTGGTGAACCGTGGCCGAGCTGCTGTCGAGCGTGAAGTCGTTGTCGGCGGTCCAGCGGATGGCCACCGGCGTGCTTTGCTCAGCGATCGCCTTGACGTCGGTCTTTTCGTAGCGCAGGCCGGCGACGACAGTTGCCTGACGGCCGAGGAAGTCGCCCTTCATGGTGAACTGGCCGTAGGCGGCCTTGATGTCTTCCTCGACGGAGTTGGACGTCAGGGCGGCGGTCGGGATGTCCTTGTTGTACAAGGACGACTTGGCCAGGGCCTTGTAGATGTCGAGGGCGTTACCGCGGAACGCGATATCGGATTGACCCGGCGTGAAGTCGTCGAAGAGGCAGCCGAGGCAATAGGTGGTGATCATGCCCGGCGCATACTGGGCGACGTCACCCGGATTGCCGATACCCCAGTCGCCCAGCGCCTGATAGGTGCTGCCCGTCGTGGTCGTCATCTTCGACTTGATGAAGTCGACACCGGCGTCGAAGCGGCTGTCGCCGAAGTCATAGGTGAAATCCGCCCGTGCTTCGTCGATCTTGTGTTCCTGGCTGTTGGTCGCCATACGCGCCACCTGGGAACCCAGATCGCCCGCATCCAGCTTGCCGTTGTTGTTGCCACGGTAGCCGATGATGATCGGATTGCCGTTGCCGTCCTTGACGACATTGCCGTTGGAGTCGGTCTGATAGACCGGATTGCCGTCCCAAACGGTGTACTTCTGTACCGGAATTTCGCCGGTGAAGTCGACGGAGTGATCCTTGACGACGGGGGCGCCGATCGAGATCATGACCGAGCTGGTGCCGTTCGGGTTGTTCGGGCTGGCCTTGCCTTCGGCGCTGTGCACGTCGAAGGTCATGGTGGCGCGGTCGTTGATATCCCAGCGCGCATTCAAGCCCGCGGATTTCAGCGTATTCTTCTGGCTGAGGAGCTGTTGCTCGAAGCCGATGTCCTTCGTGCCGTTTTCATTTTCCTGCAGGTAGAGGGCATTGTAGATGCCGGACTCGCCCTTTTGGAAGGTGATGTTGTCGAACGGACGGTTGAACCAGTTGGTTTGCTCGGCGCGCTGTTCGTTGCCGATGTTTTCGACATACAGGGCGTCAGCGGTGAACAGCCAGTTTTCCGACGGGCGGAACTGGACGGTGGCGCCCAGGTTGGTGCGCTGGTTGTGCGTTTGCGACAGGGCATAGCGGCTGTCGTTCGGATAGGCGATCAGGGCGCCGGCCGATGGCATGTCGCCCTTGATGCTGGTTTGCAGGGTCTTGGCGTTGGTGTTCGGATCCGTGGCGTAGCGCAGACGGCCGCTGTTCGGGTCGAAGAACTGGCTATAGGTGTCCAGGTTCCAGTTATTCTGCGTGGCCTGACGGGTGGTGGCGTCACGCTCGGTATATTGACCGAACAGGGCGAGGCCGAAGGTCTTGGAGTCGTTGGTCCAGCTGTAGGCGCCGGTGAGCTCGGGAGTCCATTCCTTGCCGTCGACAATGTTGTCGCCATGCAGGGCCTTGAGGCTCAGCGAGCCGGTCGAGCCGGCCTTGTTGATCGGACGCAGGGTCTTGATATTCAGCGTGGCGCCGATACCGCCGGAAGCGACATTGGCCTTGCCGGTCTTGTAGACTTCGAAGCCCGAAATGCTGTCGGCAGCGATGTTCGAGAAGTCGAAGTTACGCGAACCGCCGCCGGCGAAGGTGTTGCCGGTACCGATCAGGTCGATGCTGGCCGTCGGCATGACGCGGCCGTTGAGGGTGACGAGGTTGAAGCCGGGACCGAAGCCGCGGACCGTGACCTTGGAACCTTCACCATTGACGCGGTCGATCGAGACGCCTGGAATACGCTGGACCGACTCGGCCAGGTTGGTGTCCGGATACTTGCCGATGTCTTCGGCGGTAATCGCGTCGACGACGCCGGTCGCGTTCTTTTTGATATTCATGGAACGCTGCAGCGAACCGCGGATACCGGTGACGACGACGACGGTGGTGTCGTCGACGGCGGCGGCAGGCGCCGCTGCGTCCTGTGCGAACGCCGGCGCCGTCATGGCGCCGAGGGCGAGCGTGGATACGCCGCCGAGGAATGCCGTCCGCAACAACTTGCCGACGGGCTTGTGTGACAGTCTATTTTTCATAGCCTTCTCCCTGGTTATTATGATACCGAGCCGGCCTCTGTCTCCTTTTTCCGCCCGAGAATGCGGCTAAAAGTTAGGACGAGGTGGCAGTCTTAAGTCCGGGGCGGGGGTAACTGCATGATGCCCGCGCTGCCGGTAGTATTCGCCCCCGAAAGTGCGAAAGTCTTAAAGTCCGACGACCGAAAAGATCATTTTGGCGACCGCGCATCTTGCCGGCAGTGCCGTCACAAGGCCTGGATCTGAAAAAGATGGGGCCGCCCCTTTTGGGAGGGCGGCCCCCGCACAGTTTGGGAAGAAACCGTGTAAGGCGGCACATAATCCACAATCTATGGGGGTATATGCGCCGGTGCTCAAGGGCACGCCTGATTCAGATCTGTCTTTGGGCTATGTGTCCGGGTCCGCGGGTCATTGAACGACTCGTCGCGCGTCGCACAAACGGTGCGGCGCCACCGCCATCTCATGGAGATGGCGGTGTCAATGGCCGGGCCGGCCAATGCGAAGGGCCGTGATCAGGTCGTCTGGCGACCTCGTGTTCGAAAAATGTCCATGTGGTGTCCTCAACTAATTTTTACAAAGACCGCATCTTCGTGCGACCCGCTTTCACTGGTAGCGAACGCTTGATAGCGCTACCATCGATAGCCTAGAGTTAAGGTGAAATGTCAGGTATGTCAACGGTCAACAGTGGGCTGCCCAAACTTTTACAGACAAAAACCACCCGTGTTACCTCAACGCCACAATTTATTTAATTATCATACGATTGGTTTAATTGTCATATGAATGAATATTGGTACAGTCGTGGCGACAACTTGTCGTTCGGTTTGCAGTGCACCCAAATACTGAATTGGCAGGGGGCGGACAACTTGGCATTTGAGGCGTGCCGCCGCCAAAATGGCGAGCCTTTCTGAAAAACAGCCATGCGCTCAAAAGTGGTTTTTTCGTTATGTTGCAGCGACTTAAAGTTTTGTTGCCGTCGCCAAATAAATCGCGCGCCTGGGGAATTCGTCTTCCGGTGCGGTATCTGGAAACCATGGCTCCGTCCGGCCTAAATTTGGCAAATTTGTGGCGGAGAGTCTTGCGCAGGCGTGTCTTGCCGCTGTAACCGCATTGCTCGCGAAGTTCGTACGCAGCTGCGAAAAGGGTGCCCGTGAAAGTGCCGGAACGGCCATCGCCGGCCGGCCTGAAAAGTTTTTTCAAGCGCGACCACAACCATTTCGTGCCGAAAAAAGGCGGCATTCCCGACAATGGCCAAACAAAATTGCGCGGAGCCGTGATTGCCTGCTGGACATTCGGAAATTATCGCCCGTCCGCCTATTCGGTGGCGGCGCCCATGCTTTTTAACGCCCGACGGCCGCTGTCGTTGCCCGGGTTGAGTTTGAGCGACATGCGGTAGTTCCTGATGGCGTTTTCGGTGTCGCCGGCCTTCAGACAGGCCTCGCCGAGAGAATCGTAGACGTTCCATTCGGCCGGATAGGCCTCGACATTCAACTGGAACAGGGCGATGGCGCCCGGTACGTCGCCCATGCGCATGACCTGGTAACCCATGGCATTGAGCTGGCGGATCGAGACATCGTAGCCGTCCGGTTCGTCGCGGCGAAGCTGATGGTACTGGGCGACCGCCGCGGCCGCGCCGCCGCGCCGATAGGCGCTCCACAAGGGGATGGCGATGTCGACGGTCGGACAGGCCACAGTGCGGTCCGGTCCGGCCTGCCAATGCCGCCACGCACACAGGACATTGGCGATGACGGCGCTGCCGTTCGAGCTGTTGGTCATGATGACGATACCGTCGCCGGTCGCAGGCACGACCTGGAACAGGCTCTCCCAGCCGCTGTTCGATCCGCCATGGCCGATGCCGGTTTGTCCGGCCAGTTGTTCGGGGCGCACGGTGTAACCCAGGCCATATTGCGGATCCGGGCCGTAAGGGTCCTTATCGGCCCAGCGCGAATTCGGCTGAGCCTGTGCCATCAGGGCGACGGTTTCGGGCGTCAGCACGCCGCGCCCGGTTTTCCGGCCGTGTTTGCGTGCCAGGGCGGCCTCGGCGAACGCGGCGAGGTCGCGCAGATCGGTCGTCAGCCCGGCTGCGGCCAGTTCGTTGTAGCGCAGGGTCGGCAAGGGCTTTCCCAGGGCATCGTAGCCGGTCGCCATGGTCGTCGCATAGGCATCCGGCAGGCCGTACTGGCTTTGCGACATGTGGAGCGGTCGCAGGATATTCGACTTCATATAGGCCTGGAACGGTTGACCCGAGACGTCTTCGATCAGCAGGGCGAGGATCAGGTAATTGGCACCGGAATAGCGGAAGGCGGCGCCCGGCTGGGCGATCACCTGGACCTGACCTGTGCCCGTCTTGCCGGACAGCACGTCTTCGATCGGCGGCAGCGGCGACGCGGGATCCCAGCCGTGAAAATCGTGCTCGGAAATACCAGAGGTGTGGCTGAGGACCCGCCTGACCGTCACCTGGTTGTTATCGAAGGCCGACGGCGGCAGATGCCAGCGCTTGAGATAGCGGTCGACCGGTGCGTCGAGGTCGACCTTGCCTTGTTCGACCAGGTGCATGACGGCCCAGGCGGTCGGCGTTTTCGAGATCGAGCCGACATTGAATTCTGTCTCAAGGGTCACGGGTCGTGCCCCGGCGACGTCGGCCATGCCGTAACCGTGCATCCACACGACCTTGCCGTCGCGTATCAGGGCCACGGCGGCGCCCGGGACGGAAAACTTGCTGAGAAGACCGGGCATGGCCTCGGTAACCTGGTGTTCGAAGGCGACTGAGGCGTTTGAGGAGGGGGCGGGTTTCGCGGCAAAGGCCTGGCCGGCCGGCATGGCCAGGGCCGTCACGGCCAACAGGCCGGCAAGGCGGAGCGAGGTTGAGGCTTTATGCGTCATGGCGCTACATCGTCCGGACCGAGTAAATGCACTTCTTGAAGCACCCACTGATAGCCGCTGCCCGGAGGATTGGCGGCGAAGTGCGTGCCCATGAACAGATTGGAGAAGTTGGCCGAATAGGACAGCCAGGCGGTCTTGCCGTCGGGGCTGATGAACTTCGAAGGGAAGTTGACGAAATAGGCCTGCTCGCCGAAATCCTTCATATAGGAGACCAGTTTCCACGGGCCGGTCATCTGGGGCGATTCCAGGATGTAGGTATTGAATTTCCCGACCGTATTGGTGCCGTCGGTCACCGCCATCAGGTATTTTTTCAAGGGCGCGTCATAGGTCATGGTGACCGAGCCCATATTGTTGTTCCACTTCACCAGCGGCTTCATGGCGGCAAAGTCGTGGGTCCAGACGGGTTTGCCCGCGGCGTCGTTGCCGGCGAAGAATTCGTATTGCGACGCATCGTCCATATTGGCCGGCGTCGGGGTGACGCGCGCCAGATAGACCTCATCCGCCGTGACCCAGCTCAGATTGGCGTCGCGGTCCATAGGGTCGGGATCGGAGGCGCCATGCGCCACCAGATAGGCCTTGCCGTCGGGGGAATATTGCATGTCGCGGCCGAAATCGACGAAATGCGGGGCGCCCATCCTGATCTTGCCGCCGAAGCGGGCGGGTTCGGGAAACAGCGGATGGTCGGGCGTATGCCGGGTTTCTTGCCAGGTCTTGCCATTGTCCTGCGAATAGCGAAATCCGGTGAACGGGCCCAATATGTCCCAGTTGAGCTTCTTGTCGGGCGATTGATTGAGGCTGTAGGTCCCGTAATACCAGACGCCGTGATAGGCCAGGCTGCCGGCCGGATAGCGCCCGCCATAGGGCGCCGCACTGGCCATGACCGTGCCGGCGTCGGTGATGGTAAGATGCAGCGGATCGTCGCCGGCGATCGTGGCGTAACCGGTCGTCGCTTCGGTGCCTTTGTAGGAACCCGAACCGATGCCGTTGACCATGCCGTCGGTCCATGGCGAATACATTTTCCCATCTGCCGCCCATGACGGATACCAGGTGTCGGCCGTGGTATATTCGGCGTGGCGGCCGGTGAAGGCGATGCCGGTCAGGTCCGCCGAGGCCGCGAAGGGTGTGTCCGCTGGCGGTTGCGACGGCCAGATGGCGAGCGCGGGGGCGGGTTTCAGGGCGGCATGGACCGTCAGGGCGATGGCCTCAAGCTCGCTCTGGGTGTTGAAACAACCGTCATTGGCCAGCAGGACATAGGCCTCCCGGCTGTCCGGGAAGAGGAGGGTCTGGCTCGACATGCCGAAGACGCCGCCGCTCTGCCAAATCTTGCGCTCGCCTTGCGGTGTGGTCGCCATGTCCCAGTTCATACCGCGGCCATAGTCGGTCAGCGTGCCGGCGACGAGGGTATGGGACTGCGCGATCACCGGATCGCTTTCGTCGAGATGCCAGATGGCGTATTTGATCATGTCCTCGGTGTCGGAATAGAGACCGCCCGCGGCGCCGGCATTGGCCAGGTGATAGGGCACGGTCAGGCCGGAGACGCCGTAGCCCTGGGCCAGGCGGCGGCGATCGGCGAGGCCGACGTCAAGCATGGTATGCCGCATATCCAGCGGCCCGGTGATATAGCGCTTGAGCAGGTGGGCGTAGCTGTCGCCATAGACCTGTTCCAGGCCGAAACCGACCAGCTTCATGCCGATATTCGAGTAGCTGACGGTGGTGCCCGGTACGGAGGCCAGCCGGACCTCATGCAATTCGCGCAGGTAGCGCGCCCGGTCATAGCCGCGTTCACGGGCGACCAGTTTGGCCGGCAAGGTGGTGAAATCCGGGTTCTTGAACAGATCGCTATTGTCCGGAATATCGCGCGGCATGCCGGAGGAATGGGCCGTCAGGGTGCGCAGGGTGATCGGCCGGCCGTCGAGCTCCAGGTTCGGATAGGGGGCGGGGAGATAGGCGCGGAAATCGCCGTCAAGGGTCATCTTGCCGTCGAGAATCGCTTTGGACGCCAATACGCCGGTGAAGGTCTTGGTGACCGAGCCGATTTCGTAGAGGGTCCGTTGCGTCGGCAAGTTGGTGTGGCTTTTCGAGGTGGTGCCGTAATTGTAGAAGCGGGTGTCACCGCGAATATTGACGGCCATGGACAGGCCGACATGGCAGGGATCCTTGAAGAAGGCCTCGGTAGCCGCCGCGACGGCGCTATCCTGAGCCGCGGGATTGTCGGCCGACGCGCAGACGGTAGGCAGCGCGGCCGTTGCGACGACAGCGATGAGATAGGCGGCTTTCATGAACGACTCCGGCGAAACGTTGGGCGAGCGTCAAACATCGACAGTATCCATGTGACAAATGGTGAGATCGCTTGTGGCGAAAACCAGCAGGTAACGCGTCACGCCTATGGAATTAAATCGGTATTTGACGATGCGGTCGATTGGCTTTTGGTCGCGGTCGACCCCCTTGCCTTCCACATTCAGACATTGCAGGAAGGCCAGAGACGGTCTTTCCGTCTCAGCAAGACGTGACGCAATTGTTTGCGTAAAGGCCTCGTTTGGGTCGGCTTGTGGTGCGATGTCACGACTAAGAGGACCCAGCGCAGCCAGGTAAAAGACGGGCTTGACGTCAACCAGATAAGCGACGCGATTGAGCGTGCCATCGATATTCGCTTCAAAGCGTAGCAACCAGTTACGGTCCGGATTGATCTTAGCGTCGGCATAGAAGAAGGTGGCCGGCGCCATGGGCAGAAGCACGACCGGATCGGGCCCCACGCCCGTCCAGATCAGGCGCCCGGTGACCGCTTCGATCCATGTCAGGGAACCGCGGAAATCGTAATAGCCGCTGAAGGTCTGGAGTGTCGCCGCCGGCACGTCGATGACCCGCGGCTCGTCGGGGGCCAGTCCCGGCAGAAGTATCCGGGAAATTTGGCTGGCGATGGCCTCGGGCTGTCCTGCGTCATTGTTCATAAGGACAATGATCGTCAGCCGGTCATCGGGAAAGCGAACGATATGGTTATGAAACCCAGCCGTTCCGCCACCGTGCCACAGACGGCGATGGCCTTTGATCCGGTCGATAAACCAGCCGAAACCGTAGCCACTCTCGGGATCATGCTGGTCGCCGTAGGATCCCGGCGTGAAAGCTTCGCTCAGCAGATTCGCGTTAATCAGCTTGTCGCTGTAAAGAGCCTGATCCCAGGCGAAGAGATCGTCCGTCGACGCATAGATTCCTCCGTCGCCCAAGGTCGCGCTGGTAAGGCTTTGGTCGCTCAAGGAGAAGCCGTTGCCCGCGGGCGAATAACCGAGGGCACGGTTGGCAATGCTGGATACCCCCGCCTCATAAGCCACGGTATGGGACATCCCGAGGACGTCGAAGATATTTGCTTTGAGGAATGCGGCGAAGGTGACGCCGGCCAGGGTCTGCACGATCCAGGCCAGCATAATGTAACCTGAATTGCTGTATTCGAATTGCGAACCGGGGATGAAGGCCGTGCGAGTCTGTCCCTTGAGGATGGCGAACACTTCCGCGTTCTGGACCTGAGTTTTCCGGTTGGGGTCCAGCAATTCCGCGAAGTCGAGGAGTCCGGACGTGTGGTTGAGCAACTGCCTGACGGTAACTGCTGCACCATAGGCCGGGAAGTCGGGAAAAATATCGGTAAGCGTACTGTCCAGGCGCAGCCTTCCGCGGTTGACGAGGATCAGGACCGCCATGGCGGTAAATGCCTTGCTGAGCGACGCCAGGCGAAAATTGGTCTGATTGGTGAGCGGTACCGGATTGTCCAGCACTGCTAGGCCCAATGCCCGTTTGTAGACGACTTGTCCCTCCTTGATCACAGACACGCTGACGCCCGGGGCATCATTGCGATCGAACGGCTTCAGCAGATTGTCTATTTGCTTGGCCGGATCGGCCGCGGTTGCTCCCGCCGCCGAGGCCATGCGCGGGCCGACAAGGCAGGCGGCCGAGGTCAGCAAAAAGGCGCGTCTGATCATGAAAACCTCGAAGCCTGGACATACAGGCATCTGTTTACACCTATAACATAGGTTATTCAATACCTATGTTATAGGTTGGCGGTGCCGGCCTCTTTCAGCGCCTGGACAGTGTCGTCGAAATGGGCCGACATGGCGTCCTGGGCGGCAAGGACATCGCGGTCCGCCACGGCACGGGCTATGGCTTCGTGGACCTCGATCATTTTCCAGCGCCCGGATTCGCCGGCGCGGCTTTGCCATCCGATCGACCAGTTGGCCCGGGTGACCGATTCGAAGGCCCTGACCATGGTGGTGAACATGGGGTTGCGCGCCGCTTCGGCGATAGCGACATGCAGTTTCAGGTCGTGCTCCATGACGGCGGACGGCTGGGCGAAATCGCGGCGCATGCCGGCGGCGTGGGCCAGGATGGCGTCGGCCTCCGCCTCGGTCCGGTGCAGGGCGGCCAGGGCCGCGGTGCTGATTTCGATCGAGCGGCGGACGGCCAGGACCTGCTGAACCGAGACGTGGTTGGTGTAGACGACGTGGTCGAACATCATGCCGAAGACGGCGTAGTCGGGCACGGAAACGCGGGCGGCGCGGCCATTGCCGATGTCGAGAACACCGAGAGCGGACAAGGAGCGGTTGGCTTCGCGCACGATGACGCGGGAGACGCCGAGGCGCTCGGTCAGGGCGTTTTCGCTGGGCAGGCTGTCGCCGATATGCAGGTTCTCCGCCCGGATCAAGGCAATGATGCCGGCTACGGTGCGGGCCACCAAACCGTCGGCATGGGTGGCGCTGCTGTCGCTCATATCGGCCAAGAACCGCTCCCGTCATTTCACGAACCAAAGACCGACGATCATACGCGCCTTGCCGCCGGGCAGGAAGAGGCTTTGCAAGCCGGCCCAAAGGCCTTAACGGTGAGCGTTATCCGAGGAGATTTGCATGACACATGTTACCGGTCCGTTGGTTCGTCTCCAGCGCCTGGACTATGACGACGAGATCCTGGCGCATGTGGTCACGCCGAAGGGCGCTTTGACGATCACGCGTGGCCTGGGGTCGGGTCTGGCGCGGCGTCCGGGCGATCCCGCGGACCGGTTGTGGGCCGTCGGCGACCGCGGTCCGAACGTCAAGGCGCCCTTCGCCATCGACCATTACGGCCTGGATCACCTCAAACCGTTCCGCAAGATCGACGGCGTCAAGGTCATGGCCTTCTCGGATGGCCCGGCCATCGGCCCGGCGATTTCGGAGCTGCGGCTCGAAGGCGACCGGGTCGTGCGCGTTCGCACCCTGGCCCTGACCGATAGCGGCGGCCGGGCGATCTCGGGCCTGCCGATTCATGACGGCATGGGGGAGACAGCTATCGACATGGCCGGCCGCATCCTGGCGCCCGATCCGTCCGGCGCCGACAGCGAGGGTTTGGCCGCCGCGGCCGACGGTACGTTCTGGGTGTCTGACGAATATGGTCCGTCGCTGCTGCATGTCGGCGGCGATGGTCGGGTCGTGAAGCGTTGGGTGCCAGAGGGGACGGCGTCCGCCTTTGCCGGCGCCGGCTATCCTGTTGCCGACGTCCTGCCGGCGATCTCTACACGGCGTCAGTTCAACCGCGGCTTCGAAGCCGTCGCCCTGTCGCCGGACGATGCCTGGCTCTATGTCGCTTTCCAAAGCCCGTTGGCCCATCCCGATGAGGAGGCCCATCGTCATGGCCGCCATATCCGTATCTGGAAGCTGAACAGTGCGACCGGCGAAGTGGCGGGCCAGTTCCTTTATCCCCTCGACAAGCCGTCGAGTTTTCGGCGCGACGCGGCGCTGGGCGAGATGCACCGGTCGGATCTGAAGGTCAGCGAGATCACCACGATCGCGGAGGATCGGCTGCTGGTCCTGGAGCGCGGTTCCGCTACGGCCAAGCTTTATGTCGTGGCCCTGGATGACGACTGTGCGATCGACCGCCGGCACCTCGATGTGGCGGCACGGCCGACCGTGGAAGAGCTCAGCGGGGAGAATCTTGGCGGTGTGGCGCCGGAGTTGGCCAAACGCCTGGTGTTGTCGACCGACGATTATCCGCAGATCGATGCCGACCTGGAAGGCGCTGCCATCCTGGGGCCGCGCACCCTGCTGTTGGTCAATGACAATGACTTCGGCGTCGCCGGTGTCCGGACGGCGTTTTGGAGGGTCGAATTGGGGGCCGATCTTTAGGCATTTTTTAAGCTCAAGCGCCGCATGGCTCCTCGCATAAGCTCGGACGGGCGGTCGCCCTTGCCAAGCGCGATGAGTCAGTGTCATCGCGGCTTGGAATTATTTTCCATGCACCGACATCTTGGCCGTCGTGGGGGCGCCTTGCGCCTGGGCCTGGGACATCAGGGCCGAGCAGTTGGCGTTCTTGGCATAGTCGACGCCGATAAACGGCAGGATGGTGTGGAAGACCAGGGCCAGCCCGCCTTGCGCGATCGCCTTGGTTGGCGACACGCCGATCTTGGGCGCTGACAAGTGGCCGCCGATCAGGATGGGCGCGTCGACATGGACCAGGCGGAACTTTTTCGGTTTGCCCTGAAGCTTGAGGTCCAGGCGCTCGTCGTTCAGGTTCACCGTGCCGGAGCCCTTGACCTGGACCACGGCGGTGTCGAAGACGACGTTCTGGGCCTGCATGACGCCGGATTTGATGCTGAAATCGGCGATGCCGCAGCGGACCTCGGTTTCGTGCTTGTCCTTGGTCAGCAACTGGAACAGGCCCTTGGTGGCGTTGACGCCCATCAGCTCGGCCAGGCTCTGGCGGACCGTGCCGCCGGGCATGACGATGGTCAGCCGGCCATTGGCCGAGGACGCCGCCTTGTGCACCGTATTGCCGGTGCCTGAGGCCTGAACCCGGGCGTCCATGACGCCTTCGATCGGCGCCGAGCCGGCGAATTTCGGGGCAAAATCCTGGACGGCCAAACCGGTCAGGCGCATGTCGATGGCGTCTTGCTGCACGGCATTGCGCGCATCGATGCGGGCCGTGCCGGTCAGGTGGCCGCGCGGAAACTGGAAATCGATCGGGTCGAGCGTCAGCAGGCCGTGATCGAGAGTAACGCCGAGACTGACCTGGTTCAGCGGCATGCCGTTGGAGGTATGGACCGACAGGGCGCGGTAATGGACCTTGGCGTCCATGCCGCGGACGCGGTCGACATCGAGCGGCACGTCGGGCAGCATGCGGTGGGCGGCCTGCGCCGCCATCGGGTCGGCGCTGACCGTGGCGCCCGTCGGGGCATTGGCGTCGGTGGCGCCGAACAGGGTGCCGAGGTCCTTAAAGTCGAGGCGGCGCGAGCTGAGATCGCCGGTCAGGTTGGGCCGGCCGTGATTGCTGATATCGACCTTCAGCTTGCCGGCCAGGTCGCTGCCGCCGACGCGGCCGTTGAGACGGTCGACATCATAGACCATGCCGTTGCGCGTCACCTGGGCCGTCAGACGATAGGGCGGCGTGTCGGGCAGGGCGAGGCCGGTAAGATAATAGAGGTCGCCGAGATTGTTGCCGGCGAGCGACATGGCGGCGTCGACTTGGCCCAGGTTAAAGGGGTGGAGGACGCGGCCCTTCGCCGTGATCGTGGTGTTGCCGGCCAGGACCTTCATGTCGAACGGGTAGGGCACGGAGGTGCGGACATTGAGCAGGGGGCCGCCGGTCGCCAGCATCTCGAACTTTTTGCCGTTCAGCGTGCCGTCGCCGGTCAGGGCGAAAGCGGAGCGGCCGGAATCGCCGCGTTCGTGAGCATTGATCGTGCCGGTAAACTGCAATTCGCGCTGGAGGTTGATGACGGTCAGCTGGCCGTCATTGATGATGAAGTTTTTGATCGGCGGCAGTTTGGTCGGTTTGCCGGTATCCTTGCCGTCGCTGAAGTCCCAATTGGCGCGGCCGGTCTTGTCGGCATAGAGGTAGACGACGGGACGGTCGACCTGCAGGCGCGGCAGGACGATGCGGCCGATGAACAGGGGCATCAGTTCGGCGGTGACATGGACGGCGCCGATCTCGGCCAGATTTTGCTTAGGGGCCCAAGCGGGTTCGCCGATCACCAGCCCTCCCACCGTAGCGTCGGGCGTGAAGCTGAACAGGTGAACGCGCAGATGGCCGTCGATACGGGCCGTTCGGTGGACGCGGCCGGATATGATCGAGCTGGCTATGCCGCGGGCCCAGTCCCAGTTGGGATTGGCGAGGAAGAGGATGACGGCGACGATGATGACGATCACCGCACCGATGATGATCTGGGTCGCCCTAGGCAGGGCGCGGATGCGGGTCCACACGCCGATCCCCAGGTTTTTCAGCCACGCCCATGCCTGTTGCGCCCACAGGACGGTCTCGTCCTTGAGCTCGGTCAGCGTGCCGGCCAGGTTATGAACATGGCTGAGATGGGCTTTCTTGACCACGATTGTCTTCCTTCAGCGAGGGGGCAGGGTAGGACCGGCGGGCGTTAGAAAGCGATGCGAAAAAGGCATGGCTGATGTTGCGAGCCTATGTTGGACGGTTTAGAGAGACCGCAAAACCGACAGAGGAGGCGCGCCATGAAACATTCGGACTTTACCTCGGTCATTCGTTGGACCGGCGACCGCGGTGACGGCACGCGGACCTATCGCGGCTATGACCGGACATGGAATATCGAAACGCCGGGCAAGGCTGTCATCGCGTGTTCCAACGATCCGGAACTGGGCGGTGACCCGTCCAAGCCCAATCCCGAAGACCTGCTGTTGTCAGCCCTGGCGTCGTGCCATATGCTTTGGTATCTGCACCTGGCCAGCAAGGCTGGTATCGTCGTCCGCGCCTATGAGGATGCGCCGCTCGGTATCGGCGAGACCTTGGCCAATGGCGCCGGGCGCTTCGTTTCGGCGACCTTGCGGCCGACGATCACGGTCGAAAAAGGCGCGGACCTGGCCAAGGCCGATGCCATCCACCATGAGGTCCACGACTATTGCTTCATCGCACGGTCGGTCAATTTCCCGGTCGAATATGCTGCGACCTATGTCGAGATCGGCGGGTAAACCTGATCGATTGCCACGGCGGCCCTGTCCGGGCTATGGTCTCCGCAAGGCGTCAATGAAGCGCCACCTGAGCGCAATCCAAAAAATGACTCCCATTTTTTGGATAGATTGCGCGTCAAAACAAAAAACAGAGCAAATGACTATTTTATCTAAAGTCATTTTGCTCTGGTGGAGAAGAAGCCAAATGGATATTTCCAACCCCAAACGCCGCGACCTGTTGAAGATGTCCGGCGCGGCGCTGGTGCTGACGGCTACGCCGGTCCTGGCCCGGCGCGCCCCGACCGGACCGTTGCATCTGGTCACCGATACGCCGGTTTCAGGCCAATGGCAGTTCCGTCAGGCCAATACGGCCGATTGGCTGGCCGCAACTGTACCTGGCACGGTCCATACCGACCTTTTGGCCAATAAAAAGATCGCCGACCCGTTTTACCGCACCAATGAACGCGACCTGCAATGGATCGACAAGAAGGACTGGGAATACCGCACCACCTTCGCCATCGACGCCGACACGCTCGCCTGTCAACACATCGCCCTCGTTTTCGCCGGCCTCGACACCTATGCCGACGTTTATGTCAACGATAAGCTCGTTCTCAGCGCCGACAACATGTTCCGCGAATGGACGGCCGATATCAAGGCCGTGGCCAAGGCCGGCGACAACGATCTGCGCGTCTATTTCCATTCGCCGGTTACCGTCGGGCTGAAGAAGCTGGCCGAATACGGCTTCAACCTGCCGGCCAGCAACGACCAGAGCGAAAGCGGCGGCCTGGGTGTCGACAAGGTCAGCGTCTTCACACGCAAGGCCGGCTACGCCTATGGCTGGGACTGGGGGCCGCGCTTCGTCACCTCGGGCGTATGGCGGCCGCTTTACCTGCGCGCGTGGGATACTGCCCGTATCGCCGATGTGCAATTGGTCCAGGACAGCGTGACGGCCGAGTTGGCCAATGTGACCGCGGTGGTGACGGTAACCGCGGCCACTGCCGGCACCGCTGCCGTGATGCTCAAATGTCGAGATGATCACGCCATCTCCGCGCGCGCCGAAGTCAAGCTGACACCGGGCGAGAACCGTGTCGAATTGGCCTTCACCATCAAGAATCCGAAGCTGTGGTGGTCGAAYGGGCTCGGTGAGGCACACCTCTATCCTATCAACGTCGATCTGGCCGCCGAAACCGGCGAAATCGATTCCCGCCAGGTCAATCTCGGCGTCCGCACCCTGCGCGTCGTGCAAAAGCCCGACGACAAGGGCGCCAGCTTCTATATCGAGCTGAACGGCGTGCCGGTCTTTATGAAGGGCGCCAACTATATTCCCAATGACAGCTTCCTGACGCGGGTGACACACGAGGTCTATGACAAGGTCGTGGGCTCGGCCGTCGCCACCCATATGAACATGCTGCGTGTCTGGGGCGGCGGGGTCTATGAAGACGACTATTTCTACGACCTGTGCGACCGGAACGGTATCCTGGTGTGGCAGGACTTTATGTTCGCCTGCTCGATGTATCCGAACGACGATGCCTTCCTCGACAATGTCCGCCAGGAAGCGATCCAGAACGTGCGGCGCCTGCGCAACCATCCGTGTCTGGCCATCTGGGTCGGCAATAATGAGATCGATTCGGCGTGGCAGAACGACGTGCCCAACGGTGGCTGGGGCTGGAAACAGACCTATACGCCGGAACAGCGCGCCAAGATCTGGGCGGGGTACGACGCCATTTTCAACCATATCCTGCCCGAAGTCGTCGCGGCCGAGGACCCGCAGCGCCTGTATTGGCCGTCGTCGCCGTTTGCCGGCAACGGCCAGCATGCCGACGTCAGCCGCCCGCTGCAGACCGGCGACATCCATTACTGGGACGTGTGGTGGGGCCAGAAGCCCTTCGCCGAATACCGCACCCATATCGGCCGCTTCATGAGCGAATACGGCTTCCAGTCCTTCCCGGAATTCAACACCGTCAAGACCTATGCGGCGCCCGGCGATTACGACATTTTTTCCGAGGTCATGCAGGCGCACCAGCGCTCCTCGATCGGCAACGGCACGATCAAGAACTATATGCAGCGCGACTATGTCGTGCCGGCGGATTTCGAGCAGTTCCTCTATGTCGGCCAGGTCCTGCAGGCCGAGGGCATCAAGACGGCGATGGAGGCCCACCGCAGCCGCATGCCCTACTGCATGGGGTCGCTGTTTTGGCAAATCAATGATTGCTGGCCGGTCGCGTCGTGGAGTAGTATCGACTATTACGGCCGCTGGAAGGCCCAGCAATATTTCGCCGTCAAGGCGTTTGCCGACGTGCTGATCTCACCGCAGATCGACGATGCGACCTTGAGCGTTTATGTCGTCAGCGATCGTCTGAAAGACCAGCCGGCGACCTTGAGCCTGCGTGTCATCGACTTTGCCGGCAAGGTGTTGTCGCATACGGAGATGCCGCTGGTGGTGAAGGCCAATACCGGCGTCAAGGTCCTGAGCAAGGATGTCGCCGCGGTCCTGGCCGGTGCGGATCCGGGCAAGGTGCTGTTGTCGACGCGTGTCATGCAGGGCGGACAGGTCCTGGCCGACAACATCGTCTATTTCAAGCCGGTCAAGGATTTGGTCCTGCCGAAGCCGGTGATCCAGATGACCTTCCGGCAGGATGGGGAGGGGGTCGTACTCACCCTGACCCCGGACGCTTTGGTCAAGAATCTCTATCTCAGCCTGGAAGCGGCCGACGGTGTCTTCAGCGACAACTATTTCGACATCCTGCCGGGAGAGACCGTTAAGGTGCGGGTCAAATCGGCCTTGGGCCCGAAGGCGCTGGATGCCCGTTTGAAACAGCTCCACATGGCGGATATCTCGGACGCGGTCGTGCCGGCGGCTTAGGTCTCGTCAGACTTATCTACCTCAGTCACAATATAGGACGGATGCAGGCCTGCGCGTTTGCAAACGGCCTCATAATATTTCTGTTCTTTGGTCAGGCCCTTGATCATGCGAGTCATGGACTTGCGTGCCTTTGGATCGCCTGTTCTGAGTGTCACGGCGATCTTTGTTAACCCATCAATCAGACCCTTCAAACGCTCACCGGGATAGGCGATATAAGGAAATTTCTGATCGGGCATGACGACGACCGATGACTGGCTGGCGAAGGTCAGCAGGTCTGCCTGCTTGTACTCCGACGAGCCTGCTTTTTCTCCGGGAAAAAGAGGTAAACTAAGGTCGCGACTACCGAGAAAGGTCAGCTCCTGGTTCTTGTAGACATCGGAAAAATACAGTCTGACGCCGATCGTCTGTAAGGTCAGTTCGAGGGCTTGAACACCGTCGATCCCGTGGCAACGATGCACTTTTGGCTCATCCCACAGCCCCGTGATCAAATATCGGCATGCATAGTCGTCGTACGGTGCAAACGGCGTCGGCTGCCAGACATAGAATTTGACGTGGCCGCCACCCTTGAGGTCGAATTGGCGCGTCAGTATGGCGTCCTTGATATCCGGAACGGGCGTCTGTTCTGCTGTCATCATTGGGGTACCTTGTCGTCGGCGATCCAGCCGCGGGCGCGGACATCGACGATGCGGTTGCGCGCCACCGGCACGAATAGCCCGTTGCTCAGTTTGAGGCGCCAGTTGCGCACGTCGCGGTCGGCCTCGGCCACGGCGGTGCCGGCGACCCACCAACTGCGGTGGACCTGCAAGCCGCCGGGCGTGCCATAACGCGCGATCGCCTCGTGCAGCGGCATCAGTTCGAGCGTCGAGCCCGAGGCACGGTGGATGCGGACATAGTGGTCCTCCATCTGCAGACACAGGACGGGCTCTTTCAGGTTGACCGAGGGTTCCGTGGGCTTTTGCACCGGCTTTGTCAATGATTGACGGGCCAGTTCGATCACCACCCACAGGCCGATCAGACAGACCTCGACCATCAGGCTTTGGCTATACCAGTCGACCGGCCGGACGCGGGCGATGGCATCGGGCCACAGCCAATGGCCATAGATGTCGGCGAAGAGGCTGCCGAGGCCCGCTGTCACCAGGATGGCGATGGCCAGGCCCGCCGGCATGGGCAGGCCCAGCCGCATGGCAAGACGCGTGATAGGCGGCAACAGAAGGCCGACGATGAGCGTGCCGCCGACCAGGTTGCCGGTCCAGCTGAAAATGCGCAGGACGATGTCGCCGTTGAGGAAGCTGCCGAACGGCCCGAAAACGCCGAAGACGATACCGGCCACGACGGCAAAGGCCAGCGTCCGCACCCACCATCCAGCGTCGCCGGACTCGCCTTTCCAATCCTGAATTCGCATGGCGAGGATGCTAGCCACATTTGCCGCCCGGCACAACCGCCAGACCATTCACCGAGCCACGTACCCGTTCGCCCGTTCACGAAGCGGCGCTGGCGAGGGCGAAAACGCCGTGACAGACCGGAGGCAGTTTCATGGAGCTGCCTTATGACCCAAACCGATCCTGTACTTAAACTTTCACTTCCCATCCGCCTTGGCCTCGCCATTGTTGCCGGCCTGCTGCTGACGGCGGGCTATGCCCTGCATCCGCAGTGGTGGGCGCCGTGGCTGGCGCCGCTGGTGCTGATTGTCGCCGGCTCCGGCTCGCCGAACCAGGCGCGCCTGGCCGGCGGTATTGCGGGCGCCATCGCTATGACCGGCCTTCTCGGCTATTACAGTGACATGACCGGTTGGGTGCTCACCAGCCTGTTCGTCATCCTGCGCGCCGGTTCCTGGTTGTTCGCCGCGCGTCTCAGCCATATGGCGGCGCAACGCCTGACTCCCGCCCTGGCCATGCTGGTCCTGCCGGCCATCATAGCCGGGTTCGAAGCCCTGACCTTGACCTTGTCGCCGCATGGCGCCGCCGGCAGCCTGGCCTATAGCCAGATGGACATGCCGGCCCTGGTGCAGATCGCCTCACTCGGCGGCCCACCGGCGGTGGTGTTCATGATCCTGTTGCTGGGCTCGTTCCTCGGCATCTGGCTGACCCGCCGCCCGGCGTTGCGGCCGCTATTGGCCGCCGGCATGACCTTCCTGGCCCTGGCCGCTGGATTAGCCGCCTTTACTGTCGTGCGCCTCGACAACGCTCCCGCCGCCACCCTGCCCGTGACGATGGTCGCCAGCGACCGCTTCCCGGGCATTCCAGAGGATTGGTCCAAGGTCTGGACGGTCTACAGCCCCGCTGTCGCCGCCAATGCGCGCTCTGGCGGCCTCGTCGTCCTGCCGGAAAAGATCGCCCTGGTCGACGGCGCCGGCGCCGCGCAGGTGGCCCGGGATGTCAGTTCGGCCGCCATGGCAGCCCATGCCACCCTTGTCGTCGGTGTCGAGGTCCATGACGGCGGTATCTATCGCAATCGTGCGCTTATCGCGGGGCCGGATGGCGGCATAGCCTGGTACGACAAGCAGCGCATGGTGCCGGTCTTCGAAGACCGCGACGTGCCGGGTAAGACGCCGTTGTTCATCGATGTTGCCAAAGCCCGTCTCGGTGTCGCCATCTGCAAGGACATGCACATCCCGTCGATCGGCCGCGAATATGCCGGTACAGCCGCGGTCATGGCGGTGCCGGCCTGGGACTTCGGCCGGGATGGCTGGATGGGGGCGCGCATGACGATGATGCGCGGCATCGAAGGCGGTTATGCCATCGCCCGCAGCAGCCGTAACGGCCTGCTGGGCGCCTATGACGCCACCGGACGGATTCTTGCCGAAAGCCGGTCGAGCGACGGCATGACGGTGGTCACCGGCGCCGTGCCGACCGAACGCCGCGATACGGTCTACAGCTACATCGGCAACGCTTTCGGTTGGCTATGCCTGCTGATGACCGTCGCACTGCAAGTCTGGTTGTGGATCCGGCGCGGTACGGGCGGTCAGGCGTCGGCCAATTGACGACGATACGAGGCCGTGGCCGGCAGGCTGGCTACGGCTTCACGCCGCCGCTGCGAAGCCAGCTCGACGACGGGCCGGGCTTCCGGCTTGATCGCCTTGTTATGGACGCGGAAGCGGGTATCCATGTAGTAGGCGCTGTCGAGACTGTCGTTGAGCACGACATACCAGACATCGTCCGGCAAACCCAGGGCCCGCATCAGCGGCTGGGTAATATACGCTTTTTCGAACATGAAATCGGGATTTAACGCCATGACCGTGTCCTTTGCTTTCGCCATCACGGGACGGGACTATGAAGTCTATTAACCACTATGGCGAATCGATTCTGTCACAATTGGGTAGTTTTTACTTCACATTGTGCAACCGGCCGGCCGGAGGCGTCAGGGAACCTTCTGTATACTGATAAATGATGGCTTATAAGCTGATTGTTTTCAGTATTTAAGATTTTTCGCCCCGAAATCTTCGTGGTATGGCCTGTCGAAGCGCGGATTCGGGAAAAATGCCGGCCGCGCATTTTCCACATCGATTTCCTATGCCGCTGTCATCATGAGGTGACGAAAACCGGTTAGACAGGCCGGAAAGACTCCGTTTCAGATATACCAAGATGACCGACTCCTGTACCGCCACGACCCAAGACAACCGAACCCTTTCCACCGAAGCTGCGATCGCCGATATTCTGCGGCGCCATCGGGATGCAAAGCTGGGCCTGGCCGAGGCCGGCCGCCGGCTGCTCGCCCTGTTCAATCGCGCTGAAACGGACGGACTGGAACAGCCGGTGCATTGGGTGCTGCTGGAACACCGATCCGGCCGGGTCGACGATCACCGCGCCATGGTGCGTTTGTTGAATCTGTCGCGCTTCACGCCCGAAACCACATCGATCGCCGACTATATGGCGCTGATCGGACGGTTTTCTTAAGGCTCCGGCCAGGCTGGCAGACATGCGACCAAGTGCCTCAGCAATCGGTTGCATAGACGGTCACATAAACCTTGACGGGTCGCCGCGGCAGCCACATTCTACCGCTTCCGAATCGCCGGCCGTGCGCCCGCCGGCCCGGTCACACCTGGAGTAGCGGTTGCCAAGCCTCGAGCATGTCAAGATTTTGGTCCTGGAGCGCAACGACCACATGTCGCAGATTATCCGGGCACTGTTGCGTGGTTTCGGCGTGCGCAAGATTGTCGATGTGCGGACCTGTGAAGAGGCCTTTCGGCGCCTGAGGCTGGACGCGATCGATATTGTCATCATCGAATACGAGATGGACAAGATGAACGGCGCGGAGTTCACGCGGGCGATCCGGGCTTCGAGCGACGCCTCCATCCGCTTCCTGCCGATCATCATGGTCACCGCTCATACGGAAAAGTCGCGAGTGCTGGCGGCCCGCGATTCCGGCATCAACGAAATCTGCACCAAGCCGATGACGGCCATCAACCTGTTCCGCAAACTGGTCGCCGTGATCGATCAACCCCGGCCGTTCGTCATATCGGAGTCGTTCGTCGGCCCCGAACGGCGCCGGAAACGCAACGATCCCGCCTATAAGGGGCCGGAGCGCCGCCTGTGATGGGGCGGGCTATTTGCCGCGATCGGCGGTGAAATGGGGCAGCCATAGAAGGGAGAAGGTCGGTTTGTATTCCAGATGATGCGAGGCGGGCTCACCCGGGGAATGCCATTTCAGCCAGCGCGTAGCCTGCATTTGCCAGACACCGTGTGGATCGCGCCAGACCGTGGCGTCGAACGGCATATATAGACCGTCCGGCCAGTGGTCCGATTTTGGATACTGCACAACCCTCGTCAGGCATATCGCCGTGAAATGCGTGGCATCCTGCCAGGTCGCTATACCACAGGTAGGCGTAAAGTGCGCGACCATGGCGCGTGACGGCCACGCGTGAATGGTCAGTTCGTGGCCAGCATTAACGTCCAAAAGATCTAAATTCGAACCCATGGCGACCATGCGGCCATCGGGTGAGGGCGAGGCATCACGGACAAACCAGCGGTCGCCGTCCGGCAGCGCGATAAAGTGCCACATAAATTCGCCGTGCGTGGCGGTGATGTCGGCGAAACTATCCAGCTTGCCGGACAGTGAATCGCGCAGGCGCAGGACCTTCGGCATGGTGAAAGTGTCGAACTCTTCGCTACTTTGTTGGACTGCGATCAGGCGTGCGGTCTGTTTGCCGTGATAAAAGATGGTGAGATTGTCGCCATCCCGAGTGGCGAGGCCGGGATTTTTCTGCATCTCCGCGGCCTCATCCAGAAGGTCCTCACATTCCAGACGTCCGCCCTTGGAACCGTTTCCGATCACCGGGATCTTATGGCAAATGGGAGCCACGTCTAACTGCTTTAGGAGGTAGTCGGCTTCGTTTCGTGGCGGCACATTGGCGATGTAGGCACAAAACACCATATAGGCGCAGGCCACGATGGCCGTCAGCGCCGATGCGGTGGTGATGAATTTGCGCATGATGCCCCCTGGAACAAACTTTGCCACGGAAGGCGAACGACRGCAACAAAGTCATCACCGGCCGATCGCGGTATCTTGCGGCTGCCCGCCGCGATCGGCGGTGAAATGCGGCAGCCAAAGTAGCAAGAAGGTCGGTTTGTATTCGATATGATGGGATGCCGTCACATCGCCACCCTGCCATTTCAGCCAGCGCGTGGCCTGCATTTGCCAGACACCATGTTGATCGCGCCAGACCTTGGCGTCGAAAGGCATGTACAACCCGTCCGGCCAGTTGTCCGATTTCGGATATTGCATGACTCGCGTAATGCATACCGCGGAGAAATGCGTGGCGTCCTGCCAAACCGGTATGCCGCAGGTGGGCGTAAAGTGCGCGATCGTGATGCGTGACGGCCATTCATCGATCGTCAGCCCTCCGTCGGCATAAGTGTACAAAAAGTGATTCGAACCCATAGCGACCGTGCGGCCGTCAGGTGATGGCGAGGCATCTCCGACAAACCAGCGGCCGCCGTCCGGCAAGGTAATAAAATGCCAGGTGAATTCTCCGTGGGCGCCGGTTATATCGGCGAAGCTTTCCAGCTTACCAGATTGCGGATCGCGCAGACGCAGGACCTTTGGCATGGTGAAGCTGTCGAACTCTTCACTGCCAGGTGGGGCCGCGATCAGGCGTGCGGTCTGTTTGCCATGGGAAAAGATGGTGAGATTGTTACCGTCCCGGGCGGCGAGGCCGGGATTTTGCCGCATCGCCTCCGCCTCATCCAGAAGCTCCTGACATTCCAACTCTCCGCCCCGATGAGCGTTACTGGCCTGGTGAATCTGTTCGCAGACCGGGCCGACGTACGGAAGCTGGATGACATAGTCGGCTTCGCGGCGGGGCGCGCCATAGGCGATATAGGCGCAAAAGGCCACATAAACACAGGCGGCGATGGCCGTCAGCGCCGAAGCTATGGTGACGATTTTACGCATGATGCCCCCTGGCGCGTACCCTGCCATGTACGGCGAACGACGGCAATAAAGTCGTCAACGCGAAGCCTTCGAGGCGACGATCAGCAGGCTTTGCCCCAGATAGCCGGAGCGTTCGACAAAGGCATTGGGCAGGGGATAGACGATGTAACGCTTTATCCAGGTCAGGGCGGCGCCCATGCCGAGGACGAACGGATTGCGGCCGAACCATTTGATAAGGCTACGGCGGAGGCCGATGCTGATGGCCACGCCATAAGGCGGGGGCGAGCCGACATAGAGGACGTCGAAGCCGTGGTCGACGAACAGCCGACGCAAGGTCTTCGCGGTGAACATGTTGACATGCTCAGGGAAGATCAGCGCCTTCGAGGCCTTGCCGCGGATCATCCTGTCGAAGCTATCATAGTTCGGCACAACCATCAGGCAGGCGCCGCCGTCCATGAGAGCCTTGTGCAGGGAACGGACGCTGTCGACGGGTTCCGGCATGTGTTCGAGGACGTCGAACATAGTCAGCAAGGCGAGCGATCCCGGCGCCAAGTCGTCAAGCGTTCCGTCGACGACGGTGACGCCGAACAGGGCGTGTGCGGCCAGACGCGCCGGCGCGCTGATTTCCATGCCCGTCGCCGCGAAGCCGGCGTCGGACCAGGCCTTGACGGTCGCGCCATGCCCGGCGCCGAAATCGACAGCCTTGCCGGCGCGCGGCAGCTGCGGAAAACGGCGCCCGAAGCCGGTGACGAGCGCGATCTTGTCGCGGATCTGGTTATTGTAATCGGCCGCGACGTCGGAATTGTAGCTGTGCACGCCGGCGTCGTTATAATAGTCGCGCAGGAAGGCCTCGCTGGGCCGCGGCCACAGATAGACGAACTGGCAGGCGCGGCAGCGGCAGGTCTGGAACGCCTTTCCCTCCGCCTGGCCCATGTCGTAAAGCTTGCCGGCCTCGCCGGACCGGCAGAGCGGGCATGCCTGACCTTGGTTTGCCTGACCTTCGCTCGACTGCATGTAGGAAACGACCCGTCAAATTCCGATCAAGGAGCGATGGCACGAGTCGCCGCCGGTTGAAAAGCATGCCGTGCGACTAATCGGACGGCATCATCCCGGGCATCATATTGACGTTCAGGTGATACATGACCCACAGGGAGCCGACGATCAGGATACCGACGATCAGGACGGCGAAGACGAAGGCGGCGTTGTTCCACACCTGGCTCGACGACGTGTTCATGTGCAGGAAGAAGACCAGGTGCACCAGGATCTGAACCACGCCGATACCCACGATGACCGGCACCAGGGTCGCGGCCGGCAGGATGTGCAGCATGGTCAGGGCGAACGGGATCGCCGTCAGCACGGCGGCCGCCACAAAGCCAATCAGATAGGACTTGGCCGAGCCATGGCCGTGGTCACCGTGGTGGGCGGCCTCGGCATGGGTCTGGTCGATGGCGACCGGGTGGGTGTGCGGCGTGTGGGCCTTCTTGGGCTGGGCGGTGTCCGGGGTTTCGGGCAGGCGGCTCATGTCGCGGCTCCCATCAGGTAAACGATCGTGAAAACGCCGATCCAGATGATGTCGAGGAAGTGCCAGAACAGGCTGAGTTCCATCAAACGGATGCGGTTGGCGGGCGTCAGGCCGCGCTTGAACAGGTGGACGAACATCACGCCCATCCAGATCAGGCCCGAGGTGACGTGCAGGCCGTGCGTGCCGACCAGGGTGAAGAAGGCCGACAGGAAGGCCGAACGGTCCGGACCGTTGCCTTCGGAGATCAGCTTCATGAACTCATGGATTTCCATACCCATGAAGCCCAGGCCGCACAGGGCGGTCAGGCCCAGCCAGGCGATGACGGGCTTCAGCTTGCCCGCTTCCATGCTGATCATGGCCAGGCCGTAGGTCAGGGACGAGATCAGCAACAGGGCCGTCTCGACGGCGACATAGGGCAGGTCGAAGATTTCGCGGCCATTGGGTCCGCCGGCGATATTGTCCTTCAGCACGCCATAGGTAGCGAAGACGGAGGCGAACAGGATGCAGTCGCTCATCAGATAGATCCAGAAGCCAAGCGTGACTTTCGGGCCTTCGTCGTGATGATCGCCGGCGTGGTGGGCGTCGTTGGGATTATGGTCGTAGGCGGAGACGATCTCGTCGGCCACCGCGGCGACCGGATTGGCGGGCTTGCTCATGGTCAGGCCTTTCCCGTCTTGAGGTTGGCGAAGTGCGCGTCCTCGATCGCCGTTACCTCGGCGACCGGCACGTAGTAGTCGCGGTTTTCGTTGAAGCTGTGGACGACGCCCAGGCCGATCATGACCAGGAGCGCGCCGGCGGCCATCCACCAGATGTGCCAGACAAGACCGAAGCCCAGGCCGACACTGACGATGCCGATCAGAAAGCCGGTCGGCGTATTGTGCGGCATATGGATGGGCTCATAGCTGGCCGGCTGGATCCAGGCTTGACCGGTCTGCTTGGCGTCCCAGAACGAGTCGTGGTTGCCGATCTTCGGCAGGACGGCGAAATTATAGAAGGGCGGCGGCGACGAGGTCGCCCATTCCAGCGTCCGGCCGTCCCACGGATCGCCGGTCAGGTCGCGTAAGGTGTCGCGCTTCCAGATCGAATAGACGATCTGTAGGATCTGGGCCAGGATACCGACGAAGATAAGCAAAGCGCCGACACAGGCGACGATCAGATAGGTGTGCCACACCGGATTGTTCATGAAGTCGAGGCGGCGGGTCATGCCCATCAAACCCAGGGCATAGAGCGGCATGAAGGCGATATAGAAGCCGACCAGCCAGCACCAGAACGATACCTTGCCGATGCCGTCATGCAGCCGGAAGCCGAAGGCCTTGGGGAACCAGTAGTTCAGGCCGGCGATACAACCGAAGACGACGCCGCCGATGATGACATTGTGGAAGTGGGCGATCAAAAACACCGAGTTGTGCAGGACGAAGTCGGCGCCCGGCACGGCCATCAAGACGCCGGTCATGCCGCCGATAACGAAGGTAATGATAAAGCCCAGGGTCCACAGCATGGGCAGTTCCAGGCGCACGCGGCCGCGGTACATGGTGAACAGCCAGTTGAAGATCTTCACCCCGGTCGGGATCGAGATAATCATGGTGGTGATGCCGAAGAAGGCGTTGACGTCGGCGCCGGCGCCCATGGTGAAGAAGTGGTGCAGCCAGACGATAAAGGACAGCACGCCGATACACATGGTGGCGTAGACCATGGCGTCATAGCCGAACAAACGCTTACGCGAGAAGGTGGCGACGATCTCCGAGAAGATGCCGAAGGCCGGCAGGATCAGGATATAGACTTCCGGATGGCCCCACGCCCAGATGAGGTTGACATACATCATCGGGTTGCCGCCGGCTTCATTGGTGAAGAAGTGCATGCCGAGATAGCGGTCGGCGCCCAGCAGGGCGAGGGTCACAGTCAGGATCGGGAAGGCGGCGACGATCAGCATGTTGGCGCACAGCGTCGTCCAGGTGAAGACCGGCATGCGCATCAGGGTCATGCCCGGGGCGCGCATCTTGAAGATAGTGGTAATCAGGTTGACGCCCGACAACAGGGTCCCGAGACCGGAAATCTGCAACGCCCAGATATAGTAATCGACCCCGACGCCCGGCGAATAGGCAATCTCCGACAAGGGCGGATAGGCCAGCCAGCCGGTATGGGCGAATTCGCCGATCACCAGGGAGATATTGACCAGGATGGCGCCGGCGGCGGTCAGCCAGAAGCTCATCGAGTTGAGATAGGGGAAGGCGACGTCGCGGGCGCCGATCTGCAAGGGCATGACAACGTTCATCAGGCCGATGACGAAGGGCATGGCCATGAAGAAGATCATGATGACGCCGTGGGCGGTGAATATCTGGTCGAAATGTTCAGGCGGCAAATAGCCGTGACCGCCGGACGAGGCCAGGGCCTGTTGCGTCCGCATCATCAGGGCGTCGGCGAAACCGCGCAGCAACATGATCAGGGCCAGGATGATGTACATGGCGCCGATCTTCTTGTGGTCGACGCTGGTCAGCCATTCCTTCCACAGATAGGGCCACCGCTTGAAATAGGTGATCAGGCCGAAGACGGTGATCGCTCCGCCGACCATGCCGGCGGCGGCGACCATGATGATCGGCTCGTGCCACGGCACCGAGTCGATGTTCAGCTTCCCGGTCAGGAAATTGGCGGGATGGAGGGTGACTGGATGCATGATACTCAGCTCTTGCGGGGTGTGGCGGGTGCCGTAGCGGCGGCGACCGCTTCGGTCTTGGGGGCGCAATCCTTGACGCCCGGGGCGATATGTTTCGTCATGGCCATGTTCTGGGCCATTTTCATGGCTGTATCGGTGCACGGGCCGCCAGCCGAACCAGGGGCGCAGGCATTGAGGATGTCGTGGAACAGCTCCGGCTGGACTGTGCCGTAATAGACGGGCTTGGCAGTCATGCCGCGTTGCGACAGCGCCAGATAGGCGTTGCCGTCGAGTGCGGCCTGAGAGCTTTGCGCCTTCGCGACCCAGGCGTCGAAGCCGGCCTGGTCGGTGGCGACGGCCTGGAACTTCATGCCGGCAAAGCCTTCGCCGGAATAGTTGGCCGATATGCCGTCATAGCTGCCGGCCTGGTCGGCGCGCAGGTTCAACTGGGTTTCCATGCCGGTCATGGTGTAGATTTGCGAGCCAAGTTGCGGGATGAAGAAGGAATTCATCACGGTGGCCGAGGTCAGCTTGAAATGGACCGGGCGGCCGACGGGCAGGGCCATCTCATTGACCGTGGCGATGTGATACTCCGGGTAGATGAACAGCCATTTCCAATCGAGCGAGACGACCTCGACCTCGATAGGCCGGGTGTCGGCCTGGCCGGCAGCGGCCGGCACGGTGGCCTTCGGATCCAGTTGATGGGTAGATACCCAGGTGACGGCGCCCAGCGCGACGATAATCAGGGTGGGAATCGCCCAGACCACGGCTTCGATGCGGTTGGAATGTTCGAAATCCGGGGCGTAAGTCGCCTTGGTGTTCGAGGCGCGATACCGCCAGGCGAACCACAGGGTCATGAAGATTACCGGCACGACCGGGATCAGCATCAGCAGCACGGCCAGGATGATCAGGTCTTTTTCCTGCATGCCGACGGGGCCCTTGGGGTCCATCACGGCCATGTGACAGCCGGTCAGCAAAACCAGGCCGGCAAGGGGCGTTGCGACACGGAAAGCGCGGTTTACGCTGCGGCGCAGCATATTAACGGCGCGGCGGCCATGGCTGGACAAGGCATGGACAAGGGACGACGCCCGCGGGCGAAGGGAATTACGCACAACAAAAAACCCTGACAAACAAAGGAGTTTGGCCGCGCGGTTACATTCCGGGCTGCGGCATTTTATAAGCCTGTGAACAAGATAAAGGCTTTGACGGCAAGAGGCAAAATGTCGCACTGCGGGATTATTTTTTCGCAAACGCGCCAAAAAACGCCGCTCTTCGCGCTTCAGAACCGCGTTACGGCAAGCAGGCACCGCTGTGCAAGCGCAATATTATTAGGCGCCTGCGTGAAAAAAGCCCTTGCGCAATAGCGATTTGGCGATAGCATGAGTTAAATTGACGCAGGCGTAAAAATATCCGCGTAGAAGGAAACAGTATGGAAACGACCCAACCGCGAGTCTACAGCTTCGGCCCGATCATCAAGGCCCTGGTCATCATCGCCGCCGCCGTTTTGCTGGCGACGGGCGTTTGGGGATGCATCTACGCCTATACCCATCTGCACGGCGTCCTGGCGCAATTCGGCGGCATCCTGCTGGCCATGGTGCCGATCGCGCTGGCCCTGTTCGGCGGTCCGGTGGTGTGGGCTTGCCGTCTGTGCCTCTATGAGGATCGTCTCGAATATCACGGCCTGATGCTGGATACTGTGATCCGCAAGGCCGATATCATCGACGCCCTGTCGCCGGCCCCGGCGCTCGGCATGTTCCAGATCTTCCTGACCCTGGCCGGCAAGCCGTTCAAAAAGCTGCACATCGCCGTCCTCGGCCATCGCGATGAGACCCTGACGCGCTGGGTCGACGCCCTGCCGCACCAGAAGGTTTGATAGCCGCCACATCGGATTTTGAAAGGCCGTCCTTAGGGGCGGCTTTTTTGTTGGCGGTTACTCCGGTTTGCGAAACCAGGTCAGCCGGATAAACATGCCCGCCAGCATGGCCGCCAGCGCAAACCAGGTGATGGCATAGATGAGATGGCTGTTGGCAAAGCGAACGACGGTCAACCCTCCGCGGGGCCAGCCACCCGGATTGGGGGTGTCGTCGGCATCGATGAAATAGGGCGCGACCTCGCTTAGACCGTGGTTTCGGGCCATGGCGGCGATATCGCGGTGGTACCAGGCGTCGCGGGCCGGATCATTGGCCTGGGAAAACAGCCATCCCTTGGTTTCCGGCATGCGCAACAGACCGGTGACCGTGACCTCATCCAGAGGTGTCGCCACCGGCGTAGTGACGGTTTGCGCCACGAAACCGCGGTTGATGTAGACGATGCTGCCGTCATCGCGGACCAGCGGCGTCATGACCCAGTTGCCGGCGCCGAAATCGGTCAGGGCGTAGACCTGAGACGTGGCATCATCGCGAAAATGTCCGCGCACCGTAATATGACGATATTCGTCGCGTTCGGCCCTTACCTGCGCCCCATTTGCCGGAGCCGGTACCGCCGGCCCATGCACCCGGGCATCGACGCGTTTGATCAGTGCCTCTTTCCACGCCAGGCGCTGGACCTGCCACGCGCCCAGCCCGCAGAATGTGGCGACGGCTATGCCGACCGCGATGGTGAAGCCGAGATTTCGCATGAAAGGTTCCGCAACCAAAAACGTGGTGCCTCATAGCAGATCCCAGTTGCCGGCCCAACTGCGCTTTAGGACGGCTGCCCAATTCCATCCGCCGCGTCATCCCGATAGTCTGGACAAAGCCTCCGGTGAGATTGTAACTCACACTATCGACGAACGGAACGCCTCCCATGCCAATCTTTACCTTGCATACCTCTTCCTATGGTTCCGACGCCTATCAAACGGGAGACCTGTACCTGCCGGAAGGTCCGGCCCGCGCCGTCGTCTGCCTGTTGCATGGCGGCTTCTGGCGGATGCCCTATGATCGCACGGAAATGGCGCCTTTGGCGGCGGCCCTGGCCGAAGACGGTTTCGCGGTCTGGAATATGGAGTATCGTCGTCTCGGTGGCGGTGGCGGCTGGCCGGAGACCTTCCTCGACATCGCCGCCGGCATCGATCACCTGGCCGAACTCGACCTGCCGCTGGACAAGGTCGTGGTGGCGGGCCATTCCGCCGGCGGGCATCTGGCCTTGTGGAGCGCACGTCGCGACGGCTTTCCCGGTGTGCCCGCGCCGCGCGTCCGCCCGCATGGCGTGGCAGGACTGGCGCCAGTCGCCGACCTGGCTGCGGCCCATGACCTGGCGCTTGGTCGTAGTGCCGTCGCCGAGTTCCTCGGCGCTTCGCCCGCGGACGGCGCCGCCCGTTACGATCTGGCCTCGCCCCTGCGGCGCTTGCCTCTCGGCGTCAAACAGCTGATCGTCCATGGTGCGCGCGACGAGGCTCTGCCGGCGGCCTTGTCTCGCGCCTATGCCGAGCGTGCCCGGGAGGCGGGTGATGATGTTACCTATATCGAACCCGCGGAAGCGGGGCATATGGACTTCCTCGATCCCGGTAGCGAAGCCACCCGTGCCTTTCGCCATTGGCTGATGTCGCTATAGACGGCATCGGTCGCCTCGGCGCCTTCCCGATCATCGCACCGGATCGATGCCACTCTGGACCTGTATCGCCTTGGTAAAACGCAAAAAACGCAAATTTTATTAGGCCCTGCCGTCGTGTCGCCCTATGCTCTGCTGCTAAGATTTGCGAGACCATGACAGCCGATTTTGTCCCTTCCGAAGTTGCCAGGCTTCTCGTCGTCGACGACGACCCTATCCTGCGCGAGTTTGCCCTGGCCAAGCTGGCGACACCCAAGATCAGCGTGCAGGTGGCGGAAAACGGCGAGGAGGGGCTGCGCCGGCTCACGGCCGGTGGTTTCGATATCGCCCTGGTCGATCTGGACATGCCCGTCATGGACGGTTTCGAACTGATCCGCAGAGTCCGCGCCGACAACCGCCTCAAACACATTCCGATCATCGTGGCGACCAGCCGCGACGACATGGCGGCGATCGACGGCGCCTATGCCGCCGGCGCGACCTCGTTCGTGCTCAAACCGGTCAACTGGCGCGTCGTCTCGCATCAACTGGCCTATGTCCTGCGCGGCAGCCGCGAGGCGGCGCGCATCCGCGCCAAGGCCAAAACCTTGCGCAACGCCCTGCGCGCCCAGGACGAGGTTCTGTCGCTCTGCCAGGGCCGCATCGACGACGTCCTGCGCCTGATGCTCGACGAGCCCTTGAGCCCGGACCTGTTCGCCCGGGTCTGGGAACAGCTTCACAGCCTAAGCGGCGATATTCGCGATAAGTCGACCTGATACCCACGGTCAGTGGTCGCTCGCCATCTCGCAGGCCACCCGCGACCGCGCGGCATAGCGGCGCAAACTGTCGGTCTCGGCCAGGATGCGCTCGATAATGCCGACCGCCTCCTGGCCTTCTTCGGTCAGTCCGGTGACCCGCTTGCCGCGGCGCACGAAGATGTCGATCCCGAGCTCGACCTCCAGCTCCTTGATGCGCTTGCTGACGCCCGACTGCGACATGTAGAGGGCATTGCCGACTTCGGTCAGGTTGAAGTCCTGGCGCAGCGCCTCGCGGACGAATTTAAGCTGCTGAAAATTCATGATCTTAGCTCCCCAGCTGTCCCACTTCAGACTTTTTGCAGGGGCGGCAGTTGATAACTGCGGTCGAGAATCGCCGGCCCCGGCTGATAGGTGCGCAAGATCAGCTGGAACTTGCCATCCGGCGCCGGCAGCCAGTTCGACGGATCGGCCGGAGGTGTATGCTGGATGGTGATCGTCAGGGAACCGTCAGCCGCCTTGACCAGGCCCGGCGTGCGGTCGTTGATGGCGTAACGGTTGAGCGGATTGTCGACGAGGAAAAAGTCCGGTCCGTAGAGGATCAGCGACCAGAAGGCCTCGACCGGGGGCAATTGACCGGCCGGGAAGGTCAGGGTGTAGCTGTTCTGGCCCGACAGAGGCGCGCCCTGGGCGTCGCCTGCGGCGGAGAAGTACAGCGCCTCCTGGGCGATATGGGCGCCGGGACCGAAGCGGTTGATGGCGGCGCGTTGCAAGGGATCGGCAATGTACTTGCTGATATGGAAATTGACGCGCCAGCCGTCGACGACCTCGGACGGATTGGCGGTCTGGATGCGGCCATAGGCCCGTTCAAAGGCCGCCGCCAGCACCGCATCGCTCGGCCGTTCGGCGGCGAAATCCGCCGTCCCAAGGCCCAGGGCGGCATAGCGGGCGAAGGCGGCGGCCTCCGGGCCCGTCGGTGGGTAGGCGCGCACCAGCCGATCGAGCTCGTCGAAATAACCTGCGCCGGTTCCCGTCAGGTTGAGCACCGGCAAGATGTTGAGCACGTCGTCCTGGACAATGCCCGCCTGTTCGCCGGCCGGGTAGGCCGACAGCGGCGACAGGGTGTAATGCAGTTGGACATCGGCGGCGACCGGGGCATCGGCGTCGCCGCGCACCAGTGTCCGGGTCAGGGCGAAGACCAGCGAGGTCGGGGCCGTGATGACGTGGGCGCCATCGGGAGCGGCGCCGGTCCAGCCCGGAGCGGCGATGACATAGGTGCCGGCATGGGTTCCGGTTTCGCGGCGACCGACATAGGCGAAGGTATTCTCATAGGCGTCGACCAACTGGATCGAATAGTAGCGATCCTGCGTGTCGGGCACGTCGAGCACGATCGGCTCCTTGGCCAGGTCGAGCCAGGCGAAGCCATAGATGGTGTCGACATTGGGGCCGGCGACCTTCAGGCTGGGCGTCGCCAGCTTCGGGTTAAGATAGAAGCGGTTGAAGGCGATGTTCTTCTGACGCGACAGGTCGAGATAGCGCCCGGTCTGGACCAGCGGATAGCCCCAGATGGCCGCCTCTTCGGCGACGGCGGCCAGATCGCTGTCGGTGGCGAACGCCACACGTGGGGCTATGGCGGCGACAGCGCCGAACGTGGCGGCGGCGCCCAGCAGGTGGCGACGGGAAAGCACAGGCGATGTCATGCGACGACGCTCCTTATATTTTCAAAAACAGGGAAGTGTGCGGCGTCGTCGCCTTCGCACCTAAACACCATTAATTTAGTTGGGTTTTAGGTCAAAAGAGTTTTTCTAAATCCATCGGCGATATTTTATTGCACTGCAAAGAAGCTGCTGAATTCTTTGATTTTATCGACTAAATTTAGGAAATTCAGCGCCTTATGACAAATCGTCATTTGGGCGAAAGGCGTCTCCATTCCTAGACTGAAGCCACGCCAAACCGGACCGCACCCAGCGCAGGAGGGCTTTTCATTCAGTTCCGGGGATCCCGATGCTTTCTCAAAATCACCTGCCGCGCCTCAAACGCGGCGCCTATCTCACCCTCCTGCTCGCCGGCACGGCGCTCAGCGTGGCATCGCCCTACGCCCATGCCGAAACCACAGCGGATAACGCCACGCAACTGGCCTCGGCCTCCGCCGTCACCGAAGTCGTCGTCACCGCGCGGCGCCGCGCCGAAAACGTCCAGCGCGTGCCGATCGCCATCTCGACCTTGAGCGCCGGCCAGGTCGAAGCCAGCGGCGCCTACCGCCTCGACCAGCTGAAGCAACTGGTGCCCAGCGTCCAGACCCTGACCTTCAACCCGCGCAACGCCAATGTCAGCATCCGCGGCCTGGGCGGCAATGTCTCTCTGACCAATGACGGGCTGGAGCAGGGTGTCGGCTTCTATGTCGACGACGTCTATTACGGCCGTCCGGGGCAATCCCAGTTCGATCTGGTCGACCTGCAGCAGGTCGAGGTCCTGCGCGGCCCGCAAGGCACCTTGTTCGGCAAGAACACCACGGCCGGCGCCATCAATATCACGACGCGCGAGCCGTCCTCCAATTTCGGCGGCACCTTCGAAGCTACCGGCGGCAATCTCGGTTTCCAGCAGATTCGCGCCAGCATCACCGGTCCGATCATCGACGGCAAGCTGGCCTTCCGCGCCTCGATAGCCGGCACGCACCGCGACGGCTATATCCATAATCTCCACGACGGCCGCGAACTCGGCGGCTACGACAATTTCACCGCCCGCGCCCAATTACTGGCGACGCCGAACGACCAGCTGAAGATTCGCGTCATCGCCGATTACGGCACCCAGCGCCAGGATTGCTGCATCGGGGTGGCGACCGGCGTCGTGACGACGCGCGCCGACGGCACGCCCTTGCCCAACGATATCTATGCCCGCGCCGCCCGCGTCGGGTACACCCTGCCGGCCATCGACCCCTTCTCCTACAATGTCGATGTCGACGCGCGCGTCCGCACCCAGATGTATACGGGCGGCCTCTCGGCCAAGGTCGACTACACGACCGAAAAGCTGGCCTTCACCTCGATCACTGCCGGGCGCTTCTGGGACTGGATCCCGGAAAACGACGCCGACGGTATCGGCGCCACCGCCCTTTATCAGGCGCGTATCATCGACCGGCAAAAGCAGTTCTCGCAGGAGTTCCGCCTGGCGTCGCGCGGCAATCAGGCGATCGACTGGGTCGCCGGCGCCTATTATTTCTGGCAGAAGGTGCCGGGCCAGGCGACCTTCTGGTACGGCCCTGCCGGCGCGAAGTTCAACCTGCCGCCGGTGCTTTATCCGACGGCGCACCAGGCCGACCTAGCGACGGCCGCCCTCGACGGCTATCGCCTGTCCGCCTATTCGCGTCCGGATACCAAATCCTACGCGCTGTACGGTCAGGCGACATGGAATATCGACAGCCATTGGGCGCTGACCGGCGGCCTGCGTTACACCCGCGAAGACAAGACCGGCGTCTTTAACCAGGTCGTCACCGGTGGCGCGGATATCGCCAGCTTCGATCCCGCCGACCAGGCCTATGTCGCCTCGATCCGCCGTTTGGTCGGGGTCGCCAACGCCTATTCCCTGAAGACCAGCGAAGGCAATGTCTCGGGCCTGCTGACGGTCAATTACAGCTTTTCGCCCGACGCCCTGGTCTATGCCACCTATTCGCGCGGCTTCAAGTCGGGCGGTATCAACCTGTCCAACCTGCCGGCCAGCGTGCCCAAGGCGGTCGACCCGGAACGCATTGACAATTACGAGCTGGGCTTCAAATCGACCCTGCTCGACCACGATCTGACGTTCAATGTCGCCGCCTTCTCGACCGATACCCACGGCTATCAGACCAATATTTTCGACACGACGCTGTTCACCACCTATATCGCCAATATCGGCCTGGTGCGGTCGCGCGGCGTCGAAACCGACCTGCGGTACCGCCCCAATAACGACCTCAGCCTCTATGCCTCGGTCGCCTACGATGAGGCGGAATATACCGATTACAAGACCGCGCCGCCGCCGGTCGAATATACCGGCCTCTTGCCCGCCACCGCCAACTATATCGATCTGTCCGGCCGGCAACTGCCCGGCGCGCCGAAATGGTCGGCCAGTTTCGGCGGTGAATATTCCCACTCGCTGCCCGGCCATGACGCCTACGAGCTCTATGCCGGCGCCGATTACAACGTGAAGTCAGCCTTCTACGCCTCGGTCAATGACAGCCCGTCCTCTCGCGTCGACGGCTTCGGCGTCCTGAATGCCCGACTGGGCGTGCGCAGCCAGGATGGCCGCAACGACCTGTCCCTGTGGGCGCGCAATCTCGGTGAAACCAAATATTTCGAAACCCTCGGCGCCGGCAATGCCGGTGCGTCGGGCCTGATCACCGGCATCCCGTCATCACCGCGCACCTGGGGCGTCACCCTGCGTCACAAGTTCGGCGCCTAAGGAGAGAATCGTGGCCATCACCAACATCCTGACCAAACCCGCCGCGGTTGCCTCCGCGGCCACGCCCGCCAAAAGCGCCACGCGCTGGGCCTGGCTGCGCGAGGCGGCGCGCGAGCCCTTCCTGCACTTCATCCTGCTGGGCGCCGCCATCTTCGCCGCCAGCGAGACGGTCGAGCACTATACGACGCAGTATCGCGTCGTCATTCCGCCCGAGCGCATCACGCAATTGGCGGAGACCTACGAACAGCAGTTCGGTACGGCGCCGACGCAGGTCCAGCTCAAGACCCTGGTCGACAACTATATCAAGGAGGAGATCGAATATCGCGAAAGCACGGCGCTCGGCCTCGACCGCGACGACGAAATCGTCCGCCGCCGCCTGGTGCAGAAATACGAATTCCTGCAGCAGGACCTGCAAAGCCTCGACGACCCGTCCCAGGCGACCCTAAAAGCGTTCTACACGGCCCACGCCGCCGACTATGGCGAGCCGGCCAAGCGCACCTTCACCCACGTCTACTTTTCGCCCGATGTCGCCGGCGACGACGACGCCCATCGCCGTGCCGAGGCTGAGCTCAAACGTCTGAACGCCAGCGGCGTCACCCGTGCCCCCAGCGAGGGCGACACCTTCCCGGGACCGTCCGACGTCGCCGATCTCAACGCCGCCGACGCCCAGCGCCTGTTCGGCTCCAGCGACCTCAGCCGCGACATTTTCACGGCGCCGGAAGGCCAATGGGCGGGGCCGTTCCGCTCCGGTTTCGGCTGGCACCTGATCCGCGTGACGGCGGAAACACCGGCGACGTCGCGGCCCTATAACGCCGTCGCGCCCCAGGTGCTCGAGGACTGGAAGGCGGCCCAGCGTGGCGGCTTGAACGCCAAGACCTATGCCGCCCTGCGCGCCAAGTACAATGTCGTGGTCCAGGGAGGAACAAAGTGATCCGGCACCTCTGGCTCTCCCTGATCGTCCTGCTGATGGCCGGCCTGGCCGGTCCGAGCCTGGCTCACGAGGTTCGGCCCGCCTATCTTCAAATCACCGAACGCGGCGACGGCAAGATCGACGTCCTGTTCAAACAGCCGAGCACGACCAGCCTGGCCGTCCGCCTCGACCCCGACATTTCCGGAGGACTTCTCTCGGCCCAGCCGGCGGTGGTCGATAGCGGCCTCGGATATCAGACGCGCATCTGGCGCGGTCTCGCGATCGGCAAAACCGGCCTGGCCGGGCGGACCGTGGCCATTCACGGCCTCGACCGCTCGATCACCGACGCCCTGGTTGTCGTCCACTATGCCGACGGCCACGACCTGCAACAGATCCTGCGCCCGCAGCAGGCCCAGCTGTCGCTCGACGCCCGCGGCAACAACATGCCGGTCCTGACCTATGCGACCTTGGGCATCAACCACATCCTGACCGGTTACGACCACCTGATGTTTATCCTGGGGCTTGTCCTGCTGGTTCGCGGCATCCCGACCCTGCTGAAAACGGTCACAGCCTTCACCGTCGCTCACAGCATCACCCTGGCCGCCACGGCGCTCGGCTTCATGCATGTCCGCCCGGCCCAGATCGAGGCCATGGTCGCCCTCAGCATCGTCTTCGTCGCCGTCGAACTGGGCAATCTGGCGCTCGGCCGCGGCAGCATCACCCAGCGCTGGCCGTGGCTGATCGCCTTCACCTTCGGCCTGTTGCACGGCTCGGCCTTTGCCGGCGCCCTGGCCGAGATCGGCCTGCCCAGGGACAATATCCCGGCCGCCCTCCTGCTGTTCAATGTCGGGGTCGAGATCGGTCAGCTGCTCTTCGTTGGCGTCGTCCTTGCCGTGATCTACGTCCTGCGCCGCATCAAGGTCACCGACATCCGCGCCCTTCAACCGGTGCCGACCTACGCCATCGGCATCTGCGCCACCTTCTGGTTCTTCGAACGTATCCACGCCGCCATCTTCTGATTGGAAACTATTCAATGAAAAAAGTTCTTCTGTTATCCGCTGCCGCCGCGGCCCTGCTCATCACCGCCGGCACCTGGGCGCAAACCCAAAACCCCGCGCCCGTCAAACCCGCCACCGCCGCCGCGCCGGCCGTGAAGCCCGAGGATCGTGAAGCCTATTACGGCGACCTCCACCTGCACACGACCAATTCGTTCGACGCCTATGTCCTGATGGGTACCAAGACGACGCCCGACGAGGCCTATCAGTTTGCCCGTGGCGACGAGATCGACTATCTCGGCGAACGGGTCCGCCGCCGCGAACCGCTCGACTTCCTGGCGGTCACCGACCACTCGGAAAATATCGGCGTCTTCAATGAGCTCAACGATCCCAACAGCCCCCTGGCGAAGAGCCCGATCGGCCAGCGCATCCTGGCCGCCAAGGCCGCCGGCACGCTCGACCTCACTGCCAAGAAAGACGGCTCGGTCGATGCGCTGAAACTGATCACCGAGTTGCTGCAGGGCCATCCGCTGGACAACCTGGCCGGCGTCGACCCCAAGGCCCTGGCCTCGTCGGCCTGGCAGCGCCAGATCGCCTCGGCCAACCGCTTTTACCAGCCGGGCAAGTTCACCACCTTCATCGGCTATGAGTGGACGTCGATGCCGAGCGGGCAGAACCTGCATCGCAATGTCATCTTCCGCGGCGATGACGCGCCGGATCCCTTCACGTCGGCCGACTCTTCCAAGCCGGAAGACCTGTGGACCTGGCTGACGAAAATCCGCACCAAGGGCTTCGAGGCCCTGGCCATCGCCCACAATGCCAATGCCTCGAACGGTTTGATGTACGACTGGACGACGCTCGACGGCCGCCCGATCGATGTCGCTTATTCCGTCCTGCGCTCGCAGAACGAGCCGCTGAGCGAAATTTCGCAAAACAAGGGCACGTCCGAAACCCACCCCAGCCTGTCGCCCAATGACGAGTTCTCCAACTTCGAAATCTTCGACCGCCTGCTGATTTCACCGCAAAAGAGCCGGCCCTCGGGGTCTTACCTGCGCGACGCCATCGGCAAGGGCCTTGTCCTGGGGGAGAAGATCGGCGCCAATCCCTATAAGGACGGCTATGTCGGCGGCAGTGACTTCCACGGCGGCCTGAGCGTGTCGTCCGAGCAGGACTACGCGGGCAATATCGGCGGCGCCAATGTCGGTGGCGGCAAGACGACACCCGAAGCGGCTCGCGCATTGCTGAGCACGCCGAAGGATACTCAGGGCTTTAATGTCACCATCACCGGCTCGGGCGCGCTGACCGGTGTCTGGGCCGAGCAAAACACTCGCGAAGCCATTTACGACGCCTTCCGCCGCAAGGAAACCTTCGCCACTTCGGGGACGCGCCTGAAGGTGCGGTTGTTTGGCGGCTGGGACTTCGCCTCCGGCTTCGATCAACAGCAGGATGCCGTCAAACAGGCCTATGCCCGTGGCGCGCCGATGGGCGGCGATCTGCCGGCACGGCCGAACGGGGCAGGGGCGCCGTCCTTCGTCGTCTGGGCGTCCAAGGATCCCAACGGCGCCAATCTCGACCGCGTCCAGATCGTCAAGGTTTGGGTCGAAAACGGGGTTCAAAAGGAAAAGGTCTTCGATGTCGCCTTCGGCCGCGACCGCACGCGCGATGCCTCGGGCCATCTGAAACCGATCGGCACGACGGTCGATCTGAAGACCGCCACCTATACCAACACCATCGGCTCGGTCGCCCTGTCGACGGTGTGGCGCGATCCGGAGTTCAAGGCCTCGGCGCCGGCGGCCTATTATGTCCGCGTGCTGGAAATCCCGACGCCGCGCTGGTCGACCTTGTTGGCGGTCAAGAGCGGCGTGCCCTTGCCTGACTCGGTGCCGGCCACCATCCAGGAACGCGGCTGGTCGTCGCCGATCTGGTACACCCCGTCGAAGGGGTAAGCCGCGGCGGTGATCCCCGTCATCCGTGGCCAATTTCTTCCAATAAAAAAAGGCGCCGGTCGTCACCGACCGGCGCCTTTCACATATTACCCGCGCACCAGAGTCACATCGATATTGCCACGTGTCGCGTTGGAATAAGGGCATACCTTGTGGGCTTCGGCGATCAAACGATCGGCGACTTCGCCGTCGACGCCCGGCAGGGTGATCTTCAAGGTCACGGCCAGGCCGAAACCGCCCGGGATCTGACCGATGCCGACGCTCGACTCGATAAAGCTATCCGCCGGTACGGCCACCTTGTCGCGGCCGCCGACGAACTTCAGCGCGCCGATAAAGCAGGCGGCATAGCCGATCGCGAACAACTGCTCCGGATTGGTGCCGTCGCCGCCGGCGCCGCCCAGTTCACGCGGGGTCGACAGCTTGACGCTGATGCGGCCGTCATCGGAGGCGCCGGTGCCTTCGCGTCCGCCGGTGGCCTTGGCATGGGCGGTATAGACCGGGGTAATGGATGTCATGATCGTTCTCCTGAAAAAGCCGGGGCATCCGGCGTTGTTGATGGGCTATAATTAGATTGTGCACAATTTAATGTCAATTGCATTGTGCGCAATTTAATTGATTTTCAGGAAAAAATATGCTAGATCATTGACATCCAAGGAGAATAAGCCATGTCGCACTCCGACACGCCGGAGCTCTTGCTCGATAACCAGATATGTTTCGCCGTCCATGCCACGGCCCACGCCTTTGCTCAGGCCTATAAGCCGCTGCTGAAGGCAATGAACCTGACCTATCCGCAATATCTGGTCATGCTGGTTCTGTGGGAGCGTGACGATCTGTCGGTCAGCGATATCGGCCAGAAACTGTTTCTCGATTCCGGCACCCTGACGCCCTTGCTCAAGCGCCTGGAGGCCCTGGGTTATGTCCAGCGCACACGCGACACGGCCGATGAGCGTGTCGTCCGCATCACCCTGAGCGACGCCGGCCGTTCGCTAAAGACCCAGGCCCTGTGTGTGCCGCCGGCCCTGCTGGCAGCGACCGAACTCGACATTCCCGGCCTGCAATCGCTGAATCGCCAGGTGCGCCGCCTGGGTGATGCCTTGCGCAGTCAATCACGCCCCCTTGCGGCCGGGGCCGAAGCTACCTAGCTTCCTGCCTTATCCAACCCCGCGGACAGCATGGCATCCAAGACAACCCTGAACGCCGCCAATCTCGAAGCCCTCGGTGTCGAGCGCCTCGCCCAGTTGCTGGTCGAGATCAGCGCCGGCGACGCCAATGCCAAGCGCCGGTTGCGCCTGGAACTGGCCGGCCAGGAAAGCCCGGACAAGCTGGTCCATGAAATCCGCAAGCGCCTGGCGTCCATTGCGGTAGCGACGACCTTCGTCAGTTGGCGCAGCGTCAAGGCCTTCATAACCGACCTGCAAACCCAGCGCGGTCTGATCGCCGACAATATCGCCGCTGTCTCGCCAACCGAAGCCTTGGACCTGATGTGGACATTTCTGGCCCTGAGCGACAGCGTCCTGGAACGCACGACCGACACGACCGGCGCCGTCATTGCCATTTTCCAAAACGCCTGTGACGACCTGGCCCGTCTGGCCGGAGCGGTAAAGTCCGACGACCTGGCCGGCCAAACTGCTCGCGCCGTCATCGGTAACGGCTATGGCCAATGCGACGGTCTCATTCCGCTATTGGCGCCGGTTCTCGGCCCGGCCGGGCTGGAAGACTTAAAAGCCCGCCTGGTCGCCGAAGCCGCCACACCCGATGCTGCTCGCCGCCTGGGCACGCGCAAGATCGCCAAACGCACGGACCGCAAATTGCAAAAACTGGCGATCCGCCGCCGTTCGCGCGCCCAGACCTGCCAATTGGCTCTGTTGCAGATCGCTGATGCCCAGGGCGATGTCGACGCCTTCATCACCCTGCAACCGCAACCGCGCACCCCCGAAGTCGCCACCGACATCGCCAACCGGCTGTTGCAGGCTGGTCGGGCTCGGGACGCCCTGGACGTGCTCGACGCCGTCATCTGGCGTCCCTATGTTCCGATGCTGGCCGAATGGGAGTTTGCCCGCATCGCCGCCCTCGATGCGCTCGGTCGTCACGAAGACGCCCAGTCGGCGCGGCTGGATCGTTTTCGTCGCACGCTCGATGCCGGCGCTTTGCGCGCCTATCTCAAGCGCCTGCCCGATTTCGACGATATCGAAGCCGAAGACGAAGCCCTCGACGACGTCCACAATTTCGCCGACATCCATGCGGCCCTGGCTTTCCTTGTCGCCTGGCCTAGCCTCGAGCGCGCCGCCAACCTGGTCCTGACCCGCGGCCGCGAGCTCGATGGCAGCCGTCAAACCGAGCTCGGCACCGCCGCCGAACGTCTGGCCGGCAAATATCCCGTGGCGGCCACGATGCTGCTGCGCCGCATGATCGAAGCGGCGCTCGCCTCGGGACGCGAAGCCAACTACATCCAGGCCGGCCATCACCTGGCCGAGTGCGCCCGCCTGGCCGCCCATATCGATCATTACGGCGGAATCGAAAGCCACGACACCTATGTCGAACGCCTGCGCGGCGTCACCCGCGGCAAGCCGGCCTTCTGGAACGCGATTACCTGATCTGTTCGCCGGCCAGACCGGCCCCAACGCCTACGGCCCGCCCCCACGCTGAGGCACCGCAATATTTGGCGTAAACTGTCCCATCTTCGTCCTGAACCGACGTTTCGACCTTGCAAATAAAGGCATAAACTGTTCCCATCTTCAACGCATGGAAACAACCAAAATGTCCGCAGCCAAAACCGCCCTGATCGTCATCGACGCCCAGGAATCCTTCCGCCATCGTCCCTATTACCGTGAAGAGGGCGTCGCCGCCTATCTCAAGAACCAGCAAGCCCTGATCGATGGGTCCAAGGCGCGCGGCATTCCGGTGGTGCAAATCTTCCACGTCGAGCCCGAAGGCGCCTTTTCCGAGGCGTCCGGTTTCATCAAGGCCATGGTGCCGCTCAAGGTCGACGCCGACGTCGTCTTCAAAAAGCACCGCCACAGCGCCCTGATCGGCAGTGGCCTCGGCATCTGGCTGACCGAAAACGGCATCCAGCGCCTGATCATTTCCGGCATCCGCACCGAACAATGCTGCGAAACCACCACGCGCAATGCCTCGGACATGGGCTACGACGTCGACTATGTCGGCGAGGCGACCCTGACCTTCCCGATGACCGACGTTCACGGCCGCGAATGGAGCGCCGCCGAAATCCGTGCCCGCACCGAACTGGTCCTGGCCGACCGCTTCGCCCGCATCGCTACGGTCGCCGAGGCCCTGGCCGCCGTCTCACAATTTGAATCCGCGTGACCCAGGTCGTTCCGGTCTTCGTCATCATTCCGCCGCGTGTCCTGCTGCTCGATGTGGCGGGACCGATGGAGGTGTTGCGTAAGGCCAATTCGGAACAATCGGAAGTGCGCTTTGACGTCAGCTATATTGGCCCGGTGCCGGAGGTCGCCAGCTCCATCGGCCTGGCGATCGCCGGCATGGCGCCGATGCCGGATTCCTTGCCCGACAACGCATTGGTCGTCATTTCCGGAAATAGCGATATGCCGTTGTGTGGCCCGGTTTCGGATCGTGCGCAGGACGCTGGCCATGAGACTGCGATCGTCGACTGGCTGAAGATCCATATCCGCCCGGGTATCCGTCTCGCGACGGTCTGTTCCGGAGCGCTGCTGGCGGCGCGCGCCGGTCTGCTCGACGGTTATGACTGCACCACCCATCATGGCACGGTCGCGGAATTGACCGCCATCGCGCCGCTGGCCCGCGTGCGCGAAAACCGCCTGTTCGTCGAAGATCGCGACCGTTTGACCAGCGCCGGTATCACCGCTGGAATCGACCTGATGCTGCACATTGTGGCCCAAGCCGCCGGTCACGTCACCGCCATGAACGTTGCCCGTTTTCTGGTGGTTTATCTGCGCCGCGGCGGCGCCGATCCACAATTGTCGCCGTGGCTGGAAGGCCGCAACCACATCCATCCCGCCATCCATCGCGTCCAGGACGCCGTCGCCGCCGACCCGGCGCGCGACTGGCCGGTCGAGGCCCTGGCCGATATCGCGGCGGCCAGCCCGCGCAACCTGTCGCGCCTGTTTAACGCTCATGCCGGCATGAGCGTCACCGACTTCGTCAATCGCATGCGCATCAATCAGGYGCGTGAACTGCTGAGCGGCTCGCGGCTCGACATCGAAACCGTCGCCGAACGCAGCGGCTTTGCCTCGGCCCGGCAATTCCGCCGCGCCTGGCATCGTCTGCATGACGCGCCACCCAGCCGCGATCGCCATCGTCATGCCTGAAGGGTGCCGGAAAAGGCGAACTCGACCTGGTCGAGGCAGAGCGTGCCGCTCATCCGGCCCTGTTGCATCAATTCATGTGGCGTCGTGATGACCGGCGGCCGCTGTGGAATGACGATCTTCAAGGGCCGGTCGGGCGCCAGGTCGCGCAGCATGGTTTCCGATTTCCAGCACATTGAAGGTCGCGCCTCCGCACAATAAGTCTCTATGTTCTTATTTTGTTCTCAATGCCGTGGAGAGTCAAGCAACCGGTGCGTGACTTCAGGCCGACGCTTAACCGGCCGCCGCTGCGCCGTCGAACACCATGGCCACGACGCGATCGGCGAAGTCTTCCTCAAGCGGCGCGTGATGGACCAGGTAGCGATAGATGATCGGGCCGTACAGCATGTCGAGCGCCAGTTCCGGATCGATGGCGGCGCGGATGTCGCCGCGGGCGACGCCGCGTTCCCAGATGGTACGTATCTGAGCGCGCCGCGGCAGGGCGTAGAGCTCGTTATAGATCGCCAGGATTTCCGGATCGTTCATGCCTTCGGCGAACAGGTGCGCCACGGTGACGCCGAAATTCGTACTTTTATGGAAATGGATAAAGCCGCGCAGCAGCAGGACAAAATCCTGGCGCGTCGAGCCGCTATCGGGCAGCGGGATCTGCGTGATGGCGTGCTGCAGCACCGCGTCGAGCAGGACGTGGGTCTTGGTCGGCCACCATTTGTACAGGGTGGCTTTGCTGACGCCGGCGCGTTTGGCGATCGCTTCGGCGGTGATCTGGGCCGGGCGCAATTCGTCCATCAACTCCGTCGCCGCCGTGAGGACGGCGGCCTCGGCGGCCTGGCTGCGGGGGCGGCCTTTCTGACCGGGGCGTAACGTTGCGGTCAAGGCCAGGCTCTCAGAGCGTGAGCGCGCTGCGGATAATGGCGATCGTGCCTTCGGCTTCGTCGGTGCATTCCATGTGCAGGCGGTCGATCTCTTCCTGGGCCATGCAGCGCACCATGGTGCTGGCCTGGGGCGACAGGGCCATCAGGGTGCGGATGGAGGTACGCGACAAGGCGAGGGCGGCGTCGAGATCGATCAGGCTCGCGGTATCCTTGGCGACGGCCAATTCATAAAAGCGGCCGGACATATCGGGTTGGGCGGACATAGATGAAATCCTGGGGAGAGGAGCGTTATAAGAAAAGAAAGATTAATGGTATCGTTATCATGTTAACTAAACTATACGTTCAGTTTGTCAATTGTATGAGTATACCTTTTACGTCACATCTCTGTTTCAGATGACTTACATTGCGTGAGAATGGGTGGGAAATTACCGGCGTCGCGGCTGCGAAATCTCGACGGCATGCCTTGGTATTACGTCCGTCGAAAGGGAGACCAGTCGTCACGGCCGAAATCGACCGGAATTTGCGCGGACAGATAGGGCATTATACCGGGGGTTGACCAGCATGGGGAGGGTCGTTTTTGCGCTGGTTTGGGCCAATTGTCGGGCAATTCCGGTCGTTCGCGGGTATCGCGGTTTGTCGAATGACACACTTCGGACAACCTGACCGCGCGACGCCGGATCCGTCTGGACAGGTATTATACCGGCCGGCGGACGCGTTGGTTACAGTAACGTGACACCGCTTTCACCATCCGCCCGCCCCGGTTTTTTTTTACCGCCGCGGCTCCAACCAGTTCGGTACGACCCAGCGAGCTTTATGTCGAGCCGTTTGGCCGCAACCATCGCCATAACGATATTTTTTTCCTCCGGAGTCCGGTGTAAAGCAACCATGAAACCTATCGAAAGTTGATTTCATATGTGGCATGCTGCACTTATGGGGCGATCCAGAATGGGTGAGCGAACCGATATGAACGAACCAACCAAGATGGGCACGATGCGAAAGGCACAGGACGGCGCATTACTTTTTTCGGAGTTGGCCGATGACGCCACCTTGCGCTCCAACCTGTTCAAAGGCGTCGTCCAGGGCCGCGACGCGGTCACGCGCATGATCGACATGATCGACAGCCTCTGTCCGCGGCAAAATCTGATCTACCGTCATCGCGTCGGTCATCGCGACTTCATTTTGACCGAAGCGAAGCTGCTGTCGGGTGACGAGGTCGAGATCTCCACGGTCGGCATCCGCGACGACAGCGGCTGGATCAGTGCCGTCATGCTGGACCACAGCCCGCCGGCTGTAGCCGCCAAGCTGGCAAAGCGCCTCGAACATTTGCGGGCCCACAGCGAATAGCTAAAGCTTGCGGCCGGACTTGACCAGGCATACCGCCAGCCCGCTGTTGACGAGGGTAAAGGCGACCGCCAGCCATGGCACGATCTTCGCCTGCCACAGGCTGGCGGCCAGGAACATGGCGAAGGACCAGAAGACGGCGTGCAACATCACGAACATAATCCGCCGGGCTGCGAAGGCGCCCTTCGGCCGGGGCCCGCCGGCATCCGCCTCGTCGCGATCCGATCCGTCGCGCGTCAGCCATAGCCACACCAGGATAGCGGCGGCGAACGCCCCAAGCCCGATCAGGGACGAGACCAGCATGCCGTAGGTTTCCGGCGCCAGCAGCCACGCCGCTATATAGCCCATGCCGGCCAGCACGAATATCCACCCGGCCAGGCGCTCCGCCGCCGCTGTCCCGGCGGAGCCTCCCGGGGCGCCGAACGGCCGGGCGACCTTGGGCAGAAAATTGCCCAGCATCATCAGCAGCACGCCCCAGGCGACGCCGCTGGCGCGTTTGGCCAATTCATTGTCGATGACGCCGGTATTGCCGGCCGCGGCCAGGCCGACGACAGCGATCACGACGAGGCCGGCCGTGACGGACAAGGTGGTGACGGGGTAGGGGAGGCGCTTGGGTTCGGTCATGGACGGATCGCCTTTGGCTTTGACGATGGCTGGGTGTCGGCTTGCCCCGTTTGCAGGTCCCATCCGAAGGCCTGGGCGAACCCCAGCATGGCCTCTTCCAGGACCGACAACTGGATCTGGTAGACAATCGAATTGCCGTGCTTTTCGGAAACGATCAGCCGGGCTTCGCGCAGCACGGCGAAATGTGCCGACATGGTGGGCTTGGACACACTGAACTCCGCCGCCAGCTCGCCGGCGTTCATCGGCCTGACTTTCAGCAATTCCAGCACGCGCCGTCGGGTCGGATCGGACAAGGCTTTGAAGACGAGATTCATGATTTGTATTTAGCTAAATATCGAAATAGAGTCAAGGCCTGATCGCTCGCCCTTTCACTTGACTGAGATCAATTGTCGCACCCCCGTTACGGGTTAAATCCGGATAACGCCCTGGTTTTGTCTCGTGAGAGTGCCCATGCCCACCTTTATCCTGCTGACACGCCGCGCTGCCGCTTCGCATGTTTCCAGCCGGATGCCGGCGGAAGGTATCAATCTCGACGACACGCGCCGGCGCGCCGGTATCGGCTGGTGGCTGAGCGACAGCGTCACAACGGGCGGTTGGGACCATGTCAATATCTTCGAAGCGCCCAATACCGCGGCGGCCTTGCTGATTGCCAACCGCATCGAAAGCGCATCGGGTGCGCGGACCGAGCTGTGGCCGGTCGGCGAGGGTGTCGTCAACTGTGCTGCACAGCAAAGATCGCCGAAACGCCGCGAACCCCAGCTCTTCCGCAAGGTCTTCCGTTCTTTGCGCGACGCGATTACCGGCTCATTGGCCAAATACGCCCGCGCCTGACCGCCGGACGGCGCTACATCCCCATACTGCGTGCGTGCAGCTGAACGACCTTGGTTTCCCGTTCGAGATAGGACAGGACGTCCTCCGCCATCATCGGCTTGGCGAAGAGATAACCCTGGACGTAACGCGCCTGGACCTCGAGCAATTGCCGCAGCTGTTCCTCGGTCTCGACCCCTTCGATGACATGGTCGAGATTGAGGTTGCTGCACAGGTCGATCATGGTTTTGACCAGCTTGCGCGCCTGGACGTTTTTCAACAACTCGGCGACGAAGGACTGGTCGATCTTGATGACGTCGACCGGCAGGCGGTGGATATAGCTGAAGCTCGAATAGCCGGCGCCGAAGTCGTCCAGAGCGACGCGCGCGCCCATGGCCTTGAGCTCGCCGAGACTGGCCAGCGCCTGGTCGAAATCGTTGAGCATCGCCGTCTCGGTGATCTCGAACTCGATCCGCCGGGGCGCGATGCCGCTGGCTCGCACAGCCTCGCAAATGCGCGCGACGGTGCGCGGCGAATGCAGGTCGCGGGCGGATAGATTGAAGGCCAGACGCATATCGTCCGGCCAATCGGCTGCGGCCGTCAGCGCCTTTTTCAGCAAGGCCGGCGTGATCTCGTTGATCAGGCCCGAATGCTCGGCGGCGCGGATAAAGACATCGGGCGGCACATTGCCGAGCAGCGGGCTGTTCCACCGCGCCAGGGCCTCGAAGGCGACCGTACGTTTCCCCACCAGATCGTATTGCGGCTGGAAGGCCAGGCACATTTCGTCGTCGAGCTGGCTGGAACGCAGGGCATGGGTGACGCGGCCGAACTTGTGCATGTCCGATTCGTGCTGGCGATCGAACACGACGGCGGCGCCACGGCGGTTCTCCTTGGCATAATAGAGCGCATAGTCGGCGCGTTCCAGAAGCTGCGAGCCGTTGAGCTTGTCGGTCAGGCCGGGGATATGACGCACCAGGCCGACCGAACCCGACAGGCTGAGCGTGGCAACGCCGAGATGAAACGGCTCGGACAGGGCATCGCAAAACTGCTCGCCCAGGGCCTTCAGGTCGCTGTCGCTGACCTGTTCGCAGGCCTGGTCGTGCAGGATAAGGACGAATTCGTCGCCGCCCAGGCGCGCCACGACGCCGCGGCCGGCGCAGATCGCGGCCAGCCGCCGGCCCGCCTCGATCAACACGGCGTCGCCGGCGCCGTGCCCATAGATATCGTTGATCGGTTTGAAGCCATCGAGGTCGATCAGGCCCAGGTCGAAGCGCCGGCCGGTCGCCAGCAGATCGTCCAGCGTGCTGAAAAAATTGCGCCGGTTGGGCAGGCTGGTCAAGGCATCGAAATTGGCCAGGGTGCGCGCTTCGTCGCGATGGCGGTCCGCAGTGATACGGGCCCGCACCGAGCGCATAACGGTCATGCGGATGGCGCTGCTCATGCCGAGCGCTGTGGCCAGGGACGTAAAGGCGATCCACATATAGTCGCCGAACTGTTCCGGCTCGCGCTGGCTGGTGATGAAACAGATCGCGCCGATGCATGCGACGGTGCAGGGCAGCATGACCCGCATCCGGGCGCCCGAAATGGCGAAAATCGGTAATAGCAGGGCGAAATAGATCAGCTTCAGCGCGTCGTATTTCAGCCAGATGTCGAGCACGCAATTGGCCAGGATCAGCACATTGGCGGCATGGCCGGCGATTTCCAGCCGCTGCATCGACTGGGTCGCATGGGTATAGCGGAACAACAGCAGGCAGATGACCGAGGTGACGGCCGCCGCGGCGGGATCCCAGCCCGGATCGCCGGGCACACGATAAAAGAGCGCGCTGATGAGATAATAGGCGGCGACGACGACGAGGTAGCAATGGACGATGGGGCGTATGGCGATGGCCGTCTCGCGCGACATCACGGCCGGGTCAATGGCCGGATCGTGCCGTTGACGGCGCCGCCAGAACACCAGAGCTCTTGTAAAATGCAGGAGCAAGACGCCCAGACGCGCGATCGACGCGCTACTTTTGAACCAAGCCATATTACGCTACTCAACTACGGCACACTGCCGGCACTACCCTGTCATCCCGCCATAGCGACGGGTAAACTTGTCCTTAACGTAGCAAGGCGCCGTGAACGCCGTGCTAAATCTTTTGGTTAAGAAGGCATGAAGACAGAACGCAACACGGCGGTTCATTTCGCTTTCAGGATATCGCCCCACAAGTCCGCCGTGCCGTCGATGCGCTCCAGGCGCGGATAACGGATGCCGCCGTGATAATCGATCTTAACGGTCATGAACCGGTCGTCATCCTTGACCAACAGCTCGATCGGCGCCGTCTGGCCGCGCTTGGCCGCCGCCGTCACCGCTGCTTTTAACCCGTCGATATCGAAGGCCTTGCCATCGACCGCCAGGATCGTCATGCCGACGTTGAGCCCGGCGCCAAAGCCCGGCCCCTGCCACAAAACGTCGCTTAGCGTGCCGTCCTTTTCGACACGGAAACCCAGGCCGTAGCTGAAATCCGTGTAGCCACGGTCGGTTTCGCGCGCCTTGAAATAGTCGGTCGGCATATCCGTATAGACCAGTTTATAGCCGGCGCGGGTGATGCCGTCGAACGGCGGCTTGGTGCCGTGGTCGTTCAGCCGCGCCTTCAGGAACCCAGCCCAGTCATAGGGACAGACCGCGTTCAACGCCGCCACCACATCGTCGAAACCGTAGGTCACCGTCCCCCAGGCGCCGTCATATACGCCAAAAAAGGCCTTGGCGAAGGCGTCCAGCGATTTCCGCCCCCTGGTCTTTTCCCGGATCAGGGTATCGGCGTCGAGCCAAAGCAACATGCCCTGGTCGTAATATTCCTCGCCCGCCTGCCAGCTCGACCACGATTGGGCCTGGCGCCCCGAAAAGATCGGGTCATTGGTCGTGTCCTGGAGATCGCGCCATTGCCGCGCCGCCAGGGTGTCGTAATAGGCCGCCATCTGGGCGACGTGGCCCATATATTGGTCCTTCGTATACAGGCCCGACCGCGCCGCCAGCACATTGCCCCAATATTGCGTCTGGCCCTCATAGAGCCACAGCAGGCTGTTGCGCATCGGCTGCTGGTAATCCGGCGTCCACAGATCGTCCGGGCGGCGGAACTTGCCGTTCCAGGAATGGGTGAATTCGTGGGCCAGCAGGTCGCGGCCGGTGAAGCTGCCCTTCCAGTCGGTGAAATAGCCGGTAGCGACGCGGTTCTCCGAACTGCGGTGATGTTCAAGACCGATCCCGCCCAGCTTGTCCGACGCCGCGACCAGGAAGTCGTAATGGTCGAAATGCCGGCTGCCGAACAGTTTATAGGCCTGCTGCACCAGCTTGCGATGGATGGTCAAGACCTCGTCGGGAACCTCCAGCGATGCCGCCTTGTCGGCCACGATGTCCATATGCACCGGTGCGCTGGCGCCGGGATCGAGATCGACGCGCTTGAAATAGCGCCCGGCGAACAACGGCGAGTCAATCAGGGTCTCGTAGCTCACCGGCGCGAAATCGAGCACATTGGCGGCGCTGGTACTGGTCACCGTCAGCGCCCCGCCCGCCTGCCACCCGGCCGGCAATTTCAAGGTCGCCGCCACCGGCATGCGGCTGACATAGTAACCAGCCGGATAGATCGTGGCATAGGTCCATTGCAGGTCCAGCATGTCGGGCGTCATCACCACCCGGCCGATCCCACCATTGACTGGCGCCAGGAATTGAAAGTCCGCTGTGACGGTCCGCGCGCCTTCCGGCACGTCGATATGCAGGGCGCTCATCGCGACCGTGTCGCGCCGCCAATCGAGCGGCTTGCCGTCGGCGGTAAACACAAACCCGGCCATTTTCGCCATCTCGCCATCAGGCGCGTGGGCCCCGGGCAGCCATTTCGGGATGAGCAGGGTGAGCGGTCCGGCGCGGTCGACCGGAATGACCTCATGCACGCGGATGATGCGGTGGACGGTGTCGCTGGCGTCGACATCGATCGTGATCGTGCCGGGATAGTCGATATCCTGTGCTGCCGGTACGCTGGCTTCGGGCGGTGCGGCCACCGGCGCCGGTGCATCCTCGGTAAAAGCAGATCCGGCCGTCAGGGCCAACAGACAGCACGACAACAGAATCGCGGTTTTCGACATGCATACACTCCGGCGCGGTTTAAAAACTGAAATCGGGCAGGTAGGTCAGCGCCTCGTGCAAGGCCTGGCTCCACCCCAGGGAGATGTTGAGATAATACGGATCGTCGCGCTCGAAACGCCTTTTGTAGGTCACCTGGAACGCATCGACGGCCTGGACCTGGAGATCGATCGGCAGGTCGACCCCGGCATTGGCGCGGATGGTGGAATCAAACGACACGCACAGCAGCTTGACCGCCGATTCGAAGCTCATGTCGCGGGTCAGGGCGCGCACCAGCATCGGCCGGCCGTACTTGGTCTCACCGGTCTGGAAAAACGGATTGTCGTCGCCGGCCTCGATAAAATTGCCCTCGGCATAGATCAGGAACAGCCGCGGCGCCTCACCCTTGATCTGGCCGCCCAGGATCAGGGTCGCGCCGAACGGCGACGCGGCGGCGGACCCGGTAGGGCTATAGGTCCTGACGATATCGCGCAGGGTGTTGCCGACGATGCTCGCCACCTGGAACATGGTCGGCGCCTTCAGGATGCACGGCTTGCCGGGCTCGGGCGCCCGGGCCCGCTCGTCCAGGATGCTGACGACGGCCTGGGTGGTGGCCAGATTGCCGGACGACAGCAGGGTCATGACCCGCTCTCCCGGCACCTCCCAGCTGTTCATCTTGCGCACCTGGGAGATATCGTCGACCCCGGCATTGGTGCGGGTGTCGGACATGAAGATCAGGCCCTTGTCGAGTTTCAAGCCAACACAATAGGTCATGATCGCTCCTTCACCGGCACGCTTTACGAAGTGCGCAGACCATAGCCGCGAATCCGTTAATTGCCAGAGACATTCTTGTCGCGATCTCGGCCCCGCGCCAGCGTCTTTTTGCCGGATATTAAGCTTCCTGTGCCATGGATTCTTATCCGGCCGCCACCGTGCGCCCCTATGGAGAGGCTTGAATGACGCGTCGTCTTATGCGGGCCGGATGGCTATGTCTGACAGCTTTCGTCGTTACGGCATGCACGCCGGAACCCGTCGCCCCCGATAAGGACGCGCCGGTCGCCGGCACCTACAGCCTGCGCCGCATAGAAATCGCTTATTACGGCAACGTCCTGAAAAACGCGACGGACGCACCCGTCGACATATCGACCGCTATGGCGCAGAACTGGCCGGAAAAATACCTGCCTGTGCTGGAATCACGTCTGTCGGCAGACGCCTCTTTTGCCCAAATGCCCAAGGCCGATTGCACGGTCGACAGGTTCGACCGCCACGGCCGTGAATTTACCGCCACCGGCCGATGCCGGATCACCGGCGTCGCCGTGGGTACGGGCTTCATCTTTTCCGGCACGAATACGGACAAGGCCTTCGATATCCTGGTGACCATGTTCCCTGAGCAGGAGGGACCGACGCCCGACGCCAGGCGGATGACCGTGATGGGCGCGCTGACCGGCGCCTGACGACCGCGCTAAAACGCTTTCCGGTACAGGCGCCACCCCAGGATCATCACCACAACGGCCACCGCCGTCGAGACAAGACATACGATCGGCATCAGAAAAATAAGGACGTTCCAGGCTTCCACGAGATTTTTCCCGGAAGTAAAGGCCTCAAGCCACATAGCCGGTACCAAGCCGCCCAAGGCGCAGATAAAGGCGCCGCCATATCCGGCGCCGAAGCGGCGAAAACTCGCCTCGACGCTGCGGGCATTCGCCAGGGTCGCCGCGGCGATCATGCCGCAACACGCGCCCCAAGGCCATGCCTCGATCGCCAGGTCGTGATAGCGATCCGTGAGATGCGCCGCGACATGAACATAGATGGCTGCAGCCACCGCCACGGTGGCGACCATTCCGCAAGCCGCTGCCGCCCACAGGGCCGCCCGTAGCACCGGACGGTTGAACGCAAATCGATGCAGCCGGTCGCGATGCGCAAAGCCGAGCGCGGTGGCCGCCAGAAAGACGAATCCCGGAAGCGCCACGCACGCCGCCGTCCTGTTGAACAGCAGCCAGTCGTCCACAACCGCGCCAGGCGCCCAGGACAAGATCCAGATAAACGTCAAGACCCCGAGGGCCGCCATCGTCAATCGCGCGGCGCCGTCCGCCAGCTGCCGGACCAGGCCCACCGCCGCCAAGCCGTCGCGAAAACGCCAGACGCTCCACGCCGCCCATCCGCAACCCGCGGCGATCAACAGGCCGACGCCGCTATACGACCAATTGAAAAGGCTGTAGTGCATCGCCGCTTCGGCGACGGCGTACAGCAGGTAAAGCCCGATAAGAGCCGCCAGGCTCGCCACAATCGCCAGGACGAGGCGAACGGCAGACATCGCCGTGATCGGAGGCAATGGCCGGAGGTCAGGCGCGGGACGGGCTGCGGTCGGCTGCCCGAACCTGTGCCCCAGTCCCGAGACGGCGAGTTGAATCCGGGCACGCGCCCGCCAGGCCAGGATGGCGGCGACCAGCAGGAACGGCACGCCGCCGGCTGCATATTGCACAAAGATGATCAGCCCGATGAGTCCGAGCGCCAGAGCTGCCCACATGTCACCCTCTTTTATCCAGCAACCCTACCACACCGGGGTTAAGAAGAATGAAGCGGGCGAGACCGCCTCCGCGCATGGCGCCGCAAGGTCACCATTGTCGCCCTGGGTTGATTCAGGATGCCGCGGTCCCGCGGAGGTCTGTCCCGGCCCCCAGCCAATTTGTCTTTGCGTCAGGCCGTGCTAAGTCTCGTTCGGCCCCTTACGCGACGGAACATCCATGACCCTACGGTTTTCACGACGCGGTTTTCACGGTCTGGCGCTGACCCAGCTGGCGGCCGCCATGGCCATGCCCGCCCTGGCAAAGCCTTCCACCGGAATCGGACGGCATCCCTTCCTGCTGAGCGGCGAATGGGATCACCGCCTGGACACCCAGACCCTGTTTCTGGTGCGCGACGGCCGGATTGCGTGGCGTCATTCCGTTCCCATGACCAATCCCGATGGCAGCGGCAACGAATTGGGCGACGCCTCGCTTTTGGCCAATGGCAATGTCCTGTTCGCCTACAAATCCGGCGCCGCCCTGGTGACGCCAGACCACAAAATTGTCTGGCAACTGGCGGCCCGTTCCAACGCCGAAATCCATACATTGCAACCGGTGGACGGCAGCCGCATCCTGGTGGTCGAAAACGGCGACCCGGCCCACCTGATGATCATCGACACCTCGACCGGCGTCATCGCGAAAGAGCTGCACCTGCCCGTGCCGCATCCTGAAAAGCCGCATATCCAGTTCCGCCGCGTCCGCCTCACGCCGTCGGGCACCTATCTGGCCGGCCACCTCGACGACCATAAGGTCGTTGAATATGACGGGGACGGTAAAGCCATCTGGACCTACGCCGTCAACCGCCCGTGGGGTGTGCAACGCCTGGCCAACGGCAATACTCTGATCAGCTGTTACACCGACGACACCCATACCCAGGTGATCGAGGTCACCCCCGCTGGTGAAACGGTGTGGCGCTTTTCCCAGGCCGATGTGCCGGATACGCCCTGCTATCAATTCCAGGGCGTCAAACGCCTCGCCAATGGCAACACCGTCATCTGTAACTGGTGCGCCGGCGATGTTCAGGACACGGCCAAATGGTCCGATACGGTCCAGGTCTTCGAAGTCACCCGCGGCAAGAAAGTGGTCTGGGCGCTCAAGGCCTGGGACACGCCCGACCTCGGCACGGCCTCGTCGATCCAGTTGCTGGACCAGCCCGGCGGCTACAGCGTCAGCGCCTGACATCCCGTGAGTAGAACTGCAAAATGAAAAAGCTAATTATTACTGCAGGTTTGGGTATTTTGATGGGTTGCGCCAGCAATTCTACCCCACCGATTCCGGGACCGGTTAAAACGATATCGCTATGTGATATTGGGGCGAACGAGCTAGCGTTTGCGAACGAGACTGTGCGGGTCCGCGCCAGTTATACAGCTTATTGGGAAGGAACCTATCTGAAGGACGACAGGTGTCCTGAGATTAAATATGGCCTCGATTTTCCTGGAAAGGCGGGCGAAGACATATTTGGAGACAAGACCACCGACGCGCTAAATCGTGAAATTATGACAGGATGGCATTCTCAACTCATGAAATATGATTTGGTGTTTGAGGCAAAATTTGTTCAAGAGCCTGGGCAACGTCCAGCTGGCGGCACCTTGATCATGAAAAGAGTGATTTCTTATCAACGAAAATAAGGGGCATCGCCGGTCATGAGTTTCGGGGTGAGCGTCACGAAGTGAACGCCTCCGCGCTTTCTGCTTTGGCTCCGCCCTCGACATATAAGGAACCTGTATTTTGTAATAGCCACACTTACCGCTATGGTCGCTGCCTGGCCGCCGCATATGCCGCCGCCTTGCCCTCAGGAACATACCCCATGGACGTTCAAAGCCTTATTATCTGGTTGGTTGTCGGCGCGATTGCCGGTTGGTTGGCGGGAGTCCTGGTCAAGGGTGGCGGTTTCGGATTGGTCGGCGATATCGTCGTCGGCATTATCGGCGCCTTTATCGGCGGCTGGCTGGCCGGCGTCCTGCACCTGCGTATCGGTGGCGGCCTCATCGCCTCGATCCTGACCGCGACCCTGGGCGCTGTCGTGCTTCTCCTTCTGTTACGCCTGGTCCGCCGCGCCTGACGGCGCCGGCATGTCGCCGGCGCCTGAGGTACAATCTAGGCCCTGATAAAGGCCAGCAGGTCGGGATTGATGACCTCGGCATGGGTGGTGCACATGCCGTGGGGATAGCCGGGATAGACCTTCAAGGTCCCGTCTTTCACCAGCTTGATGGCTTCCAACGCTGCTGCGGCGATCGGCACGATCTGGTCGTCGTCGCCGTGCATGATCAGGACCGGCACGTCGATGGCCTTCAAATCACCGCTCAGGTCGGTTTCTGAAAAGGCCTTGATGCCTTCATAATGGGCCTTGGCACTGCCCGTCATGCCCTGACGCCACCAGTTGTCGATGACCCCGTCGACCGGCTTCACGCCATCGCGGTTGAAACCATAGAACGGCACTGGCAGGTCCTTGTAGAACTGGGCGCGGTTATTGGCGGTCTGTTCGCGCAGGCCGTCGAACACGTCGCGCGGCAGGCCCAGTGGGAAGGCCTCGGTCTTGAGCATGATCGGCGTCACGGCGCTGATCAGGATGGCCTTGGCGACGCGGCCATTGCCGCCGTACCGCGCCACATAGCGCGCCACTTCGCCACCGCCGGTCGAGTGGCCGGTATGGATTGCGTTCTTCAAATCCAGAAATTCGACAACGGCATGGGCGTCGGCGGCATAGGTGTCCATGTCGTGGCCGTCGCTGACCTGGCTGGAGCGGCCGTGCCCGCGGCGGTCGTGGGCGACGACACGGAAACCCTGATTGAGGAAATAGATCATCTGGGTATCCCAGTCGTCCGACGACAACGGCCAGCCGTGGTGGAAGACGATGGCTTGCGCGGTCTTGGGGCCCCAATCCTTGAAATAGATCTGGGTGCCGTCTTGCGTGGTGACATAGTTGGTCATGGTCTTCGGTCCTGTTTTTGCGGTTGGGGAGGGGTTACGCGGCATCGACAAGTACAAGTTCGGCGTCTTCAAGAGCGGTGACGCGGATGACCGCTTCGTCCTGGATGGCGGCGCCGTCACGGGTTTCCAGTGTGACGCCGTTGACGTCGACCGAACCGGTGGACGGCACCAGATAGGCGTGGCGGCCGGCGCTTAAGGAGTATTCGGTGGTTTCGCCGGCCTTCAAGGTGGCGCCCAAAACGCGGGCATCGGCACGGATGGGCAGGGCGTCGTCGTCATTGGCAAAGCCGCTGGCCAGGGCTACGAATTTACCCGAACGTTCGCCCTTGGGGAAGGGTTTGGCGCCCCAGGCCGGGCCTTTTCCGCTCTCATTGGGCAGGATCCAGATCTGGAAGATGCGGGTGGTGCCGGGCTCCAGATTGTATTCGGAGTGGCGGATGCCGCTGCCGGCGCTCATGACCTGTACGTCGCCGGCTTCGGTGCGGCCCTTATTGCCCATATTGTCCTGGTGGGTGATGGCGCCTTCGCGGACATAGGTGATGATTTCCATGTCGGCGTGCGGGTGCGGCGGGAAGCCAGTACCCGGCGCGATCGTGTCGTCGTTCCAGACGCGCAGATTGCCCCATTGGTCGCGGTTGCGGTCGCGGTAATTGGCGAAGGAAAAATGGTGCTTGGCGTCCAGCCAACCGTGGTTGGCGCCGCCGAGGCTGGTGAAAGGTCTGCGTTCGATCATGGTGGTCTCTCCTTGGTGCAGGTGTCTCTGTTGAAGCCACTATGGACTTTTGCCCTGATCCCTGAAATACAAATGATCGAAAGTAACCATTTCCAAAAATGACATCATGAAGCTTCCTGATTTCGAAGCCTGGGCCATCTTCGCCAAGGTCGCCGAGACCGGCTCGTTTATCGCGGCGTCCCAGGACCTGGGCCTGTCGCAGGCGACGGTATCCAAGGCGATCGGGCGATTGGAACGCAAACTGGGCGCCACGCTTTTTCACCGCACGTCGCGGCGTGTTTCGCTCTCGGAAAGCGGGATTGCCGCCCTCGAAGGCGCGTCGCGTCTGCTGGCCGGCGCCGAGGCGCTCGAGGCCGAGGCCTCGGCCCATGCGTCACGGCCCACCGGCGTTGTCAGGATGACGGCGCCGATGTCGTTCGGCATCGCCCATCTCGGCGTCCTGCTGCCGGAATTTTTCGCCCTCTATCCGGACGTGACGGTCGATCTCACCCTGGCCGACCATTTTATCGACATCGTCGAGGAGGGTTACGACCTGGCCTTGCGCATATCGGATCTGGAAGATTCCAGCCTGATGGCGCGGCGGTTGTGCCCGGTGCGTATCCTGCTGGTCGGCTCGCCCGGCTATTTCGACCGCCGCGGCCGTCCCACCCACCCGAAGGACCTCGGCGAGCATACCGGCCTGGTCTACACCAACGGCCGGGCCAGGGGCGTCTGGCGCTTTCACCACGCCACCGAGGGGCAATATGCCGTGTCGGTGCCCGGACCGCTGCGCGTCAACAATGCCGACATCCTCCGCCCGGCCCTGATCGGCGGAGCGGGGATCGCCATGCAGCCCGAGTTCCTTGTGTGGGACGACCTGCGCTCCGGCCTTCTCGAGGTCGCCATGCCGGATTGGCAGGCATCGTCCCTGGCCCTCTATCTGGTCACCCCGCCCGGCACCATCCGCCCGGCGCGGGTCCAGGCCCTGATGGCGTTTCTGGTCGACAAAATCGCCGGTTCGGCCTGGGTGAGGGGTGGGGGTTAGGTGCCTAGACGACTTGATTGCGCGCTATGACTTCCTTGTACCAGGCGGCGCTGAGCTTCGGGATGCGCTTTTGCGTCGCGAAGTCGACATAATGGATGCCGAAGCGCTTGCCGTAGCCGTCCGCCCACTCGAAATTGTCGATCAGGCTCCATAGGAAATAACCCTGGATCGGATAGCCTTCCGCAGCTGCACGATGCAATTCGGTGACATAATTACGCAGATACATCACGCGGTCGCCGTCATCGACCCGGCCGTCCACGATCGGATCGTCCGCCGAGCAGCCGTTCTCGGAAATGTAGATTTTCTTGGGATCCCACAGCTCGCTGGTGGTTCGTACAGCCCAGTACAAAACTTCCGGACCGACATAGAGCCACGGCGACGCCATGCGCGGCGACGACTCCAGGTGGGGCAGGGCGACATAGCCCTTGGGACCGTCATCGGCGCGGGCATACTCCGGCCGATAGACGTTGAGCGCCACGAAATCGAGCGGACTGCCGATCACGGCCATATCGCCGGCCTCGACCTTTGGCGCGTCGGCGCCGGCGCCTTCGATATAGGAATCGAGGTATTTGCCTTCCATGATGGCCGTCAGGAACATCGCATTCTCTGCCCGCGTGGCCTTTTTCGCGGCTTCGATATGTTCGGGCGTCTCAATGACGGGCACGAAGAAGGAAGCATTTTCCGCCAGACCGATCTGGGTTCCGGCGCGCGACGATGCCCGCAGCGCCTGCACGCCCATGCCATGGGCGAGAACACCGTGGTGGCGGACCTGATTGACGTCCTTTGCCGGCAGTTTGAGGCCGGGCGCGTGAATCCCGACCTGGTGGCCAAGATCCGTGAAACAGCGGATTTCGTTCGTTGTCATGAAATGGCTGACGCGATCCGAAAACTGGGTGCCAATATAGTGAGCATAGTCGGCAAAGGCGCTGGCCGTATCGCGATTTTGCCAGCCACCCGGCAGGGCTTGCGGCAAGTCCCAGTGGAACAGGGTGATATAGGGCTCGATGCCGTTTTCACGCAGATTGTCGATGACGCGCTTATAGTGGTCGACGCCCTTTTGGTTGGGCGTCCCGCGGCCGTCGGGAAAAATACGCGACCAAGCCATAGACATGCGGTAGGCCTTGGCGCCGAGATTTTTCAGCAATTGCGCGTCTTCGGCATAGCGATGGTACGAATCACAGGCGACGTCGCCGGTGTCGCCGTTGGCGACCTTGCCAGGCGTATGCGAGAAGACGTCCCAATTGGTCTGACCGCGGCCATCTTCGTTAACGGCGCCCTCGATCTGATAGGACGCCGAGGCGCAACCCCAGACAAAATCGCTTGGGAAACTGAGGTCGAGCGGCTTGCGCACGATGCCGGCCTGCGTGGCGCCCGCCGTCGCCAACCCGGCTCCCAGCAGCCCCAAGCCCTTGGCAAATTGCCGCCGTGAAAAATCTTGCATCGTCGTCTCCGCGTGACCTGTGTGACTGATCTTTGTTTGCAGCTTAACTCACGTCTCGCGCACACTCAATGAGGTCTGGAAGTCGCCATGCCCGATTGGCAGGCGCCGTCGCTGGCCTTGTATATGGTCACCCCGCCCGGCGCCATCCGCCCGGCGCGGGTCCAGGCCCTGATGGCGTTTCTGGTCGACAAAATCGCCGGTTCGGCCTGGGCGAAGGGTGTGGGCATGGCGGTTGGGCAAGCCAGGCGGAAGGGTTGAGATTTTCAATTTTAGACAGGGTTGACCGCGCTGCCCAAGCTGCCATCTGAAAGCTCCGTCCGAGGTTCGTGGATTCGCCTCGTTACGACAATCACCGTCCCTCGGCGCGATAAAGGGCGGCGGCCTTTGTCGATCGGTCGGCATTGGCGTCGATGAGCGCGCGGCGTGACGCCTCATGTTGCAGGGTCGAGGCGAGAAGGGCGGTGTTGGCGATCAGCCCCGCCTTGTACTGCCTTGACGCCTCGTCGTGCCGGCGCGCCGAAGCGTCAAAATCGGCCAGGGCCAAGACCTGCCTGTTGTCGGCTTCATCGACGGCGGTCAACTTGGTGCGCACATCGGCGAGCGCGGCGATGGCCGTCAGCCGGTAGCCTTCGTAGGCCTGAACTTCCCGTGCCGAAGCCGCATCGATCTGGCCCTTGATCCGGCCGAAATTCAGCAGCGGCCAATAGAGCGTCGTCGCAGCATTCCACACGTCAGTGGACGGCCTGACGCTGCTGTCCTGAGTGCCGAAAAAGGCGCCGATCGACAGGTCAGGAAACAGCGACGCCTGTGCCGATCGCGTCAACGCCCGGGCCGCCGTCAGGTTCGCCTCTGCCGCCTGCATATCCGGGCGCTGGCGCAAGATACCGAGCGGCGCATCTGTCGTGTCGGGATGCCGGAGTTGCGGCACCTCGCCTGCCACCGAAAGCCGCGGTCTAAGCGCCATCGTGTCGTCGCCGGTCAGGACGCTGATGGCGTCGATATAGTGCTCGCAGGCCTCGGTGAGGCGGCTGACGCCCGCATCGGCCGACCGCGCCTCGATCTCGGAAGCGCGGAACTGGCCCTCGGTGACCAGCCCCTTCCGCCACTGCTGCTCATAACTTGCGGAGATTTCGCGGGCGGCCGAAGCCGTCGTCCGGAAGCTGTCGAGGTCCTGCTGGCATTGCCTCAGGCCGATATAGGTGGCGACGATTTCGAGACGCACGGCGCCGCGAACATCTTCCAAAGAGGCGCCTGCGGCCTGTGCCACCGCGCCTGCCGCTTTCGAGCGCGCCTTCAGCCCGCCGAACAGATCGAGGTCGTAGCTGGCATTGAGCTGCCCCTGGGTGATGTCGATCGTCTGGTAATTGTAGGTCAGGCCGACGTCGCCGCGCTGCGCGACACCCGCAGCGCTGACATCGGGAAAGAGAAGCGACCTGGCTGTGACGTGAGCGGCGCGGGCTTCCTTCAATCGCGCCTCGGCCATTTTGATGTCGTGGCTGTCGCGGCTGGCAGCGTCGAGCAGGTCCCGCAGCACGGGGTCGGCGCCTTGCACCCACCAGGCCTTCGCCTGGGGTTGGGCGCTGTCGCTCGTCACGGGCCAGCTCACCGGCTGTGGCGCGGCGGGAAGATGGGCGGTCGGCGTCGAGCAGGCGGCAAGCCAGGCCACCGCAGGGAGAAGCATCAGAAGGTTACGCATGGGAGATCTCGCTTTGCGGCTTGCGGACCTTGAACCAGAAGGCATAGAGGGCCGGGAGGAAGACCAGCGTCAGCACGGTGCCGACACCGACGCCGCCGATGAGGACGAAGGCCAGTGCCCCCCAGAAAACCGAATGGGTCAGGGGAATGAAGGCCAGCATGGCCGCCACGGCCGTCAGTATGACCGGGCGGGCGCGGTGGACGGTGGCCTCGATGACGGCGTCATAGTCGGTCGCCCCCTGGGCTCTGTTGTCATTGATCTGTTGCACCAGGATCAGCGTGTTGCGCATCAGGATGCCGGACAATCCGACCAGGGCCAGGATGGCGTTGAAGCCGAAGGGCTGGTTGAAGATCAGTAGGGTGGGTACGGCGCCGACCAGGCCGAGCGGCGCCGTCGCAAAGACCATCCACATGGTGGAGAAGGTCCTGACTTGGATCATCAACACGACCAGGGTCAGCAGGATCATCACCGGCACGACGGCCACGAGCGCGACATTGGCCTTGGCGCTTTCTTCGACGGCGCCGCCGGTGTCGATGCGGTAGCCGGCGGGCAGGTTCGCCTTGATCGCCTGCAATTTAGGCAAGAGTTGCGCCGTGACATCCGGCGGCTGGACACCTTCGCCCACGTCGCCTTGCACGCTGACGAACAGGTCGCGGTCATAGCGTTTGATCTGCTGGCCTTCGCTGTCGATGGCCGGGTGAACGACGGCGCTCAAGGGAATGGCCTGGCCCAGGGTGTTGGTCACCGTCATGCCGGCCAGGTCGGACGGCGAGCGCCTTTCCGCTGCTGGTGTCCGCAACATGACATCGACGGTGCGGGTGCCGTCACGGATCTGGGTCGCCTGAACGCCCGACACCAGGCCTTGCAGTTGCAGTTCCACCGATTGCCGGGTGAGATTCAGTTGCGCCAGGCGGGCATCATCGATCGTGTAGTGAACGAAGGGGGTCTTGTCGCCCCAGTCCAAATGCGGATCGAGCACGTTGGCGTTCTGCTGCATGACGGCCCGGACCTGCTCCGCGACCTTCATGATGCCGGCCTCATCGGGTCCAACGACGCGGAAAAGCACGGGATAAGGCACGGGCGGGCCGAACAGGAACTGCGTCACGCGCACGCGGGCCTGCGGATAGCGGCCGTCGCTCACCCATTGACGGATTCGGGCCTTGAGCCGGGCGCGCGCCTCGACATCCTTTGTCTGGATAACGACCTGGGCATAGGCGGGGTTCGGCAGTTCAGGGTTCAGGGAGAAGAAGAAGCGCGGCGCGCCCTGGCCGATATAGGCCGACACGTCCGTCGCCTCGGGCTGCTTTTGCAGGTCCACTTCAAGCCGGCTCGTCAGCGCCTTGGTGGCTTCGAAGGCGGACCCGACCGGCATCTTGACTTCGACCGTCAGTTCGGTGCGGTCCGAGTTCGGGAAGAACTGTTTTTTGACGACGGCCATCCCGGCGCCGGACAGGAGGAACAGGCCGACCGTAATGGCGATGGTGATGCCGCGGCGATCGACGGCCAGTCGGACCAGGTTGCGGAACCTGTTGTACATCTTCGTAGAATACATCGAGCCGTGGTCGTGGCGCGGCTTGATGTTGGGCAGCATGACGACGCCCAGGTACGGGGTGAAGGTTACGGCCACCACCCATGATGCGATCAGGGCAAAGCCGACCACCCAGAAAATATTGCCGGCATATTCGCCGGCCGACGACTGGGCAAAGCCGACCGGAATGAACCCCAGAATGGTCACCAGGGTCCCGGACAGCATGGGCGCGGCGGTCGTGGTCCAGGCGAAGGTGGCCGCCTTGATGCGGTCATAGCCCTCTTCCAGTTTAACCGCCATCATCTCGATGGCGATGATGGCGTCGTCGACCAGAAGCCCCAGCGAAATGATCAGGGCGCCCAGGGTCACGCGGTCGAAATCGCGGCCGGTGAGCAGCATGACAACGAAGACGATCCCAAGGGTCAAGGGCACGGCGGCGGCGACGACCAGACCGACGCGGAAACCCAGCGCGACAAAGGACACCAACATCACAACGCCGAGGGCCATAACGAACTTGGTCATGAATTCGTCGACCGCGTGGTGGATGGCCTTGGCCTGGTCCGAAATCTTGGTGATCGTTACGCCGAGCGGCAGTTGCGCACGCAGCAGCTCTTCCTGATGATCGAGCGCCTTGCCCAGGGTCAGGCCGTTATAGCGCGGAGCCATGACGACGCCGAGCAGGACCGTGGGCTGGCCGGCATGATCGATTTCGAAGCTGGGCGGATCTTCGTAGCCTTTGCTGACCTCGGCAAAGTCGCCGATCCTGAGGAGCTTGCCCTGGACGTTCAGCGTCACATTGCGGACGTCGTCCACCGACTTGAGGCCGCCGTCGAGGCGAAGCTGCAGCCGGGGGCCGGCCGTGTCGATCGAGCCCGACGGCGTGACATCGTTGCGCCCGCGCAGGGCGGCGATGATGTCCTGTGCGCCGACGCCAAGGGTGGCGAGACGGGCCTGGGATATGTCGACATAGATGGCCTGAGGACGTTCGCCGAGGATCTTGACCTTTTGCACGCCGGGAACGTGCAGGAGTTGCTGCCTCAGATCCTCGGCCTGTTTGACCAGGTCGCGGTTGGGCAATCCCTTGGCCTGCAGCGCATAAAGCGAGAAATAGACGTCGCTGAATTCATCATCGAAAAAAGGACCGTACACACCGTTCGGCAATTTGCGCGCCTCGTCGGACAGCTTCTTGCGCGCCTGATAGAACTGGTCCGGAACGGCCGACGGCGGCGTCGAATCCTTCAGGATGACCTTGGCCTGTAAAACGCCAGGCTGCGCTGTCGTTTCGACACGGTCATAGTACTGGAGTTCCTGGAGGCGCTTTTCCAACGGATCGCCGACATTTTCGTCCATTTCCCTGGCCGTGGCGCCGGGCCAAACGGCGGTCACGGTCATGATCTTGACGGTGAAGCGCGGATCTTCGGCCCGTCCCAGCTTGATGAAGGCGAAGGTTCCGGCTGCCAAAACCGCCAGGATGAGAAACAAGGTTACGGCCCGTTCACGGACCGCAAGCGCTGACAGATTGGGGAAGCTCACAGCGTACCTCCGCGAATCGGAGACACGACTTCCCCTTCGTGCAGCAACTGCGCGCCGGCGGCGACAATGATATCGCCTTGAGAAAGGCCAGCGGAGATCGACGCCGTCTCCTCATTGAGACGCGAGACCGTGACAGGCCTCGCCCGGACCTTTCCTCCGGAATCGACGATCCACACCCGGGTGCCCTGGCCTTTGTCGGCAAGGGCCGCCAGGGGGATATCCAGCGACGACGAAGCCACCGGCACGCCCGCGGGGGTAACCTGAACGGTCGAGCCCAGCGGCGCTTGCGCGATGGTGGCATCCAGCACGTATCGCGCCTCGAAAAGTCGCGTGGACGGATCGGCGGCAGCCGACACCTGACGGAGACGGCCGCTATAGACGGCGCCGGCCGCACCGAAAACGGTGACTTGAGCCGTCTCGCCGATGGCGTGATTGGCTTCCGGCAGACCGACAACCGCTTCGGGGGCGCCGGCCTGGGCAATCTTGATCACGGGCTGTCCGGCCGCCGCAACCTGTCCGGCTTCTCCGGGAAGTTCGACGACCACGCCCGCGACATCGGCGCGCAATTCCGTATAGCCGCGCTGATGTCCGGCGCTCGCCAACTGCGCTTCCGCGGCCTTCAGGTTGGCGTCGGCGGAATCCCTGGACGCGCGCGCCTGTTCGACCATGTCGACGGAGGTCGATCCGCTGGCGGCCAGGCTGTTCACCCGCTCATAGTTTGCGTTGGCCCTGACAGCGGCGCTCCGTGCCGCCGCGACGGCGGCCGTGGCCGCGTCGACGCCATCGCTGTAATCGGTGGGATCGAGCCGCATCAGCAATTGCCCCGGCGACACGCGATCACCGAGATTGACCTTGCGCTCAACGATTTTGCCGGCGACCCGGAAGGCCAGGTTTTGCTCGACACGCGACCGGATGGTCCCGGCATAGGCCGTTCCCGTCGCCGTGGACGCGCCGACCTGATAGGTTAAAACACGGGGATGGTCATTGGCTTCCGGCTTGGGCGGAGCGTGACAGGCGGTCAGAACGGCCATAGCCGCGGCCAGGGAGGCCAGGGCAGGGCCTTTTTTAAGGGCGGATGGAAAGGACATGTTGACTTTGATCCAGGGGATGGCGTATTTGATACTTATGAGTATCGTAAAGCGCCAAAATTTGGATACTGTCAAGTATCATTATTATCATGACTGAAAAAAACCAGGTACGCCGTGGCCGGCCCGTCAACGAGGCGCTTGGCCAAACCATTGTCGACGCGGCCTGTGAGCTCTTTGTGGAATTGGGGTTCCAGGCGACGACCATGGACAAGGTCGCCCAACGGGCCAGGATATCCAAGCTCAGCATCTACCGGCATTTCGAGAACAAGGAAGCCCTGTTCAGCGCGGCGATTACCGCCCGCTGTCAGCAGTTTGCTCCGCAATCGCTCGTCGAAGGTGTCGCCGGCACGGCGGAGGACCAGCTTATGGCCGTGGGCTCGGGGCTGCTAAGGCTGTTGCTGAGCCCGGACGTGCGCGGCGTCGAGAGCATGATCATGGCCGACAAGACGGACCAAAAAACATTAAGCAAGCTCCACTACGACGCCGGCCCCGCCCGTGTCGTCGCCCAGATCGAGGGCCTGCTGCGCCAGTTGCACGCGAAGGCGGTTCTGAACGTGCCCGATCCTCTCCGATCCGCCCGCCTGTTTGGCGCGCTTTTCAAAGGCTCCGATCTCCTGACCATCGTGCGCTTCGATGAGGCGAGAGCCATGGACGACAACGAAATCGAATCCTATTGCCGGTCGGCCGTCGCCATGTTCATCGCCGCGCACGCTGTCAACGATCACGCCGGCGGATAGCGTTCCCGGCGCCCGGCGCTGTCGTCGAAGTCAATCTCCGGTCCGGCCGTCTGTGCTCTCAAACCAGCATCGACTGCTGGGCGGAGATTCCTGCCGTCGCGCCTTGCCATGATGCCGTGGTGACCGACGGAATGAGCGGGTTGGAGAGGTCGCCGGCGGCGTAGATGCCGGGCATGCTGGTTTCGCGGCGCTCGTCGACCTTGAGGACGATGCCGAGGGGCGTGTCGACCGTGGCGAGCCCCAGGGATTCATGCAGGCTTGCGGACGGCCTGTTGCGCGGGTGGGCGAACACGATGTCGACCGCGACATCGGGGCCGGTATCGAGCTTGACGGTAGCGTTATGGCCTCCGCGACGGACGATCCCGGTGATCCGGCCATCGACGACAGGTGTGTTGCGGCGCGTCAGATCGGCCCGGATTTCGGGCGGAATGGCGTGACCATCGGCGAAGACCGTTAACCTTTCGGTCCAATCGTGGAGCAGCCTGACCTGATTGTGCGACTGCGGTCCGGACCAGACGAGGCCCCAATGCTGGCCGGCGACTTCAAAACCATCGCAATAGGGGCAGGGCACGATGGAGGTGCCCCAGCTTTCGGCAAAGCCTGGGACATCAGGCATCTGGTCGACGACGCCATAGCTCAGGATCAGGCGGCGCGCCCCAAGGCTTTCGCCATCGCCAGTATGGACGGAGAAATTGTCGATGGCGCCGGAGATGCTGTCGGCCCGGGCATTGACCAGCCTGACCGTGGGATAGCGCGCCAGCTGTTGCCGCGCCTCCGCCAGGATGTCCAGCGGCGGCTTGTGATCGTGGCCGAGCACGCCATGCGAGTGGCCGGCGAAGCGGTTGCGCGGCAGACCGGTATCGAGAACGGTGACCTTGCGGCGGGCGCGGCCGAGCTGGAGGGCGGCGGCGAGGCCGGCAAAGCTGCCGCCGATGATGATGACGTCATCCATGGTGATAAGCTCCGTGTTGCGGATGGAGGGGTTGGGCTGGGTCTGGCGCGACCTGGTTGAAATCTGCCTATTGGCATGCCCATTTCGGACATTGCCCCATTTCTAAAACTGCATGGTATCGTAATGCAAGAATTAGAATACTGTCAAGTACCAAAATTGCCTTGACCGAAAACAGCCAGGGCCGGCGCGGCCGTCCGTCGATGCGGCGCTGTGACAAACCATTGTCGACGCGGCTGGCGATCAGTTCATGAATTTGGATTTCCCGGCGACCACCATGGACGAGGTCGCTCGGAAGCCGAAGATATCCAGGCGCTCACAGGGGCAAGGGGAGCACCGATATGCAGCCGCCCTCACACCCCGTCCGTATAACCTAACGCCGCGAACTGCTGCTTCATCCAGAAAAAGCCGATCCCCGTCACGACGGCGACGACAGCCATGAGCACCCAACCGACCGGTGTAAAGGTCTTGCGGGCCTTGTCGCGATAGGCGAAACCGGCGCCGCCAAGCAGAAAAGCCAGGCCGAAGATAAAACAGGCCGGCACCAGCAGGATCGCCTTGAGCTCATAACTGACCTCGGGCAGGTGCTGCCGCGCCGCCTCGAGCGGCTTCACAATAAAAAACCAGCCGAACCCGCCGCCGATCGCCAGCAGCAACAGCCCGCCCAAACGTGTTTTCAAATCCTGGTTCATGCCAGCCCCAATCCAATATTCAGCTTACGTCTCGCGTACACTCAACGACGTTAGCATGACCTCGGACTTCGCCTCTTCGCCATTGATCAGCTGCAGAATCTTCTGCGCCAGATGGATCCCGCCATTGCGCCAGTTCTGATGCACGCTGGTCAGGGCCGGCGAGAAGGTGACCGCCAAAGGCGTATCGTCGTAGCCGATCACCGACACCTGCTCCGGCACCCGCACATTGGCCTCGATCAGGGCGCGCACGAACCCCATGGTGAGCAGGTCGTTCGACCCCAGCACCCCGTCGAATTTCAGCTTTTGCTCCAGCAGAACCTGGGCCGACTCCAACCCGCCGGTGAAGGTGAACGGGCACGGCAGACTGGCGACCACCTGGGCGCCGTGGGACTCGGCCGTGTCGCGGAAACCCTTGAAGCGCGCCTCGACTTCGGCGTGGCGCGTATCGCCTAAAAACACCAGCCTTCGCCGGCCCAAATCGCACAGCCGCTCGGCCGCGATCGCCCCGCCGTGATAATTGTCCGAACCGACGATACAGTAATCGGCGCCGTCGTGCGGCGCGCCCCACACCACGAACGGCGCCAAAACCGGCTGCAAGGCCTTGACCGCCTCGTCATGGATCCCTTGCCCCAGCAGGATAATGCCCTCGGCCGATTGGAAGGCAACGCTCTCCTTGCCCGACATGGTGGTCAGCAGCAGCGAATAGCCGCGCGAGGTCAGGGTCTGCGAAATGCCGCCCAGCAATTCCAGCGGATAGGGATCGGACATCATGCGGTCGGGCGTCGGGTTCATCTCGACGATCACCCCGACCGTATGTGAGCGGTCGAGCTTCAGGTTGCGCGCGGCCTGATTGAGGCGGTAACCGTGCTCCTTGGCCAGGGCGAAGATGCGGTCGCGCGTCTCGGCATTGACGGCGAACCCGCCGCGCAGCGCCCGCGACACGGTGATCTTCGACACGCCGGCCAGCTTGGCCAGTTCGTCCATGGTGATATTGGAACCCGCCAAGACCCGCTCCTTATTTACATCACCTTGTCAAATAACGGGCAGCGCTGTCAATCCGCCAGACGTTTGCGCAGCATAACCAAGCTTAAGCCCAGCAGAACGATTGGCACCAAAGTAAGACTAAACGCATTGTGCCCGCCGAAATGGCTGAAGATCTGGCCGGTGATAAACGACCCCAAGGTCCCACCCAGGGCCGAAAAGGCGATGATCAAGCCCGTCATCGGCGCCTGTTTCTTCTGCGGCAAGGCGCTCAGCACGACCGAGTTCAGGGTCGGATAAATCGGCGCGAAAAAGAACCCGGCCGCCGGCAGGATAAACACCTGTAACGGCGCATGCAGCCAGTCGCCTTCGACCGGATGACCGACCGGCGGAAACACGATCGAGGCGATGACGACCAGCCCGGTACCGATGACACAGCCGAACAGAACCGTCTGCCAATCGACCTTGCGCAGCACCAGGCCGCCGACCATCCGCCCGATCGCCAGGGCCGCGGCGAACAAGCCGCCGGCCTGGACGCTCATCTGCGCCGGCAGGTTCAGCACCTCGCGATTATAGGTCGGCAGCCAGCTGCCCAGGCTCTGTTCGATCAGCACATAGAGGAAAATGCCGGTCAGAAAGGCCACCAGGAACTTGGCGACGAACAACTCGGGCATGGCCTTCAAATCGTTGTACCACGGCGTCTTCACCTCGCCTTCGACCACCTGCGGCGCCGGCAGGGGCGTCACCATCCACAATACCGCCGCCAGCACGGCTATCCCGCCCAGCAGAATATAAACATTAAGCCAACTTAATGACTCCGGATGCACGGGGTCGATAAAGAACGAAAACAGCCATGCCCCCGACAGCACCGCGACCATGAAAAAGCTCTCGACCAGGCTGGTGAAACTGGCGTGGGCCTTGGGGTCGGTATGCAGCAGGCCGATGGACGAATAGACCGCGACTTTCACCAAGGCGAACGTCACCCCGATGACCAGGAACAATACCTTGGCCATGTCGAAGCCCGGCACGAAACGCATGGCCAGACAGGCCACCGCGACGCCCAACAAGGCGATGATCAAGGCGCGTTGATAGCCCAATCGCGGCACGAAACTGGCGACGGTGAAACTGACCAGGGCGATCGATAGATCCTTACAAGCCTCCAAAATCGAGCCTTCCGGCTTGGTGATATGGAAGCTCAGGATCGACTGCAAAATGACCGTGCCGACGCTGTTCAACAACACGCCATAGATCATGTAAACGATGACCAGGGCGATGCTGGCGCGCAAACGGGAGAGAGGAACGGTCATACTGTCTCCTGCAGCAAATCCGGATACATAGCCATGAGGGCCCGCGTCACGCCATTGGTCCAACCGAAACCGTCCTGCACCGGATATTCACCGCCGCCGCCAGGCTTCATCGCCTCGATGTCGTATTTCTCCAGCAGCTTGCCGGTCTCCGCATAGGCCGTTGCCACCGTCTCGAGCCAGCGCCCGGCGATGTCGCGCGCCAGGCCGTCATGACCGTAGCGCGCCAAACCCGTGACCGCAATCCACTGCAACGGCGCCCAGCCATTGGGCATGTCCCACTGCTGATCTGTGTTGTTGGTCGTGGTGCGCAAGCCGCCGCGCGCCAGCATCTTGGCGGCCACCGTTTCGGCCACGGCATCGGCCTGGGCCTGCGACGCCAAGCCGACGAATAGAGGATAGAGAGAGGCCGCCGATAACACCGGCGTCGCCCGCCCGGCCGCGATATCATAGTCGCCGAAGCGGCCTTCGCCGGCCACCCACAGATGCCTATGGATCGCCTGTTCGCGGCGTTCGGCCAGGACCTCGAACTCCAACGCCCGTTGTTCCTGCCCCAAACCATGGCAGAACCGGGCGATCGTCGTTTCCAGCATCCACAACAGACTGTTGAGGTCGACCGGCACGATATCGGTGGTGTGGATCGAGGCGAAATCCCGCGCGTCGCCCAACCACCGTGAACTGAAATCCCAGCCGCTGGCCGCCCCGGCGCGCAAATCGCGATAAACCCGCGCCGCCGGCCGGCCGGACTCCGTGGCGGTGGCCACGTCCTCGGCATAGGATTCGTCGCGCGGCGTATCCAGGTCGTCCCAATAGCGGTTGAGCACGGCGCCGTCGGGCATGCGCACGGCGCTTTGGCCGTCCATCCAATAGCTGTGCTCGCTTTGCAGCGCCGCCAGTTGCCTGAGCTTTTCGCTGCGTGCCGCGGTCTTCGACAAACCAGCCATCAGCGCCAGGAACGGCGGCTGCGACCGGCTGAGATAATAGCTGCGCGTGCCGTTGGGAATATGGCCGTAACGCTCGATCAAGCTCTCGAAATTGCGCAACATCGACTCCACCAGATCGTCGCGGCCGTCATGCGCCAAACCCAGCATGGTGAAATAGCTGTCCCAGTAATAGATCTCGCGGAATCGCCCACCCGGCACGACATAGGCCTCGGGCAAAAACAGGGCCGATGAGCCTTCTGGAATGGCCTGGGGTGCGCGTTCCAGCTTGCTCCACAAACCCTGGATATAGGCCTTGAGCCCGACCCTTGAACCCATTTTGGGGCCCGCCGTTGCCGCGGCGGCGCACGGCCCTGGCACCTCAAAATGCTGCGCCACAAATGCGCGCAAATCGCCTTCAGTTTGAGGATCGGCCTTGGCGAAATCCGCCGTGATGGCTTTGGGCGCCGACTTCGGCACAGCGTCGGCAAAGGTCTTGCCGTCGGCAAACAGCCGCAGCAACTGGACGCGTTCGAACAGGACGCCATAGACCGCGTGCGGCGTCTTCAGGCTTGCGGTATAGGCTGCCGGAGTCAGAAGGGATGCGGGTCTGTCATTCATGGCGGAGGCTTGGCATGGCGAAAGCGTGGATCCAAAAATTCAAAAAAGATGCGGGCCGTGCATGACCATGAACGGCCCGCGAGAGTTTAGGGGGAAAAAGTCCGGCACCGTAGGGGCGATGCCGGTCCGGCCAGGGAAGGGAGAAACCCCGGCCGGTATACGTCTCTCCTCCCCATTTTATGGGGAGGTGTCGCGGCGTACGGGGCCGCCCGAGCGGTCCGCGACGGAGGGGTCACTTCCTTAAGCGACCCCCTTTTGGCTTAGAAATTATACCCGACGCTGACCATATACGACCGCCCGAAGATCGGCCGTGCATTGGCCCCCGTCGTCGACCGCGGATCGCCTTCGGTATAGCCGTGCGCATTGCCGAGATTATCCCCCGACAGCTGCACATTGATATTGCCGAGATCGAAGATGATGCCGGCGTCGACCTTGTTGTAACTCTTCAACACGGTCGCATTGGAGTTATCCGCGAAACGATCGCCGACCGCGAACACCGTGCCGTAGAAGGTCGTCGGAATGGACCCGAGATGGGTTTCATAACGCGGCGTCACACGCACCTGCCATTCGGGCTGGCGCTGAGCCGAATTGCCGACATTGGCGGGATCCGACGACTTGGTGATCTTCGTCTTCTGCCAGGTGCCGTTGAGCGCCACTGACAATCCGAACTCGGTCTTCAAACGGCCGTCCAGTTCCAGACCCTTGGCTTCGTTGGAATTGGATTCCAAAGCCCCACCGACATCGTGGAACTTGGCGCCATCGAACTTGTTGTAAAACGCCGTGGCGAACAGATCGACATATTGCGTCGACAGCTTGTAACCCAGTTCATACTGCTTGATTTCCGACGTGTCGGTCAGGCCCGAGCGGAAATCGTCGAACTGCGGATACATGAAGCCGGTCGAGGTGCGGCCGAACACGCCCATGCGCGGGTCGATCTGGTAATTGAAGCCCAGCGTATAGGACGACTTGCTGCGCGTATCGTCGACGACCAGGTCGGTGGTGCCGTCGGGATAACCCGGACCGGAATCCAGCACATAGCTCGTCTTCACCTGCTCGCTGCGCGCACCCAAATCGATGCGCAGTTTATCGGTCGCCTGCCAGGCATCGGCGACATAGAGAGCGTCGGAACGCATGTCGCCGGCCGACAGGATGCCGTAATGCCAGCAGCCCGACCCCGAACCCGCCGCCGCCAGATCCGAACAATGGATCGTCGAGACGAGATAATTGCCGTTCTGCTTGACCTGCATCGGGTTGAAATTGCCGATCGTCCAGAAGTCGTCGGCCGACACGCTGGCGGCGTAATAGCCGAAGGTCAGGTCATGCGTGCCGATCGTCTTCGACGCGCTGAGATCGTTGACCAGGGACTTGAGCTGCTTCTGCACCACCCAGGCGCCCCAGTTCTGCACATAATCGCCGGACCCGAGCGTCGTACCGTCGGCGGTCTTGACCGGGCCGCCGATTTGCGTCGCCAAAGCGGCCGCTGTGATCGCCGAACCGTCGGGAACCAGGCCATAGGTGTCGGCGTCGCCCTTGGTGTAACCGAAGTGATCGCGCACGCTCCAGCCGTTCTCGAACGTCTTGTCGAAATTGACACCCGACACGATGCCCTTCCAGCCGCGACCATTACCCAGGTCGAACTTTTCGGTGTCGCCGTCTTCATTGACCTGAAGCGTCGCGAAGCGCGAATAATTGCCCAGCTGGACATAGGTGCCCTTGTCGAGACCCGGCACATTGACGGCGAACGGCAGATACCAGGTGCCGTGGTCGTCGGTGGCTCGGATATAAGCGTTCAGCTTGCCGCCATCGAACTTCTTGGTGATATTGGCTGTGAACTGCGATCCGACTTCGGAATTGAACTGGGTGTCGCGGACGCCGGGCGACGACGTCGCATAGCCGCCGACCATATAGTAGAGATCGTCAGCCAGCTTGCCGCTCATCACGGCGTCGACGCGGCGCGTGCCGTAATCGGTAAAGGTCGCCTTGACGTCGCCCTTGGTCACATCGCCGCCTTCCTTCAACACGAAGTTGGTGGTGAGGCCCGGCTGCCCTGAAGCGAAGATAGGCGAGGGGCCGCCGCGCAGCGCTTCGACGCGCTGGATGGTCTCGTCGGTGCGGAACATCACCGAATTGTCGAGGAAGGACAGCGAGGTCGCCGGATAGATCGGCGTGCCGTTGAGCTGGAAGGTGACGAACTGGGCGTCGCCCGTGCCGGGGAAGCCGCGCACGAAGATATTGGCGCCGCCGACCCCGCCCGAGCTTTCGACCCAGATGCCGGGAACCAGGGTCAGGACTTCCGAAGACGCCTTCGGATTGGCCTGCAACAGGTCGTTGGCGGTGATATTGGTGACGGCATATGAGGCTTTCAGCTTGTTGATGCCCTTGCCGCCCGGCGTGCCGACGACGATAACGACGGTGGCCTGGTCTTCGGGGGCGGCGGCTTCGGGCGCCGGAGCGGCGGCATCCTGGGCATAGGCGTGGCCGGCGAATCCGGCGACCAATGCGAGAACCGAGGCCATAGTGGTCAGTTGGCGGTTAAAACGCGTGGACATGAATGTGTCTCTCCTGTTGAGGCTTTTTTTGTGTGCGGGTACTCAATCCCGTCCCGCCAAGCAGAACAGGTAACGCGGTCATGTCTTTGTCAGTTTGAACAACGTGAATGGTCCAGATGCACGACTGCGAGCAGCTTGGATGCTACCTGTGCCTTGCCTGTCTTTTCCGGATCCGTCCTTTTTGTCGTCCTCCGCCGCGGCGATTTATGCCGTCTGTCGTCTTATGACATCGATACCATGACATCGATACCATAGGCAAAGGGAAAAATGCGGCAGCCGTATTGAGGGGGGCGATTGTTGTATTAATGTGACGGCCTGGCTTGGGCCTACGATCTGGTCGCACGCCCGTTATCCAGCGACTACGGACTCACATCCCACATTCGCCGGACAACGCCATGCCTGCCAGATACCTTTGACCGTTGCCGTCCGGTCATACGAATTCGCAGGTATCCTAGAGCATTTCCCGCCAAAGTGGACGCCGGTTTGGCGTAAGGAAATGCGACAAAACAAAAACTTAGAGTGTTAGCCCGGCCCATCTTAGCCGGGCAACGCTCTAGTCCCTGAGCAAAGCCGCATTGCCCCAGGTGACAACCGTCGGCACCTTGCTCTTCGCCACCGTGCCGCGCGCCACCAGTTCCACAACCTGCACGCCGGCAATGTCGGCCTGCAGGGACTGCACGGGCTGACCGAAACGGGTCGGCTTGGACGTCGCCAGCAGGTTGCCGTCGCCATAGACGGAGAAGGTCACGACATCATCCGTATCGAAGGTCGAATCATCGACTCCCACTTCGGCGACGAAGCGGCGAAATCCGCCGTCGGCCCGAACTTCGAACCGCGAGTTGGCAAGGACGCCCAGGCCGGTATCGAACATCGTGCCGTCGACATGTAACGCCTGACGATACGGCGTCGCATCGGCCTGGGCGCCGCCCCAGCCGGTGTAGGCGGGAGGTTCGCCGGTGTCGGTCGTGGCGCCCCACGGATTGATCATGCGGTGGATGGTGGGGTCCGGTTGGGGGAGAACCACGCCATCGACGGCCGGGTTAACCCGGCCGGGCATTTCCGACAGGTAGAGGCCGTCGGTCAGGGCGCGCGTGCCCGAAGCGTCGAAGATAAGCGTCTGGCGCGGCTCCAGATGCAGCTTCGTTTCTCCGGAGAAGGCAGGTAGTGTGCTTCCGCTCCACAGGTCCCTGAGCGCCACCGGCGCGGTCCCGCTGAACTTCAGGTGCCGGGCGGTCAAGGTCACGTCAGCCGGCGCCAGTCCGCGGTTGAAAATCGCCACCGCCTTGTGTCCGTTGCTCAGCGTCTTGACCAGAATCTGAACGTCGTCGGTGTCGTAGGCCGGCACAGCCTGGTTGCCCGCCGGATCCTGATCGACCGCGATGATATCGCTGTTGCCCAGGATATCCATGAGTGGTTGCGGCGCTTCCCGCAAATCGTAACCGATGAGAAGCGGCGCCGACAGCATCGACCACAGCGCAAAATGCGATCTGGCTTCGGTCAGATGATGCTCGTCGAAGTCGCCGTGGCCGACGAAGAGCATGTCCGGGTCGTTCCATGAGCCCGGATGCGCGTAGAGGGCGCGATCGGCCGCGCTGTCAAAATTGGCCAGCATCCGTGTCCAGCTGGGTGTGATATCGTCGCTGGTCCGCGACAGGTTGCCGACATCCTTTGCCCAGGCGCGCACATCGGCAGAGCCCCAGGCGCAGATCGAGAAGACATAGTCGCCGTCGGGATTTGTCCGGCGCAGGGCATCGGCGACCTGTTGGTAAAGCTGGCGCACGGCGGGGATGTCGGTGCGGCGAATTTCCTTCACGTCGATCAACGGGCTGAGCGCGCGGAATTCACCGGATTTGACGCGCGCATTGTCCGTGCCGAAGGCGCGAATGCCGCAACCATCGACCTTTATGTAATCGAATGCCCAGTCGCCGAAGTAGAGTTTAATGTCCTGGTCGGTATGGCCGTACAGACCGACCTCGCGTTCGGCGACCGTGCCTTCGGGCAGGTTCGGCGTGTCCGGGCCGCCGAAGGCTTGGGAACAGTTATTGGCGCCGATATCCGAATAGATGCCGGCTTTCAGGCCCATGGCATGGATACGGTCGGTAAACGGCTTGAAACTGGTCTCTTCAGGTCCCCCGACCGCCGCGGACGGAAAAATCGACGTGCGCACGATCATGCGGCCGTCGGTCGTCCGCCGCTTCAGCCACCAACCGTCATCGATATTGACATAGCGATAGCCTTTCGCCGCCAGTCCGCTGTCGACAAGGGCCTTGGCGGAATCCAGCACCTTCGCCTCGGTAACGTCCGTGTGGAAGGCGTTCCACGAGTTCCACCCCATGGGAGGCCTGGCCGCCTGTCCCGTGGTCACGGCCGTCCAGTGACCGGTTGCCGCCAGCGGATCCGTTGCCGCGCTGGCCCCGCCGCTGCAAAGCAATGCAAATGCAAGGCTGGCCATAAACCCCTGAACAATCCGCCTCATGACGCCTCCAATATCTCTTTAATCTGTTATGCGTGACTTCGTCTGATCGGCACGCTTATGTCGGTCACTGTAGCAGGATGGCCTAAACGAACAACTTTTCCTCGCGGGCGAAGTTGAGAAACAACGGCAGCCACAGGCCGTCGGGACTGCCCGGCCGGCCTCCTACCCCAAAACCGTGACCACCATGAGCGAACAGGTGGGTCTCGACCGTCACCTTGGCCGCCACCATGGCGTCACGCAGCCGTACCGAGTTCGCCACAGGTACGGCGCCGTCGTCCTCGGCATGGACCAGGAAGGTCGGCGCGGCCGCCGGTGTCACATTGAGATCCGGCGACCACTCGCGGATCTGCGCTGGCGTCGGCGGGCCGCCGAACAAGGACGGCGCCACGCCGCCATAGGCATAGGCCGGATCGACGCTCTGCACCGGATAGATCGGCGCTGCCAGGAAGGGCCGAGGGCTGAGCTGGTCCGTAGCGTCGACCGGCGCATAGAGCGGCGCCGAATACCGTGTGGCCAGGGTCGTCGTCAGGAAGCCGCCGGCGCTGAAGCCAAGGATGCCGACGCGCTCGGGGTCGAGCTGGAAACGCGCGGCGTTGGCGCGGATGACCCGCATCGCCCGCTGGGCGTCGGCCGGGCCGACGCTCGCCGGGTCTTTCCACCCGTCCTGCGCCAGGCGATAGATCAGCACGAAACAGGTGATGCCCGCCCGGTTCAGGACGTCGGCAACGGAATAGCCTTCGTGGTCGAAATAGTTCCATTGGAAGCCGCCGCCCGGAATGATCAGCATGGCCGAGCCATTGGGGTGAGCCGCCGGCAGCGCGATCATGTACGGTTTCAGGATGCCGTTTGTCCGTCGGCTGCTGTAGCCCGGACTCGTCGAGGTTTGCTCGATAACCTCGGTCATGTCGGGATGCAGGGCCCCGGCCGGCGGATGCGGCCACAATTGGATCGTCTCGCGAGCGTCCGCAGCGCCGGTCTGCGCCCGGACCGGGGTCGCGGCACCCAACCCCATCGTCGATGCCGCGGCCAGGGCCAGGGGTGATTTTACAAGATCGCGTCGTGACAAGCTCATGGCTGAACACGCCTCCGTTAGGCTCGACCTGAGCTCGCCCTGGCGGGAAAAGCGCGAAGCTTGTCCGATGGCCGGGGGAGGTTGCCGAGGCAGGTTGTTACAAAATGAAGTCTTTTCCGCGGAACCTGGCCTTGACCCTTGCCGGGCCAGCCAGGATTACCTTGGCGTCCGGTTATTTCAGCCCCGCGCCCTCCAGGACTGCGTCCATGCCCTGTTGATCCAGGACGGCCCGGGTGCGACGATCGATCAGCCCGCCGGTGTCCCAAAGGAAGGGGCGGAGGCCGTTGGCCAGGGCTTTTTGCGTGACATACTTCATCCAGTGCGCCCGCGACGCCTTGTGCAGGTCTAGGTCCAGCGGATTCGTCCGCGGCGTGGCGCCGAACTCGCCGACCATGACCGGAATGCCCTTGTCGATGAACACGCTTTTGGCGAGCGTCATCTTCTGGTCGACCCAGTCCTCCTCGCCCCAGGTCGCGTTGCGGTCGGGTTCGAGGGTCGAATGAAAGTCCTTGCCCCAATAGTAGAACATCTTCCCCCAGGATGCGTCCTCGGTAATGATCGTGAATTGGGAGGGGTCGTAATAGTGCACTTCGGCCATCAGGCGATCGGTCGCGCTATCCGTCGGCATCTTGGTCCACAGGCTTTGCGACAGGTCGATATTGGTTTGTGGCGCCTGCAGGACCAGGGTGCGATAGGCGTTGCGCCCGCCCGTGGAACGGACCGCATCGATAAAGGTCTGGTGATAGGCGAGCAAAACCTCCATCTGGGTAGCGTCGGCGGCGTTGGGCTCGTTGGCGCTGGCGAAAAGCAGGCGCTCATCGAAACTGCGCAGGTGCGTGGCGATCTGCTCCCAGAACGCCTTCTGCTTGGCGGCGACGGCGTCCTTATCGGCGGGCGTTATGTGACCTTCGAGCCAGCCGCCGTCCCAGTGGATATTGAGCACGACATACAGATCGGCGTTGATGCAGTACTGGACGACGTCCTTGACGCGATCGAGCCAGGTGTCGCTGATTTTCGCCGTCGTCGCGTCGGCATACTGGTTCCATGAACAGGGTAGTCGAATGGCGTTGAACCCCTTGGCCTTGGCCGTATCGACAAAGTCCTGCGTGATCAAGGGATTGCCCCATGCAGTCTCGCCGCCGGTCGCTTCCAGGGTATTGCCGATATTCAAACCCAACTGGATGCGCGCGGAAATCTCCGACGCCGTTCGCGTCATACCGGACGCGTCCACCGCGATCGGGTCGGTGTTATAGCTCGGGTAGAGACCGCTGCTCGATGACGAAGACGACGATGATGACGAAGACGACGATGAGGAAGATGAAGACGACGAACTCGATCCGCCACCGCCACCGCCGCTACTGGAGCCGCCACCGGAGCCGCCGCAGCCGAGCAGAGCGAGCGGCAAAAGGGTGCCGCTCGCGGCGGCAAGAAACTTGCGGCGATTGTACGCACTTGACGATTTCACGATTATCCGGACTCCCAACAGACTGCATTTTTCTGCCATCGCCGACATTCAGCGTACCGAACTCATCTCAAGCCGCGGTGTCTGAGGCGGTAGCCTTGCGTTTATTGTATGATTATTAAAGCCGCCTTGCCACGAGCGGCAATTGTAAAATTAAATTTTATATATGATTTTTTATTGGCGTTGCGTCTTTGTCACAAGACGTCTGCCGCTGTGCCTGCCTTCGGTGAGATCCACATTCCGCGATTGTAAGCAGCCTTCTCGCCGCCTCGATGGTGACCGGCTTGCCCCTAACCCTCTACCATCGATTGAAGCGGCATGCCGTGCATAACGGTGTCTTGTGAAACGACCGCCATTCTGTCATGGTTAGGATTGTCTTTACTATTCCGGGGGTTTCGTCGTGTTGCGTTTCAATGCCTTGCGCGAAAGCCTGAAACAGGCCGATCCCGAACTGTCGCCCGCCGCCGACGCCATCACCCATAGCCTGGGTGACGACATCTATCATGTCAACAGCGTCAACGACCTCGTCACCGAAGAGCCAGGCGGCGGTGTCGACTTAGTGATCTCCACGATCAACTACACCCTGGGACCCAATGTTGAAAACCTGACCCTGACAGGCTCGGCCGATCTCAAGGGCACCGGCAACAATCTCGACAATATCATCACCGGCAGCAATGGCGCCAATGCGCTTGCCGGTTACGACGGCAATGACACGATCGACGGCGGCGCCGGCGCCGACACCATGAAGGGCGGCGACGGCGACGACACCTTCTTTGTCGATAACCTCGCCGATATCGTCCAGGAGGGCGCGGGCGGCGGCACCGACACGGTCAATGCCTCGGTCACCTTCACCCTGGCCGGCCAGCAGGTCGAAAACCTCAACCTGACCGGCACGGGCGACAGCAACGGCACCGGCAATTCCCTCAACAACACCATTACCGGCAACAGCGGCGCCAATAGCCTGACCGGCGGGGCAGGGATCGACACCCTGTCCGGCATGGGCGGCAATGACCGCCTCGACGGCGGTCTCGGCGCCGACATCCTGGCCGGCGGCACCGGCGACGACACCTATATCCTCGACAATTTCAGCGACAGCGTCAGCGAAAATGCTGGCGAAGGCTACGACACCGTCGTTTCCGACAAGAGCTGGACCCTGGGCGCCAATTTCGAAGCCCTGCGCCTGAACGGCACGGCCGCCTTCAACGCCACCGGCAATGCGCTCAACAACGCCCTGACCGGCAACGCCAACGCCAATATCATCGATGGTGGCATCGGCGCCGACACCATGACCGGCGGCAAGGGCGACGACCTCTACTATGTCGACAATGCCGGCGACAGCGTCGTCGAAATCGCCGGCGAAGGCACGGACAAGGTGATCTCATCCGTCACCTTCACCCTGGCCGGTCAGCAGGTCGAAAACCTGACTCTAACAGGCTTCGCCAATATCAACGCCACCGGCAACAGCCTGGCCAACATCATCATCGGCAATTCCGGCAACAATCTCATCAATGGCGGCGGCGGGGCCGATGCCATGACCGGCGGCGACGGCAACGATACCTACACGGTTGATAATGCCGGCGACACGGTGGTCGAGACCAGCACCGGCGGCAACGACACCGTCAACGCTTCGGTCACCTTTTCGCTAGCCGGCCAGTTTGTCGAAAACCTGACCCTGACCGGCACTAATGCCATCAACGCCACTGGCAATAGCCTGGCCAATATCATCAACGGCAATAATGCGGCGAACATCATCAATGGCGGCGGCGGCCACGACACCTTGTCGGGCAAGGGCGGCGACGACAGCCTGACCGGCGGCTCCAGCGGTGATGCCTTCGTCTTCAACCTGTCCGACAGCCTTCTCGCCGCCCAGACCGACAGCATTCTCGACCTCAACTTCGCCGCCGGCGACACGCTGATCTTCGTCGGTTTCAACGGCGTGACGACGCAGATCGACACCTATCTCGAACTCGCCCAGTTCATCCTGGCGACCGCCGGCAACACGGTCACCGCCGGCAGCACAGGCGGCATCGCCCGCTTCACCTTGCCCGGCGCCGGCGGCCATACCCAGGCCATCAACCTCACCGACACCAGCGGCAATGGCACGGCCCTGGCGCAGCTCCGCACGGCCGTCGGCCAGGCCTCGCTCGGCACGGGCGTCCCCGCGGGCACGGACCTGACCTATGTCGCGCGCCTGGTCGATGCCAATGGCAACGTCATCGCCAGCGACGGCAATAATGGCTGGCTGGCCCTCGACACCTTCGCCTTCGCCTCCAGCAATTCGGCGAGCTTCGCGTTCGGCGACGATCGCGCCACCGCCAGTCTGTTCAACGCGATCGTCCACAACGCCAATATCGGGCTCGAAGTCGAAGCCTATCAAACCGTCAATGGCGCCCTGCAACTGGTGGACCAATACCTTTTCGCCGACAACACCCTGACCAGCGACACCCTCGCCAGCAGCGGGGCCGCCTACTCGCTTTCCATCGGCAGTTTCGAACACGACCATTGGGCCCGCGACGCCAAAGGCGTCTTGCAGGCGCCGACAGAATTCGGCTGGAACTTCACCACCAGTACGCCGGCGGATCTCAGCGGTAATGCCGATTTCCTCGCCGACGGCAGCGTCGCCGGCGGCCAGCCCGATGACCTGCACTACGCCGTCCGTTTCTTCAATTCTGACGGCAAACTCATCGCCAGCGAGGGCACCAACGGCTGGATCCACAGCGACGCCTACGGTCTGGTCATTCTCAATGAGCGGTCCCTGACGGTGGCCCTCGATGCCGGCGCCCTCTCGATCGTCACGACTGATGCCGTCGAACACGATTCCACCCTGCGCGTCGAAGTCGCGGCCTATAAGACGACGCCATCGGGCCTGGTCACGGTCGACGACCTGATCTTCGACAACGCCCATATCGCCCAGCGGTCGACCGGATCCGAAGGCAAGGACAGCCTGGCCATAACCTTCGGTGCCTCCCAGCAGTCGCACAATGCGCTTGATAGCGATGGCAAGATCGTCGACAACACGACCTCAGGCTGGAACTTCGATACCAAATCGAGCTTCTCCACCACGCCCGGCAGTTTCGCCAATAGCGATGTCGCCGCCACCGCCTTGCCCGGCGCCCAAATCCTGGTCGGCCGCTTCGTCGACGACAAGGGCAATGTCATCGCCAGTTCCGGCACGAACGGCTGGGTCGCGCTCGAAAGTTTCAGCGTCAGCGAAGGCCGGGAAAATTTCCCGGCGCTCGGGTCACCCGACGCCGCCATACCGCTGGTCGTCGGCCTGTCTCTCACCGGCTCGGACAAGGCTTTCCTGGCGCTCGAACAAGGGGCTGTTCTGGACGGCCATGTCTCTTTTCAGGTCGAATCCCTGATCATGATCAATGGCCAATACCGGCTGGTCGACGACTACCTGTTCGAAGGCGGCCAGGTCGCCGCCGCCGGCGCCGGTACCGTGGTCCTGTCGGCAAGCGCTTTTACCCACACCTATACCGGCCATGACACCAATGGCGGCGTCACCTCTACCGCCACGACGGGCTGGGATCAGAACACACGGACGCCTGTCACCCTGACGGACCCCGCCGATTTTACGGCAGGGCAGCACACGGGAAACCCTGAGGAATCGCTGACCTATGTCATGCGCTTCATCGCCGCCGACGGCAAAACCATCCTGAGCAGCGACGCCGGCACCGGCTGGGTTTCCGGCACGATGGGCTTCGGCGCCACCGGCGGGACGTCCATCGGCCAGGTTACGCTCTATGTCGCCGACGATCTGTCAAACCTGGCCCTGACCGCGGCCCTGGTCCGTGGCGATGCGGTCAGCGTCGACGTCGAAGCCTATCGTACGACATCGTCGGGCCTGCAGCTCGTCGACGACTATCTGTTTGGCGGCGCGACGGGCGCCATGTCCAATGCCGACGCGAGCGGTGGCTTCAGCATCGCCCTCAATGCCGAGACCTATAGCCATAGCCACAATCTCTATGACCATACGGGCGTCCTGACCGACCACAGCACGCTGGGCTGGGATTTCGTTCACCATCAGGCGACGACGCTCACCGACCGCGGAGACTATGCCGCCAGCGGCACGCCGGCCGTCGCCGTCGATCATCCGGCGCCGGTCGTCCACTATGCCCGTTTCGTCGACGGCAAGGGCACACCTCTGAGCAGCGACGGCTCAGGCGGCTGGATTGCCCTGTCGGACTATGGCACAGGCCTATCCGACAGTAGTGGCCAGGCCCTGCTGCAATTCAACTCCGACCAGCTCATGCTGGCGCTCACCCGTGCCCACATGACGGGCGCGACGTCGCTCGGGCTCGAAGTCGACGGCTTCACCGGCAGCCAACTGATCGACCAACAGCTGTTTACCCACGTCAGCGTCGACCAGGTCTGGCAAAACGGCGCCGACAGCAAGGTCATAGTGGGCTTTGCCGACTTCCAGACGACGCACAATACCGGCACCAAGGGCGGCACCGCGACCTTCGGCTGGGACCTGGTCGGCCACACGACGACGACCCTGACCAGTGCCGGGACCTACAACCTGGCCACTGCGGCCGGCGGCGCCACCGGCGATATGACCTATTATGTCCACTTCGTCGATGAAAACGGCCAGACGATCGCCACCGATGGCGGCCATGACTTCACTGAGGCAGCCGCCGTCGCTTTTAACTTCGATTCCGGCGGCCTTCCCACCGTCGCCATGGAGCTCGGCAACGACCAGTCCCTGTTGACCTTGCTGCAGACCGTTTTCACCGACCACCCGCTCGCCCGCGTCGAAATCGAGGGCTATGTCGACACTGTGAACGGCCCGCGCCTTATCGACGAATACCTCTTCGACGCGGCCTCCGTTATCGCCCAGGCCGAAGCCGGCACTTCGGTCAACAACAACCTCGTCATCGCGTTCGATGAATTCCAGCTGGCTCACTATGTCTTCAACGGCAAGGACTATGTCGCCACCACCTTCGGCTGGGACCTCGTCCACAATCAGGTTGTCACCCTCGGCACCCCGCATCCCGACGTCTTCTCCTAGCGCCTTTCACTCTTCCCCCTTCTCCCCTTTCAAGGGGAGAGGGTGCCAGGCTTCAGCCTGGCGGGTGAGGGGTTCTTTCTTGAATCTCAATCCTCTGCCAGAAAGCACGCGACCTTGTCCGATGAAACCTGGACCGGCGGCTATGTCGTCGATGTCGAATATACCCACGGCTTCTACCCCGACCTGGCCCCGCTCAACCTGGCCATGGCAGCGACCCAGGCCGGCCGCCGCGCGCCCGACCCCGACGCCCCCTTCACCTATCTCGAACTTGGCTGCGGCAACGGCGTCTCCACAGCCCTCCTGGCGGCAGCCAACCCTCACGGCCAATTCTGGGCCAACGACTTCAATCCCACCCACATCCTCAATGCCCGCACGACCGCCGAAGCCGCCGGCACCACCAATGTCACCTTCCTCGAAGCCAGTTTCGAAGACCTGACCGACGCAGACCTGCCAGAGTTCGACTTCATCGTCCTGCACGGCATCTGGTCGTGGGTCAGCGCCGAGAACCGTCACTATATCGTCGAGCTGATCCGCCGCCGCCTCAAACCCGGCGGCCTGGTCTATCTCAGCTATAATTGCCTGCCGGGCTGGGCGCGCGTAGCCCCCTTGCGACGCCTGATGAAGCTCGGCGTCACCAACCCTTCGGCCCCGGCCGCCGCCCGCGTCGAACAGGCGCTCGCCTATGTCCACTCCCTGCGCGCCGCCGGCGCAGCCTTCTTCGCCGACGCCCCCTATATCGCCCCCATCCTCGACCATCTCGCCGGTCAGGACCCGGCCTATCTCGCCCACGAATATCTCAACGAGCAATGGTGGCTCTTCTATCACGACGAAGTCGCCTCCGCCCTGGCCCCGGCCAAGCTCGGCTACATCGCCCAGGGGCGCCTGCTCGACGCCTTCGACCAGTTCAATCTCAAGGCCGAACAACGCGCCCTGCTGGCCGCTCCCGACGCGCCATCCAATGCCGAAGTGGTGCGCGACTTTCTGCTCGACCGCCGTTTCCGCCGTGACGTCTATAGCCGCGGCGCACCGACCCTGACACCACAGGACGTCTCGCGCTGGATGTCCGGCCGCCGCTTCGCCCTGGCCCGCCTGCGCGAAGTCTGCCCTCTTAAATTCAAAGCCCCCGGCGGCGAATTCGACCTGACGCCGAAGGTCTTCGACGCCGTGCTCGACGCCCTGATCGCCGGGCCAGCGACCATGGCCGACCTGTGCGTCAAACTCCCCGCCCTCGAAGCCCGCCATATCGAACAAGCCCTCAGCGTCCTGTGCGCGCTGGGCTATGTCCAGCCCGCGCTCCCGGCCGAAGGCGATGCCGCGCGCAAGGTGGCCACCGACCGCTTCAATGCCGCCGCCCTGCACTCGGCCGCGGCGGGCCGGCCGGTCGCCGCCCTGGCCTCACCCGTGACCGGGACAGGCATACCTCTGCCCGGTCCCGAACAGGCCTTCCTTGCCGCCATCCTGCGCGGCGAGGCCCCAGAATCGCTGGCCGCCACCCTGGCTCCGGAGTCCGACACCGACCAAACCGCCATGCGCAACCGTGCTGTGAATTTCACACGCAACGGCCTGGGCGTGCTCAAGGCCCTGCAAGTCATCTGACGGTTCCCGCCCGTCCATTACAAATACCGACAGGTTGCGCCGACCGGTATGACAAGCGGTCAAACCTGCTATCATACCGCTTTCCGGGCGCAATCACCAAGGCCGGGCCGCAGCGCGGTGCCATCCACCTTGGACCCATTGCGCCTCCATCACACGGGAGCAGTCGCCATGGCGCGCCGCCACTGGACAGGCCTTTTCATCCTCTTCTGCCTCGGGGTATCCGCCCATCAGGCCCACGCGATGACACCGGCCGAGAGCAACCTCTACCTCCGCAATCTCCAGGATCGCGAGTTTCTGTGCACGGGCCAGGAAAACATCGCCCAACTGGTCGAAAGCGACGTCCATTACGATACCACCGTGTTTTTCCGCCTGTCGGCGGCCGACGGCAACCGCATCGAATTGGTCGAGACCTCGACGGTTGTCCTGGCCGGTCAACCCTATACCGTTGTCATGCAGGCCACCGGCACGGCAGAAACCAATGCCGGCCAACCGTCCCTGGTCTTGACCCAGTCATCCGTCACCACCGGCACGCCCTTGCCTCCGCCGCTGGAATGGCACACCGATCTCGGCACCCTGACCTTCACCCAAACCGGCGACGCCCCGCGCCTCCAGGGTACGCTCTACGATCAGACCAGCGGTGAAGCGATCCATTGGGACTGTCATTTGCAGACGCCGCGCGCCTTTCCCGACCCAGGCTTCCACACGCCGGTCACCGACGCCGAAACCGGCCATCGCTTCATTCTGACGACGGCGCTGAAACTGATCACCTGCGAAGGCTCGACCTACCTCAAGGGCGACCAGGGCGCCATCGTCGGCAATGTCATGACGAATATCGCTTATCAGTTAGAAGACGACGGCCGCTTCCACGGCACCAATTCGACCGTGCTCTATTTCGATGACGGTCCGCTCATCCAAAAACGCACGTGGTATGGCCACGACGACCTCAATAACGGTCGCCCGAGGCTGACCTTCGATCAGCCCGGAGACGTCACCGGCGACACCTTCGCCTTTGGCATTGTCGAAACCCCCTACACCATAGAACTGACCTTCGACGACACCAGCGCCGATCCCAATATCAGCGCCATCATCGATGACCACACGACCCGCTACCCGGCCACCTGCCATATCAAGCCGCAATAGTCGCTCCGGGATTCGGGGAAGCCTCCTGATGGTACCATGCGCCTTGCCCTGCCATGCTCCGCCACAACCGCACTTGCATTTCCCGTCCTCCGGTGTTATCTGCCCGCCCATGACCAGAAGCTATGAATCGTTTACCACCACCACATAGCGTCTCTCGTACCAACGAGGGGCGAGGCCTCTCACGTGTTCATTCGAACCCTGGCAGGTCTTTCCTCCAGGGTTTTTTCATGCCCGGCCCACAACACCCGGTCCCCAACGGCCCGGCCAATAAAAGGATTTGTACCATGCTGACCTCAAAGGTCTTCAGCGCTTCGGAACACACGCAAGCGGATGCCCCGCGCGTGGCCGATGCCGCGTGGGCAATCGCAACCTGACGCTCCGCGGCTTTCGCCCGGAGCCCCTGACGGACTCCGGAGTTTGATCTTCATCAACTCGCCGGATCCGTCCGGCGAGTTTTTTGTTTTCGGACCGCGCCACTTAAGGCACCGTCCACCCAAGATTTGGCGCGCCAAAGCCAATGGCCGCCGGGCCCGGATTGATCACCTGGGTTCGTCGGTGTTCCAAAAAGGAAAGAAGTAAGTGTGATAAAATGAACAAGGTACATGTGAATGTCGGTACCATCGGCCATGTCGACCACGGCAAGACCACCCTGACCTCGGCCATCACCCAGGTCCAGGCGGCGCGCCTCGGCGGCAAGGGCCTGTCGTTCGATGAGATCGACCGCGCGCCCGAAGAAAAGGCCCGCGGCATCACCATCAACACGACCCACGTCGAGTACGAGTCCGAGATGCGCCACTATGCGCATATCGACTGTCCCGGCCACGCCGACTATGTGAAAAACATGATCACCGGCGCCTCCCAGATGGATGGCGCGATCCTGCTTGTCGACGCCACCAAGGGCGCCGCCAAACAGACGATCGAGCACATCCTGCTGGCGCGCCAGGTCGGCGTCCGCCACATGATCGTCTTCGTCAACAAGCTGGATGCCCTGGCCGAGGACGAACGCGAAGACATGATGGCGCTGATCCAGCTCGAAACCGCGGCGCTTCTCGAAACGCAAGGCTATGAAAATACGCCCTTCGTCTTCGGCAGCGCCCTGAAAGCGCTGGAAGCGGTGACGCGCGGCGATCTCACCGATCCCGCCGTTCAGGGCATCGTCGATCTCGTGACGGCGCTCGACCGCTCGATCCCCGATCCGGTGCGCGACTTCGCCGGTCCGTTCCTCATGCCGATCGAAGGTGTCCACACCATCGAAGGCCGCGGTACGGTCGTGTCCGGCCGTGTCGAACGCGGGGTGATCAAGGTCGGCGACAAGGTCGAAATCGTCGGCCTCGACAATGCCGGCCGCGAAGTCGTGGTCACCGGCGCCCAGGCCTTCCGCAAGGATATCGCGGAAGCCCGTGCCGGCATGAATGTCGGCCTGCTGCTGCGCGGTCTCAAGCGTGACGGTGTCGAACGCGGTCAGGTCCTGTCCGTGCCCGGCGCCATCAAGGCCCACACCCGCGGCAAGGCTCAGGTCTTCATCCTGACCAAGGAAGAAGGCGGCCGGCATACGCCGTTCGCCGGCGGTTACCAGCCGCAATTCTTCTTCGGCGTCACCGACGTCACCGGCGTCATCACCGTCGCCGACGACGGTATCGTGTCGCCGGGCGATCAGGCTGAAATCGGCTTCGAACTTCTGAAGCCGGTCGGCATCGAGAAGGGCGTGCGCTTCGCCATCCGCGAAGGCGGCAAGACCGTCGGCGCCGGTTTGGTGACCGAAGTCATCGCCTGAAACGCAGCGCCCGGCGCCGGTTCACCCCGGCGCCGGGCGTTTGTTGAATTCCAAATTTAAAGGGTCTGAGGCTGGCTAATCGTGTCATCCTAAAAGGCCGTCAATCCACCGATGGACGACCAAATCTTGATCCTCCCCGCTTGCCGGGGAGGGGGACCGCGCCGCCCTTGCGGCGTGGTGGTGGGGCACTTGTCGCTTGTTCGAAACCCCCACGTCTGACAATTATTTCCTGAGGCTTGCACAATTTCCTCCGCCCGACGCAAGAATGAGGTCCACAGACAAGAAGGGACAAGAGCGGATTTCAGAGCAATTATATATTCGAAATTTCGAGCCACTTCGGAGTCGCACGGCACGGTTGACCCGATCGCGTCCGTCCATTAAAGCCGTGACATGGCACAAGGCTCGCACATCGAGCTTGCCGATGAAATGCAAGAGATCATTGTTAAGAGCGCCCCTTGGAAGGAGCGCTCCTATAACTCTCCCCATGAAGCTATCGAAACTGTAAGAGCCGGCGATATTAGGCAGAGCCAAGGCCCGCTGAGCGCGTGCCAGGGCCGAATAATTGATCAGGTCTTGCTCAACGACGCAGCGCTTAGACTATGTCTGTCCGGCGGCTATGTTGTCGACATAGAATGCAAAGACGACCTGTCCGCCGACTATACGATATATGATTCCGCACCGCCAATATTTGCCGGCACCCATCACGTCCAGGAGGTCGTAGATATTCAACATATCCTCGGCGATGCGGTCGTCAGATATTCGGACCCGGAGCATTTTTGGCATAGGAAAGATATAATTTCCCACATAACCGGTCGTGAATTCAGAATGATCTTAAGGCGGCCGAACTACCTGATTTTATATGTGGCCGGTGCTGGCGTCACATTGTTCAACGGGTACCTGGATGTCCTAGGAAGGTATAGTTTTCTCCACTGGTCGCCGGAATGACCGGCATCCCTACACCGTCGGCCATTATTGCATGCCCCGCGCCGGTTCACTCCGGCGCCGGGCGTTTGTTTTTGGGGTTGATATCTCGCGACTGCACGCTATTGGCCAGGGAACGAGGCAGAGATGTCTTTGCCTGCAATCGTATCCTGCGCTGATCCATCAAAAGTCAGGGATGCTCTTGTGGTAAAGTTTCATCATAAATCCGACAGTCGCATTGTCGATGTGACCTGCCAGACGATAGATGAGGGCGCCGTGCTCGTTCACCCCCACTACGGTAACCTTGACGCCGAAAAAATCGACGTCGGTAGGTGTCCCATCAAAGGTCAGGCTTTTCGTTTGTGAATAAAAGGTACCTGAATAGAGAGGTGCCGATTGTGCAATGGGAGTGGTGTGAATGCGTAAGACAAAGTGAACCGGGCCCGGTTTGCTCCTGTCATAATCTGACTCCCATACAATTATGCCAGCAACTCGCCGCACCTTTGTGCTGTCAATAAGATGGTACGGTATCGGCGCTGGCAGCGCGACTTGAGGATAGAATACATTGCCGGTTAAGGTTTGGTCGTCGATGACCGCAATTTCTGGCGTGCTTATGATTGGAAGGGTTCTGGCTGCATGGTCGAAACTGCCGTCGCCGTCGCTGTCGATCAGACAAGGCGTCAATCGTGCCGAAAACCTGGTGCTCCAGCCCGTTCCGCAATAAGTCGTTTGATCGATGCCGGTAGCATACAGCGTGGATTCGGCGGTCAACGGGGCTCTCAGATCGATAGCGATAGCCTTCGCAAGTTCCAGTGGCACGTCGCCATCCAGTTGAACGGCCGAACTGGGTGAGATCTCTACATCCGCCAGTTTCTGGTATGACTTGGCGGTGTAAGTCTCATTGCCGTCGAACTGTTCGGAGTTTACGACAAGCTGGAATGTCGGGTTCTTTTTAGCCGCTGATGCACCGACGGGCAAGGCCAGGATCAGTACAATGCCGGCAAGGACTTTGGCTCTCATTATTTCCCCCTCTTGGTCGAATCGCGCCCCAAACTCGTAGTCTCCTAGGGTAGGCATAGCTTCGCAGAACTCACCGACTTTGCAAGCCGCCCGTCCGGCACTGTCTTGGACAATCAGCCGCCGTGTAGCAAAAAACGTCGCTGCCCCCTTTTAGCCACTCTCAGTCGCCGTTGCACCGGTCGCATAAGGCAATATCGCCGACGATAATGCCCTCGCCGATTCCGAAGGGCTGATGACAATGGAGGCAGGTTGCAATCGGAGCCCGCTTACTCGGCTCCGGCTTGGTCTCCCGCCTTCGCTTCTCTTCATGCCATTGTTGAATTTCTTCCGGGGTGAATGGCATCTGCGCTCCTTTGTCCTGCTTCCTTCGCCGCATTTTGGAACGGGCGACTAAACCAGAAGTTAAACCTAGAATTAGGGGGACAGGAGCACTTTTCCCCCGGTCTCGAACGCTTTTCGGTTGCCCCAGCGCTTGCCGAGCACCATGAAGAAGGCGGCGAGGCGGAACTGAGGATCAGCCCGTGCTTCTGCAGGGCCGTGGCGGAAACGTCGGGGGAATAGTGCTCAAGTCCCCTATATTCCCTTTATTCCTATTCATCTCGCTCAATATCGACAAACATCAATTTTTGGTTTTTGCCAACCTTTGCCCGCACGTTCACCTGATGATTGACCATCGGACCAATTACGTCATCGACAGTCTCTCCGACATTTACGATTTTATAGGTCTGTCCGTCGGCGATGACTTCCAACCAATCATCTTCAAGGTGGACCGCTCGAAGCGTTCCTGTGATGCGCTTCTCTCCAAGTTTATCACTGTCGTCAGTGGGTGTTAGTGGGCGCAGTGTTTCAGAAATTGTCCGCCGAGACTGAGGTGATAGAATCACGGCGTTATGGTCGCCAGTCCCTCGGATTTCCATTTCGCTGAAGGTTTTGCCCGTTGGAGCGAGGCTACGTGCTAGTTTGAGGAAGGTCGTTCGGTATGCAGGTTCTGGTACTACCGCTTCCATTGCTTCGGGCGCATCTTCAGACGCTGCACGAAGAATGGACAGAAAGGTGTCCGTGAGCACGTCTGGCTCAAGTTCATCGGTAGGGAATAGATCCGGCTGGGCCGGCTTCTGAATGGCGACCACAAATTGGTAACTGCCGGGCACGGACTGAAATAGCCAGGGTTTATATCGTTCTTGAATTTCCTTCGACGGCGGCCCTTTGGTACGAAGCGGGAGAGATTTGAGAAGTTCTGCCGTACGAAAAAACAGGCTTTGGACGGTTTGCACTTTGCTTAGAATGAGGTCCAGTGGTGCGCCTCCGGTTACGACTTCGCCGCCGCGAACCGATACGACCACCTGACCGCTTAAGAAACCAATGCCTGCTTCATCTTGGGCTTCCTCGTTCCAAACCGCTTGCAGCAGCGTCCGCAGTTCGTTCCTCGCAAAGAGTGGTAAAGCGTCCCGTCCGAGGGCTTTGTGAGCAACTTGTTCAGCTTCCTGAAATTTACGCGCCTTGTACCATAGTGCGGTAGCGCTAACGGCGGAAATACCGAGTGTCCTGGGTTTATCGTCGCTCAGGATTTCAAATGCGGCAGTTTCAGCTTTTGCCGCGAGCGCAAAAAGAGCCTTGGCGCGTTCTAGCTCGCCGTTCTTCAACGCCTCATGGGCGGAGGCCGCCAATTTCTCGCTTACGTCATGCGACTGGCTCCAAGTCATGACGTACCTACATCGGCAAGCATTATTTTGAGCGTAGAAAATCCGACCACGCAAGCAACTGCTGGTAAGCTAGATCGACCTGCCGCCGCTTGCGATATCTTCGCTTTAAGCCTGCCTTTCACATCGGATTCATTTCCCCTGTCGGTGCCAGAAACTTCGAGCCTCAAAGCGTTTTCGAGGTCATCGGTCGAACGGTCATCTTTGTCGATGTAATAATCGGCGCCCGTTAATGTTTCGGCGCGTTTTATTGCCACTAACCCTCGTGAGTGGTCGATAGCCGCCAAGGCCAACGCGCATGCACCGCTCTCCGTGGCATCAATCGCATTATTCCATGCACCTTGGGTTCGGGGACTTGCTTTTTCCCAACTGACGGTCACTTCAGATTGAACCTGATTATCCGTCAGTTGGAAATTGACAGATGAGGTGTGATGACGATCAAGGCACACGCAAGCGGCTTCCGTGAGGCCGTCAGCAGTGGCCTTCGTTAAGCCATAGTGCCTGTCGCTGAGGTTATGGAATTGCAATTCCGCCATTTTTACGCCCCTCCTAACATCGTGGTACACCGTGAATAGCGAGTTGTCAGCCATTCATCCGTTGGATTTACCTGAACGTTTTTGGCTCCAGCATCTCCGTGCGCAGAAACACCCTGTCGAATCTGACCTCAACAGGCTCAAACAGTTCCGCTGGGTGGCTACACGGTGGGAAAAGTCGCACGAAACTAACTTGCTGTCCCAACGATAGCTGTCGTTCTATGGATAGAGTAAATGTCCACGGAACCTGGGCCCGGTTCAGAATGCCATTCATTTTGCAGATTGTTGACAAATATTCAAAATTGCGGGCACTTTCGCCATGGTGGTTTTTTGGCGAGGCCGAGACGGATATATACAGCGCAGGATAGTTTCAAAACCCATCTTTTCGCGACATCTGCGTGAAGGCTTAAATGGAGGATTCGGCTTGGAGAGATCGGTTCAGGGTTTTTTGTCCGGTGTCGGCCAGAACATCGCCGCCGCCATCTGCATTAGCGTGATCGGCTCTCTTTGTCTGGCATTGGGCCTGACCCAAAAGGGCGAGGTGGGCGGCTTGGGCGAGTGGCCCACTTGGGTGGCATCGGCCGGACTAGTCCTTCTGCTCGCGGCCGTCGGTATGAGTGTTCGCATCCTTCTGCGATGGCGTGCGCGGCGGCAGGTGCGTCGGGCGTCCGGAGACCGCCTCGCTGTGCTGGTCACCTGCTTGGTTGGCGATTCAAACGACAGTATGCGCGAAAGCCTTCGCGAAGGTCTGAAGGCCGAACTTGACGACGCGATCGAGGTGTCCCTGTGGCCAGAGAGGCTTGAACTGCGGCATGGCCGAGATGCGGACATCGAGACGGCATCAGCGCGTCGCGCGCGGGCTTGGCTTAACGCGACCAATTGCGACCTGATGATTTCGGGGCGCGTGCGTGCCGACGGGGGGGCCGTGCTCCGGTTTTGGACGCTCGACCCGGGCAACGGCGAGCAAGTACTCGCGGTTGCCGAACCCGCCTTGGACCTGCCCAAGGATATCAGCGAGAAGTTGAGGGCCGTCTTAGCGACGCGCGTTCTCCTTGAGGCCGCGCCGGCCTTCAGCGACGCCAGGTGTCTGCTGCCGCAAATGCGCCAGGTGGAACCGCGGTTGCGGCGACTGCTGGAGGCTTCTGTTCCGCCAGACATGAGCCTTTTCCTCCATCACCGGTCGGTGCTATCGGCGATCGGCCGCCAGTCTGGCGACGCTTCTCTGACCCGGCGGGTCACCCAGGATCTGATCGATGTTTTGCGGAACGATCATGGTGCCCTGGATCGGAGGCTTCTGGGACAGGTGCGATTCAATCTCGCGGCCGAACTAATGAATTTGGGCGAGACCCATCTCTCCAATGAGCTGCTGCTCTCAGCGGTTGAGGTGCTTCGGCCGGCGCTGGGGGCCACGGCCGCCGATACCTTTGCGATCCAACTCAACTTGGGGATCGCCCTGGGCATGGTGGGCAGCCGCCTCGATAATGCTGAAGTTCTCAACGAATCCATCGCGCTTTTCGACCGGCTGATCGTTGAACCTGGACCCGCTGACCCCATCCTCCTTGGCAAGGCGCTGCACAATCGCGGCAATGCGCTGAGCGACCTAGCCGACGCTACTGAGGACGAGAGTTGCCTTGACCTCGCTGCGGCATCGTTCGAGGCGGCGCTCATTCACCGAACCCCTAAGGTGGCACCGATCTTCTGGGCGCGCACCCACACCTCGCTTGCCGTATTGCTTGCAAAGCTGGGCCGTTGCCGCAGGAACCGAGAGTACCTCGACGACGCGCTTGACCACTACCGGCTGGCACTCGAGATGTATGTGGCCCACGTGATGGACAACGATTGCGCCCTCGTTCGCTACAACATGGCCGTATGCCTGTCCGCGCTGGCTGCCCAAACGGGTGATCTGTCGAAGATCTTCCAAGCCATTGATCAGTTGAATGCCGCGGAAGCCGTCTGGACTTTACAAGGGCATTCCCGAGGTGTGTTCAATGTCAAGAACGTGTTGGGTGGCGCCTATGACTTACTGGCAGTCGCTACGGAAGATGTCGAGATGGCGGCCCTGGCGGCAGAAAGCTTTGAGGCGGCGTTGGACCTAGTGGAATCGGAGTACGGTAGCGTCGAATGGTCCGGTGTGGCGATGAATCTGGCGTCTGCGCGCATCAACGTTGTCGAGCTTGGCGGCGATCCGGCGGGACTCTTGCCGGCAATCGCGCTCCTGGAGGAAGTTGAGGCCTCGTCCCAGACACAGGCAGATCATCGCATTCGCGCGCTAGTAAAACGTCAACTCGGTGAGGCCCATCTGCTCCTGTCCTCGCAGGACGATCCTATTCCCCACCTTGAAATCGCCGTGGTGGCTTTTACGGCCTATGTAGCATTCTGGCCCACCGGGCAGGCGCATGTAATCCGCGCCAACGGATTGATGAGGCTGGCGGCCGCACAGTTTCAACTGGGCGGCCATCCGGCACATTCAGGTATGCTCGCCGAGAGCGCCAGGAGTTATTCGATGGCGGCGGATGTATTGCGGCAAGCGCAAGCCAACGGCCACGACGTTGGAGAGTTTCTCGCAATGGCTGAGCAAATGAGTGCGACCGTTTGCGATCATGATGCTGCGGAAGGGCACTAGCCCGTATTTGAAAGAAGAATATAAGAATATGGATAAGAATATGGGGACAGATAAGAATATGGGGACAGGAGCACTATTCCCCGACGTTTCCGACACGGCGCCGGACAAGCACGGACCGATCTTCAGTTCCGCCTCTTGACTTTTACCTGGCGCGCTCCGAGCGATCGGGCGACCGGGAAGCGTTCGAGACCGGGGAATATGGCTACCGCCCCCTTGGTTGAATTGAATTGGAATCGGTAACATCTTACGCCTGACAGGCACAAAGGCATGGCCGATAATTGGACAGAATTGGATAGGATTTTCTCCCCAAGGCGCGCTTAGGTTTCGAATTTTACCTATCTCGACAACAAACCCCCGTCCATTCAGCGCCTGCCAACGCCCTCCAAAGGCCGGTTAAGCCGCCCATTACAGGTCCAACTGCCACCGCGATGGCAAAAACACGCAGAAACCACCCGATTTATCGTCCGCCCCAAAGGCCCGAACCGGCAGGCTTGAATGGGCGGGATTATTATGCGTTTGATGTCTTCAGCGTTAACAGACCCATTGGCGCCGGGGAGTTTCACCATGTCAAAAGCCCGCCCACGACTCGCCGACCGCCTCTTCGCACTGGCTATCCTGGCTGCGGCCTTTACGGCCGGCGCCTCCGCCGAAGCCGCCACGCCTGGCGGCGGCAAATGCCTGTGGGACGCCCTGCCGGCCGCAACCCAAGCGGCGTATCAGTCGAACTACGTCGCCCAAGGCACGGTCGACATTGGTTTCCACGCCGCCTCGTCCGCGCATATCGCTGCGAACTATAAGACATGCGGTTTCATGCTTGATAACGAGGGACGGTGGGCCCTCGAAGGATATTCACAGCGGATCCTTGCCGAGCGCCATATCCTGCTCGTCGATGGCGTCGCACCGGAGACCCTGGACGCAATCTGGGCGGGTCTGCCCCCCGAAGCCAGGGCTCTCTACGCGACGGAAATGACCGCGGACTACAGTGGGCCTCCCCCGGATCCTGGCGTCATCACGGCCCTCGCGGTGCCTCTGGTGGCGAGCGGGAAAACCTCCCCGGACGCTATTTCCATGTTCATGGACCTAGTCGCCTATGCCGACGGCCGCGTCTTCCAGCAGATGGGCGAAGGCGCCGACTAGTCACGTCCTATCACGAAGGTTCTCCCCGCAATGTGAAGCGTCGTGTTTTGCCAATCCGGAGCGTTCAGCGCAATCCTCCTGCAGATTTTGGAGGAATGGCTATGTCCGGATTGCTGAATTCATTGTCGCGCCACGCATTCATTGCGCAGCAGATCGAGAGGATCAAGGCTGGCGTGCCGGACCTGTCGCTGGCGCGAAACCATCTGCAGGATCGTGTCGAGGCGGAGACGTCCTTGAGATTTGAACCGCGTGATCGCGCCGCGCTGCGCGCCTTCATCAGGGGCCTGAGCCGGCGCCTGAGGTCGGGTGAGATCGACGACACCACCGCCTATGCCGGCATGAACCGGCTCATCATGGCCGCCAGCTCCAATAATCCGGACGTCCTGCACATCATCTATGCCGGCGCCTAAAGCATTTCTCGTCAAATTGGACGCCGGTCCGGTGTATGAGCAAAAATCCATAACGCCCGGCGCGGTTCACCCCGACGCCGGGCTTTTTGTTTTGATATCTGGAGCGATCATCATTCATATGTGAAACAAATTTTTCCTATTGAAACTTCGTTCTGCGCCGCTTAACCTGCCCAGAAAAAGCGGCCCCAAAAACGGAGGAAATTCATGTATCGTCGCCATCTCTTGCTCGGGGCCGCCGCAGCAGCCTTCGTCCCTTCCATGCCGCATGCCCAGACCCTGCCCACACAGACCTTAACCGACGAGCAGCGCTCGGCGCAAAAGATCGCCAATACCGACCCGACTCTGGCCCCCGACCTGCTGCTGCCCGACAAGGACATGGCCTGGTGGCGCGACGCCAAGTTCGGCGTCTTCGTCCACTGGGGGCTTTACGCCATCCCGGCCCGGGGCGAGTGGTATATGTTCAACGAAAAGGTTTCGCCGGAAGACTACGCGAAACTGGCCAAGGAATTCCATCCCCGCCACTATGATCCGGACAGTTGGGCCAGGCTGGCGAAAACCGCCGGCGCCCGTTACATGGTGTTGACGGCGCGCCACCACGACGGCTTCGCCTTGTGGAACAGCCCGGCCAGCTACGGCCAATATGACGCCATGCATTCGGCGGCGCATCGCGACCTGGTCGCCCCGTTCGTCAAGGCCGTTCGCAGTCAGGGTCTGCGCGTCGGACTCTATTATTCGCCGCTCGACTGGCGCTTCCCGGCCTATTTCCACCCAAAGGAACTGCCCGACAACGCCGCCCTGTTCAAGCGGCAAACCTATGCACAGGTCGAAGAGCTGATGCGCCGCTACGGCCATATCGACATCCTGTGGTGGGACGGCGGCTGGCTGGCGCACAAGGGCACGGACGCCGACGCCGCGTGGTTCTGGCAACCGGATAAGCTGAACCGCATGGTACGCACCTACCAGCCGGAGATCGTCATCAATCCGCGCTCGGGCTGGCAGGGCGATTACGAAGAAGAAGAAGGCAGCGCGCCGATCAAGGGGCCCATTCGCGCCCGTCCGTGGGAAAAGGCATTTTCCCTCAATGGCGGCGGCTGGGGTTACACGCCGGAAGAGCAGGTGATGAACGCCGATCAGGTCGTGCGCCTGCTGGCCGACGCCGTGGTGCGCAACGGCAATGTCATCGCCAATGTCGGTCCGGACCGCGACGGCGTCATTCCGCCGAAGCAAACCGAGACACTCAAAGGCGTTGGGCTCTGGCTGAAACGCCACGGCCGGGCCGTCTACGCCACGCGCCCGGGACCGCTTCAGCCGGTCGACAATGTCTACGGCACGACCACCGCCGGCGACAGCGTCTTCGTCCATATCGTCGGCTGGCCGGCGGACGAACTGGTGCTGCCGCTCTTGCCCAGACAGGTCGTGAACGCCCGGAACCTGTCGGGCGAGGCTGTCACCTGGACCGCCGGCGCCGACGGCCACACCCTGTCCGTGCCGCCTTCCTCGCGCGGCTCCGCCGTCACCGTCATCGAACTACGGCTGGCGCCGGCCGCGCCATAAGGTATTGCGGTGACATATTACCTTAGGCCCGGCCTCTGCATTAATCCTGGAAAACGCAATCTTTTCAATGTGATCATGGTTCTTATGCAGCGCCTTGACTACTGCATAAGGCGGCCGATTCTGCCGTCGCCTCGTACCGGTTGTTTTGGGGTTGAGACACGTACCCTGATCGCCTAGAGTGACCGGGCAGGGACGGGGCTCCAAGCCCAACTTGGCTTCAAAAGCAAAAGGACAACCTCATGCCCACCCCCAAAAATACGATTTGCATCTGGTACGATAAGGACGCCGAAGCGGCCGCCAACTTCTATGCCGCTACATTTCCCGATAGTACTGTAAAGGCGGTCTATAAGGCCCCCGGAGACTTCCCGTCCGGCAAGGAAGGCGATGTCCTGACCGTCGAATTCACCGTTTTCGGCATCCCGTGCCTGGGCCTGAACGGCGGGCCCATGTTCAAACAAACCGAAGCTTTTTCCTTCCAGATCGCCACCGACGACCAGGCGGAAACCGATCTTTACTGGAACGCCATCGTCGGCAATGGCGGCCAGGAAAGCGCCTGCGGCTGGTGCAAGGATAAATGGGGCCTGTCATGGCAAATCACCCCGCGCGTCCTGACCGACGCCCTGGCCGCCGGCGGTGCCGAAGCCAAACGCGCTTTCGATGCCATGATGACCATGCACAAGATCGACGTCGCCAAAATCGAGGCCGCCCGCCGCGGCTGATCCACATCGTCCGGTAACAATCCGCCCCGGCGGGCGCATTGTTCCTTTACATGATCCGGCGGCATATCGGTCAACGGTCTGCCGCCGCCTGTGCCTGGCGGCAGCGCTGTTTTGACCGGCACAGCCCTATGGACGGAGACTGACATGGTAGACGCAGCAGACATCAAGGAACATGCCGAAGTCATCGGCGCGGACGGCGTTCACGTCGGCACGGTCGATGCGGTCGAAAACGGCCGTATCAAACTGACCAAGCCGGACGGTGGCGAAGGCAAGCACGAGGGTCATCACCACTATATCAGCCTGGGCCTGGTCGCCGATATCGAAGACGGCACCGTCCGCCTGTCGGCCAATGGTGACGTCGCGGTCACTTTCGAGGAAGAAGAAAACAGCACGACGGTCTAAATCATGCGACGGGCGTGGGGTTTCGGCCTCACGCCCGGTCGCCATGTTGCCTGTTGCGGGCGCGTGCGGCAATATCGGTAGCCGTAACACGAGGCCGTCCCATGAATATCGACCCTAAAGACTTTGCCGATCCCAAAGACTTTGCCAGCCAATGGCTGGATGCGTGGAACGCCCACGACATTGAAAAGGTGCTGTCCCACTTCCACGACGATGCGACATTCTCATCGCCCTTCGCCCGCCAAATCCTTCCGGCAACCGGTGGGAAGTTGCATGGAAAAGCCGCCATTCGCGACTATTGGACGATGGGCATTCGCGCCATTCCCGATCTCCGCTTCACTGTCGAAGAGGTCTTTGCCGGCATCGATCACCTGGTCATTCTCTACAAAAACCAGAAGGGTATCCGCGTCAGCGAAGTCCTTAAATTCGACGGCGGCCTGATCGTTGAAGGACACGGAACCTATCCGTTGGAAATCGTCAATCCGACGGGTTCCGCGTGTCGCACATAGCTATTCCGGCACATCGGCCTCGCCGGTTACCTGAAAGCTTGCCGACACCGTCGCGGCATGCCCCGGCTGGCCGCCGCCCAGATTGACCATATAGCTCCCCGGCACGACCTTGCGGCCACCGGCCTGATCGACCTGCGACAGGGCCCTGGCATCCAGCGCAATCGTCACCGGCTGGCTTTCGCCGGCCTTCAGATGCACCCGCTGGAAACCGGCCAGGACCGGATGCGCTGTGTCGCCGGGCTTGGCGAGATAGAGCTCCACGACCTCATCGCCGTCACGCGCACCGCTGTTGCGCACAGTCACGGTCGCCGTCACGCCGTCGCCGGCCTTGACCGTCGCCACCGACAACACCGGCGCGTCATAGGCGAAACTGGTATAGCTCAGGCCATGGCCGAACGGATACAGCACCGGCCCCTTGAAATAGCGGTAGGTCCGGTCCTTCATGCTATAATCTTCGAACGGCGGCAGGTCGGCGACATCGCGATAGACCGTGTAGGGCAGGCGCCCGGCGGGATTGACGTTGCCGGTCAGCACATTGGCGATGGCTTGGCCGCCGGCCTCGCCGGGATACCAGCCCTGGACCACGGCATCGGCATTCTGCACCACCCACGGATCGGAAATCTCCCCGCCGGTCAGATAGACGACAATAAGCTTCTTGCCCGTCGCCTTGACCGCTTCCAGCATCTTTTGCTGCGCTTCCGGCAAGGCCAAACTGGTGCGGTCGCCGCCCAGGAAACCCGGGAAATCGACCTTCATTTCCTCGCCTTCGAGATCGGGCGACAGGCCGACAAAGGCCACCACGACATCGCTCTGTTTGGCGGCGGCAACGGCAGCGTCGATCAAAACCGGCGTCGGCGCGATCCAGTCAAAGGACGAAGCCCGGTCCTCGGTGGCGCGGACATAGTCGATCCGCACGCTATGCGGTTTCGTGTCGGTAAAGGTGATGGGGATAAGGTGCCCCGGCTGCTCGCAATTACCGGGCGCGCACGACGCCGCGCTGGCGACGATACCGACCTTGTCCGGCGTCACGACCAGATGATCGTCGATCCACACCTTGACCTCGGGCAAAGGCTGGCCCGGCCGCGGCAACATGCGGAAGCCGATCTGATAGGCACCAGGCGCCGGCGGCGTCAGAACCCCGGTCCAGCGCACGCTGAAACCCTTGGGCTGAAAGCCTTCGGGCGCGCTTTGATAAAAATCGAAATTAATCACCGGGTCGGTGCGCGTCATCTTGGGCGCGCCGGCGAAGCTCAAATTGTCGAAATATTCGCCCTTCAGGCCATGCTCCGCACTGCCCGCGGCGACCGTCAAATAGGTCTCCGGCACCGGCATGCGCAGACCTTCGGTCAACGGCGCGCCGGCGGCATAGGCGACATGGTCGGCCCCGAACGTGGCGCGCAAGGCATCCAGCGGCAGGGACGGATCGACCGGCACGCCGGTATAATTGCCCTCAAGGCTTTGCAGCAGTTGCGCGTTCGGCCCGATAACAGCGATGCGCTCACTGCCCTTGAGCGGCAAGGTATTCTTGGTGTTGGCCAGCAGGACGATGGCTTCCTCGGCGGTCTTTAGCGCCAGGGCCCGGTGCGCCGCTGAGTCGATCTCGCTGGCCGGGATGGCGTCATATTGGCCGCCGTCAATCAAGGCCATGCGGATGCGCGCCGCCATCAAGCGCTCCAGCGACACATCGATCTCGCTCTCGCTGATCAGGCCGCGCTTCACCGCCTCTGGCAAGGCCTTATAGGTCGTGCCGCAGTCGAGATCGGCGCCAGCCTTGACCGCCGCCGCCGAAGCGGCCGCGCCGTCTGGATACTTTTTGTGGCCCGTGACCATGTCGTCGACCGAGTCGCAATCGGTGACGACGAAGCCCTTGAAGCCCCAGGCGCCGCGCAACCGGTCGCGCAGCAGCGGGCTACCGCAGGCCGGATAACCGTCGATGGCGTTATAGGCGCACATCAAGGAATCCGCCTTGCCGTCAACGATCGCCGACCGGAAGGCCGGCGTATAGGTGTCTTCCAGATCGAAAGGCGAGACGTCGACATTGAAACCGTGACGCAGCGGCTCCGGACCGGAATGGACGACGAAGTGCTTAGGGGTGGCGACACCCTTATAATATAACGGATCGTCGCCCTGGATGCCGTGAATGAAAGCCACCGCCATATGGCCGGTCAGGAACGGGTCCTCGCCATAGGTTTCCTGGCCGCGGCCCCAGCGCGGATCGCGGAAGATATTGATATTGGGCGACCAGTAATTGACGCCGTGATAGCGGTCGGTGCCGGTCGGATCGCGCAGGAGGGACGCGTTGTAATTGGCGCGGCCTTCGACGGCGATGGCGTCGCCGATATCCTGCATCAGCCCGGTATCCCAGGTGGCGGCCAGGCCGATCGCCTGGGGATAGACGGTGGCATGGCCGGCGCGCGCCAGGCCGTGCAGCACTTCGTTCCACCAGCCATAGCGCTTAAGCCCCAGCCGCGGAATCGCCGAGGCATTGTCCTGCATCTGGGCGGCTTTTTCGTCCAGCGTCATGCGTCCGACCAGGTCCTTCGCGCGCGCTTCAGGCGTCAGGCTCTTGTCGAGATAGGGGCAGGGCGCATCGCCACACGCCACGGGCGTTGCCGCATGGCTTGCCAGGGGCGCGAAGGCAATAGCCAGCATTAACGCCAATGGGGCGCAGGATGCCGAAAGACGATGGGGTGCACGAATGTTCATTATGAGTCTCCCTGGGTATTTCATCAGCCGGACCACATCTGGCGGTGGTTTCACCTGGTAGCGGTAACATTGAAAGCGCTCTCTCGTCAACAAAACACAAAAAAAGGTGCAGCGGCTGGGGAAGCCGCTGCACCTCAAGTCACCTCGGAGAAAAATCGGGTTTTATCAGAACTTCGCCGATAGGCCGAGGAAGGCCATGCGGCCCATCGGATCGTAGATGCCCGGATAGGTGTTGCCGTTGCCGAACGAGCTGAGCAGGCCGGCGGAGATGGCGGGCGGCGCCAGGTCGAAGACATTGTTCAAACCAGCGCGGACGACCATGCCGTGGCCGATGTCGTAGGTGCCGGCCAGGTCGATATAGTTATAGGCCTTGAGCGTCGGCGTGATCTTGCTTTCGGCACCGCTGACCTTGGTCGACAGGTCGACACCGCCGAAATAGCGCCAGTTGACGGACAAGGACATCGGCAGGGTCGCTGCCGTCCAGGTGGCGCGGGCATTATGGCGCCATTTCGGCTGCGGCTGGCCGCAAGTCGGACCGTAGAGGCCCTTGCAGTCATAGCTGGGCAGGCCGGGCAGGGGCTGGGTTTCGGCCTTGGTCAGGTAGGTACCCAACAGGCTGAGGTCGATCTTGCCGTGATTGTCGGTGTCGATGCGGTAATTGGCGCTCAGGTCGTAGCCGTTGGTCTTGAGGAAGCCGGTATTGACGCTGGTCGAGATGATATAGCCCTTTGGCCCGAACAGGATGCCGCCGGCGGTGTGGTCGCGGTGAAACTGCGAGCAGAAGAACGGCGTGCCGTTGCTGACGCACTGGTCGATGATCAGCGCCGGATCGACCGTCGAGATATAGCCGTCGACCTCGATGTTGAAATAGTCGAGCGATACCTGAAGGTTATGCACGAAGCTCGGCGTAGCGACGAAGCCCAGGGTCAGGGTCTTGGCCTTTTCCGGTTCCAGGCCGGGATTGCCGCCATATTGCTGGACGCAGACATCGGCCGGGCATTCGGTGATGTGACCGTATTCGGCCGCCGTCACGCCGGACACGGCGCACGCCGCGGCCGAAGCGACCGGCGTATGGCCCGAGCACGGATCCTGGGCGGCGACATTGCCAAGGCCCTGGCTGGCGAACAGTTCCGAAATATTCGGCGCGCGGACGGCTTCGTTATAGCTGGCGCGGAAGCGGATATCCCGAGTCGGCGCGTAATAGCCGTCGACCTTGAAGGTCGAGAAGTCCTTCTTGTCGCCCGTGGTCGCCTGGGAATGCGAGCTATATTGCGTGGCGCGATAGCCGGCATTGATTCCCAATGCGTAGATGCCGGGCTTGTCCTGAACGATGGGGAAATCCAGTTCGGTGAACAGTTCCTCGCTCTTGACATAGCCGTCGGCATTGTTGGTGCCGTTGGCCTGGGCCAGGGCGTCGGCCTTGAACAGCAAGGTCTCGACCCGGTGTTCGAAGCCGACCACCGCGGCCAGGCCGTCATCGGCCCAGGGCGAGGTCACGCCATAGGCGCCGAGATCGGCATTGATCGTGCCGGTGACCTGAGTCAGCTTCTGTTCGCCGTGGGTGAAGGTATTCTGATAGATATATTTGTAGCCTTCGGCGCTGAAACCGTTCGAGCTGAAGATATCGATTGGCTTACAGGCCGCATCCGTGCCGTCGACGACCGATTTACAGGTCGGGACGCCGCCGACCGACACGACCTGCATGGCCTTGCCGGCCGCGGCCTGGTTGACGTCGTTCTGATAGTTTTCATCGAACACCATCTGCGACTGGGTGGCGTTGACGTCGAACGAGATGTGGTCGTTGAAATTGCCGCGCAGGCCGGCCTGGAAGCGGTAATCGGTGTGACGCAGGTCATCGCGGCGGGGGGCGCCCTTGGCGACGCGGTAACCGACCAGGGTATGGGCGTCGGCGGTCGAGGTCGTCGAGCCGCACAAGGCCATCTTTTGCGAGTCGCTCATCAGCGGGTTGTCGCAGTTGATGGCGAAATTGGTGCCGAGCCAGATGGCGCTGGGAGCCGCCTGCGAGAAGGTATGGTCGTCCATCATCATGAAGCTGCCATAGGCTTCGACGTTGTCGGTGAACTTGTAATTGAAGAAGGCGCCGGTGGTCATCCGCTTGTCTTCGCGCTGGATATAGTTGGTCGGCGCGTAATTGTACTGGAAGCTGGCGTCATTGGGCACCCAGGTCTTGCTGCCGTCCTTGGCGTTAGACAGGTCCAGCCCGGCGCTGGGGCCGTCCAGGGGGTCGAAGCGGCCATAGGCATGATTGCCCGAACCGCCGCAGAGGAAGACGCCGGCGCCGACGTCTTCATTGAGGGCGCACGCCGAATAATCGCGCGAGTCCTGGGTCACCGGCTCGGTGCGGCGGAAGCCGAAATAGGCCGAGACATTGCCGCGATGATCGGCCAGGTCGCTGCCGATGGCGACATTGAAATTGTACTTGGTGCCGTCGGTGACGTGCGACTTGGCCGACGGGAAACCTTTCGCGGCCTGGACGGCGCGCAAGCTCTCGTCGTCATTGTCGTGTTGATAAACACTGACCTGCGAGTCGAAACGGATGCCGTTCAGGTGTTTCAGCATGACGAAGTTGACGACACCGGAAATGGCGTCGGAGCCGTAGACGGCCGAGGCGCCGCCGCTCAGGACGTCGATGCGGTCGACCATCGAGGACGGGATGAAGTTCACGTCGACCGCCAGGGTCGGCAACATGCGCTGACCGTCGATCAGGACGAGATTGCGGTTGGAGCCAAGGCCGCGCAAATTGATATTGGCGGTGCCGTCGGAACCGTTGGAGACGTTTTCATTGGCGTCGGCGACGAATTGCGGCAGGCGGTTCAGCACGGCTTCCACCGAGTTGACGCCCTGGAGCTTGATTTCCTGCGCATCGATCGTGGTGATCGGGCTGTTGCTCTTCAGGTTCGGACGGTGGATGCGCGTGCCGGTGATAACAACCTCGACACTGTCGTCCGCCGCGGCCGGCGCTGGCGCTGTTTGTGCCTGCGCCTGACAGGTCATCAGACCTGTAATCAAGGCGGCGCTGGCCGCCCCCGACATAAAGATGAAACGTTTGAAATTCTTACGCATGTGAGATCCTTCCCGGAGCACGGCATCGCCATGGTGTTTTTTTGTGGTCGAACGCAACTGGCGGGAGGACATCATGTCGGACATTTAGTGTCAAATATAAATTATACGATTTTGTCGCAATGTGTCCGGTTCGTAACGATGTGTTACTTTTTTATCAGCCTGATTTTTGGAGAATACCCGCCAAATCATTGGCTATTTTGGCGTTTTATACCCGAAAAGCGAAATTTTGCCGCGAAGGGAAGGTCGGTTTAACGATCACGGCAATGTGTATAATATATACAAATGAATGCGTTTTGATCGTAAAAAAAGCGATAAGTCACGGAATTAAGTGCAATTTTAGCGTATAATGTATAATCTGACAGTCTCCATTATCTGTCTGAGTTCAGCCATGCCCGTCATTGCGATTGTTGAGTCGGTCACGGCCGAGCGTTTTGCCGAAGTCCGCGCCGGCGGCCGTCCCGCCGTTCTGAAAGGGGCGGTGGCTCCTTGGCCGGCGGTCAAGCTGGGGCTGCAATCCGACGAAGCCCTGATCGACTATCTCAAGGGCCACGATAATGGCCAGGTCGCGGGCGTCTATGTCGGCCCTCCGGAGATTGCCGGCCGCTTCTTCTACGGTGCCGACACCCACAGCCGCAATTACCGTCATGGTCCGGCGCCGATCCCGCAAGCGCTCGACCGCCTGCTTGAGGAGCGCGAGGCGGCGCAACCGCATGCCGTCTATGTCCAGTCGACCCTGATCTCGCAACACATGCCGGGGTTCAAAGCCGACAACCGGCTCGACCTTTTGCCGGCCAAGGTGGAACCGCGCATATGGATCGGCAACGCCGCCGTCACCCGCGCCCATTATGACCTCAATCACAACATCGCCTGCGTCGTCGCCGGCCGCCGGCGCTTCCTGCTCTTTCCGCCTGAACAACTGGTCAATCTCTATCCCGGCCCGTTCGATCGCACCATCGGTGGCGTGCCGGTCAGCATGGTCGACGCCGACAACCCCGATCTCAATGCCTACCCGCGGTTTGCCGAGGCACAAAAGGTCATGCTGACGGCCGATCTCGAACCCGGCGATGCCCTCTATATTCCCTATGGCTGGTGGCACCAAGTCCATTCGCTGTCACCCTTCAATGTCCTGGTCAATTACTGGTGGGACGATGCGCCGGCCACGACGCCGCCCTATGAAGCACTGTTCCACGGCATTTTGGCCCTGCGCGACATGCCCGAAGACCACCGGCGCCTGTGGCGTTCTCTCTATGACTATTATATCTTTGGCGCTCACGGCGATCCGGTCGCCCATCTCAAACCTGTGGATCGCGGTTGGCTGGGGCCCCTGACGCCGGGTCTCGTCGGCAATCTTAAAAAGTGGATTATCGGCACCCTGAGTCGTTGAGCGCGCGGCCCCGGTTTGGTACGCCTAAACTATGACCGTCTATATCGATGACATGTATCGCTACGCCATCGGCCAATTTCGCGGCATGCAGATGTCGCATATGATCGCCGACAGCGCGACCGAACTGCACGCCGTCGCGGCGCGTATCGGCATGAAGCGTGAATGGTACCAGGGCGATCACTACGATGTGCCCCTGACGCGTCGCGATCAGGCCATTGCCGTCGGCGCGGTCGTTATCACCTATCGCCAATGCGGCATGATGCGCCGTCGCCTTATCGTCGAAGGCCGCTGCGGCCGACCGGAAGAAGCGTCAGCCTGGTATGCCGGCTGGCTGGCGCAGCGCAAAGAGACTTAGGCGTCAACCGTATCGAACGCAGCCAGTATCTCTACCGGAAGATGCAAGTCTGCGGCCCGCACATTGTCGCGCAGGTGAGCGACCGACGACGTTCCCGGGATAAGCAGGATGTTGGGCGAGCGCTGCAGCAGCCAGGCCAGGGCGACCTGCATGGGCGTGGCGCCGAGGGCTGTCGCCGCGTCGGCCAGGGCCTGGGACTGTAACGGCGAAAAGCCACCAAGTGGAAAGTAGGGAACATAGGCGACCTGCTGCACCGCCAAATCGTCGATAAAGGCATCGTCGCCACGATGCGCTAGGTTGTACTGGTTCTGTACACAGACGATTGGTGCGATCTTCATGCCTTCGGCAAATTGGCCGGGTGTTACGGTGCTCAGGCCGATATGACGGATCAAGCCCCTGTGTTGCAACTCGGCCAGGACGGTCAGGGGCGCTTCGAGCGACGTATCGACCGGTCCGGCCGCGCCGCCGAGGCGCAGATTGACGACATCGAGCCGCTCGAGACCGAGATTGCGCAAATTATCGTGAACAGCCGCGGTCAGGTCTTGGGCCGAGGCCGCCGGCAGCCATGACGCATCGTCGCCGCGTTTGAAGCCGACCTTGGTGACAATCGTCAAATCATCGGGATACGGGTGCAGGGCTTCCTTGATGAGCCGGTTGGTGACACGTGGACCGTAAAAGTCCGACGTGTCGATGTGATTGATGCCGAGTGCGATAGCTTCGCGCAAGACGGCCAGGGCAGCGGCATGGTCGCGCGGCGGGCCCCAGACATGCGGCCCGGCCAATTGCATGGCACCGTAGCCCATGCGGTTGAGATCGAGGCCGGTACCGGCCGGGGTAAAGCTGCTGGCTGTGGTCATGCGGGCGCTCCTGCGGACGATAATCCTCTATATGGGTATGAAGCCGGCGCTCGGTAGGCCTTGCCCGCGCAATACGGACTCAACCCAAGCCCCGCCACGTTCACAAACACTGTGTACAAGGATTAACCCATTTTCAATCGAAAGTAGTTATGGTCAAGTGTGCGGCACAACTTCGTATGTGGCGTGCGTTTGAGTAGGACGACCATGCAGGCCCTTGATCAGGAGATGACTACATCCGGCATCGTGCAGGTCGGCAAAAGCGGCTTCCACACGTTGACGGTCAGCGAATCCGAAGGCATCGAGATCATCGCGCGCCTGCGTGAGACTCAAGGTGATGTCCTCGGCCGCGCCTTCCTGCTCAATCTCGATCAGATCATTGTCCGGCTCGGCCCCCGCTGGGAAGCCAAACAGGCCCTGGTGCGCGAGCACCTCAAAACCAATTTCGGCCATCGTTTTCAGGAACCCAACTGGTGCGCCCAGATACTGGAAAACGCCTGGCTGGGCGTGGCCATCACGGCCACCGCCCGCACCGGCGCGCTGAAATGCGCCGAGATATGGAAAGAAACCGGCGAGTTTTTTGTCGGCGACCTGTCCGATGCCGAACTGCCCCTGTTCGAGGTCGTGGTCGAAGCCGCCGACCGGCTTAAACTCCGCTTGATCGACCTGAATACCTATTACGATCGTGGCGACGATTTCGGTGCCCGTAGCGCTGTGCGGCCCCAGATCGCCGGGCCCGAGCCGGCGGCGGCCCCGCGCCCCAACCTCTCCGTCGGCACCATGACGCCGATCCAGCGTCCAACCATGACCAGCGCACCGGTCGTCATCGCCGGGCGTGACCTCCAGGTCGCCTGCGCCGTCGAGCCGGTCTTCGAACTCAAAAATCTCAGCATGATCGGCCACCGGCTGGAACCGCTGGTTATCGACCGGACTGGTAATGTCCACCTCGACAGCAAGGCCCTGAAAAGCATGGATTGGGTCGATCGCGAAAAGGTCGACCTGGCCAATATCGAGGAGGGCCTGCGCCTGTTGCGTGCCCGCTCGCCCGGTCAGCGCAAGATACTGATCGTCGTTCCGGTCGCCTTTTCCACCATGGCCTCGGTGCGCGGCCGCAGCCAGGCGACGGGCGCCGTATCGAAAGCCGCCGCCGAAATGGGTATGAAGGTGCTGTACGAAATCCGCGGTCTGGGGGGCGTGCCCGCTCACCGCATCATGGAAATCGTTTCGCTGATCAAGCCCTACTGCATGACGGTTGTCGGTCACGTCGCCTCTGACCGGCGCTCGATCGATGCCGTGCGTCAATCCGGCTTTTCCGGCGTTTGCCTGACCTATGACGGCGTCGTGCGCGATCAGGCCGCGCTTCAAGAGCATCTGAAGGAGCTCAGCACCGCCGCCAAGGCCGCCGCCGGCGCCTGCATGATGCAAGGTTTCGATAATCTGCGCCAACTGGCCGTCGCCCGTCTGGCCGGTGTCAGCCATGCCAGCGTGAAAACATCGGCCCTTCTGGCGACCGGAAGCGGTTCGTAAAACCTCGCATGCCAAGCTCATTCTTTTAGTACCGCTTACCTTTCCGAGACCGCCCATGACATCCAAAGCGCAACCCAAAGCCCTACTTTGCGCCATCAGCAATGGCGCCTATGTCAGCCTGGCCCTGGCCGAACCCGGGCAGCGCCCGCAGACCATCAATCGTTATGCCTGCACCGGTCTCGCCGATTTCAACGAAGCCGCGCTCAGATTCCTGGACGACCACGACCGGCCCGAACTGACCGGAGCAGCCTTCGCTACGTCGGGTTGGGAGGTCGACGGCGAGGTCGACCTGGTCCATTACGGCTTTCGCGTCAGCCGCAGCGGTCTGCGCGACCTGCTCAACGTATCGCGCGCCAATATCGTCAATAAGTTCGTCGCCAGGGCCCTGGCCATTCCGACCCTCCGCGACCATGAACGTGTCCAGGTCTGCGGCGGTGAAGTCAAGCCCGAGCAGGTCATCGTCATACTGGGGCCGAATGTCGGCTTCGGTGGCGCCCTGCTGGCGCCTGACGGCATGGGCCGATGGACGGCGTCGCACTGCGAAGGCGGCCATGCCGATTTCGCACCCGGCAACCTGCTCGAAGTCGAGATCCTGAAGCTGTTGATGGCGAAATACGGTCATGTGTCGCGTGAACGCGCCGTGTCCATCCCCGGCCTCGTCGAACTCTACCAATGCCTGACCCAGATTGACGGCGACGAGGTAACGAACATTAGCGCCGAGGAAATCGTCGCCCTGGCCTATGCCGAGCAGGACCGCGCCCTGCGGGCGATCCGTGTCCAAACCGAAATCTTCGCCGGCACGGCGTCGGACTTTGCCCTCATTACTGGGGCGCGCGGCGGAGTCTATCTCAGCGGGGACCTGCTGGAACTGCTCGGCGACCTGTTCGATCACAATGTGTTTTCGGACCGGTTCCACGCCAAGGGCCGCGTATCCAGTTTTGTCCGCGACATCCCGGTCTTCAAGGTGACCGCCGAGGAGGAAGAAATCGTTGGCCTGAGTACTCTGTTCGGCTGAAAACGCCAGCTATCTGAAGCGGTTCGTAAAGGTTTTCATGGTAAACCCATTGTCTCAATGCCGCTTGTCTTTCCGGGGCCGTCTATGACAACCAAAGCACTTCTGTGTGCCATCAGCAACGGCACCTTCGTCAGCCTGGCTCTGGCCGAGCCCGGACAGCGCCCCGAAACCATCAGCCGCTATGCCTGCACCAGTCTCAGCGATTTCAACGAGGCGGTGCTGCGGTTCCTGCACGACAACGATCATCCCAAACTGACTGGCGCCGCCTTCTCCACCTCGGGATGGGAAGTCGACGGCGAAGTCGATCTGGTTCACTACGGTTTTCGTCTCAGCCGCGGTGGTCTGCGCGACCTGCTCAATGTGTCGCGCGTCAATATCGTCAACGAATTCGTCGGCCGGGCGCTGGCCATTCCGACCCTGGGTGAGCATGAACGCGTCCAGGTCTGTGGCGGTGAAGCCAAGCCCGAGCAGGTCATCGTCATATTGGGGCCGACCGTCGGCTTCGGCGGCGCCTTGTTGGCGCCCGATGGCATGGGGCGATGGACGGCCTCGCACTGTGAGGGCGGCCACGCGGATTTCCCACCGGGTAATCTGCTCGAAGTCGAGATCCTCAAGCTACTGATGGCGAAATACGGCCATGTGTCCCGTGAACGCGCCGTGTCGATCCCCGGCCTCGTCGAACTCTACCAATGTTTGGCGCAGATCGACGGCGACGAGGTTGACGACCTCAGCGCCGAGGAAATCGTCGCCCTGGCCTATGCCGAGCAGGACCGCGCCGTGCGGACGATCCGCGTCCAAACCGAAATCTTCGCTGGCACGGCATCTGACTTTGCCCTGATTACTGGGGCGCGCGGCGGCGTCTATCTCAGCGGGGACTTGCTAGAACTGCTCGGCGACCTGTTCGATCACAACGTGTTTTCGGACCGTTTCCATGCCAAGGGCCGCGTATCCAGCTTTGTCCGCGACATTCCGGTCTTCAAGGTGACCGCCGAGGACGAGGAAATCGTCGGTTTGAGCACCCTGTTCGGCTGAGACCGTGAACGGCTCGCTCTCACGCCACCACCGGCCGCACATTGGCCTCGATGAGTTTGCCGCGGCGGATCAGCGTCAGGTGCGCATCGCGTAAAGCCGCTTCCTCGGTGAGTTGTTTATGCAGGGCGTCGACGCCGGAAATATAGGTCTCGTCCCAGCGCAACACGATATCGCCGGCGTGCAGGGTCAGGGAATGCGCCGCCTCGCTGATCATGACGGCGCTGGCATGGGGATGACCGGTAGCGCGTTGCACCCGGCGGTCCAGCATGATGGTCTGTGCCGCGATACCCAGTCGCGACCGCCGCACCCGGCCGTCACGCATCAGCCGCATGGCGACATCGAAAGCCGTATCGATGCCGATGGCGAAACAGATGCCCTGGGCGCCGCCGGCCATGGCGGTATTGATGCCGATGACGCGGCCGTGGCTGTCGACCAAGGGGCCGCCGGAATTGCCCGGATTAAGCGGGGCGTCGGTCTGAATGACGCTGTCGATCAGGCGGCCCGACTGCGATCGCAGGGTGCGGCCCAGCGCGCTGACAATGCCGGCGGTGACGGTGGCCTGATAGCCGAGCGGATTGCCGACGGCGATGGCCAGCTGGCCGACGCGCAAGGCCGACGACCGCCCCAGTTCGGCGTGGATCAGATCATTGCCGCTGACGCGCAGCACGGCCAGGTCGCTTTCCGGATCGTCGCCGACCAGAGAAGCTTCGAGATCACGGCCGTCGGTTAGCGACACACGCAATGCCTTGGCTTTGCTGACGACGTGGCTGTTGGTCATGAGATAGCCGTCGGGTGTGAACAGAACGGCGGAACCGTGGCCCATGGGCCGGCCGTCGCCGCTCAGGGCATTGACCTTGGCGACGGCGGGACCGACGCGGTCGAAGGCGCGCGATACGGCCTCGGAATAGGGATCGAGCGGCAGGTCATCATCGGGAACGTAAAGGGGCTGGGTCATGCCATTACAGGTGAAAACCCGGGCGGTGCAGGACAACCCGGTCATTTGACCGGTAGGCGACCCGGCCATACAGCCGATATCCGGCGGGGCGTGCAAAGGCGATAAGTATCCCCATCTTAAGGAGCACTATGATGTCCACGAACCCCAATCTCTTTGCCGATCTCTCCGATAGTCTGGCCGACAACGTCGCTCTGGCCGCGCCGCGCGTCGTTGCCTTGCAGATGCGCCACGGACGTCACCTGACCGCCACCCTATGGCGCGATGACCTGATCATTGCCTCGGAGCAAGCCCTGCCGCAGCGTGAGACGTTCCCGGTCGTGCTGAGCGATGGCAGCGAAGGTGAAGCCACCCTGTTGGGTCGCGACGACGGCAGCAATATCGCCCTGCTGCGCCTGTCGACCGCGATAGCGCTGACGACGCCAGCGGCAGGCACCCTGCGCACCGGCGGCCTGGCTCTGGCGGTCGGGGCACGCAAGGATGGCGCGGCGACGGCCTGCCTCGGCGTCGTCAATCAGGTCGGCCCGGCCTGGCACAGCTCCCACGGCGGCAAGATCGACGCCCATATCAAGCTCGACCTCGGCATGGCCTATTCGGAAGAGGGCGGCCCGGTCGTGGCGCCCGATGGCGGTATCGTCGGCATGTCGACCTTCGGACCGCGTGGCCAGGTCATGGTCATTCCGCACGCCACGATCGAGCGGGTTATCCCCGATTTGTTAAAGGGCGGCCGGGTGGCGCGCGGCTGGCTGGGCGCGGCCTTGCAGCCCGTGGCGGTTCCGGAAACGGACGGAAAAGGACCGGCGCGCGGCTTTATGGTGATGTCGGTTAGCGACGGTGCGCCGGCGGCCATGGGCGGCCTGGTGCCCGGCGATATCCTGGTCGCCTTTGCCGGCCAGCCGGTTGGGCGCGTGGCGCGACTGGCCTCGCATCTCGGCCCCGACAGCATCGGCAAACCGCTGGAACTCAGCGTCCTGCGCGGCGGCAACGTCCAGACCATCACCGTCACCGTTACCGAACGCCCCGCCGAATGAACCCCCTGTCCGTGTCTCAATCAGCCCGCATGATTGCCGTCCATATCACGTCCGATGTCGACGGCGCCGTGCGCGCGTGGTTGGCGGATGCGGACATGGTCGTGGTCGAACGGATCGACGCCGCCGACGTGGTGTTGGCGGGTCCAGAGGGCTTACCGGGCAGCGATGTACCCGTAGTGACCCTGGGCGGCAAGACCGGCGCCGGGCAACTGGCGCGCCATGCCGCCCTCGAACAGATCGAAGCCGCCCTGCGCGCCGCCGCCGCGGGTTTGATCGTCCACATGCCCGACCGCGGCACAGGCTTCGGCCCGCTGAATGAGCCGACGACGGCCGACCTGCTGACGCCGCGCGAGGTCGAGGTTCTGGCGGCCATGGGGCAGGGTGGCAGCAACAAGACCATCGCGCGCCAGCTCGGCATATCGCTGCACACGGTCAAATTCTATGTCGAGGCCATCTTTCGCAAACTCGATGCCCATTCTCGCGCCGAGGCCGTCGCCAAGGGCCTGAAACGGCAGGCCAACCAAACGGTTCGATTATAGGGGTTTAGTGACGGCCGTGTCCGCCACCATTCGACCAACCACGCGATCGCTTTCTCGGTCGCTATCCTGCAAGCCTTTGACGACATTGTCGCGATCTTCAAGACTGCGGTTTTGGCTCATCTTCTTTTTGGCGTCGATACGGGTGATGGTCAATCGCACGCCGACGATCCGGCGCAGTAGCAAGGCAATATAGTCCGGCGGCGCGTCGCTGACCGCCCAGGGCTCTGCTCGCGATCCTTCGTGAAGCTGCGTCAGGCGAGTGATGACCGCGAGCAGGCGTTCGCTGTCGTCGAAATATTCGACGGGCCCGTACGCATGGACGGCAAGGTAGTTCCATGTCGGCACGACCTTGCCGTCGACGGCCTTGTTGGGGTACCAGGACGGCGAAATATAGGCGTCCGGGCCCATAAAAATGGCGAGGGCCTCGGCAGTGGGCTGGCTTTGCCATTGCGGATTGGCACGGGCGACATGGCCGTAAAGGACGCCGTGTTCGCCCTCGTCGGGCGCCAGGTACATGGGTATCGGATTGGCGACGAGACCGTCGGCCGTCGCAGTGACGAAGCTGCACAGGCCGCCCGCAGTCATCAGGGTTTTGGCATCATCATCGCGGAAATGGGCTGGGTTATACATGTCAGGGCCTGTTCAACAGCCAGGAGTAATTGTCCTGTAAAATCTCCGCCGGGACGTTCTCCGTCAGGATAACGTGCAAATCAGCCAGGGTTACGCTGCGCAGCTTGGCGCGCCAGGCTTCGTCGGCCTGCCACATGATGCGGGCGATGCCACACGGCTTGTCGTCGCAATAACCGGCCGGCAGGCAGGGATTGTTGAAGCGGATATTGGTGCAAAAAAAGGTCGAACTCTTGCCTTCGACGGCCTCGACGACATCGAGAAAGCTGATCTCCGCGGCCGGTTTGGCCAGCCGATACCCGCCGCTTGGACCTAAAGTACTGATCACAAGACCGGCCGTCGACAGCCCTTGTAAGGCTTTGGATAGATATTCCTTGGGCACGCCATGGAACTCCGCCAGGGTCTTGGTCGCCAGATAGCGCTCGGGCGGCAGGCCGGACAGAATGGAGCAGCAGTGCAGCGCCCATTCAACCTGATTTCGTAGAATCATCGCCTAAGCCTTTCACGTCTAGGACCTCTCACGCGAGTTCGAAACGAGACGCCCCACCACCGCATCTAGAAAGCTGCGCTTTCGTCGTGCGGTCCCCCTCCCCGGCAAGCGGGGAGG